>JAFIFG010000093.1 GCA_020832135.1 Clostridiaceae bacterium
GGAACCAGTATATGAAACAAGAATGGTGCTTATGGCATCCAATTTTAGTGATAGATTACAATCCAATCAGATTCAAGATAGAAGTGTAGATAGTATATTAGATTCTTTATCAAGTATGCCTGTGATGACTCTTGAAACCTACAGGCAACAGATTACAGCACCTAGAGTAATGAGAAAAACTATAGAAGATTTAGGGCTAGAGGACAGGTATGATGTAGAAAGTCTGGCAAGAGCCATCAGTTTGGAGACCATAAGAGATACCAATTTAATTACTATTAAAATGCAGCATGGAGATGCTGAAAAAGCAGCAGAAATTGTCAACAAGGTAGGAGAAAACTTTGTAGAGTTTGTCTCCGATAAGGCAAAGGAACAAGCCACTACATCATCGAAATATGTAGAAAGTCAAATGGCTATAGAGAGAGAAAAGCTAGATGAAGCTTTAGTGGAGCTTAGGGAATTTTTAGCAGAACCTAGAAGTGTAGAAGAAATGTCACAGGAGCTAAGTGCTAGGCTGGAGCTTATTACTGCTCATAAGATACAGCTAGATAGTGAAGAAATGAAAAGAGATATTACATTAACTTCTATCCAAGCAACAGAGAGGGAGTTAAGTAACATTAGTCCTATATTGACCACCAATAAATCCATTCTAGAGGATCCACTATTAAGAGACATCACAAGAGAAAACACCGATGGATCTATTAAAGACATTGCGGGTATCACCGTGAAGAATGAAGAAATTAACCCTGTGTACATAGAGTTGAAAACTAGAGCAACCGGCTTAAATATAGAATTAGCCGAGATAAACTCCACTATTACAAGTTTAAAAACACAAATAGGTAGAACTCAAGCTCAAATTGAAGAGCTACAAATAGAATTAGAGGAAAAGAGATATCGTGAAAAGGAAATCGACCAAAAAGTAAATCTTGCCCAAAACACCTACGATGCCTTTGTAAAGAAATACGAAGAACTTAGGGTAGCAGAATCCTCACAAATAGGGGAATCAAGTATCACCGTCATCTCCAGAGCCTTCCCAACAACACGACCGGTTGGACCAAGAAAGACATTGAATGTAGCAATAGCTTCTGTATTAGGTGTCATGATGGGGGTATTCATAGCCTTCTTCATAGAATACTGGCAAACATCTGCTATAGAAAAGAAAGAGGAAGAACCTACGAATTAAAATTTATTTAAACAGGGGTTGTTGACATGAGTACAAAAACTTTAAGGGGTAGACATCAAGACAAAAATAGTACATTACAAGTCGTTGTATTTGCACTGTTGGGTATATTGTTGTTCTACCCTCCTTTTTTTAGAGGATTGTTTTTTGAAAAAGAAATATTATTAACCCATACCTTTTCCTTTGGATTATTCATCCTTTATACAGGATTAAAACTAAAAAACAAAGAAAAGCTGACCTTGGATAGTCCCTTTGGCTATATAGGATTAATGCTAATCATAGCCTATATACTACCCATTGTCTTTTTCCAATGGGCAAATTTAAGAGATGCTATGGGATTGGTTCTAAGACATATGAACTTCTTTGTGGTTTATCTTATGGTGAAAGATTATGGGAGAGAAGATAAATATAAAAACATCCTATTAAATATTATCTTAGCCAGTGGACTTGTAGTTGGAGTGGTGGGAATATTGGCTATAGCAGGTTACGTATCCTATGCTGATGCGGTGCTGGGGAATCGTATTGCCTCCACCTTCCAGTATCCTAATACCTTGGCAGCCTTTATGATGACACTGTTCTTCATAGCCACAGGCTATCAGAATCAAGAAGAGAAGCTATGGAGAAAAACCATCTATGGGGCTATAGGATTTATTATGCTGTTCACCTTTATCTTTACTTACTCTAGAGCAGCATGGATGCTATTTCCTGTGTTTGCATTGTTTTATTTAATCGTAATACCAGGCAGACAAAAGATCACCACCATCTTTTATTATATAGCAGTAAGCATACCTAATTTACTATTGCTACAGCCCTTTATGAACTATACAGAAGGGGACGAGGAAACAAAGATAAGAGTATTAATGGTAGTAGCTATAGGTATAGGTCTGTTCACAGCTATCTATATTGGTCTGCAGTTAATCATAAGCAAGCTACAGGAAAAATACTTTAAACTGATTTATGGCTTTTTAGGGATCATGTTAGCAGCAGCTATAGGATTTACCTTCTTGGCCATAAATACAATAGAACCCTTGGTATTCGATAACATGAATGTGACAGAAAATAGAGTCAATCAAATACAAAGAACCATCAAAGACATAGATGCAGAAACAGAATATGTACTAAAGCTACAACTGGAATCCACCAACACAGAAGAAGATGAATGGCCTTGGAGGGTTCGAATCCATAGCTCTAATGAAGCGGGAAATAGACCTCTTCTAGAGCAAAGAGTAGGAGAATTAAAGGAATCAGGTATTGTAGAGATACCTTTCACTACGGTAGAAGATACAGAGGATTTAATTATCTACTTTAGAAATCAACACCCAGAAACAAAGGTAACCTTTTATGAAGCGGTGCTATATGATCATGAAGGGAATCTGGTGAAGGATATAAAGTTAAGTTATAAATATATACCAGAGCAATTGATATCTAGATTTAATTCCATTGACTTAAATGAAAGCAGCTCTTCAACTAGAATAGCTTTTTATAGAGATGGTATGACAATGTTTAAGAACCATGCTATTGTAGGAGCAGGTGGTGGAGCTTGGAATGAGCTATATCCTATGTATCAATCAGAACCTTATTTTTCTACAGAGGCCCATAACTACTTTATTCAGACGATGGTGGAGACGGGGGTTATAGGTATTCTTATTGTAGCAGCATTGCTACTGCTATTATTAATAGCATTGCTACAGCATATAAAGAAGAAGGATGCCATGAATATAACTTTGATTGTAGCTGTACTTTCCCTGATGGGACACAGTTTCTTAGATTTTAACTTCTCTTATCTATCTATGCCAATTATACTATGGGGTATGATAGGATTGATAAATACAGAGGGCTTACAGGAGGTAGTAAAGATCAAAGGCAAGCTAAAGCATATACAAGCACCAGCTATAATGCCTTTAATATTAACGGTTATTATATTTGTAACCACTATTTCCTTCTATAGTGGCTATACAACAGGAGAAAAAGCAGTAGAGGCTTTATCTACAGATGGACCTGATAGGAGTATAGAGCTATTTAAGACTGCAGCAAAAAGAGATCCCTTACGTGCAGCTTTTCAGATAGATTTAGCTCAGTTAGTACGGTCACAGGGAGTTGAACAACAGGATAGAGGCTTGATGGATATTGCGGAAGGCTATTTAATAAAAGGAATAAGGTATGCTCCTTATAACTCCAACAATCTACAACAGGCAGCCAGTCATTATGTCAGTTTAGGGCAGTTTGACCAAGCCTTCGAATATGTAGAAAGAGCTGTAGCATCAGCACCATTAAGAGTCAGTAGTTATGACATGAAAAGCAATGCCTATCAGACAGTAGGAAATTATTTTATAGAACAAGGTGAAAGAGCACAAGGACTACAGATGTATGAAAAGGCAATGGAGGTAGTGGAGGATATCAAGAGGGCTAATGGAGAAGCTGAAGAAACCATACGATTAACTAATGATACCATGGATAGTGTCTTTAGGGTAAGGCACTATTTAGAGAATCAAGACAACCCGGAGAAACTAAGTCAGATAAGGGATATAGTTTATCTTTCTTATTTGGACTTGGATGTTGATGGGGATGGATTTCCTGATAGGTGGAGAATTTGGAATAGAGTTGGTGGCAATATACAAGCAGATACCAGTGAAGAAGGAACCCTTATTAGTAACAGTGGTGATGACTATGGTATGTTACGTTCACCAACATTTGAACTATACCCATCTACAACGTATGAAATAGAAATAAAGGCTATAGGAGATGTGAGTGATGATCACATAAGATTATTGGTACGAAGTGCAAATGGAACAGGTACTCAATTTAGTCAAAGAGCATTGGGAGAGACTACGGAAAGTAACACCTATAGCTTTGTCTTTACAACCACCGATGATATTGAGCCAGGTGGGCAAGAGATTAGATTTTACCACTATGGAGATAGCGATAAGAGCTATATTGTAGAAAAGGTAGTTGTTTATGAGGTAGATTAAAGTAATATATAATAAAAACATGGAAATTATTGACGAATTACAGAAAAAAATATATAATAAATTCAAGGCGTTCAATGATTGAACGTCTTAAATTTAGAACTTAAGGTGTGGCGATGGATAAAGAATATATTGTGTTAGAAGAAATCAATAACAATCAAAACATATCCCAGAGACAACTAGCAAGAAACACAGGTCTTTCTTTGGGAAGTATTAATATATTACTTAAAAAAATGGCGAAGGAAGGCTTGATTAAAATAGAGAGTATTCCTGCTAACCGAGTAGTATATATGTTAACTCCAAAAGGAATGTTGGAGAAGGCCAATAAAACCTATAAGTACATAAAGCATCATTATGGAGTTATTGAGGAGACGAAGAAAAAGATTAAGAGTGTACTGGAAAAATTATTAGAGGAAAATGACAGCCTATCAATACTATTGAGTGAAGATGAAATCAGTGAACTGGTGAAGACTTCTGTTGAAGAGTTAGATATGAAGGAAAAAATATTACTAGTTAACGAGAAAAAAGAAATGGATGAGAGTAGGCTTTTGGTTACATTGAATAGTGGAGATTATGAGGCATGTAGTGACAAATGTGACAAAGTTGTTTGTTTGGTTGAGAGGTTGTAGGTGCCAGAGGATAAATAAAGGTGACAATAAATCATACAGATTGAAAGGAGTCTTTAAATGGA
>JAFIFG010000103.1 GCA_020832135.1 Clostridiaceae bacterium
TAACGTCCCGTGGCTTAGCGATGTCGGACTTTCACTAGAAACCCTCTTCCCGATATCTGCTAAGGCTCTGTTATATGAAGGCTAATTACTAAATTGCGATTTACTCATTACTCCTTCTCTTTTTTACTCCCACTTAAACAAAGAAATAAATCCGTTCTGCTCCCTTTCCAAACCAAATTTTTTATAAAATGATTCTTCTGCTGGTTTAGTTATAAGGATAGGATTTAACTTGTTTTCATCTAGCCAAGTCATAAGTTCTTCTACAATTTGGGTGCCAATACCGTTGCCTTGATAGTCCTTATGTACAAGAAGTCTAAGAATATATGCATGCTTTATTCCATCTGACAATACTTGAACAAAGCCAACCAGTTTATCATTTTCATCTCTAGCTGTAATCCAACCCCAACTAAGTTCTAAAGAATTGCTCAATTTCTCATTAGAATTATTTCCCCAACCAATCGTTGCGAGCAAATTACTTAATTCTTCAATGTTTATCTCTTCTTTTCTAATAATTTTCATGTTCTGCCCCTTTCAATAGTGCATTGACATTAACCTAATGGTTTTTTATTCTTTCAGTAATTTGATTCATTCCTGCAACTTGAATGACAAAAGCTTTCATATAACGGTCTTGCCATTCCCGATGCCTTCGAACTGAACCCCATAGGAATACCCTCTTGGTGGTGCTTGCACCCAGTGAGAAGGTGTGGTGCTCTGACCCTGCTTCGTGGCGGTGCTTCTTGCACCCTTGTGAGAATGGCTTGTTAGGCGACGTCAATTACGGAATCTGAGGAATAATTGAATTAAGTTCTTTCTTTCCAATAAATATTAGGTTTGAAAATTTATACCTGTTAACCTTTCTATAAATTCTTTCCTTAGCATTATCAGTAAAGTTACCTGAAATAGCAATAATAACTTTTGATACATAAATTTCTGTTCCATCAATTAATTTGTATGGAACATCAAAAGCCATATCTATCTGCGTAACTATTTCCTCAATATCTGTATTGGCTGATCCACTTAGGTTTCCAGCTTTTGCTTGAACCCCATAGTAATCTTTAATACCAAATATATTAGTAGTTTCAAGAACATAGTCCTTGCCAAATTCTTTATTGCCATGATTAAATATTATTCTATCAAATCGCAAACTATTAAAATAGGGTGTTAAAAACATCTTGCAGAATAGAATCTCATCTTTTTCATATTCAAAGTTCCACCATATCCCCTTAAGTCTTTGTTCAGTAATTTTAATAAGTGTTTTACATATGTCTCCACATTTTGAAAATACAGCATTGAAATTTTTATAATCTTTTATATCAATGAGCATCGATAAAAAAAATGCTCTTGCAAAATTGTCATATTCACTTTTATCAAAGTTATTTACATATACATAATCATAATCATCACATACTTCCTTTAGTGCCTCCATAAATCTTTTATATGACCAATCCTTGTAGAATCCTTCTTCATCACCAAGCTTTATATACTCTAATAATAGTTTATCTTCAAATCTATTAACATTAAGCATATAGAAATAATCATCTTCATAATTTACTTCAGTTATATATTTTTCTTCAAATTCATCAAATGGTATCGGTTCTTTTTCACCGTTAATATCGCCTGTTAAAATAGCAATTCCATACTTTTCATGATTTTTGTATTTCAAATCATCATATTTCATAATTTCCTTCTTGTTATACATATAAATCCCCCAAATATTAACAATATATGTTGCCTAACCGGTCTTGCTATTCCCGACGCCTTCGAACTGGACCCCTTAGGAATACCCTTTGGCGGTGCTAGCACCCAGTGAGAAGGTGTGGTGCCCTGACTTTTCCCTAGACACGTGCCCACCAGCACCCTTGTGGGAATGGCTTGTTAGCTGAAGTCTAACTAGTTATTATCTTCGTGTGGATGATATTCAAAAATTTTATTCCAATTATTTTGTTCGTTTTCCCAAACTTCGCCTAAATATGAATTTCTATCAAAATAAAAATTTAATTTGATTACGTAATCGATATTATTTATCAAGGAAACTATTTCATCTTCTGATGTGTTTTGATTATTCTCAAGAATAATGAATTGCAAATCTTTTCTGATATCCTTAATTAAACTACTATCATATCCAAGTAATGCAATAGACCCTTTTCTCTGACCAAAACAATTCAGTATTTCTTTTATGGGTATATTTATGCTGAAATTTCCAATATCAAATATTAATCTATCAGACTGTATTAACATCCCTTCTTTAATTTTTTGATATAACACATCCTCTTGAAAAGAGTTAGCAGTTAAAAAAACTGGACTGCCATTCAAAACATTTATTGTTCTTCTATCCTCTATTACTACTACTCTATCCTTTTTATCAAATTGAGAAGTAATAGCTGAAAGTATACTTTCTGGTTCTCGATTTTTGGGTCCAACGAACAGAATATTTTTTCTATTGTTAATCATTCGTTTTATTAGATCATTACATCTCTCATTAATCTTACCTTTAATATTACACATGTATAAATTAATGCTCTCTCTTTTTTTATGAACAAATATTTTCTGTGGTTTAACAAGAGGCCCATCAAATATAATAACTTCAATCTCATTAAAATTGCATAACTCACCATACCCAGTAAACTCTTTAGTATATTTTTTAAAGTAATTTAATGCTTTTTCAAAATCATAATTAAGGTTACTATTTATAAAATCTCTACTTCCATCTTTATTTTCAATAAACAATTTGTCTCTAAAAACACTAATTTCCACTACTTCATCATCATTAATCAGTCTACCTAAAATGCCAATACCATTTACATAGTCGTTGATGCAAGAAAAAACTAGGTTGAAAAATTTCTCATTACTATCTTTAAAGCCTTTACTTAGTAACCAGAAAAATATTTTATCTTCATCAAAAGATATACCTTTGTATTCCTTAATAAATGATTTCGATAATTCTAAGAAAGAATTATATTGGTAGTTTGCTCTTTCTAGTGCACTATTTAATTTCCCAGCTCTTGCTTTTACAATGTTTATTATCTTTTCCCTACTTTTTTTGTTTAGTTCATTGCCATCTTTAAAAAACTCAAAGCTATATCCTACTTTCTCGTTTTGAGGATTGCTAATAATACATTGTTGAATATCTATCCAATAACTTTTTTCTTCATCTGGATCATTAATAAATAAAAAAACTGGAATTCCGAACTTTCTCCAAGTTTCAATATGTTTTTTTTCAATATCATAATAATAACATCGTTTGTCTTTTATATATGATTTACCACCCTTGATTTGAGCAGCAAATAATAAACCATTAGATTCTTCATCACCAAAAATTTCATAGTAAGCATCAATACCTATAACATCTCTTTTTGTTCTATATTGTACAATGTTCATTTTTGCCAACCTACTTGCTATATCCGTGACTGCAATCTCACATACTTCATCTTTCTCCACTATTAATCATTCCTTTCACTTTGCTACTTAAGATTAACTTCAAAATCGATTTCAGCTAACTACTATATTTCTGACATGTCAGTAATACCACCATATTAGAGTGCTTTCTGACCTGTGTCGTGAATATCCTCTATAGGTCTTACCTTATCTCTCCATTCTATTCAATGGGCTTACTATTCTAGAAATACTTCTATTTGTTACATGAATGTACTTCTCTGTAGTTTTTGAACTATGATCTCCTAATAACTCCTGTAGATATCTCAGATCTGTTCCTTGCTCTGAGATATCTTTAATAGTGTTCTATCAATTTCTTTAGTTTCATTAAAAGAACTAATCAATCATCAAACTTTAGTAATGAGACGATCCCCATACTATCAGCATCTTTAAATCCCATACTTTTATAAAATCCCTTAGCTTCTGGGTTATTATCTGTAATCAATACTTTTTGTCTTACATTGTGAAATTCTTGAAGAATGACAAAAGTATACTATAGTTTCTCCATCTCCAACAACCCTAACAAAGCCGACTAATTCATTTTCAATATATGCACCATATACTGCCAAGGACAATCGCCAAGCAAATAGTCAAAGAGTCATATGACCTCTCTGTCATTCCCGACATCTTCGATCTGTACCCTAAGGCATTATAGGCTATAATCTTTGTTTAAAAATGAACCTCCTGTGCCGCTATGTCCAAAGCATTTACTGTTCGTTCTGAATTCAAATTTTTCAAATGACTTCATTAATCCAAGTGAATATGCAATATCATCTCTTATTATTTCATCAAAATAACTTCCTGATGGAGGAATTCCACTGATTTTCCTATATCTCCATCAAAAAACATAATTTTAGAAACCTCTGCTGGTGGTATATTTGTTATTTAAGTTGTAATATTTTCGTAATTGGAATATTGCACCAAATTAAACTGCCAACAATAATGATAGCAGTTACACAAGATACTGTAGTTAGCTTTTTTCTGTTTTGTAAAAAGTGTTTGTTTTGATTTAATAAAATAACTAAGAATGATATCATGATAGAAATTATAAAGCCGATATAAAATGCAAGATAAGTTGAGATAAAGCTGAGGAACAAATCTACTTTTCCTGCTCCTGACATATAGTGCCAAAAAATAAATGTATGTATTTTAACACCTATAATACTAAAAACTGACAATAAAGCTATCCAAGTATTTGTTTTTGTTTTTTTGAAGGGATACCAGACGCCTATTAGGAATAGCACTATACATAGTAAGGTAATAGGGTTGAATAAAACTCTTGTTCCTGGTATTTCATTTATCCCACTAAAACCAAACCAATTAAAAAACATAGAAATAATATTTGTTGCAAGCATTATGGTTAAGATTGTTTTATTCCTTAAGCTCATTTAACTTTCCTCCAATACAGAATATAATTAATCATTGCACTCCACTCAGGCTCAGGCTTTGCTGGAGTCCATGTAGCTACATAATCCGCAGGTAGCATTTGAGTTTGATTTTCAGAATAACATGAAAATCACTGCATATCGATTCACTATCAATCCTCCCTAGCACTAGATTATATACTTAATGCCTTATTTCATAATTATAGTAATATGAAATAGCTATAAAACCTTTTCTCATAAAGTGAATGTGGTCTTGTAGTTTCAAACTATACGTAGGGGCATCCAGCTTAACGAGATTTTATCTATGCAGCTCTTTTAATGACTGGTTTAGATAAAAATAAGACTCTGGTTTATTTGGTTCAAGGTATATTTCAAATATTTTTTCATCTGTATACTCAAAAAAAACTGCTATTGCATTAATAGATTGATTAATATTAGAAGCTATCACCTCGTTTTTATTCATTTTATAGATTGTTGTTTGGGGAACTGTACCCGACTGTGAAATAATTTCGTTAATACCATCATTCTCTAGGTCAATTTCTATACTATTTCCATCTACACTAATAATAGAATTTTCAAGACCATCTTCATAAAGCCAATAATACGCATGTGTGTAATTTGCTCCTCTTGTTCCATAAACCTTTACTACTTTCCTTCCAAACACCGAAACTATGTCTATTCCCGTTAAATCTTCCCTCGCATTATTCATAGATACTTCACCTATATAAAAATATTCACCATTATAATTGATTGCTCCACTGATTTCAACATTTTATTGATTCTTAAAGAGGAATACACTTTTGTTACCATTTATATGTCTCTCTTGAACAATTTCTTTAATGTTGTCTTTTGATAGTTCGCTAATTACAACTTTATTTACAGATGAAAATTCCAATGGCAATATAGTGTCTTTGGTTTTGCTACATCCATTCAATAGAAATATAATGACTAACATAACTGCAACCTTCGTTTTCATAATTTGACCTCTTCTCAGTTACACAATAATCTACTTGTACGACTATCTTTGTCATCTTCATTTTTAGTAGAGAGGGCATATAACGTTCTTAGGGTTAGCGACGTTCTGACAGGTTATTATTCTCCCAAGCCAAAATGTTGCTAACCCTATGTTATATGCTGTTCCGCTTGCTCTAAATTTTCTACTCCCACTAAACCATTGGTTTTTATATGGTATAGAAAAATATATGTATTTGTTTTTAATTTTTGTAAATAGACATCTTTCCTGCTGTAGCTTGAACAGGATATGACTCGGCTACTGGTCCTATAAACCAAGCTTCTACTAGGTCTCCTTCTTCAATCATTGAAAATACCCCAATCTCTCCTCGCCCATCTTCAAAGATATAAATAACTGTTTCATTATCAATTCTAATATGAGCTTTATCATAAAGAGTCTCCTCTTCAATTTCTCCCTCAATATAAAGCCCTTCTATTTGTTCATTGATACTTACCACTACTCCCTTTATATGAGGATTTTTAGGAAATTCTTCATCGGTAACTTTTCGGGAGCATCCTATAATTAAAATTAGCGGTATTATTAAAACGAAAATGATTTTTTTCAATTTAAATCACCTCTATAAATACTTTTAAATCGGCTTTTAAATATTTAACCTCTCATTATATAGACTGTATTTAAATTAAAAGGTTCCCTCTATTTACATATTTGATTTTTTCTCTATCTGCTATTATCTCAGCATTATTAAAAATCCATTGAATAAAAGGTTTAACATCACTAAATTCTAAAAAACACTATGATTAATACTGAAAACAGATTTTTCTAAATTTCATATAATTCTTCACTTATTTGTTCAATAACTTTTCTATTTATGGCATTATGTTTGATATGTTTAATCAGGTCAGTTCTTCAACTATAAATTAACTTTCTTTTTCATCCATTTCCAGGAATAAGTTGTTAATAACAAAGCCAGTACCAATTCTACTACCAAATTAATAACAGAAATACTTATAAATAATTCGCCACTTAAATTTCCTAATGCATGATATAAAACCACTACAAAAGCTACCCTTCCGCTTTTATTATACAACCAAGCATAAATTGGAGAACCTACCAGTATACTAATATTAAAAGACCAAAATGCTGTTGTGCCCACTCCTAATTGAGATTGATATGTACCCTCCATAAAAAATAAAGGCAAATGCCAAATTGCCCAAAAAAATCCGATAATAAAACTAGCTAGAATAATAGGAACTTTTCTCTGCAGTCCTTCTAAGGCATAAGCTCTCCAACCTATTTCTTCCATCCCACCAATAATTACTCCAATTAAAATAAATATCATAGGGCCAATATCAAAAAAAACTACTTCATTAGAAAGGTAATTATTTATCAAAATAGGAGTAATTCTTAGTAATAATACCAGAATAATTACATATAAATACCATTTAAATTCTAATGTAAGAGGATTTAAAACTCTATGAATAAATTGAAAAGGAGTTTTGTCAAGTTCTTTATCCCAATAACCTAATTTAATTAAAGCTAATGATATAAATAAAGGACCAAGCCCACCTGTCAAAGTCAAAAGAACAGTAGGAAATTGTAAATAATTTTGACCAGTAAAAAAAGTTAAACCTAGGACTGTCCACGTCCAAATAACAGTACCAATTAGAAAAGTCCATGGAGAGGGTTTGTTTTTTTCCAACATTATCAGCATTCCTCCAAATAATCAGTTAAAATTCTATGTAAGTGTTTTTACATTTTTTAAAATCAAACATCTCATCTTATAACTAAATTTTAGTTTTTGCTTTGTTGTCTACAGAAATAATTGTACATAATACATCACATACGTCATAAATAATTTGTACAATCTATTATCTATCTTCAAAACACCTCTTTTTTATTAAACAAGACCAAAAAAACAGCCCTGATGTCATCATTTCCTATAACTATCGTATTTCTGACATGTCAGTCACACCATTATATTAGAGTATTTTCTGACGTATATCGTGAATATTCTCTTATCTGTGTTACTTTATCTCCCTATTCTATCCAATGGGCTTACTATTCTAAAAATACTTCTATTTGTTACATGAGTATACTTCTCTGTAGTTTTTTAACTATGATGTCCTAATAGCTTTTGTATATATATCAGATCCGTCCCTTACTCTAATAAGTGAGTTGCAAAAGAATGTCTCGATGAATTTCTTAATATAGATCAGCATGAACTTCCATAGCTGAAACAACCTCTTAGTATAAATCCAAAATTTTCGTAATGTATAAAACTGTATAAATAATGATTCTACAAAAATATTACAATACCTTCCAATTCCATACATATTTTTCGTATTTAACGGATACTACAGCTTGTCATTTAAGCTTCTTTATTTTAGCAAAAATGCCGTCCTCATTCATAAGAATATCTTCATTCTCTAGCAGAACATCAAATATACCTTCATCTCTTGATTGGGTAAATCTTATATGATTAAATTTCATGCCCTTTTCAAAATACATCCCCTTCATAATCAATGTTTTTACCGGCTTTTTTATGTGCTTTCAATGTCTATAATCTACTGGTTCTCCTTGAACCAATTGTAAATCTGGATTTCTAAAAGATTTTACTCATTTTATATGCTTTTCATTTTGTAAAGTAACTACTACAATCTCTGGTCTGTTAAATATTCTAACAGGGATTATGCTGTTACCAAGTCCTCTACTGACAATCAGTGTTGATTGATTTTGTGTATAGATACCACTTGTGTACTTAGGAAACAGTCCTTGATCTGGTGCTACTAATCCTCCAATAAAAGGTATTCTAAATTGTCCTCCATGTGCATGTCCAGAAAAAATGATATCTATATTTTCATTTGCATATAGATCAAAAAGTTCTGGTCTATGAGAAAGTAAAATTTGAAAAACTGAATCATCTGATAGACGTACCAGATGTTCTTCTAATTTAGATGAATTCGTTCCATCCATATAGCTAGATGTTAAAAAATCCGGATCTGATAAGCCCAATATTTCTATCATTGCCTCGTCTTTTATCAATTTAACTTTATTATCATCAAGTATTTGTACACCACAACTTAGTAACCTCTGTCTAATATTTTTATAATCACCAGACCATGCTTCGTGATTTCCTGAAACATAGTACACAGGAGCAATCTTCATTGCACCATTTATAAATACTATTGCAGTATCAAGGTCGTACTTTCTTCTGTCAATTAAGTCTCCTGTGACAACAATTATATCAGGAGAAATTGCTCGAATCTTCTTTAATAGGCGTTCCTGATTTTTACCAAATTCTTTATTATGTAGATCTGAAATTTGAACAATAGTGTATCCATTAAACTCATTCGGTATCTTAGTGTTGCTATAATCAATTTGTGTTGTAACTATATCATTATTTTGCCATACACAAAATAATGATATGATTGCAACTATAATAACTACAATAAGAGCAATCCTAATTTTCTTATATTTTATAAACATATTTCACATCCTATTATGCAAGTAATTTTTTTCATATTTATTAGTGCCATCTTGAGCCCAATCCCACATAAGTTCAATATTGAGCTATATTTACTATTCATCATGTTCCTCATCTAACTGGACTTTTTCTTCACACTCTCTATACTCTAATAGATCTCCAGGCTGGCATTGCAGTTCCCGACATATTGCCTCTAGTGTAGAAAATCTAATAGCCTTTGCTTTATTGGTTTTGAGAATAGATAAATTGGCATTTGTAATGTTAATTCTCTCTGCCAGTTCAGTTAGTGAAATCTTTCTTTTAGCCATCATAACGTCTAAATTTACAATAATCATTTTCAGCCCCCCATTATACAGTCAAGTCATTATCATTTTTGATTTCTATTGCAAACTTAAACACATCTGCCAACACTAAAATCACACATCCCATAAAAATAGACACTAAAAATCCAGCACGGTATGGACCTTCTACAACGTCCAAAAGTACCATAAATCCCCTAAAAACATCTAATATGGCTAATGCAAAGAATATATATGCCAACCTTTTAAACCTAATTATATTTTCCTCAACAAAGGGGTTTCGAGAAAATATAATCGTTCCCACAACCCTTTTTAGCATTACTAGCATAGCCATAGTTCCAGCCCAATTTAATAACCCTACAAGTATAAATATAAAATCACCTACACCCTCAGTTGTACCCATGTGGAGAATCAATCCGAAGAATCCAAATAATCCCAATATAAGCATTAGGCCCATAAGGTTTAATAAAACATTTAAATATTTTGCTGATTCCGTTGTTTTCATTTTTTAAAACTCCTTTCCTCTTCATCTTTTGATATTATCATATGTAATTATTTATTGTTTGTCAATAAAATATTATTAATTATAAATATATTTTTATTTAAAATCAATATATTCTGCTACTGTAATACTACTTTTACATCAAACTAAAGAAATAGACATGCTTAAATGATAAGTGATATGCCTATTCCATTTGTTCCGTCTATGCTTTTTTCTTATAAATATATGGTCTCATCTATTAGGTCTGTCTTTTCTAATAATTAAATTTTGTAAATCGTTCCATTATTTACTTATTCACAAACCTAAAAACATGACTATTCCCATCATACATATAAATGTTATAAAATTGTAAACCTATTTCTCTGGAAATACCTGTATAATGTTTATATAATATACTTATATAGGTAGTTGCAGAATTCAAAAATGAATTTATCCACAAGAAAAGCTGTAAAAGCAACTAAAATCTGCAGCTACACACAGAAAAAAAGGCATAGGAAAGTAAAGGTTCAAAGGAACCTTTAAAAAATTGTTTAGTTGTTA
>JAFIFG010000110.1 GCA_020832135.1 Clostridiaceae bacterium
GAAATGGTAATGCCTGGAGACAACATTACAATGGATATCGAACTAATCAGCCCGATAGCAATCGAAGAAGGATTAAGATTCGCTATTCGTGAAGGTGGAAGAACAGTAGGCGCTGGTGTAGTTGCTTCTATTATTGAATAAGGTTAAACTTTAAGGACTAGGGTTGGCCTAGTCCTTAAAATAATATAGCTTTACCTACGTAAGTTTATAAAAAAAATGGGCATACTTTTAAGTAGACAAAATCTTGAAATTTCAGTAAAGTTTTTATTAGGGAATTTTGATTGACATAAAAATAAAAATGTGATAGATTTTATTAGGTGACGAATTGTATAATGGAGTAAACCTATGCCTTATACTTACAGTTTACTATAAATGTCAGAGATGCTCTTTATAGGAGGTGTTACAAGTGCGTGTAAAAATCACACTAGCATGTACGGATTGCAAACAAAGAAATTACAATACAACCAAAAACAAAAGAAACAATCCTGATCGTATGGAAATGAAGAAGTACTGCAAGTTCTGCAAGGAACATACACTTCATAAAGAAACGAAATAACAAACTTTGCAAAAGGATGTGAAGTCGAAATGACTACCCAAGCAAATACTAATACCAAAGCTAATAATCTTAGGAAATACTTAAGAGGCGTTAAGTCTGAACTTAAAAAAGTAAGTTGGCCGAATAGAGCTGAATTAAAAAATCATACAAGTGTTGTTATAGCAGCTTCGTTATTGGCAACAATTGTACTATGGCTATTAGATACATTTTTTGGTTATGGATTGAATTTCATTATTCGCTAATAAGCTATAAAGTCGATTTAAAAGGAGGGGAGAGTAATCTATCCAAGAGATAGATGCTCCTTATATATGTCCCAAGAAGCTAGGTGGTATGTGGTTCATACCTATTCAGGGTATGAAAACAAAGTAAAAATCAATATTGAGCAAATGGTTACCAATAGAGGTATGGAGGATTTAATCCAAGAGGTTAAAGTGCCTACTGAAGAAAAAGTAGAGATTAAAAATGGCAAGAAAAAAGTTAAAGAAGTAAAACTTTTTCCTGGCTATGTTATGATCAAAATGATTATAACAGATGAAAGTTGGTATATTGTTAGAAACACTCGCGGTGTTACTGGATTTGTTGGACCTAGTTCTAAACCAATTCCGTTAACAGATGCTGAAGTGAGATCTATGGGAGTGGAACAAGCACCAGTAGATATAGGCATCAAGGTAGGAGATTCGGTAAAAGTGATTTCTGGACCTTTTGAAAGCTTTATAGGATCTGTAGAACATGTTAATTTAGAAAAAGAAACCTTTAAAGTGCTTATTTCTATGTTTGGTAGAGAAACACCTGTAGAACTAGAATTTTCACAAGTTGAGCCATTATAGTATAAAAAATATACTAAAATGAATATAAAAAGCATAATATCCACATGGATAAGGAGGTGGAAACACATGGCAAAAAAAGTAGTAGGTCAAATTAAATTACAAATTCCTGCGGGAAAGGCTACTCCAGCACCACCAGTTGGTCCTGCATTAGGACAACACGGTGTTAACATAATGGGTTTCTGTAAAGAGTTTAATGCAAAAACTGCTGATCAGGCTGGTTTGATTATTCCTGTAGTTATTTCTGTTTATCAAGATAGATCATTTACTTTTATTACGAAAACACCACCAGCTGCAGTTTTAATTAAAAAAGCAGCAGGAATAGAAAAAGCTTCAGGTGAGCCAAACAAAACTAAAGTAGCTAAACTTTCTAAAGATAAAGTAAGAGAAATAGCTGAATTAAAGATGCCTGACTTAAATGCTAACACAGTAGAGGCAGCGATGAACATGATTGCTGGAACAGCTAGAAGTATGGGTATAGAAGTAGAAGCTTAAATTTAATGAATGAATCACTCAGACTATGTGGGAGGTACTCACAAGTAAACCGATAATACCACAAGGAGGTTATTGTAATGCCAAAAAGAGGAAAAAAATATCAAGAAGCTATAAAGCTTGTAGATAAAAGCAAAGAATATGATTTAACAGAAGCTGTTGAGCTAGTGAAGAAAACTGCAACAGCTAAGTTTGATGAGACAGTAGAACTTCACGTTAAGCTAGGTGTTGATTCAAGACATGCAGATCAACAAGTTAGAGGTGCAGTTGTACTACCTCATGGTACAGGTAAAGAAGTTAAAGTGCTTGTATTTGCTAAGGGAGAAAAAGTTACTGAAGCAGAGAATGCTGGTGCAGACTATGTAGGTTCTGATGACTTAGTAGCTAAAATTCAAGGTGAAAACTGGTTTGATTTTGACGTAGTTGTTGCTACTCCAGATATGATGGGTGTAGTAGGAAAATTAGGAAGAGTATTAGGACCTAAAGGATTAATGCCAAATCCTAAATCTGGAACTGTTACTTTTGATTTAGCAAAAGCAGTTAAAGAGATCAAAGCTGGTAAAGTTGAATATAGATTAGATAAAACTAATATTATCCATGTTCCAGTAGGAAAAGCATCTTTTGATGACGAAAAATTACTGGATAACTTAAAAGCTCTATTAGAGGCTATTATTAAAGCTAAACCTGCTGCTGCTAAAGGACAATACTTAAGAAGTGTTGCACTAACTAGTACAATGGGACCAAGCTTGAAAATAAATTCCAATAAGATTACTGAATAAATTCCAGTACAAACTATTGACATAAATGCTATACACTGATAGAATTGTATATGCTGTTCGTTAAATATGAATATTGTGCCGTAGACAGTAGGTGCACTGCTGAAATATCCTGCCGAGGCTTTGTATAAATAGATCTAAAGAATAATAAAATGGATTTCCATTGTATGATTCAATAGATATGTAAAACAAAGACCTCAATGTCTAAAGACAAAGAGGTCTTTATTTATTTATTTAAGTAGGATACAGTGCTCATAAAGTTAAAAAAGGAGGTGGCCATCCGGATGTCAAAGGCGGTTGAAATGAAAAAAGAAGTCGTGGCTGAGATTACTGAGAAACTACAAAACTCTAGTGCTGCAATATTAGTGGACTATAGAGGTTTGAAAGTAGAAGAAGTTACTGAGCTAAGAAACAAATTCAGAGAAGCTGGTGTTGAGTATAAAGTATACAAAAACACATTAATGAGAAGAGCTGCTGAAAACGTTGGAATGAAGGAATTAGCAGAAGGATTAGTTGGTCCTAATGCTATTGCATTTGGTTATGATGATCCTGTAGCTCCTGCTAGAATTGCAAAGGAGTTTGCTAAAGATCATAAAAAACTAGATTTAAGAATAGGTGTTGTTGAAGGTGCTTTCTATGGTGAAGAGCAACTTAAAGAGCTTGCCGACGTTCCATCAAGAGAAGCGCTTATTGCTAAACTTCTTGGTAGCTTAAAAGCTCCAATATCTAACTTTGCATACTTAGCGAAAGCTATAGCAGACAAAAAAGAAGCTGAAGGACAAGAATAAATTCTATTTTAAAAAAATAACAGAAAATAAATCGGAGGTGCTTATAATGACAATCGAGCAAATTTTAGAAGCGATTGAAAATATGAAAGTGTTAGAGTTAAACGAATTAGTGAAAGCAGCAGAAGAGAAGTTTGGTGTATCAGCAGCTGCACCTGTAGGAGTAGCAGTAGCAGGAGCAGGAGCAGGAGCAGCAGAAGAGCAGACTGAATTTGATGTAATTCTTTCAAGTGCTGGATCTTCAAAAATCGGTGTTATTAAAGTAGTAAGAGAAATCACTGGTTTAGGATTAAAAGAAGCTAAAGCATTAGTTGATGGAGCTCCAAGCCCAGTAAAAGAAGCAGTATCTAAAGAAGATGCTGACGCTATGAAAGCTAAATTAGAAGAAGCTGGTGCTTCTGTAGAAGTTAAGTAATCTACGAAACATAAATATAAAAAGGGACTTCGATAGTGAAGTACCTTTTTATATTATTTTTGTAAATTTAATTAAAGTTGAGATTAAGGTTGAGGGGAAGTGATCGCCTCAGTTTTAATCTCAATTTTAGTCTTTATTAAGAAAAAGATTGTCTAAAAGGTTGACAAAACTGCGAACCTTATGATAAAATCATATATTGCAGTAATGTATTTATATTTAAATATTGTATAAAAATAGAAATGAATGTCAATAGTATTATATAGTGAAATGTTAAGAAAGATCAAAATAAAATTTTGACTTTACATAATAAAACTTAATTGACTTTGAATCTTCAAAATAGAAGATTCTGTGCTTTTTACTTTTACCTTCGGTGCATTGCTAAGACCCCCACTTTCTTAAGTGGAAGATCTAAGCAATTCATCCTCGAAGTAAATTCGGCTACAATTCAGAGGGAATAAAACCACTTTCTGAATTAAGTCTCATTTTATTACAAGGAGTGAATGTTAATATGCCACATCCTGTCCAAGTTGGTAGAAAAGTTAGAATGAGCTATTCACAAATTGACGAAGTAATCGACATGCCCAATCTAATCGAACTTCAGAAACAGTCTTATCAATGGTTTTTAGAGGAAGGTCTTAAAGAAGTCTTCAATGATATTTCCCCAATACAAGATTACACTGGAAATCTTATTTTAGAATTCGTAGACTATTCTCTAGATGAAAACACCAAGTACGATGTAGGAGAATCAAAAGAACGGGACGTTACTTATGCAGCACCCTTAAAAGTAAAAGTCAGATTGATTAACAAAGAAACAGGAGAAGTGAAGGAACAGGAAGTTTTTATGGGGGATTTTCCTATAATGACGGAAACTGGGACCTTTGTAATCAATGGAGCTGAAAGGGTTATTGTTAGTCAGTTGGTGCGATCACCAGGGGTATATTACAATAGGGAGCTTGATAAAACTGGGAAACCGCTTTATTCTGCTACAGTAATACCTAATAGAGGAGCATGGCTTGAATACGAGACTGACTCTAATGACATTGTATCGGTAAGAATAGACCGTACACGTAAGCAACCTATCAGTGTGCTTTTAAGAGCTTTAGGTTACAGTAGTGATCAACAGATTAAAGATCTAATGGGGGAAGATGAAAGAGTTGTCGCTACATTAGAAAAGGATAATACCAAGAATACTGATGAAGCCTTATTAGAGATTTACAAAAAGCTAAGACCAGGAGAGCCGCCTACAGTAGAAAGTGCTACATCTTTGTTGCAATCACTATTCTTTGATGCTAAAAGATATGACTTAGCTAGAGTAGGACGTTACAAACTAAATAAAAAGCTATCCTTAGCCAACAGAATTATAAATAGAAAAGCTGCACAAAACGTTATGGATCCTATTTCAGGAGAAATATTGGTTGAGGAAGGTCAAAAAATTGATAGAGAAACCTCTTTAAATATACAGAATGCTGGTATAAACCACGTTGATGTATATGGTGAAGAGGGGAAGGTTGCAAAAATTCTGGGCAATCACTTTGTTGATATTAATAAGCATATTTCTTTTAATATTGATGATTTAAAGATCAGAGAGAAGGTATACTATCCATTATTAAAAGAAATCCTAGAAACCTTCGATACAGAGGAAGAAATCAAAGAAGCCATTAAAGAAAAGAGAAGAGAATTAATCCCTAAGAATGTTATAGTGGCAGATATTATTGCATCCATAAACTATATATTTAATTTATCCTATGGTATTGGCAATGTTGATGATATTGACCATTTAGGTAATAGAAGGTTGCGTTCTGTAGGGGAACTCTTACAAAACCAATTTAGAATTGGACTTTCTAGAATGGAAAGAGTTGTAAAAGAGAGAATGACTATTCAAGACATTGAACTAGTAACTCCTCAAGCGCTAATAAATATCCGACCGGTAGCAGCCTCTATAAAAGAGTTCTTTGGTAGCTCTCAATTATCACAATTTATGGACCAAACTAACCCATTGGCAGAACTTACTCATAAAAGAAGGCTTTCTGCATTAGGACCGGGGGGTCTTTCTAGAGAAAGAGCTGGCTTTGAAGTTAGGGACGTACATCATTCTCATTATGGAAGGGTATGTCCGATTGAGACACCGGAGGGTCCTAATATTGGACTAATCAATTCCTTAAGTAGTTATGCTAGAGTAAATGAATATGGGTTTATGGAGTCTCCTTACAGAAAGATTGATAAAAAGAGAAATGTAGTTACTAGTGAAATAGAGTATCTAACAGCTGATGAAGAAGATTTGTTTATTATCGCACAGGCAAATGAACCTTTAGATGAAGAGGGGAACTTCGTTAACAAGAAAGTAACCGTTAGAACCCGATTTGGTGGAATAGATATTGTACCACAGGATGAAGTGGACTATATGGATGTTTCTCCAAAACAGGTGGTTTCTGTGGCTACTGCCATGATTCCTTTCTTAGAAAACGATGATGCTAACCGTGCTTTAATGGGATCAAACATGCAACGGCAAGCAGTACCATTACTTAGAACAGATGCACCTATTATCGGTACTGGTATGGAACATAAAGCTGCTAAAGATTCTGGAGTTGTAATTGTTGCCGAAAATAACGGTGTAGTAGATAAAGTTAGTGCAAATGAAATTGTTGTTAAAAAAGAAGATGGTCAAAAAGATCGTTATAAATTATTAAAGTTTAAAAGATCAAATCAAGGAACCTGCATTAATCAAAAGCCTATCGTAAATAAAGGTGACGTAATTAAAACAGGTGACGTTATTGCAGATGGACCATCTACGGATCAAGGGGAAATCGCTTTAGGTAGAAACTGTCTTATAGGCTTTATGACTTGGGAAGGCTACAATTACGAGGATGCTATTTTGATCAATGAGAAACTGGTTGAAGAAGATGCCTTAACTTCCATTCATATTGAGGAATATGAGGCTGATGCCAGAGATACGAAGTTAGGACCAGAAGAAATTACTAGAGATATTCCAAATGTAGGTGAAGATGCTTTAAAAGATCTTGATGAAAGAGGGGTAATCCGCATTGGTGCCGAGGTTGATTCGGGAGATATCTTGGTGGGGAAAGTTACACCAAAGGGAGAAACTGAGTTAACTGCTGAAGAGAGATTACTAAGAGCTATATTTGGAGAAAAGGCAAGAGAAGTAAGAGATACCTCCCTCAAGGTACCGCATGGTGAGTCAGGCATCATAGTAGACATCAAGGTGTTCACTAGGGAAAATGGTGATGAGTTACCTCCAGGAGTAAATGAATTAGTAAGAGTGTACATTGCTAAGAAAAGAAAAATAAATGTAGGGGATAAAATGGCTGGACGCCATGGTAACAAGGGTGTTATTTCTAGAGTGCTTCCACAGGAAGATATGCCTTTCCTGGAAGATGGAACACCATTAGAAATAGTATTAAACCCATTAGGTGTACCTTCTCGTATGAACATCGGACAGGTGCTGGAAGTCCATTTAGGATTAGCTGCTAAAGCATTAGGTTGGAAAGTGGCTACCCCAGTATTTGATGGAGCTAATGAAATAGATGTTATGGATGCTCTTGAGGAAGCTGGATATCCTAGAGGTGGCAAACTTCAACTATACGATGGAAGAACGGGAGACGCTTTTGATAATCCTGTTACAGTAGGATATATGTATATCTTAAAACTACATCATTTAGTTGCTGATAAAATCCATGCAAGAAGTACAGGCCCTTACTCCTTAGTAACACAACAGCCATTGGGCGGTAAAGCTCAATTCGGTGGTCAGAGGTTCGGAGAAATGGAGGTTTGGGCATTAGAAGCCTATGGTGCCTCTCATACACTACAGGAAATATTAACAGTTAAGTCTGATGATGTAGTAGGACGTGTTAAAACTTATGAGTGTATCGTAAAGGGTGAAAACATTCCAGAACCTGGAGTGCCAGAATCTTTTAAAGTACTTATTAAAGAACTTCAAAGTTTATGCTTGAATGTAAAAGTATACACAGAGGAAGATAGAGAAGTGGAAATTAAAGAGTCTGCAGAAGAAGAAATTGGAGACTTAAATATGGAGCACGGTGATTTCCCTTATGGTGCAAATGGAGAAGCACAGGAAGATCAAGGGAATGAAAATGAAGAAGAGATCGAAGAAGAACCTGAGGAAGAAATAGAACTAGATGAAGAATACATTTTAGAAGATGATGAAGAATTACAAAAATCAGGGTTTAAAGATGAGTATATAGATGATGAATATGATGGTTATGATAATCTTGACAAATAATTCAATAAACTAAGTTAATTAATTATAGTTATTAGACTATAGAGAAGGGAGAGAGACTCCTTGTACGAATTAAATAATTTTGAATCCATTAAAATTTCATTAGCATCACCCGAGAAAATTAGACAGTGGTCAAAAGGAGAAGTGAAAAAGCCCGAAACCATTAATTACAGAACATTGAAACCAGAAAAAGAAGGTCTGTTTTGTGAAAAGATTTTTGGGCCTACGAAAGACTGGGAATGTCATTGCGGGAAATACAAAAGAGTTAGATATAAAGGGGTTGTATGTGATCGCTGTGGAGTTGAAGTAACGAAGTCAAAGGTAAGAAGAGAGAGGATGGGGCATATAGAATTAGCTGCCCCAGTTTCTCACATTTGGTATTTTAAAGGAATACCAAGTAGAATGGGCTTGTTACTAGATATGTCACCGAGATCATTAGAGAAAGTACTTTATTTTGCTGCTTACATTGTTGTTGAACCAGGAGAAACTCCATTAACTGAAAGACAAATCCTAACAGAAAAAGAATACAGTGAGTCAGTAGAAAAATATGGAAATAGTTTCAAGGCGGCTATGGGGGCAGAAGCAATAAAGGATATATTGGCAAAAATAAACCTCCAAGATATGTATGAAGAACTGAGACATAAACTAAAGGAAAGTACAGGTCAAAAAAGAGTTAGAACCATCAGACGTTTAGAGGTGGTTGAAGCTTTTAAAACATCAGGAAACAGCCCTGACTGGATGATTCTAGATGTTATTCCTGTGATTCCTCCTGATCTAAGACCGATGGTTCAGTTAGATGGGGGCAGGTTTGCTACTTCAGATCTTAATGATTTATATAGAAGAGTAATCAACCGTAATAATCGTTTGAAAAGATTATTAGACTTAGGTGCACCTGATATCATTGTTAGAAATGAAAAAAGAATGCTTCAGGAGGCAGTAGATGCCTTGGTTGATAATGGAAGAAGAGGAAAGCCTGTAACCGGTCCTGGAAATAGACCATTAAAATCGCTTTCAGATATGCTAAAGGGTAAACAAGGTCGTTTCAGACAAAATCTATTAGGTAAACGTGTTGACTATTCAGGACGTTCTGTTATCGTGGTTGGACCAGAATTGAAGTTCTATCAATGTGGTCTTCCTAAAAAAATGGCATTAGAATTATTTAAGCCATTTGTTATGAAAAAGTTAGTAGAAAGTAATTATGCTCATAATATAAAAAGTGCAAAGCGTATGGTAGAAAAGGTGAAGCCCGAAGTATGGGATGTGCTTGAGGATGTAATTAAAGAGCATCCAGTATTATTAAATAGAGCCCCTACTCTACATAGACTAGGTATTCAAGCTTTTGAGCCAATCCTAGTAGAGGGTAAGGCTATAAAACTACACCCTCTAGTATGTACTGCTTATAATGCGGATTTTGATGGTGACCAAATGGCGGTTCACGTACCTCTTTCTGTTGAGGCACAGGCTGAAGCTAGATTTTTAATGCTTTCTCCGAACAATATATTGGCTCCGAAGGATGGTCAGCCAATAACTACTCCAACACAGGATATGGTATTAGGTAGCTATTATCTTACTATAGAAGTGGCTGGAGTAAAGGGCGAAGGTATGGTCTTCAAAGATTTTGAAGAGATGCTGATGGCTTACCAAACAGGAGCGGTTGATTTACATGCCAGGGTAAAAGTAAGAATTAAATTAGATAAAGATGACCGTGGTAAATTGGTGGAAAGTACAGTTGGTAGGTTTATCTTTAATGAAAAAATACCACAGAGATTAGGGTTTGTAGACCGTACTGTAGATCCTTATTCATTAGAAGTTGATTTCTTATGCGATAAAAAGAATTTAGGTAAAGTTATCGATAAATGCTTTAGAAAATTAGGAAATACGGAAACTTCTATTATGTTGGATTATATTAAGCAAACAGGATTTACATATTCAACTAAAGGTGCTGTAACAATAGCCGTTAGTGATATGGATATTCCGGAAGAAAAACCAGCACTAATATCTGAAGCAGAGGAAAAGGTAGACAAATATGAGAAGGCCTATAGAAGAGGACTTATTTCTGATGAAGAAAGATATGAAAGAGTTATTGAAACTTGGACTGAGACAACAGAGAAAGTAACGGATGCTTTAATGAAGGGGCTTGATAAATTAAACAATGTATTTATTATGGCTCACTCAGGAGCGAGGGGTAGTAAAAACCAAATCCGTCAGCTAGGTGGTATGAGGGGTCTTATGGCGAATGCCACAGGGCATACGGTAGAGATGCCTATCAAAGCTAACTTCCGTGAAGGTCTATCTGTATTAGAGTACTTTATATCGACCCATGGTGCTAGAAAGGGTCTAGCGGATACCGCTTTACGTACAGCAGACTCTGGTTATTTAACAAGACGTTTGGTAGATGTAAGTCAAGATGTTATTATCAGGGAGATTGACTGTGGAACAGAAGAAGGTACAGTTGTTTCAGCATTTAAAGATGGTAATGAGATTATTGAAGAGTTATATGATAGATTAGTAGGCAGACATGCACTTGAAGATATCATCCATCCTGAAACTGGTGAGGTGATGGTTAGAAAATATGAAACCATTCTAGAAGAAGATGCCGAAAAAATCATAGCCGCAGGTATAGAGAAGGTAGGAATAAGGTCAGCCTTAACTTGCCACACAAAGCATGGTGTATGTGCCACATGTTATGGTAGAAACTTAGCTACTGGAGAATCAGTCCAAGTAGGAGAAGCTGTAGGAATTATAGCAGCACAATCTATTGGAGAACCGGGAACACAGCTTACTATGAGAACATTCCATACAGGCGGGGTTGCTGGTGCGGATATTACACAAGGTCTACCTAGGGTTGAAGAGCTATTTGAAGCTAGAAAGCCAAAGGGACTGGCCATCATAAGTGAAATTGACGGGACAGTAGAGGTTTTGGAATCTCGTAAAAAACGTGAAGTTGTTGTGAGGAATGGAAATGATGAGAAGAGATATGAAATTCCTTATAGCTCAAGAATAAAGGTAAAACAAGATCAAACTGTTGAAGCTGGTGATGAGCTTACCCAGGGTTCTGTAAATCCTCATGATATCCTAAAGGTTAAAGGTGTAAGAGGTGTACAAAACTATATTATCAAAGAAGTTCAAAGGGTTTACCGCTTACAAGGGGTTGACATTAACGACAAGCATGTGGAGGTTATAGCCAGACAGATGCTAAATAAAGTTAAGATAGAGGAACCAGGAGATACAAACTTATTACCTGGAAGCTTACAGAGTGTGTTTGTCTTGAATGAAGTTAATAAAAAAATGGCAGAAGAAGGCTTAGAAGAAGCAACAGGTAATGAAACCTTATTAGGTATTACAAAAGCTTCTCTAGCTACTGAATCTTTCTTATCGGCGGCATCTTTCCAGGAAACTACAAGAGTGTTGACTGAGGCGGCTATAAAAGGTAAGGTAGATCATCTAATTGGATTAAAAGAAAATGTAATTATTGGAAAGTTAATTCCTGCTGGAACGGGAATGAAAAGGTATAAAAACATCGCTTTAAACACTGAAGAAGAAGTGTTGGAGATAGATGAAGAAGAAAACTTGGGAAATTCAGAAAACCAAGAAATCCAAGAGAAAAACTAAAACTACAATAATCCATAATTGCTTAAAAAATAAGGAGTAGATCCTTATGAAATAATTAGTTGACACGCTTATCAACAAGTGTTAGAATATTAAAGTGTCTGTTGAAGACATTGGATTTCGCAATGAAATATGTTTAAGCTAGTGAAAAAAGTTGACTTTTTTATAACTGGGAGATTTTTTAATCTCCCAGATTCTTAAAAAGGGAGGACACTTTTATGTTAAATGATTTGCAAGAAAAAGAAAAAGTAATTGGCATCAAGCAAACTATTAAAGCTTTGAACCAACAAAAAGTAACAACATTATATATAGCGGAAGATGCCGATCAACAATTATTAGAAAATGCTAAAGTGATAGCCCGC
The DNA here is from genome assembly GCA_020832135.1 of Clostridiaceae bacterium. Classification (GTDB taxonomy): domain Bacteria; phylum Bacillota; class Clostridia; order Peptostreptococcales; family Natronincolaceae; genus JAFIFG01. The sequence continues at coordinate 12,075 of JAFIFG010000110.1, forward strand.
GAAAGTGGAGTAGAAATTGTTTCAGTAGACACCATGAAGAAGTTAGGCAAAGCCTGTGGCATTGATGTTAGTGCAGCAGCTGCCGCTGTTCTAAAGTAGTTTACAAATTCTACAATTTAGCAAAAAACATTTTATCTTAAGAGGGATAGATGTTTTTCTATGTTTTAAGCATTATATTGGAAGGAGGTGCAATGAATGCCAACAATTAACCAATTAGTACGCAAAGGTAGAAAAGAAATGGAAGAAAAATCAACTGCTCCTGCGTTACAAAAAGGATTTAACTCTTTAAGAAGAGCAGCTACAAACCAAAGCTCACCACAAAAAAGAGGTGTTTGTACTGCTGTTAAGACTATTACACCTAAGAAGCCAAACTCAGCTTTAAGAAAAGTAGCTAGGGTAAGACTTACAAATGGTATTGAGGTAACAGCCTACATTCCAGGTATTGGTCATAATCTTCAAGAACATAGTGTTGTTCTTATTAGAGGTGGAAGAGTAAAAGACTTACCAGGGGTTAGATACCATATCGTAAGGGGAACACTTGATACTGCAGGTGTTGCTAACAGAATGCAAAGTAGATCAAAGTATGGTGCGAAAAAGCCTAAGAAATAGATGACGTCGGAGCGATAATGCATATATTATAGAGCATTTGTAGACGCACGACGACAAGCCTTCATAAGGTTGTCGAGTACCGATGAACAATGTTATTATTGAGGAGGGAAGCAAGGTGCCAAGAAAAGGAAATGTACCAAAAAGAGAAGTATTACCAGATCCTATTTATGGAAGTAAAGTTGTAACCAAGCTTATTAACGGTATCATGAAAGACGGTAAAAGAGGTACTGCACAAAATATCGTATATGATGCTTTGGCAATGGTTAAAGAAAAGACAGAAGAAGATGCTTTAGAAGTATTTGAAAAAGCTATGAATAATATCATGCCTGTTTTAGAGGTTAAAGCTAGACGTGTGGGTGGTGCTAACTACCAAGTTCCTATTGAAGTAAGACCTGAAAGAAGAGATACACTAGGTATTAGATGGTTAGTGGATTATTCTCGAAAAAGAGGAGAAAAAGGAATGGTAGAAAGACTAGCCAAAGAAATTATGGATGCAGCCAATAATACTGGTGCAGCAGTTAAGAAAAGAGAAGACACACATAAAATGGCGGAAGCAAACAAAGCATTTGCACATTATAGATGGTAAAAACATGTTTAAAATACTAATTTGTGGATAAGCTAATCTATGTTAGTGTTTGCAATGTTTAAAAATCAATAATTGTTTTTGTTTCCTATGGAAGGAGGATGACTGTGGCAAGGCAGTTTCCACTAAATAAAATAAGAAATATTGGAATTATGGCACATATCGATGCCGGTAAAACAACAACTACAGAGAGAATTTTGTTTTACGCAGGTAGAATAAGAAAATTAGGAGAAACACATTCAGGTGCATCTCAGATGGACTGGATGGAACAAGAAAAAGAAAGAGGAATCACCATCACATCCGCGGCTACTACATGCCAATGGAATGATCATAGAATTAACATTATAGACACACCAGGTCACGTGGACTTCACGGTTGAGGTTGAGAGATCTTTAAGAGTTCTTGATGGTTCTGTAGCGGTATTCTGTGCTAAAGGTGGGGTTGAACCTCAATCTGAAACTGTTTGGAGACAGGCAGATAAATATAAAGTACCAAGAATGGCATTTGTTAACAAAATGGATATTCTAGGTGCGGATTTCTTCCAAGCTATTCAAATGATGAAGGATAGACTTGGTGCTAATGCGGTACCTATTCAATTACCAATTGGGGCTGAAGATACTTTTACAGGTATCGTTGATTTAATTGAAATGAATGCTGTTATTTACAAAGATGACCTAGGTCAAGACTTTGAAATGACTGATATTCCTGAAGATATGCAGGAACTTGCTGCTGAGTATAGAGAAAAATTAATTGAAGCGGTAGCTGAAACTGATGAAGAACTAATGATGAAATATTTAGAAGGTGAAGCACTTTCTAAAGATGAAATCATAGGGGGAGTTAGAAAAGGTACAATTGATACAATAATGACACCTGTACTTTGTGGTTCTTCTTATAAGAACAAAGGTGTACAAAGATTATTAGATGCTGTTGTTACCTATATGCCATCCCCACTGGATATCCCTGCTATTCAAGGTGTATCAGCTGATACAGAAGAAGAGATTCAAAGACATGCTGATGACGAAGAACCATTCTCAGCATTGGCCTTTAAAATCATGGCAGATCCATATGTAGGTAAATTAGCTTTCTTTAGAGTTTATTCGGGAAAGCTTGATTCCGGTTCTTATATCTTAAACTCTACAAAAGGTAAAAAAGAGAGAATCGGTCGTATACTACAAATGCATGCAAACACTAGGGAAGAGATTACTACTGTTTATGCGGGAGATATTGCTGCAGCCGTAGGATTAAAGGATACTACTACAGGTGATACTTTATCTGATCCTGACAATGTAGTTATTCTAGAATCTATGGAATTCCCTGAGCCTGTTATTTCTGTTGCTATTGAGCCTAAAACAAAGGCTGGACAGGAAAAAATGGGTGTAGCATTGCAAAAACTTGCTGAAGAAGACCCTACATTTAGAACTTATACTGACGAAGAAACTGGTCAAACCATTATCGCTGGTATGGGTGAACTACATCTTGATATCATTGTAGATAGAATGTTAAGAGAGTTTAAGGTAGAAGCTAATGTAGGTAAACCTCAAGTTGCTTACAAAGAAACTATAACAGAAACAGTAGAAGTAGATTCTAAGTATGCCCGTCAATCGGGTGGACGTGGACAATATGGACATTGTAAAATTCGTCTTATTCCACAAAAACCTGGTGAAGGTTATAGCTTTGATAATAAAATTGTTGGTGGTGCTATTCCTAGAGAATACATTCCTGCAGTTGATGCCGGTATCCAAGAAGCTATGCAAAATGGTGTATTAGCTGGATACGAAACAGTTGATTTTAAAGTGGAATTATTTGATGGTTCCTACCATGATGTTGACTCTTCTGAAATGGCATTTAAAATCGCTGGTTCTATGGCATTCAAAGATGGTATGAAAAAAGGTAAGCCAGCATTACTAGAGCCATATATGAAGGTGGAGGTTGTAACCCCTGAAGAATATATGGGCGATGTTATGGGTGACTTAAACTCAAGACGTGGTAAGATTGAAGGTATGGAGCCAAGAAGTGGTGGTGCACAGGTTATTAAAGCTTTCGTGCCACTATCAGAAATGTTTGGTTATGCAACCGATCTTCGTTCTAACTCACAAGGTCGTGCAAACTACTCAATGCACTTCAGTCATTATGAACAAGTGCCTGGAAGTATTGCTGAGAAAATCACTGCTGGTAAATAATGAAGATTGGATGGCGGGTTGCCTTGGTATCTCTGCTATCCAAGCTTTATGATTTAATCGGTGTAAAGTACCGAAGGTACAATTATATTTTGACATTACTTATAACTTTAAAAACAAGGAGGAGTTACGAATGGCAAAAGCAAAATTTGAAAGAAATAAACCCCATGTAAACATAGGAACAATAGGACATGTTGACCATGGTAAAACAACATTAACAGCAGCAATCACATCGACATTGCAC
>JAFIFG010000117.1 GCA_020832135.1 Clostridiaceae bacterium
TAACAACTAAACAATTTTTTAAAGGTTCCTTTGAACCTTTACTTTCCTATGCCTTTTTTTCTGTGTGTAGCTGCAGATTTTAGTTGCTTTTACAGCTTTTCTTGTGGATAAATTCATTTTTGAATTCTGCAACTACCTATAAATCAACACTTAATTATATTGCTGTACTAGTTGTCCATATTCATTTTAATTAATAGGGGTAGGTAAGGTATCTATCACGGTATACCGTGATAGATACCTTACCTACCCGTAACAAAAATACACGATCTCCAATATCTTAAAGGAGATCGTGTTGATTTAATTCTGGATATAACAATGTCACTTCTTTAATATCAACCCTTTTCTCTTCTTTGTTGTATAATACTTCTACTTTATCTACAAAATTCAATACAAATTCTCTTCGTACTCTTATTAAATCTTCATCATTTCCTTTACTAAAAATACCCGGTAAAAAATGACTTATTAACTCTTGCAATTCTTCCTTAGTCTTTCTTTTAATCCCCATATTCTTGCAAACAATTTTCAAAGCATTTCTATAATTATCTAAAATATCATTGGCAATGATACGTTGAGTGTGAATAGCTTTCTTCATATATTCATCGTTCTCTCCAGATACAATAGTATTTATATTTAGTATGAAATCCTCGTATTTTTTGATCCTTATTTTTATTTCATTTTCTATAGTAGAAGATTTCGAAATTATCTCTTCCATTCTTTGATTATATGTATTCCAATATATGTCTATATTATCTAAACAAAAGAAATTGCTTCTCATATGTTCTAAAAATCGATGCTCAACTAACCATGACGGAATAATAACCTTACACTTTTTTCCTTCTATTTTATTTATATAAATACATCTATATACATTTGTCTTATTTATGCCGGGATTCCTTGATTTCATAATACTTTTACATTCTGGACAAACTAATTTATCCTTTAGAATAAAACTAGTATCATAGTGAAATCCATCTCTACTTTTTGCTCTAACACTTCTTTCATCAAGGGTTTTATTCCATGTTCCTTCACTAATTATGGCATTATCTAAAGTCTTTTCAGATATTATAGGATTATCGTTTTTTCTTCCGGGATTACGTCTACCTCCACGTCTATCCCAAACTATTTTTCCAGTATAAATTTCATTTTTAATAATTCCTTCTATCTTTCCCTTACTCCAAGTTATAAAGCCATAATTTTCATTCATCTTGTCAGCTATTAATTTATATCCCATTCCCATTAAATATAATCTGAAGACCTCTTCAACTAGTGCTCTTTCAAGGTTCGATGTTTTAAGTGTTGTATACCATTTCTTTTTGCTTTGTGAATTGTTTGTATTAATCTTAGGTATGTAACCAAATGGTACTTTTCCTCCGGGCCATCTCCCCTTACTTGCACAAGTTACCATACCTGATTTGACTCTATTAGACAGAAGGTTACCTTCCATTTCCGCAAGACTTGTAAATACTATATGTAATAATCTTTCTATATCAGAATTACTTTCATCAAAATTTTCTCCATCTCTTATATAATGTACCTTTATGCCTTTTCTTTTAAAGTACATCTCTAGTTCTATTGTATCTTCTACAACTCTAGATAATCGATCCCTTGCATAAATTATTAGATGCGAAAATTTACCTTCATAAGCTGAATATATGAGTTCAGTTAACTGTGGTCTATCTTTAAAACTATCTAGTATATTGAATTCCTCATCAGACTTTCTTTCTATCCTTGTTGCTGGCTTTACTTCTTTGAAAGTAAATTTTTGGGGCAACTCCCATCCTTTTTCATTAACAAATCGCTGAATACTATCAAGTTGTGCATCAAGAGAATATCCTTCTTCATCTTGTTTAGAGGAAGATACTCTTAAATATGCTGCTACTTCTTCAATTGGATTTCCCTCTTTTTCCTCTACTAATAATTGAGTATTTTTGGCCATTTAATATCAACTCCCTAACATTCTCGTAGATAAAAAGTTCTAATAGAGCTGGGTAATTTTGTTCTAGTTCATCGGCTATAACCTCGCAATACCCGCCTTTTGCTAGTGGGATGATAATATCTCTTAATTTGCTACTTATGAATTCCTTTTTTGCTATTAAATTTTTAGTATCGATATTTCTTTCTTCTATTTTCTTTTGTTTACTTACTATATTAGATTTAATTGACTGGTTATTTGATGTAATTAGTTTATCTATCATACATTTCTATTCGCTTATCAGGTCTAATGATTTTTTTCTATTTTCAGAAATTTTTCGATCTATTTCTTTTATTACATTATCTATTACCTCTTTATAATTTTCTGTAATAGATAACGACTCTACTATTGATAAAGTCAGATCTCTTACTAAAGATTTCTTTCTTATAGATTTACACCCTTTAGTATTACAACTATATGCACCTTTTGAATATTCTAATGTCTTATTGCAACGCCTACATCTAATTGATTTCTCTAAAATAACGTTCGCCTTGTTTTCATTTAACCTAATACTATTGTTTTGATCGTTATTTATACACCATTTATCTACCACCCTAAACCATTATTCAGGAGTTATCACTGTAGTTTCTATATTAGTAAATGGTAAAAAAAATTTTTCATTTGCCTGAACAATATTTTCATTATGTTGAACATAAAACATATTGTATCTATACATTGCATTTGATATCTGAATTCCTGCATAAAATGGCCTACTTAAAATTTTTTTTATATCTGAGGGCTTTAAATTAGATACAAGCTTAAAATATTCTTCTGACTCTGTACCTTTGTAATTAGTTTCCATATTATCCTTTAATTTACTACACAGTTTTTGGTGATCTGTTACTTCATCGTTATTTAAAAAGATATCAAATATGTCCTGTACTATTTTGAATTTAGCTCCATCTTTATAGTAGGTTTTATCATATTTATCATATTTAAAACCATAGGATGGAGCTTTATCATATATTTGTTTTTGAATCTTAGCATTTCTTCCAGCTTCGGTTCTTTGTTTAATTCTTCTAGGCTCCATCTCAGCTAAACCCATAATTATATTTTCTATAAATTCAGTAGCATAGCTTTTTTTATCATTAAGTTCTATGTCATTGCTATATAATATTTCTACATTCAATTTTTTAAATATATTCTTTAATTCAATATACTCTTCAAAGTTCCTACACATTCTATCTCTTCTTGTTACTATAATAGATTTAAAATACCCTTTTTTAGCATCATCTAGTAATGCCATGAATTGAGGTCTATCAGTATATTGTCTTGATGAAGCTGAAATTAATTCGCTATATTCATTATAGATAAATAAATTTTTGTTTCGAGCATGTTCTCTGCAGAAATGTTTTTGAGTCTCTATAGGGTTAGGTACACTTGTATTAGATTCTCTTGCATAAATTGCTGCATATTTATAGGGATTACTTATAATCTCTTGAATTTGGTTTTTCTCCTCTAGTAATTCCATATATATCAACCGCCTTTTCTTCCTTGAAACTTTCTTCTATTATTTTATCTATTATAAATCTAACAAGTTTATTCTTAGCATTGAGTTCCTTAGTAAAATATACTTCGTTCTTCATATATACCTCCATTTATATCTTCAGTAGTTTAAAATAGCCTATTATTCATTTCTTCATTTATTGAATTGATGATATTAATTATTATTGAATTAAAATCCTTCGCTTCAACACATTTTTCAAAGAACTCACAATTGACATTGCAATACTCATTTGGCTTACAAGGAAATTCTTTTTCATCAGATATTTGACTAGACATGTCTTCAATAAATGCTTTAACTTCGTTAATTAGCTCATCGGTTACTTCTATTTCCATTTTATAATTATACGATAGATAGTAATAACTAACTATATCTGGGTAACAGCCTAACTTCTCTTGGGTAAGTAGAATATAAATTGGTAATTGCACAAGACCTATTGGCTCTACTTTGGCACCAGTTTTATAGTCAATAGTTTCTATTAAGTTGTCATTTCTCAAATAAACTTTATCCAACTTTCCAGTTAGTACAACACCTGCTCCCATATCTTTCTTTATCATCTCTTCTATTATTAAATTTTCCTTGCCTTGATCCTTAGGATCATGGCAGTATTGTGATAGCATATTAAGTCCCCTTAAACCATATTCCCTCTCCTCCTCAATTGATTCATATCCATCTCTTATCCAATTTCTCCTTAGTAATTTGTGCAAATTAGCTTCGTTTCTATATTCCTCGCTAGTTATTTTATTAAACTGAGCAAGCGTAGAATGAATGCTGTTTCCAAAAGACAAAAACTTATTAGCAATAGTCCCTTCAGATTTTTTCTTTTCTATATACTTGTAACGATACTTTTTTCTACAATTCATAAATACCTGCATATTTGAATTGCTAAGATAGATGTTGTTTTGCTTCATACTGTCCACTCCTACCTAAATCTAGTTTTCTATCCCGACACATGTTGCAACATATATAAAAATTGACACTATATGCGTCTATGTACGATATATTATTTTCATAATTTCATAGTTTATTAGTGTTAATTTATGGTAATAATTCTCCTAACCATTTTTTTAGTTTATAGAAGCAATATAGGGGGGATTTTATGATTACGCTAGGTAAAAGGCTAAAATACCTTAGAATAGAAATGGATTTATCTCAACAAAATCTAAGTGATGAGTTATGTATACCAAGAAGTACCATATCCTCATGGGAATCTGATAGTAGGATACCTGAACTCTCCGCAATAATAGAGTTATCAGATTATTTTAATGTCTCAATTGATTATTTAGTAGGAAAGTCTAGTATGAAAAGTTATGTTGCTAGTAAATCCTCAAATGAAAGCCCTTATAAAGCTATATTTGATGATTTAGAACTAATAGATTTTATAGATAAGCTTGCTGAAAGAAAGGATCTACAGGTACTATGTAAGATTTTAAGAAGCATCTCAAGAGACAATATTGGTAAGATTACTGATGTCATTAAGGTGTTAAAATTGGATTGAAATTGATAAACTTTGATTTAAATAGTTATGAAATCAATAGTCCTTGAAAAATAGTTGTTTATTTTCAAGAGATGCTTCAAAAACCTTTAAGCTTTCTTTTAAATTTTATTCATCTTTTATGATTATCTCTACATTCTGATGTCATTTAAAAGTTTTTATTTTTAGTATTAATTTTTGAATACTTTTCTACATATATCGGTTCGTCAATTGAATCATTTATCCTTAAGTCAACTAGATCCTTTTCTTTTTTTTTTGATAATTACTTATTGTAGATTGTCAAGTAAAATTAATTGTAAATCAACATTGAGCTGTGTTGGTCATTTTTCAGCTTTCTCTTTTTGTTCTTTTATCTCTTGAAGTTCTCGTTTCTTCTTTAGAATTTCTCCCATAGATTATTTCTCCTTTCATTTTTGGGTATCAAAAAAGCGATTAAGATCTTTCTCTTAATCGCTCTGTTCTTACCTGTTTGCTACAGTTGTTAAATAATATATAAGTATGTTTTTAAATTAACTCATCAATTAATTTTCTTGTGTTAATTCTTTATATCTTTTCATCAAATATGCTATGCAATCTTCTTCTGAAGTTATATTCCAAATTTTACCGTATGTTTCCCAAACGACTCGATCATTTGCAATATGAGCTCTTCTTAATTCTGGAGGCATAATAGTATCATCATATAAATCTCCTAACGTCCAATCAGAATATAGTTCTCTTGCTTTCAAAATATTTCCTGCTGTCTTTTCTAATTTTAATTTCATATTATCCTCTAACTTGGGAAAAGGAAAGGTATTATAAACTATAAATGCTGAGTATCTATAGTCGCTCTTTAATCTACCAGCCACTACTCTCATCCAAGCCATATGAACATTAGATGTTAGAAGAGCATATAATACTAAATCACCATCTGGTACTGTCAAGACCGCATTACTAAGTATTACACTTTGGTCAACATATCCAATTGGTATATATCTTCTCTTTTCTGATGATGTAGCAGGAACAACTAATGATTTTTCTGGATTGTTGGTTTCCCTAAAAAGCCACGGTGTATCTGCTTTTTTTCTTGTTCCAGCATCACTACTGGCCAAACGCATTTCTCTTACGTTTTCTATTCGTTTCATAAGTAAAGGATGCTTTCGTACTTCTCTTATATCTGCATCTGCAAACCATAAGCAATATCTTTCTTTTCCTTGAATAAATTCCCTAGCACCCATAAACCTTTTAATCCATTGTTCTGCTTTAGGATCTTTAGATAATAATTCTTCTTTCTCCTCACTGCTAAGTAACAAGAAGCCCCCTTCTGTTGGTTGGTTCCCTTTCATCATTTTAGGCATTCCACCCAAAGAAGATCTTGCTTCATTCACGATTACATTTGGCGCATCTACCAAATATGGACTTATATTTTTCCCATTTGTTAAGGTTCCATTTGAAGAGTATAAATATTTGTGATTACTATTATTATAAGCTTTGCTAAATCCTATTATTACACAATGGACTGCTGCTTTCCCTTTGGCTTCATTGCTCCATTTGAAAGTTTTATATGCAAAATCTATGATAATATCATTGTTAAGTAGATGAGTCCAAAGAGTTTCTACTTGTTCTCCTTGAGTTATTGAATTTGTAGAAACAAATGCTGCTTTAACCCAAATATTGTTATTCATCACCTGCATCGCTTTTATAAACCAAGAAGCAACATAATCAAGGTTTTTCAATTTTGCCTTTTTCCCAAATAATGCTCTCATATCATTTTTTTGCTCTTTAGTTTGATATTCAGCACCAATAAATGGGGGATTACCCAATATATAATTTAAATTTCCTGCAGTTAAGTCATCCCATTCTAGCTGTAATGCATTCCCATAAATAATACTAGCATTTTCTTTAATAGGAAAATCTATAATATTCATACCAAAATAATTGCTAACTTCTTGATCCATTAAGTGTTTCATTAAAAGAATAGATACTTTTGCAATTTCACAAGCAAAATCTTCATATTCAATCCCGTAAAATTGATTAATATGAACCCTTGTATAAATAGCGTTTATCATTGCCATTTGTTGATTAACACCCATATCATACAAGTATTTAAGAATTTCAAATTCCAATTCTCTTAACTTTTGATAGGTAAGAATAAGAAAGTTCCCACTACCACATGCTGGATCCAGAAATTTTAAATTCGCTATCTTATCGTGGAATAGATTTAATTCTTTTATTGTATTTTTTGAGCGTTCAAATTCATCATATAAATCGTCTAAGAATAATGGCCCTATTACCTTCATAATATTTTCTTCAGAAGTATAATGTGCACCTAATTCACGACGTTTATCCTGATCCATAATTCCTTGAAACATCGCACCAAAAATAGCTGGACTTATTTCACTCCAATTAAAATCACAACATTCCAGAATTATTTGACGCATTTTTTTATCAAAAAAGGCAGGTGGAAGTTTTTCTGAAAATAAATGACCATTGATATAACGAAAACGGTTTAATTCTTCTGATAAATTAGTCATCCTTTGATCTTTTGGAGTATCGAGAATAGAGAATAATAACATTATTCTCATCGATAAATCTGAACCATCCTCTTTAGATTCGCTAATATACTTTTGAAAACTTCCCTTTTCAAAAATTCCTGTATCGTCCGCAAATAAACAAAAAAGTAATCGAACTAAATAGACTTCAAGATTATGACCTATATATCCATTTTCTTTAAGTGCATCATGAATTTTTGCCATTTTATACGAAGCATCCGTATTTAATTCTATTTCCGTTTGTGTTTCATCTGTTGTTCCATAACCAGCTATGATTCCAAAAATACGAACATGCTGTTTTAACTGTGTTACTTTAAACGGTTTATATCTATGATCTTTTTCTAAGTTGTACACTTCAATCTTATTAAAATCACAAACCATTACTAACTTAGGAATTTCTTCTGGTTTAAGAGCATGTATATAGTCCATTGCTTGAGAATATGCTCTAGTTAAAGACTTGCCCTTTGATTTCATTTCAATTAAAATTTTTCCCGGTATCAAATAATCAATATAACCTATTGAACCATCTTTTAACCTAATTTGATATTCATGTAAACCATCTCGAAAATCCACACCAAATACATTCATCAAATCTTTTTCAAATGTTTGAGCTTCTTGTCTTTCATCTCCTATACAGTTTTTCCATTGTTTTTGAAATTGAACTGCTCTTGATTCAATTTCTGTCCATCGTAACATATCTCCACCTCATTTATGTAAAAATAAAAATATTCTTAACATAACAATTGATATTATCATCTCGTTTTTTAATGCCAAGCAACTATCTCTTTCTCTAGTACATTACCTTTATCCAATTCTTCACGTAATCTACGTATGGCGTGATCTGCATAATATTTGGTTCTTTAAAAATTTTCCAAAGTTTATCATATGAAAATGCTATGACAACCTCTTTCTGTCATTAATTTAAACTTTATATATCTAAAGATTATTATATCATGAATAACAACATTATCGTACAACAAAAGGGAGCTCTTTAGCTCCCCCTTGTTACAAAATATTCTTTTATAAAAGGCAACCATTATCGCCGTATAGCACTGCGTAGATATCTTAAAATTTATTAGTTAATTTGTTGTGTCTCCCGAGACTATATCGATACAAACAAAAACATCAATATGTGTCTTTAGGACTTTTTTTATAAATCCTTCGCTATCTTTATTTAGAAGCAATATGTTTGTAAAGCAGCTAAAAATGCAGAATTTCTAAAATCCGTTCGTTGTATCAATGCTACACACTCCACATGTATTTGTATACGGAAGTATATATATAGATCAATTTTATTTGAATTTTTCAAAACCGTATAAACTATTAATCAAACCCTTTCCTCAACAATTACTTCATAGACTCTTTTTATTGTTTAAAAACATATTGCCTTAATAGTTATTTGGATCTTCCATTCTTAATTTCATTCTGTACTATGTAGGTTATTCTCTTTAATATTTTATCTATTTCTTCTTTGGTCTTATTTTTGTAAGCATCATTATATATCTCAATTTGTGTATTTCCAAGATTAAATTTCTCTACTAAATTACCTTCGGATTTTTGACTCCTAATTTTTGGATACATTTGACCACCCCTCTTACCCTTAAAATATTCAAAGCCGACTTTGTCCTATTACAAAATCCAGCATGACTTGATATCTATAGGGGTGCTGGAATTTATTTTTTATAAATTAATACAAAAAATCAAATACTACTTTTATCTATATTATTTCTGATGCTTTATAAGTTTGTTTACCATACCTAAATCTAATAGTTTTTAAATCCCGAACTACCACATAATCATGTATAAGATGATAATTGGTTGAAGAGGGTGAAAATATGGATGTAGCAATGTATCTACGTAAGTCTAGAGCTGATATTGAATCTGAATTAAAAGGTGAAGAAGAAACACTGAAAAGACATGAAAAAATACTTTTAGAACTAGTAAAGAAGCTTAATTTAAATATATTGCAAGTATATAAAGAAGTGGTTTCTGGAGAATCTATAGCCGCAAGGCCAGTTATGCAGGGACTACTTTCTGATGTAGAAAAAGGATTATTTGATGGTGTGCTTGTTGTAGAAATAGAACGTCTTGCCCGTGGGGATACCATGGACCAAGGCATAGTTGCACAAACCTTTAAATATTCCAATACAAAGATTATAACTCCATCAAAAACCTATGATCCACAAAATGAATTTGATGAAGAGTATTTTGAATTTGGATTATTCATGTCCAGAAGAGAATATAAAACAATCAATAGACGTTTGCAATCTGGTAGGCTTTCATCCGTGAAAGAAGGTAAATACGTAGGGAATATACCTCCCTATGGTTATGCTAGAAAAAAACTAGAACGCGAGAAAGGTTATACGTTAGAGCCTCATCCTGAACAGGCTGATATAGTAAATTTTATTTACAAGCTCTATACTATAGGTGAATTACAGGAAAATGGCACCTTAAAAAGATTAGGTGCTTCCTTGATAGCTAAGAAATTAAATGATTTAAACATTCCTACTGTTAAGGGTGGTGTTTGGACTCCCCACACAATACGAGGTATATTAAGTAATCCAGTATACATAGGAAAGATACGATGGAACTCCCGATCTCAAGTGAAAAAAATTATAGATGGTAAAATGGTTAAAGAAAGACCTAGGGCCAAGGAAGAAGATATAATACTGGTTGATGGACTACACACTGCTATTATAGATGATGAATCTTATAAGCTAGCAAGAAAGATTGCCAAAGAAAATACTATTGCAAGATTACCTAGTAATAAAACTATTAAGAATCCACTTTCTGGTATAATCATATGTGGATTTTGTAGGAGAAATATGATAAGAAGACCTTATGCTAATAACTATCCAGATGCGCTAATGTGCAGTGTTCCCACCTGCCCTAATGTAAGTTCTATGCTGTATCTAGTTGAAGAAAAACTTTTAGAAGCTTTACAAGTTTGGCTAAATGAATATACATTGGATTTTAATTTTGAAGAACCTACAAATGAACATTTAGACTTACAAATTGATATAATAAAAAAATCTTTAGAGAAGCTTACTCATGAGATGGAAACTATACAGAAACAAATAAGTAATCTACATGACTTATTAGAACAAGGTGTATATACTATAGAAACTTTTGTAGATAGATCTAAACTTCTTAATGAAAAACTGAGAATATTAGAAAATGATAAAAAGTATATGCAGGAAAATATAAATAAAAGCGAAAATAGAATTAAAACTATAGAGACTTTAATTCCAAAAATACAAAAAATATTAGAAGCTTATCATTGCACAGAAAATCCTGCAATAAAAAATAAGTTACTTAAGGAAGTTCTAGATAAGGTTGTATATACCAAAACTGTTAGTGGAAGATGGCACGCAAAGCCTGATAATTTCAAGCTTAAACTTTATCCTAAATTACCTAAATAGGTATCACCTATAACATGGTGGTACCTATTCTTCTGTTCCTATGTCTGTTAATAATCCTTTTGCCTCCCTAGTGGGAATGGTATATCTTTGATTTAAATATCTTAAGGCTGCTGATAATTCTCCATCTGGTCCTCCATATTGAGTTAATAAATATCTAGCTAGCTTAGGATTCGTCTGGTGAACCTTAACAGGATATTGTAATTTTTTTTCATAAATCCACATATACTTTCCTCCTTATGCTTTTAAAATTCTTCCTCCCACGGCCAAGGAGTTTCAATCCATCTCCAAGGATATTGACTTGGGGAAAATCCATAATTTAATAAAGGTCCATAGGCCATTTCATATTGTTGCTTTAACATCATCAATTCTCTAGCATATTGATTAAATTGCATAACTGCTCTTTGATCTTGAGGATGGGTGTCTAAGTACAGTTGTAATTCTAGAGCTGCAAACTCTACGTCCTGAATTTTTCTCATTAGAGCTCTTCTTTCATGCATCATTATTTATCCCACCTCTCTTCCTTAGGTACATAAGGTTGATATAGCTCTGGAAATAGTGTGCCCCTCATTAAAGCTTCTCTAATGGGATATTCCATCATGTAGGTTTGATAGGGTATATATGCACGGGCATACATGACATACATAGGCATGAAGGGTATGGGATATATATTGTAGTAGGGTGTATGCATCATTTGATATCTCCTCCTTAATTTAGTTTTTTAGGCAGTGCCTGTAATACTATACTATTCAAAGACAACCTTTTTGGTGTTTTATTTGTCATAAATTTATTTATGTAAGCATATAATACGAGACTTAATTTAAATAGAGTTATTATTCGCCTTAAATCGTAGGGGAATTTCTTTATAGGATGTATTGCTTAATCTTTTTTCCAAAAAAATAAACAGAGAAGATATCTCTGTTTATAAAAAATTGCTTATCTATTAAGTTATCTTCTTCTTTAAAATCTTGTCTATAATTCCTCCGCCAAGACAAACTTCATCTTTGTAAAATACTACAGCCTGTCCTGGTGTTATAGCTTTTTGTGGAGTTTTAAAAATAACCCTACACTCATCTTTAGATGCTATTTCAACCTTTATCTCTTGATCCTTCTGTCGGTATCTAAATTTTCCTACACACTCAAAGGTAGAGGATAACTCTTGATCACTTACAAAATGTAAATCAGTTGCCAATAGTCCGTAGGAATATAGTGCTGGATGCTCTTCCCCTTGAACTACATATAGGATATTGTTCTTTAGATCTTTATCCACTACAAACCAAGGCTCTCCTGTACCATGTCCACCTATTCCTAAACCCTTTCTTTGACCCAGTGTGTAATACATTAATCCATCATGCTTTCCCTTCACTTCTCCTGATAAAGTTTTTATCTCTCCCGGTTGAGCAGGCAAGAATTGACTTAGAAATTCTTTGAAATCTCTTTCTCCAATGAAGCAAATACCGGTACTATCCTTCTTCTTAGCTGTTGGCAGATTATTTCTTTCTGCTATTTCCCTTACTTCTTTTTTCGTTAAATGTCCTATTGGAAACATTGATTTTGAAAGCTGATACTGATTCAAAGCATTTAAGAAATAAGTCTGATCTTTATTAGAATCTACTCCTCTTAGAAGTCTATACTCTCCATCCTTATAATCAACTTGGGCATAGTGGCCTGTGGCAAGGTAATCCCCACCTATTTTTAAAGCATGCTCTAGAAATGCTTTAAATTTTATTTCCTTGTTACACATAACATCAGGATTTGGTGTTCTCCCTTTTATATATTCATCTAAAAAATAAGTAAATACTTTGTCCCAGTATTCCTTTTCAAAATTTACTGTATAATATGGTATGCCTATATGGTCACATACCTTCCTTACATCTTCGTAGTCCTCAGTGGCACTACAAAATCCAGAATCATCAGTTTCATCCCAGTTCTTCATAAAAATCCCTACAACATCATATCCTTCTTCTTTTAATAATAATGCAGCGACAGAAGAATCCACACCACCAGACATACCTATAATAACCTGTGTATCCTTTTTAGCTTTTTTCATCTATACTACCTTCCTTTGCTTATAATCCTATTTATCTATTATTCTATCTTTATACCTCCCATTGTATACTGGAAAACAGCTATTTAAAGATAGTAATATAAAAACTGCTATTACATAAACATAGCAGTTTTTATATTGATTTATTTAATTAGATGATTTAAAGGACTGACTTCATCTATCTTATCTACAAGTACTCTATAGGGGATTGAAAATTTTGGTATGCCATAAACATAAGGAGTATACTCATATAATTGGAAGAATACTACCAAAGCTTCTGAAGTGAGATAAAAGTCTTGTTTTTTATCGATGGTTTCAAATGCTACTAAGAGAGGAATATCTCTTTGATGAATTTCTTCCTTTACTATTTCATTAATTGTTTCTATATAGCCACTGTTTTTAATAAATAAATCCTGCAATTCATAAACTTCTCCCTTTTCTAAACTTACATTTATTGCTTTTAATGCTGTCATCCCATGAGCAGCACCCTTTGAATAAGAATAAATATATAACAATATACTCAAAACTTCTTCATCTATTAGTTTTACCTCGTATTCTCCCCAAATCTCCTTCGTATAATCTTCTTCATATCCCTGTTCTACAATCATTTTGTATATTTCTTCCTGAATAATTCCATTAATTTTGACTTCTGCCTCTTGATTTTTCAAGCCTACTACATCAGGATATGTCAATCCTATCCTATGCCTTATTAACTTTCTTTCAACCACCTTAATGTTGCCCCTCTCCCACATCATTAAGCAGACCACCTCTTTTCGAAATTAATCCGAACTATAATTTTTATCTATACTTAGTATAATATGCTATTGCCGTGAGAGTGTTACGGAAATTTCATGGTTGGTTACATGGTTGGTTAATAGTAGGCTTGATTTATTTGTTATATCAAAAACTATGATTTATTCATCCTCAAATCCAATAACAGCTGCACCTATGGCACCTATAAACTGAGATAAATCAGAAGAGTAAATATCTACACCTATTTTTTTCTCTAACATATTTTTCAACAAGGAGTTTTTTGATACTCCTCCGGAAAAAAACACTCTGTCCTCGATGCCTACTCTACTTACTAATCCATTAGTTCTATTAGCTACCGACTGTAATAAGCCAGCTGCAATACCTTCTTTTTTAGCTCCTTGTGCCATTAAACTAATTACTTCCGATTCTGCAAAAACAGTACACATGCTATTTATATTTTCAGCCTCAGCACCACTTGCAATTTGTGAGAGTTCGCTAATATCTATCTCTAAAGCATTTGACATTACTTGTAAAAAACGTCCTGTTCCAGCAGCACACTTATCATTCATGAGAAAATCTACTATATTACCTTTTTCATTTAATTTGATAACTTTGCTATCTTGCCCTCCTATATCAATAACTGTTCTAATAGAATTGTCAAGATAGTATGCTCCTCGTCCATGACAAGTAATTTCTGTTACCTTTTTTTCTATAAAAGGTAATGCCACTCTGCCATATCCAGTACCCACAATGCTTTTTACTTGGTTTCTCTCTATTCTAACCTCTTTTAAAATATCTGCTAATATTTTTGTTCCCGTTTCCTTTGGACTCCATCCAGTAGGTAGTATCTTTTTACCTATGACTTCTTTACCATCAAAGATAACAGCTTTACCAGCTACAGATCCAATATCTATCCCTATACTATACATTTTACCACTTCCTTATTTTTTATTACCAATGATTTCCTACTACTATATTTAATCATAAAAAGAGTCTCTTTTACAGAAACTCTTTTTATTTTTTTACATTTATTATTTTGCTGTTTCTATAAAGGACTCTAGGAAGGCCTCTACTCTAACTTTAATTTGTCCTACATCTGATTCTGAGTAATCAGTTTCTATTTGTAGGAAAGGAAGGTTTAATTGATCCTTAACAAAATTCTTCACTGTAAAGGATTCTATATTATATGTGTGACAGGCTTGCCATGTTAAATCTAGCACTCCATCCACTTGGTATTCCTTTGCTAATCTTTCGATTAGATCTAATCTTGCTGTATTAGGAGTCAAGCAAGAACATGGTGTTGCTAAATACTTTTCTGCTAAAGCTAACATTGGTTCTTTTTCTTCATCCACCATTACGTCTAAACTTTTATACCCAGTACAATTTTCTAAAACAACAACACTAGCTCCTGCTTCCTCTAATATCTTTAACACCTTCTCAGAGCCACTTCCTATAGGTACTCCAGTTAATAAAACTCTTGGAGCATTTTCATCAAAGGCAAATTTTCCTTCTTCTATTTGTTTTTCTACTTCTTCTATCAACTCTTCTATTAACCTTATACCTGCTTCCTTATCTACATTAAATCCTTTTAACCATTGTGCCAACATCATATCCATACCCGTAAGTGGTGCTGGTTTGTGGGCATTTAATTCATGTAGTCTTTTCATCGCCTTTCTTTCTCTATTGGCTAACTTAATTGCATCTCTTAATTTTTCTTCAGTAATTTCCACACCGAACTTTTCTTCTAAGAAACTTTTGAAGCGAATCATTTCTTTTCTCCAATATTCTAATGCTTCTTCACCTTCTGCCGTTTGTGGAAGGTTCATAATATGCATCGGTTTAATTTTTCCCATTAATTCATACATCTTCTTCTTCCCATCACAGGTTGTTTCTGCTAAAAGAACGTCTGAGAAGTAGAAATAAGGGCATTTATCTGTAATGGCAAACCCATAACTTGATTTAATCAGTGGACAGAGATTTCTTGGCAACTCCTTTTCAGCTTCTTCTATAGGCTCTTGTTTGGTGCCACATAAGGTTACAGGAATAGCATCTGCAGCTAAAGCAATCTCCTGCGGTGAAAATACACAATACATCCCTACTACTTTCTTACCTCCCTCACTTGCTTCTTTGATCTTTACAGAGTTAATACCTCTAAGTTCCTCTACCTGTTCCATAAGCTTTGGTCTCATTTCATTTCCCCCTTATTCTTCTTATATAATTATTATTTACTATTCTTTTTCGTTAATAAATTCACTTAAAGTCTATCATACAGGTTTTCTAACTACCAATTGTAAATTTTTATAATTTTCTATCCTACTATAAAATATTTCTATACAAAACAAAAACTAGACTATTACATCTAAGTGCTAGTCTAGTTTCCTTCCTATTTAAGCTTTATTATAATACTTTCCTCCATCCTTCTAGTTTCTCTATAACCTCTAATAACTAGGGCAGTTGGTACAATTTCATCCGGACCCCTTACCTCTGGAGGAAGATTTTTAGATCCTGGAGAATGCTTTAAAATAATGCGATTTTTCGTAATATACATTATTGGATTTTCCAAATTCATACTATAATAAAAATGATTATCGTCTTTACCTTCTATTATAGTGCCGTCGCCATCAATAAAATAGTACTCCTCCCAATTTTCTAATGCATAGAAAAAAGAATTGGCTTCTGCCCTGAAGTCTATTTCTAGGTTTCCATAGTTTCTGTCCTCTATAGGTTCTCTAAGGATTACCTCTGTTTCATCTTCCCTTATGTCGATGCCTTCTATCACTATCTTACTGTCCATATATTCAAACTCTTGTGGGAAAGGTTTATTCATATTAATATCAAAACTTGCATAGGTATTTGCCTTTACATGTACTTCATATCCACCAACTTTAATTTCCACTTTTGAAGGTTCATCTAAATATATTGTATCGAACTCTAAAGTAACCCTTGTGGATTTCTTTCTATTACGGCTATACTCACTGGTAACATCTCCCCCCATAAACCTACTTTGATATTCTTTACCATTACTGAAGAGCCGCATGTTAGAAAAATGCTCTAAAATATAGTCTTGATTTTGATTGTGGTCATAGCTATATGTTAATAGAGTAGCGGTAGGACCTACAGTTAATGTTTCTAACTTCAATATATTGTCATCCACTTCTAAATCCTTATGAATATCATAAGTTGTTATATCATAGGTGCTAACTGGTATCTCAAAATTCCAATTACCCTCAACAACTTTATCGGAATCTGTTATATTACTTTCCAATCCATTGATATTTAAAAACAAGGTTGATTCTTTCTCTGTCAATGGTTGTAGCCTTATTAAAAACTTTCGTTTGTGAGGCTCATCCGACGCTAAAGTCATCAGTGAAAAGTTAGGACGTTGAAACTCCTCTGGAATATCCTCATCATATTCAAAGCTTCCTACAAATTCAATACCATTCTTGGTAGTACCATAAAGATCTTCCTTCTTTAAGTCTTCTATTTCTAAGAGTAGTACTGTCTTAATATCATCCGCTAATATACTCTCCACCGTCACTTTTATATCTTGATCAACTGCTGTGAGATTGACTTGATCTCCATATCCCTCCTGAAGCAATTCATATACCGAGCGACTTTCCCTAATGCTTAACTGTCTCCACCAGTTCAACACCCCAAAACCATCAGTGGCAACAGCTGTTGCTATAAATAATGTCATCATTGCTACTAAAACAATAGCCCTGCGGAACCTTCTTCTATGATGTACTGTAGGTTTATTAGCTTTCTTTGCATCAGCTCTTAGCTTATCCATAAATGCTTCAGGAACTTTAACCTTACTATGCTCTCTTTCTACATGTTCTATAGTGT
This sequence comes from Clostridiaceae bacterium, assembly GCA_020832135.1. GTDB lineage: Bacteria > Bacillota > Clostridia > Peptostreptococcales > Natronincolaceae > JAFIFG01. The sequence goes on from JAFIFG010000117.1 coordinate 17,565, forward strand.
TTTGTAGTTCCTCTAGTTCTTCTCTACATTCTATACATTCTTTCATATGTTTCTTTATTATTTTTTCTTCCTCTACCGTCAATGTTTCATCTATATAATCTATTAATTTGTTTCTGATATTTTCACAATTCAAGTCGTTACACCTCCTTATTCATAACTTCCTTTAGCAACTTTAGCCCTCTATATATTCTAGACTTCACGGTTCCTATAGGTACTTGTAAAATTTCTGCTATCTCTTCTTGAGAGTAACCATTTATATATTTAAGAAGAATTGCTTCTTTATGAATATCCTCCAGTCTATTTAACTCCTCTTTTAGCTCTATACTAAAGCTTTCTTGATAGCTACTTTCTATCACTTCACTATCTCCAACAACAGTTTCTCTTTTTTGTTTTCTTACAATATTCCTACACTCATTTAAAAATATAGAAGTTACCCATGTTTCAAAATATTTTTCTTCTTTTAGTTGATGGATATTTTCATATACCTTCATGATGGTAATTTGAAAAACATCTTCAACATCATGATGATTATGGACATAGGCCCATGCTATTTTATAGTATTTGTTTTTCCTATGGTCTAGCCAATCTACAAAAGCATCTATATCATTGTTTTTAATTTTTTTAATGAGTGTTTTTTTCATAAATTTATTCCCTATCACCTTTTCACCACCCTTACATCAATTAGATTTACTACTGTATAAAAAAGTTCCATCCTTTTTAAAAAACTTCTACACTTCATAAAAAAAACACCCACAGAGGTAGATGTTTTTCTTGTAAGTACTTTTCTATTATTAAATTATAAGTCCATATGATTTAACAGGTCCCTTAATTGCTTTAATTCTTCCTTTGATAAAGTAATCCCCTTACCCATTTTTTCATATTCTGGTGCCCAATCACGGATATCATATTTAGGATCTCTATTGTTCCAACTAATTAAGTTTAATTCCCTTTTCCAACCTTTTCCCGATTCCGATAATACACCTATTGATTTTACAATATCATATTTTATGTTTGTCATATTAGTCACCTCGATTAATCTTTTTTATAAAATTGTTTATAATTTCCTATTGGTTATAAAAAGTCTCCTGAATTAAATTCATTTTATAGTAATTCTCTGCTAAAAGCAAATATAGTAGCAAAGAATAAACCTCTGCTACTATATTTTGATTATCACTATATAGCTTTCCGTATTTTTTCATATTCTTGAAAGGTCAAGGATTGATGTCCATCACTTAAAGCACATGAAGGATTAGGGTGAACTTCTATCATTAGTCCATCGGCCCCACATGCTAATGCAGCCTTTGCCATTGGTGCTATAAGCTCCTTCACACCTGTGCCGTGACTTGGATCTACAATAATAGGCAACCCTGTTTCCTTTTGCATAATAGGTACAGCAGCTAAGTCCAGTGTATTTCTAGTATAGGTATCAAAACTTCTAATGCCTCTTTCACATAATATAATATTTTTATTTCCATAGGCAGCAATATATTCTGCCGCCATAATCCACTCTTCTATAGTAGCACACATGCCTCGTTTTAATAGGATAGGCTTATCTAAGCTTCCCACTGCTTTTAACAAAGAATAGTTAAACATATTTCTAGAACCTATTTGAATAATATCAGCATACTCTGATATTACATCCATGTGTCCTTCATCCATTAATTCTGTTACAATAGGCACTCCTACTGCTTCTCCTGCTTCCTTTAGGTATTCTAATCCCTCTATCCCTAAACCTTGAAAAGCATAAGGACTTGTTCTAGGTTTAAATACTCCGCCTCTTAAAACCTCAACGCCTATCTCTTTTAAGGCATGAGCAGTTTCTAGAATCTGCTCTTTAGACTCTACAGAGCATGGACCCGACATATATATGGGAGGATATCCTTCACCAATATTTAATTTTCCTACCTGCACTATAATTTTTTCACCAGTTAGAATTCTTTTTTCACTCATGGCTTACCTTCCTAATTCCATTTTTATTTAATTCGTTTATTATATCATGTATTTTTGTTCCGTCAATGATAATATGATCTGCAATTTCATATAGTGGAACCATAACAAAATTTCTTTCAAGCATTCTAGGATGAGGTATGGTAAGTGTGTCATCAACAGATGTATAGTTTTCATATAATAATATATCTACATCTATTGTTCTAGGTCCCCATCTAATAATTCTTTTTCTATTTAATCTCTCCTCAATAGTATTACAATATGCTAAAAGATCATAGGGCTCTAAAGTAGTATCGATCTCCGCCACAATATTTAGAAACAAATCCTGTTCTTCATAACCCACCGGTTCTGTCTCGTAGTAAGAAGACACTTTATTAACTTTAATTCCTCCATGTTCTTCTATGAAATCCATAGCATCATCAAGATATTTTTTTTTATCCCCCATATTACTCCCTAAACCTAAGTATGCTTTAGCCATTTTTTCTTCTCCTTATCTCTACACCAAAGTAGTCGTATATACCCTTTACTGGAGCTTCTGGCTTTTTAATTCTTACTACGATTTCATTAACCGATGTGAAGTTTTGAAGTATACTGGAGGCTATATTTTCTGCTAAAGCTTCTATCAATTTAAAACGCTTATTCTCTACCATATCTTTTACTAGTTCATAAGCCTCTCCATAGTGTACAGTATCCTCTACCTCATCACTTTCACCTGCATTTTTTAAGTCCGTATACATATCTATATCTACAAAAAACTTTTGTCCCAACACTGCTTCTTCCTGCATAACACCATGATAGCCATAAAACCCTAGGTTTTTCATAATTATTTTATCCATATTATTCCACCCTCATTATAGCATCTGTTACCATAACTGTTCTTAAATTTTCAACGATATCATGTACCCGCACAATGTCCACACCCTGCATAATACCCATAACAGACGTTGCTAATGTTCCCTCCACTCTTTCTTCAGGAGGAAGATCTAAAATTTTTCCTATCATGGATTTTCTTGAAGTGCCTAAAAGTATAGGATATCCCAGTGCATTTAATTCTCCAAGCCTAGACATTACATGCATATTTTGTTCAGGTGTTTTTCCAAAACCTATGCCTGGATCCAAGATAATTTGCTCTTTTTTTACTCCAGCACTCAAAGCTATATCTATAGATTTTCTTAGAAAACCGCTTATTTCCTCTATAATATCTTTTTCATACTCTGATCCCTGTTGATTATGCATTATAACAATAGGAACATCATACTTCGCAATAACAGAAGCCATGGCAGGATCTTTTTGTAACCCCCACACATCATTAATCATATGAGCACCTGCTTTTAAAACCTCTTCCGCCACCTCTGCCTTATAGGTATCCACTGATATTGGCACAGATAATTCCTTTGCTAACCTTTTTACAATATCCAAAACTCTACGTAGCTCTTCCTCTGCAGACACCAGTTGGGATCCGGGTCTAGTTGACTCTCCCCCTATATCTATAATGTTCGCTCCCTCTGCCACCATTTTTTTAGCACGGTTGACAGCCTTGTCAATGTTCATGTAGTCCCCACCATCGGAAAAAGAGTCGGGGGTAACATTAAGTATACCCATGATATAGGTTTTTGTTCCAAATTTAAATGTATGTTGGCCACATTTTACTTCTACTTTTCTGTTAGGATAGTATTGAACATTCTTCATATCCTTCACCTCCATTTTAGCCTCCAAAATTTATCAATGACATAGCCTCTGCTCTAGCCTTAACATCATGTTTAAATACACCTCTTACCACAGAAGTTACAGTCTTTGCTCCAGACTTTTTAACTCCCCTCATAGTCATGCACATATGCTCCGCCTCCACTACAACAATAACTCCATGAGGTTGTAGCATTTCTGCAATTGTATCAGCTACGGTAGAGGTTAATCTTTCCTGTAATTGAGGTCTTCTTGCAACTGTATCCACAACTCTTGCCAACTTACTTAAACCTGTAAGCTTTCCATCTTTAGGAATATACCCTACATGTACTTTTCCATAAAAAGGAACTAAGTGATGTTCACACATGGAATAAACTGGAATATCCTTTACCAACACCAACTCCTCATGCTTTTCGTCTTGAAAAAATATTTCAAGATGTTTTTTAGGGTCTTCCTTTAATCCCCCAAATATCTCTTCATACATTTTAGCAATACGTTTTGGCGTGTCTTGAAGCCCTTCTCTATCTGGATCTTCACCTATAGCTTCTAAAATATCTCTTACTGCTGCCTCTATCTTCTTTTTATCCATCTGGCAACCCTCATCTCTCTTTTATTTTTTCTGTAGATATTGAATATAGGCCTTGCTTATTTCTTCAGTAATGGAATTTCTTTTAATAGATAATTTCCTATCTTGAATTTCACTTACAGGCATAATCTCCATGAGAGAATTCGTTAAAAATACTTCCTCTGCCTGCAACAGATCTTTTCTTGTATATTTTCCTACCTCTAACTTTAGATCTAATGCCTCTACAACTTCTATGATTTTCTTTCTCATAATACCTGGCAAAATACCGCAATCAATAGAAGGGGTATATACAATGGTATTTTTTATAAAAAATATATTACTTATAGCTCCTTCACAAAGATTTCCTTCAACATTTTCAAATAGAACTTCATCATAGCCATTGTCTAAAACGGATTTTCTCGCTATTAGATTTTCCATATAGTTATTAGACTTAATATAGGTTAAAGGTGAATAAGGGTTTCTCTTAATATTAGTAAAGGCTAACTTGAAGCCTCGATCATAATCTTCTTTTCTATATTTATCTTCCCTTACAGAAACCACAAGATAATTTTTGTCATTTCCCCTGGCATATAAAACCTTTAGAGCTCCAACTTTTAAAGCATTGGCATCCATGACTTGCCTACAATAACCCTCTATTTTATCTATATCAAAGTCAATAAAGAGATTAAGCTTTTTACAACCATCTTTAAATCGCTCCATATGTTCCTGCAAAAAATATATCTTTCCATCTTTAAACTTCATAGTTTCAAATAACCCATAGCCATAGGTAAAACCTAAGCTACTTGCAGCTATACAGTTATCCTCTTCTCTTTGTAATTTTTCATTGATTAAAACATACATTCAAATCACCTTTATCCGCCACTATTAGCTGTTTAGAGCCTCCATAAGTGCCTTGGCTTTATGGAAGGTTTCTTCATATTCTAATTGTGGGTCTGAGTCCCATACAATACCGCCACCCACTTGAAAATAAGCTTTATTATCCTTACACACAATTGTTCTTATGACGATATTTAAGTCCATTTCTCCATTTAAGCCTATATATCCTATAGATCCTGTGTAAATATTTCTTTGGGTAGGCTCGAGCTCATCAATAATTTCCATAGCTCTAATTTTAGGTGCCCCAGTTATAGAGCCTCCTGGAAAGGTGGATGCTATGCAGTCTATCACGTCAGAGTCTTCTCTCATTTCTGCTTGTATTGTAGAAACTAAATGATATACTGTTGAATATTCTTCTAAATGAAACAACTCTGTTACCTCTACAGTACCTGTCTTTGCTACTCTACCTAAATCATTTCTTTCTAAATCTACAATCATTAAAAGCTCTGCCTTATCCTTCTCACTAGATAAAAGATCGTTTCTATTTTCTAAATCCTCTTGGGCTGTTTTACCCCTAGGTCTAGTTCCTTTAATCGGTCTTGTTTCTATAATATTATCCTTCACCTGGATAAATCTCTCGGGAGAACTACTTACAATATGACCTTCTCCGAAATCAATAAAGCTTGCAAAGGGTGCTGGATTTATTTTTCTAAGCTTTCCATATAATTCATAAGGACTTTGCTTCATAGTCCCTTCGAACCTTTGGGTTAAATTAGCTTGATATATATCTCCTGCTCTGATATACTCCTTCAATTTATTCAATGCTTTAATATAACTATCCTTTGTAAAGTTACATTTCAGTTCAATAGGGTTATCTTTTTTCACTATATCTATTACTACACCTTTTTCTTCTGCCTCGCTGATGTTATTTGCTATTTCTTTAACAATATCTTTCGCATCCTTATTTATTCCTAAAGCAGCAATAAAAACCTTCTCTTTCCTATGATCAACAATAATAACACCGTCATATAGACCGAAAAAACAATCAGGAATATCCACATCATCTATGGCTGTTCGTGGTAGTTTCTCTATGTGATGACATAAATCATATCCTAGATACCCTACAAATCCACCAATAAAGGGTAATTCACTTGTATATTGTCTTTTGTATTTATTAAAAATTTCCTTTAACTGTTCAATCACATTGCCATAGAAGGTATTTGTGGTACCCTCCTCTATAATATCTATTCTATCGTTTTTACTTTTAAAGATAACGGAAGGATTAAATCCTATAAAGGAATACTTACCTAGTTTTTCAGAATCCATTCCACTATCTAGAAAAAAACTGTACTCATCATCTTTAAAAATACTATATAATTGAAAACTATCTAATGTAGTTTTAATCTCTTCTATATGCATTCTCTCACCTGCTTTTCAACGGGCTTTGCCCTTAATAAGAAATTGTTTAAAAGTTCCATTCCCATTTCAGTTAATATGGCTTCAGGGTGAAATTGTACCCCCTCTATCATATATTTCTTATGTTTTATGCCCATGATCTCTCCTTCAGAGGTTTCAGCAGTTATTTCAAAGCACTCAGGTAAAGTACTTCTATCTATAACTAGAGAATGATACCTAGTTACCTTTAAAGGATTGTTAAGACCTTCAAAAACTCCTTGATCCGTGTGCTGTATAGGGTGTACTTTTCCATGAACAGGTTCTAAAGCTCTAACAACTTTAGCACCAAAGACCTGCCCAATGGTTTGATGTCCTAAACAGATGCCTAATATAGGTATTTTCCCCTTGAATTTCTCTACAACCTCTATACATATTCCTGCCTCATTCGGTGTACATGGTCCAGGAGATAAAACTATAATATCAGGGTTTAAATCTTCAATTTCGCTTAATGTAATACAATCATTTCTATATACCTGTACTTCCTCCTTCAAACATAACAAATATTGTGTTAGGTTGTAGGTGAAGGAATCATAATTGTCAATCATTAATATCAACTGTCTCACCCCTTTTTAAGAATCATTTAAATGCAAGATTTCAAAATTTAAAGTTTCACTTTGATTATACACGTTCGTACACTTTATCGTCAAACTAAAAAACTGCAAATATAATGTAAAAATGCCTGAAATATACAATTAACCCTCTAGACCTAGAGGGTTAATTAATTGAGAATACTGGATTTTATAGAATAGAAAATTGTAAATAAGGAAAGTTAAAATTTTAACATCTTTTTAATATTCTAATGTTACTTCTTTATCTTCTAGAAATCTTTTGCATTGATTTATGCTATTACATTCTATACACAATCTCGAAGCTTTATCCCCTTTATATATTGCAATATCCAGCTGGCTTGTTAGATTCTTGCCTTTTCTATGCTTTTTTATCGCCTCTATTATAAGCACTATATCTTCATCATCAAATCCACAATCAAGCAATATGCTTTCTGCCATTTCTCCACTGGCTACCGCATGATCTACCCCTTCTGTATACTGCTTCCATCTTCCAATATCATGTAACAATGCAGCGGCATAAATTATTTCCTTTTCAATTTTATAATTGTTCTCTAGTGCTTCAATATATGCGATCCGAGCCACATCTAAAAAATGTTGTAGGTTGTGGCGACAAAAAATACGTTCTTTTTCTAGCTCTATATTTCTCTTAAGATAGCAATTATACACTTCATGCTTTAGTATCTTATTTACTTTCTCCATAAGTAAACCTCCATGTTGATAGAATTCTTTTGAAATAGTTATCACTTGTTAGATATAGAACTCATAGTGATTCTTTTATTTTCATCACATATAATCATTTGATTGGTATTGCTAACAATAGTCTTTAGTCTAACTTTTCCACCCCAAAGTCTAGCAATATACTTTAAGGTTTCATAAGCATAGGGCAACTCCAATTCTCTGCCATCATATTGATGTTCTAGTAAGAGAGAACGATCTTTATCTATTACTTCTTCTACCTTTATACATGGGATTCCTTCTATTCCAACAGTATTTGCAATAGTATTTCTAATTTTCCTCCAACCATCTTCATCAGCTACTTCTTCAATTTCATAATCTCTACCTCTTTTTATATATTGGAACAGATTCATTTCTTTACACAAGTCTTCTGTTAAATATTTACGAATAAAGGATTGATCTCGCTCTAATTTTCTTACCTCCATTATTTTTTCTTTACCATACCTTGCTTCTATATCCATAAAGATTTTAAACCCCATATAGTATGGATTAATATTTCCTAATAAAGGTCTTACCACTTGGTTGTGACGACTTAAAAATTCTAGATGTAGACTTTCCGGAAGTTCTAAACGATTTAAAATCTTATAGTGCCAATAACTGGCCCAACCTTCATTCATAATCTTAGTTTCCATTTGAGGTATAAAGTATTGAGTTTCCTCTTGAACAATACTTATAATGTCCTTTTGCCATTCCTCTAGCTTAGCATGCTCCATCATAAATGTTAGAATATCCTCCATTGGCTCTAACGGGATTTTATCTAACTTAGGATAAGGAATTTCTTTTTTTTCATCTAAGGGGCTCTTGGGCTTCATTTCTTCATAATATTTGTTTAGGAGATTTTTTTTCTTATCCTCAAGCGAAAGTTTTTTCTCCCCTACTACTCTTGCGGTTTGAAACCGAATAGCATGGGCCGCATCCAAAATAGCCTCCACTTTTTCATAACCAATGCTGGGATCATGCACATAGTTTCGAATTCTGTCGGCATGACTTTTGAACATTTGAATTGTGTATTCCGCTCTAGTTCCTTCAATAAACAAGCGGTTATTCTTAAAAAAATCGTTATGACCATAGACATGAGCTATTGTCAAGATTTGCAGGAGCAAAGTATTGTTTCGCATAAGATATGCAATACATGGATTAGAGTTAATTACCATTTCATAGGGTAGCCCTTTTAAGTTATAGGAGTAGAGGGTCTTGCTTTTTTCATAGGCTTTCCCATAGCTCCAATGGGGATAATGGGCAGGCATCCCTACATAGGCTTCATAGCATAGCATATCTTCATGATTGCAAATTTCAAATTCCTGAGGATAACAGGACAGGCCCTCCTCCTCTACTATTTTTTCTATTTTTTCATTCCATTTTTGTAATTCCTTCACTGTATATTCCATAGTAGGTGAAATAATCATTCCACGACTTCCTTTTCCTTATTGAGTAATTTTTTTAAAGCCGGAATGATATCCTCCTTTCCTGAAATAGTTACAACTGCAAAGTTATCTTGTTTGACCTTGGCATTATATTCACCATATATTTTGCTGGTCCGCTTGTAATAACCTTGAATGATCTCACCATAGCCAAACAAATTACATACCTTACATAATTGTGTAGCTAGCTTAATAGCAATTTCATTATCTACAGACCAATTGTCTCCATCACTACAATGGAAGGCATAGATGTTCCATACACTTGGGTTATATCTACTTTCAATAATATCTAATGCTTTTTGGTAACCACTACTGATGTAGGTTCCACCGGACTCTCCTTTATGAAAAAACTCATCTTCATTAACTTCCTTAGCGGTGGTTGAATGTGCTATAAACACTATATCTATATTAACATATTTAAACTTTACAAACTGATACAGAAGGAAGTAAAAGCTCCTTGCCAAATACTTTTTTGTCATATCCATAGATCCGGAAGTGTCCATAATACATATTACAACAGCATTGCTCTCTTGTTTTATATCCTCCCTCACTCGAAAATACCTTAAATCATCTTCTTTGAAGGGGAATCGTTGATTCTCTTCTTCAGCATGTACTTCTGGATTTTCTTTCTTACTTCTTTCATAGCCCTTCTTTCTCTTGAGACGCTCTATCATGGATCTTTTCTTAGCTAGTCTAGGAGGGATGCCCTTTCGCTGATAACCTAAGCGCTTGAAATTTTTTTCAGTTTCCAATTGATTAAATTTCTTTCTCTGCAAAAATGGTAAATCTAAGTCCTCAAAAACATAGTTCATTAATTCTTCAATGGTAACTTCAGTTTCATAAATATCTTCGCCTTCTTCATTTCCAGCCTGCTCTTTGCCCTTACCCTTACCTTTTTCCATATCATCACTACCTATTTTATCTCCTCGCTTTTCACTGCCATCCCCTGATCCAGTGCCCGATTTATTTTTTCCATATACAAATCTATATTCCTTAATACCCTTTATAGGAATTTTTATTTTTTTATCCTTATCCTTTCCAATAATACTTTCTTCTGCTATAATATCTGCTATATTTCTTTTAATAGATTCCTCCACTAATTGCCTATGTCTTCTTCTATCCTCAGCTGAGCGATCTCGACCCTTACTATCGAACTCTCTAAATATAGCCACCGTATCACCCCCAACATCATCCTTGCTCATGAGTTTTTTTCTTAATCCTTCCAAAGGTTGTTAGCAGCATACTTAAGCACTACATTACAACAATGGTCACAATATCCATTTTTCTTCATTTCTTCAACCATGGCATCATATTTCTCCTTTTGCCCTTTATCTCTAACCTTTGTGCGGGTAACTACTCTACTTAATTCTTTAACAGATGCGGTTAATTTTTTCTCAATAGCCTCTTTTAATGGTTCATAACTGGTGTAATCTACCTTTCCACCCTTTCTTATGACATAAAACATGTAGGCAGTAACATCTTGACGAAATCCTGGAGCTGCACTTTTGGTAATATCTATTTGCTCCTCAATTGATCGAAGAAATTGTTCATCTGGCTCTAACTCTTCCCCTGTATTTCTGTCCTTAATTTTAGTTTTATTTACATAAGCTTCAGCATGATCTAGGTAGTTATTAAATAAATCCTCAGTCTGTTCCTTATAACCATGAATAAATGCTTTTGTAACTTCCTTTTCTAATATTTTATGGTACTCTTTCTTTATAGCATCCTGCAGAAAATGTAGATATCTCTTTTTCTCATCATCTCCTATAGTTAGATCCTTTACAGATTTAATTAAAGTTTCTAATACAGTTAAAGGATTAATACACTCTTCCTCAGTTTCAGCTATGGCACCATCGATAGCCTTCATAATAAATCTTGTAGATATACCTGTCATTCCCTCTCTAGAAGCCTCTTCCTTTAGCTCAAGGGTGTCTACCTTTTTCACCCCGCCCTTTTCTACTATTTCTTCTCCATTATAGAGTTTTAATTTTGTCATAGCATCCACCTTTTCAGAAGGTGCCAATCTAGTTAATATGGCAAACATAGAAGCCATTTCTATGGTGTGGGGTGCAATATGAACACTAAACTTACTATTTTTTAATAATTTTTCGTAGATTTTAATTTCTTCATTTAATTCTAAGCAATAAGGTACTTCGATCTTTACAATACGATCTAAAATAGCTTCATTGGTATGATCAGCTTTAAATTTATTCCACTCCGCTTCATTGGAATGGGCTAATATAATGCCATCAAAATAAATCATGGCATTTTTCCCCGCCGAAGGAATGCTCTTTTCTTGTGTAGCGGTAATCATGGCATGAAGATACTCTACTTCATTTTTGAAAACCTCTATAAATTCTACAAGACCCCTATTACCTACGTTAAATGCTCCATTAAGAGATAATACTCTAGGATCGTCCTCGGGATATAAGTCTAGCTTTGATATATCTACAGATCCGATTAAAACAGAGGTGTCTTGGTTGTTGGGATCTACTGGTGGAACTACACCTATTCCTTTTCTAGATCGAATACTGAAGTCAACCGTCTCTACCGGAAATTTTTCGAATTCTCCATTATACTCTTCTTTTAACCTATATCTACAAACAGGACATAAATCTCCTTCAATATTTATACCTAGTAAATTTTCAAATTTATCCCTAAGATGTTTTGGCACTAAATGAAGAGGTTCCTCCCTCATAGGGCATCCCTTCAAGGCATAAATAGGATCACTCAATTCTAATGCTTTTTTCAAGGACTCCATAATCGAGGATTTACCGGCACCTACAGGACCTACAAGATAAAGTACCTGCCGGGATTCCTCTCCTCTCATGGCGGCGGCTCTTAGAAAGTTCATAATTTTCATTAATGTTTTATCTATACCGTAAAAGTCCTTCTTAAAAAAGTTGTACTTCTTAATGATGTCATTACCATGAATTCTCCTTAATCTAGGATTCTCTTCTGTATTTATAACCTCCATACCTTCATTAATGACTATCTGATACATTCTATGATGTGCTAATTCACATAAATCTGGGTTTTCTTGAAGTATTTTTAAATAGTCTAAAAAGGTTCCTTCAAAGTGATGCTTTTTATTTTTTGTCCGATCTTGTTTTATTAAATCTTCAATTTGCATCATATGCCATAACCTCCTTTTATAATTCCAACTAATAAGCTAACAGGCCTTTGCAATAATCTAAAATCTTGAATATCTACTAAAATTAATTTAGGTATTATTAATGTTTATGTGACTAATGACTACTTTAAAACTTTTATGTGTTATCCTAATATATGTCGTTCTGTAGACTTCAGTGCAAATAAAAAAGAGCATCTACGATGCTTTCGCTAGGAAACCCTAGGTTTCCTTCGACGACAGCAAAGCTGTCTGAGCACCTTCCTGAAGTCGGGCAGGGGATTTCATCCCCTATAACCCCTTTTTTTATATAATAGGAAAGTAGAACTTTCCTATTATATAAAAAAACATCTACCCCTATGGGTAAATGCTTATACTATTTCTTCAAAAGCCATTTTAGGTTGATTACATGTTGGACACTTCCAATGTTCCGGCAAATCTTCAAAGGCAGTATTTTTACTAATTTCCTGTGTCCAATCCCCCTTTTCGGGTCTATAGGTATAACCACAAACAGTACACTTATAATCTTGCATTTTATAACCTCCCTAGTATTTATTTTATCTTCCCAATACCTTTACCCATTATATACTACTTTAATAGAATAAATACGGTAACATTTCAAAAGAATGTTACCGTATTGTAAAAGGAAATTTATTATATTTCTATGTCAAGCTACCGAGATCCTCAGTAGCTTGATGGTTTAAAAGAATTATTGTTAATTCTGAATTACTTCCTTTTTCTTACCTTTAAGTTTCCTTTTAACCCAATTACTGAAGTCATCCATTATAGTATAAATAATTGGTGTTACTAACAATGTCAATACTGTTGACATTAACAATCCTCCGATTACAGTTGTAGCCATAGGTGCTTGCATTTCTGATCCTTCTCCTATACCCAAAGCTAGAGGCACCATTGCTAATGTCGTAGTTAGTGTTGTCATTAAAATAGGTCTTAGTCTTACAGGTCCTGCTATTTCGATAGCTTCTTTTCTATCCTTACCTGATGCCCTTAGAGTATTGATATAATCCACCAACACAATACCGTTATTTATTACAATTCCTGCCAGCATCAGCAACCCTATAAGCGCTGTTACATTTAAAGTTCTTCCGGTTATAAATAGTGCTAATAAACCTCCTGAAAAAGCTAAAGGTATTGACATGATAATAGTAAATGGATGCATCAGCGACTCAAATTGTGATGCCATAATCATGTAGACCAATATGATTGCCAACACAATTGCCAGTAACAAATCTGCAAATGCTTCTTCTAATTGTTCATTTTCTCCACCCAGTGTGTAAAAATACCCATTTGGCATTTCATAATCCTTCAGTAGCCCTTCAATGTCTCGAGTGACACTTACTAAGTCTCTTCCACTAAGTTCACTAGTAACAGTAGCTACCCTTTGTTGGTCTTCTCTATTAATAGAGGTAGGTCCCTGTGTGATATACATATTTGCCACTTGATTTAAAGGAACGGTAGTTCCCATAGGAGTTTGAATTCCTATCTGCTCTAGGTTAGCTAAATCTTGCCTTATACTCTCTTCTCCCCTAATGATGATATCGGTTTCGTTTCCTTCTTCCCTAAACTGAGAAACCGTCGTACCAAAGGCGAAATTTCTTACAGCATTGGCTACCTGTGCTGTTGTCAAACCATAGGTAGAAGCTTCATATTTGTTAATGTGGATCTGAAGCTCCGGTACTCCTTCTGTAAAGCTCGTTTCTACATCTCGAGTACCCTCCACCTGCATAATGATTCTTCTAATATCATCTGTAATTTCTTCTAGAGTAGCTAGGTCATCTCCTTTGACTTTTATCTCAATAGGTGAACCACCACCCATAGCCATTCCATCAGCTGTTGACACCACAATCTCTGCACCAGCAATATCCCTTATAATACCTCTTATTTCATCTGCTACTTCAACATCACTTCTCTGTCGTTCACTAAGACCTACTAACATAATGCTCATACTTCCAGAGTTTTCACTACCTCCTCCAAGGCCTGCTCCTAGACCACCTCCACCGCCTACAGTAGTAGAAACAATGTCAACCTCTTCTATAGGAGTAATACCTACTTCTATTTGATGCATTATATCATCGGTTTCATGTAATTGAGAACCGGTAGGCAAAGTAACATTCACACTTATTTCCCCTTCATCTGAAGAAGGAAAGAATTCCATCCCTACAAATAGTACAGAAGATACACTTCCTAAAAATACCACTACTGCCATTAGTATAATAGATTTTCTATGCCCCAAACCCCAACTTAATACTTTCTTGTATGCCTTTTCTAATTTTTCAAAACCACGATCGAAGGCTTCATAAAGACCAGTAAAAAGTCTTTTTTTCTTGGGAGTCCCTACTTTACTTGTTGACCCTGTAATCTCTACTTTTAGAATTTTAGAACATAGCATTGGAATCAGTGTTATCGCTACTACTAGAGAAGCCACAAGAGATAATGTAACCGTCATAGCAAACTCACCAAATAGAATAGAGGTTATTCCCCCTACAAAAACGATAGGCATAAACACTGCTATAGTAGTAAGAGTGGAAGCACTTACTGCCATAGAAACCTCCTTGGCTCCTTCTATAGCTGCTTCCTTTCCTGAATAACCCTCTGCCCTATAACGATAGATGTTTTCCAACACTACAATGGCATTATCTACCAACATTCCTACTCCAAGAGCCAATCCCCCTAAAGTCATCATATTTAGTGTAATACCATTAAAATATAGTAAAACAAAGGTTGCAATGATGGATATTGGTAAGGCCGTTGCAATAATAAAGGTACTTGCAATATTTCTTAAAAACACATATAGTATTAAGATGGCTAATATACCACCTATCAATGCATTTTTTGCTACATTTTTAATAGCATCTTGAATATATTCTGATTGATCAAAAATGGTAATTAATTCGAATTCAGGATACTCACCTCGTATTTTTTCTACTTCATTATTAATTGCATTAGCAACTTGAACGGTATTGGTTCCAGATTGCTTCTGTATTTGTATCCCTATCCCATCTTGACCATTAGTTCTAGAAAGACTTTCTATCTCTTTCTGAACTACATTTACTTCTGCTACATCCTTTAATCGAATAATGGATCCGGAAGGTAGATTTATTGGTAGTTCTCCAATTTCCTCTATAGCTTCAAACTCCCCCATCGTTCTAATAGTTAGTTTCTCTGCTCCTCTGTCTACTGTCCCTCCTGGCATATTAATATTAGATGCACTGATTACCTGTGTTAGTTGATCTATACTAAGATTATAGGAATTTAACCTTTGTTGATTTATCTTTATTTCTATTTCATTAACATAATCCCCCATAATAGTTACTGAAGCAACACCGCTAATTCTTTCTAATCTTGGCTGAATGGTATCCTCCGCCAATTGCTGTAGTTCAAATAAATCTGCTCCATTTGCTAAAGATAGTTGCACAATAGGCATAGCATTTGGATCTAGCTTCATTACCATAGGCTCCATTGCACCATCGGGAAGTCTCCCTCTTGCCATATCTACCTTTTCTCTCATTTCTAAAGCTGCAAAATCCATGTCCGTTCCAAAGTCAAATTGTGCTATAACAACAGAGCTTCCTTGAGAAGACATGGAGGTAACACTGTCTAAATCAGCAACAGTGGCTACAGCATCTTCTATAGGTCTAGTAACTAAATTTTCCATCTCGTGGGGCCCTACCCCTGAGTAGTTGGTACTAACGATAGCTACTGGAATCTCTATATCTGGCATTAAATCCAATGGTAGACGAGTTAAAGAGATAGTTCCTAGTAATAATATTACCAGCATCAACATTACAATGGTTACAGGTCTATTTACTGCAATTTTTGATATATTCATGATTATTCACCTCCTACAACCTTAACTGTCTCTCCATCGACTACATATTGCTGACCCTTGACAATTACTTTATCCCCTTCCTGTAATCCCTCTATTATCTCTATTTCAGAGCCAGTATCCATTCCTACTGTCACTACTATTTCAACTGCATAATCTCCCTCTACTACATATACAATTTTTTCTCCATCCTTATCAAGAACAGCCCTACTATTAATAGCTAGTATATCTCCTCTGCTATCGGTATCTAGTGTTACAGAACCACTCATACCTGTTCGAATTTTACGTTCAGCATTGTTTATATATACTTTAACCTTATATTGTTGTGTGTTAGGGTCTATAGTGGGACTAATAAAGTCAATCTTTCCTACTATTTCCTCCTCCAATGCTGCGGATATATTAATAGCTACTTCTTGCCCTTGGTTTAAAATATTTACGATGTTTTCTGTTACATTTGCTTGTAAGTAAACTGTGTTTATATCTGAAATTATTGCTAATGGTTGTGCTCCACTGGACATCTCACCGGCCACTACATTCAAACTAGAAATAATGCCACTTATAGGAGCCCTTACTATTGTATCCTCTAATGCATCCTGTGCTTGACGATAGGAGATTTCAGCTTGAGACAATTGATTTAGTGCTTGTTGATGTCCTATCTCTGCTTGACGTATTTGACTTTCAGCAGCATCTAAAGATCTTGTAGATGCAGATAATTCAGCTTGCTCTAGTTGGCTTTTAGAAGCAGCTCCTGCCTCATAAAGTTCCCTTGTTCTCTCTAAATTAGCTTGAGCATTCTCTATATTGTCCTTTACAGTATCGTAATTGATTCTAGCGGCTCCTATACTACTCTCCGCTTGTTCCACACCCTTTTGAGCTGCGTTTACTGCTTGCTGTGCCTGTTCCACATTCTTACGTATATCCGTTTGATCTATGACAAATAATACACTATCTTTGGTGACATAATCCCCCAACCTTACATTTACATTGGTTACTCTTCCTGGTATTTTCGGTAACACCATAGCTTCGTCATTAGCATGAACTCTACCATTTAAAGTGATACTATTGGCAATAGTTTTCACCTCTACCTCTTCTACTTCTACCGGTACATAAACTTCTTGTTCTTCCACGATAGCTTCTTCTGCACTTCCAGTACAACCTACCATTGTAATTCCTACAAGTAATATAATTATTACCATATAAAATCTTTTACTCCTCATTTTTTCTCCCTCCAACTTCTTATATTATTAGAATTTTTCAATGAATCCTCAGCTTACACTTTAAATTGAAGCTAACTGTTGGTTCAACGTAATCCATTTCACATTATATTATACTTTGACGTATACCATCAATTAAAAATATATTATTTTTTTCTTAAAAATACATCGTTGGCATCTTCGTTTTTATAACTGAATTCTATGCTCACTCATACGTTGTAAGTATTAGCTTGTTATTTTTGAATTTCATGCATGATTTCAGTTTTTATAAAAAAATACCCTGAACTTCAACTCAGGGTAAATAAGGTATTCTTCTGAATTAAATCTATTTCTAAACTTACACTTCAAATCTGTACCCTACACCCCAAATAGTTTCAATATATTGAGGCTGAGAGGGATTTATCTCTATTTTTTCTCTTATTTTTCTAATATGAACAGTAACTGTTGAGAGATCACCCTGGGAATCAAACCCCCATAGTCTTTCAAACAACTCTTCTTTTTTAAATACTCTGTTTGGATTAGAAGCAAGAAATACCAAT
This sequence comes from Clostridiaceae bacterium, assembly GCA_020832135.1. Lineage (GTDB taxonomy): Bacteria > Bacillota > Clostridia > Peptostreptococcales > Natronincolaceae > JAFIFG01. The sequence goes on from JAFIFG010000117.1 coordinate 35,507, forward strand.
AAATCAAATTCCTTTGTAGTTAATAGCACTTCTTCATTATTTACATATACTCTCCTTGAGCCTTGATCTATAACAAGTCCTCGTATTTGGATTCGATTTTCATGCATTTCTTTATTGTCGGTTAACCTCTCATACCTTGAAATATGAGCCTTCACCCTTGCCACCAATTCGCTTGGACTAAAGGGTTTTGTCATATAATCATCAGCACCCAGCCCCAAACCCCTTATTTTATCTATATCCTCTTTTTTGGCAGAAACCATAAGAATAGGTGTGTTTTTCTTGATTCTAATTTGTCTGCATATTTCAAAACCATCTATCCCCGGTAGCATTAAATCAAGTATGATTAAATCATAGCTTTGGTTTTGGGCTTTATCCAGCCCCTTATTACCATTGGCTTCTACTTCCACTTTGAATCCATTTATTTCCAGATAATCCCTTTCTAGTTCAGCAATGCTTATATCATCTTCAATAATTAAAATGCTCTTCATACTTCATCACCACTTCTATGATTTTTTAAAGTAAAGAATATGCTAGTACCTACACCTTCTTCACTTTCAGCCCACATGGTACCATCATGCTCTTCAATAATTTTTTTGGCTATTGCAAGTCCTAATCCACTTCCACCGGTGGAAGTGTTTCTAGAAGGATCTGCTCTATAAAACCTATCAAATATAAAGGAGACCGCCTCCTTTGAAATGCCTTGTCCATTATCTTTTATTTGTACTTGAATACAATCTTCATATTTTTGAAGTGTTATATCTATTGTGCCATATGGCTTATCCATATATTTTACTGCATTTTCAATAATATTCACTACTACTCTTTTTAGCTGTATTACATCTACTGTCAAAACCATAGGCTCTCTAATTACACAATGGTACTTTATGATAACATTTTTCTTTTCTAAATCAAATCGTAATTCTTCAATTAAATCTATGAAATATTTGGATATATCAATGATTGTTAAGTGTAAGGGAAGTTTATTTAAGTCTAATTTAGAAAATAAAAACAAATCATCCATTAATTTGTCTACATCCTCCGTCTTTTTATATATGGTATCAATATATTTCTCCATTTTTTCTGGTGTATCTGCCACACCATCCCTTATACCTTCTACATATCCCTTAATAGTGGTAATAGGAGTTTTCAAGTCATGTGATATATTGGAAAGTAGTTCTTTTCTGTTGTCCTCATATTGAAGTTGTGTATCAATAGATTTCTTTAATCTTTTTCTCATTTCTTCAAAGGCATGGGACAGCTCTCCTATTTCATCCTTCCTATTTACCTTGATTTGAAAATCTAAATCCCCCTCTTTTATCTTGTTAGCTGAATCCTTCAGTTTGCTTAAGGGTTTAATAATACTTCCCGCTACTAGATAAGTTAAAGTTCCATTTGTTGCAATCAGTATAATGACGATGGCTATAGTAAGTGTATTCACCAATTCCTGAAAAGCTCTCCTTATGGGCTGTATATTCGTTACTAAAAATATACTTCCTTCACTTCTGTCAGAAAAATAGAAATCATGCTGATTCATCTTTAGCCTTCTATTTTCATCTTCTTCAGCAATGGACATTTCTTGTGCATATGCAGCAAACTCAGGTAAATCCTTCAGTATATCAACATCATGGAACACAGGACTAGTATATATAATTTCATCTTCTTTTCTTATTATTACACCTGAGTTAAATGCTTGTAGCCTGTCGTCCAACTGTCTTAAAGTATCATCATTCATAAAAAGTTCAGGAGACTTTAAAGAAAGTTGTTTTATTTCTATAAGAAGAGCTTCTCTTTCAATTAGCGGCCTAAGAGTGTTCATCTTAGATGTACTAGGATAAGTTCTATGAAAATCTTCAATATAATAAATGCCTGCAAAGATCCCTACGATTATTGTCAACATAATAGGTACTAAAAGTAATGCTATATAAGATAATAATAACCTAAATTTTATAGACATACCTGCCTCCTTCTAAAAGAAGTATAATATATAGTCTTATTATATACAATCATTCTAAACTACCTATAAATTATTTCTTAATTTTTTCTAAAGTGCTGTCTGTATTACTCTATAATTTCATAAAAATTTAAGATTTTATTTAGCTATAATTTATAATTAACTGATATAATTAATGTATAAAAATATATAAACAATGACTTTATTTATTAGAAACCATAAGAAATATTTGATTATATTTAAGGGGGAGATTTCATGCAACTTTTTTTGAACTTTTTAAGGTTTTATTTAATATATTCTCTTGTTAAAGTAGTCTTTCGATTTATTTTTACAGCAAAATCAGGAAAATCAGCAAAAAAACATCAGGAGGAATTTGACTTAAATAACATAAAAAAGTTCTCTGAAGAGGATAAAAAAGAAGTAGCTATTGATATGGTTTTTGATAAAATATGTGAGGTATATGTGCCACAAACCAAAGCTTATGAAATTGTAGAAGATGATGGGATTCATTATTTTTGTAGTTGGGAATGTAGACAGAAGCACATTGACAATCAACATTAACGAGGATGTTATTTATGCTATATTGTATTTAGAAAAAAAGAACCTCTATAAATTTTATTTATAGAGGTTCTATACTTTATTATATTAATAAAATCAATTATCGATAGTAAGCTAGAATTTTCCTAGAATCTACCAATGATAACATCAGACTCATCAAGAATTCCTGCATTTACTAATGCACGCTGATAAGAAGTTGCTTCTCTAGAAACTCTAACAGTTGCGCCTGAAATTCCATCGATAGAATTTTGTACTGTACGTGTTGCACCTGTTGCAACATCAACACCAAAGATATTGTCATCGTTAATTGCTCCTGCATAACGCTCATTTGACCAATCAATTAAAGATGTAAATTCAGTTGCATTTTTACCTACAAGTGATTCTGCGATGGCATTAAGGTTACCTTCCCATCCACCTGTACCAAAGTATCCGTATTCAACAGCTTTTGGTTGTGGTTGGCCTCCATTAAATTCAACACCAAAAGCTTCAAGGAATTCTTGTACTGAAGAATCTTCTGTAATATTTCCTAAAACACCACCCTTGGTAACTACATGTGACCATGGATTCACGTTAAAAATAGTGTTGTCAGCTAACTCATCCCACTCAGCTGCACGACCACCACTAGTTCTTACTGTTGGAACAGTTAATCCACTTCCAATTGTCATATCACCAACAGGTGTATCAAAATCGAAGTCTTGAGGAATCTTCATTTCGAACTGATATCTAGTGATTGGGTCTACCATAACAACTGCTGTAACACCTTCATCACTCACGGCAGTAGCATAGAAGGACATCATATCTGCAGTGTGTACAGTAAACATAGAGTTTCCTGCTTTATAATCTTCTCCACCTTCAGCAGGTGTAGGGTCTACTGAGAAATCTACATCAACATATGCATTTCCACTTTGACGTGTTGTCCAATATCCATCTCTTTGTACAAAGAAACGCACCTTAGCATCTTGAATAATTCCACTGTCATCTAATTCTAGAATTGTTTCAATGTACTGATGAGTATCTTCAAGAGTAACACCATTTGCTTCTCCGTTCCACGAATAACCTACATATCGACCTGCAAGAGATTCCATTACAACATCAGCATCTGTGTCTTCAATTACAGTTGCACCAGTATCCTGACTACATCCTACTGCTGCTATTGCCAGCATTGATGCTAAACCTAAAACTAACAGCTTCTTCTTCATAATTATTTCCCCCTTAAATTAAGTAAATTTTAATTAATAATTAATAATTGTTATTGTTAATTCTTAATCAAATTATAAGGCATCGTTTTCACCCAGTCAATGCATATGGTGTTATTTTATAAACAAGTGGCATTTTTCCCTGGGTTTTTAGGGACAAATGTCCCTGAATTATATGTTATTTATATACCTTAACTTCATGTGCTAGTAAATCTACGCCAAGATAAATTTACCAATTTATTTTTACAAAAAAACATTACTCTTATGAACGAACACTGGATATATTACCCAAATATTAGTTCTTTAATATGTCCTAGATTGATGTCCTTCC
>JAFIFG010000119.1 GCA_020832135.1 Clostridiaceae bacterium
ACCAATGGTGAGTGGCATAGTGCTAGGAATAATGATACCAATGTAAACTTTGTAGAGGGGGCTGTCTATGTTCGTGAAAAAGAACGTAGAGGGAATTATCGCAAGGTGGCGGATATTACCAGACAACCTCTAGGAAATAGTGACATTAACGGCGATGAAGACGGCAATGGTGGTATTCGTTATCATGTGGCAGAAGGATGGATTCAGTCTCCCAATAAGGAAGGCTTAGGTAATCTCCAATATCGAATAGCCAATGGCCCTTGGAGGGATTTAGAATCGGTGGCTGGAGCAAAGACCTATGGAGTTGATTTCCAACCAGGAAAGCTGGAGTTTCGATTAGGAGCAACGGCTACAGAGCTTCCTTCTCTAGCAATTCCTTACCACAAGGCTATACAGGCTGCTGCTGCCCCTCCACAGCTGGCCTATGATGATTTACATTACCGTATTGAGGGATTGAATGAGACTACAGGTGAAGAGGAAAATGCTGTAGCTATTTATGAATATAGGGTGAATGATGGACCTTGGCAGCTGGGAACTGTTGTTCCAGACTTTAGTGGCGATGATGTAGTTAGGCTTCGTAGGAGAGCTACCGCCGATACCCTAGCAAGCCAACAGCAGATAATCAATTTTACACCAAATTTAAATCTTTATACCGTAGGATTAGATGTAGCAAATGGAAGGCTTACCGGTACGACTACAGCAATGGAGTATAGCTTAGACTCTAACAATGGTACCAGCGGCACTTGGCAGCAGGCGAATAATACTAATACTCCCGTAGACTTTGTTGAGGAACAGAAGGTGTATGTTCGTGAAGGAGCTAAACCACGGAATTTCTTAAAATTATCCGGTGGAATAAGTAAGTTGAATCGTCCTACTACTAACAATATAACCTATAATATTATGGAGGGTAGGATTACAATTCCTAAGGCCTATAACAATCAGTTACAATATCGTATAGGAAGTGGTGACTGGGCAAATCTACCCTATGGAGAAATAGTTGAGGGCGATGCTATTGTTGGGGGGATTCCTTTTACCTCTGGTAAGTTAATGGTACGCTTTAGGGCTACTACCGATAAGCTGCCTTCTGATGGCAATGAAGTGGCGGAGATCAAAGCACCTAGATCGGCTCCAGCCTTAACCTATGATGATGTAGATTATAAAATCTTTGGTTTATATACTAAAGACAATGCTAATGAAGTCCTTTATCAATATAAAATTAACAATGGCCCTTGGAGGGATGGTACTATAGAAGGTAGCTTCCAGGGGAGTGACAGGGTCTTAATCCGTCTAAAGGCTACGGAGAATAAGCTTCCTGGTGAGGTGCAGGAGATTGTCTTTACCCCTAATATAGATTTTAGCCATGTAGGGGTAGATTTAGCCAATAGTCGCATCACCGGTACCACCACCGATATGGAATATAGCTTAGATTCAACTGGTGGTAAAGGTGGTACTTGGCTACCTTGTAATAATAATGCCACAGACGTTGGCTTTGTATCTGGTGGAGAGGTCTATCTTCGTCAAAGGAATAAGCCTTTGCACTTTTATAAAGTCACCCAAACAGAAAGACAGGAGGCTTTAGTCCAAGATGATTTAGATGCTATCGACTTTCACATTCAAGAAGGTTGGTTGGAAATTCCTGAAGTGCTGGTGGGCAAACTACAGTATCGTATAGATCTGGAAGATCAGATAGGTGATTGGATAGACATAGTTGCCACGCAACAAGTAGAAGGTAATAAGATGCGAATGACCGGTATTACCTTTAGGGAAGGAAAACTTTCTTTTAGAAGAAGAGCGACAGAAACTTTGATGGCTTCCCCTGCAGCAACGGCGGATAATTTTGTCATTAAAGCTGCGGAATCTAGGCCTATTGTGAAGGAAGATCCTATTAAAAATACCTTTAGCATAAAGGTGAATGATGAATTTGTAGCAGTTGGATCTAATGACAATGGATTAGAATACTATGTATATCGTATAAACGAAGGTCCTTGGATACCAGCCACTATAGAGAATGACTTTAGTGGTACTATGAAGGTAGAGGTTCGGAAGAAGGCTACTAAGGAGGCTCTTCCAAGTCAAGAGGCTACCATTCATTTTGAAAGAACCTTAGATTTAAGTCATGTAGGCTTAAGTACCCATATTACTCCTTATGAATTAAATGGTACAACGGAGACTATGGAGTTTACATTAGTTCATAATGACGGTAAGCTTCTTTGGAATCCTAACCATGCATCCTATGAGGAAGAAGGTGTGCCTTATACTCATTATACGTATGTAGATTCTGATGGTACTAAACATGCTCCAAAAGGCTATAAATGGGGCAGCCATTGGAAATCCTGTGAAGAAGGAAACACTCCATTGATCCAACATAATGGAGACAACATTAATTACGAAAACTTCTCACATGTATTAGTAAGAGATCGTAACCAACCAGAAAATTATATTGTTATCCCTTTACCTGAAAACTAAAGAAAGTTATGATTTATCTTCAACTGAAAACAGTTTATAATTTCCTATTGGTTATAAGAAGGCCCCTGAGAGATAGTAGCATCCCTACTATTCTCAGGGGTTCTTTTTTATTTTAGTTCCCTAAGTCATCACCATAAATACAAAAAGAATAACAATCTTTATGGCCAATAGCCTACATAGCTGTAACATAGACACCTTAAAGGGTTCTTTATCATACTTAATAGCTAAGGCACTCATAACGGTAAAACCACCTGGAGATGCCACAAGAAAACTGGTGGCTAGGTCCCATTTCATAACCTTATGAATAATCCAGGTCACAAGAAATGAGGTTGCGAAGATAAATAGGGTGGCAATCATAACAGGAAGTAGCAGTTCTCCAGAGGTTAATGTCTGTAGTGTTTCCTGTGAAATATTATCTGATACCGTAATACCTACTCCTATCAACACCAGCTGTAGACCTTTGGCTGGTGGTTTTTTTATCTTGACTCCCCATAGGGATGCCGCCACAACAAAAGCCATAGCTCCAATCATGCCCCCCGCCGGAACACCTATCCATCGAAATAAAAAACCTCCTGCAGCAGCAATCATGACAGTTGGTAATATTTTTCCTATGGCGAGTACTAGTTTGTCAACATACCTTAGGTGCCCACTATTTCCTTTTACATAGTCCTTCAGCTTTGCAATGGAAAACATCTTTTCTTTTCTTGAAATTTTCACTTCTGTTTTTACCCTATCTTCTTCAATAACATCATCCTTTAAACAAAGCTTCACTATAATAGGAAAAATAGATGCTGCTAAAATCATCCGTATCGTCTGCATAATAACAACTACCCCTAAGTCAGCATTGGTGTCTAGGGCCAAGATTGTCATCTCAGGAAGACCACCTATACTGGAGGAGAGCATGGCGGTATATAGGTCTAGGTCCGTCGTCTTATAAAGAAGTCCCCCTAGAATAAATACAATGGAAAGTGCCCATGCTGCAATAATCATAGCGGGCTTAATAATTGTCTTTAATCCACTTAGGGTTTCTTTAGTGATTTTAGATCCTACAAAAATACCTAGGGCGATTTGGACTATGGGTGAAAGGAAGTTTGGTGCAAAAGGTAAGGGATAATTCATCCCCCTCAAAGCTCCAATGACAAAAATTGTCCCCAGTAATGGTGGTGCTGGGAAGTGAAGGAGGGAAAATATACCCCAACCCCCTAGGCCTAGTAGTACTAATAAAGCTATATCTGTTATTGCTTCAAGCATGATGTGTTGCACTCCTTCGTCTATGTAAATAATTAAATTTAAATTTACTATACTGACTTCATTATATCATATGCCTTAATAGATTCGTAGTGACTACTCCTGTTTTAAACCTATTTGTACACAGTGTTGACATAAGAAAAGTGCCAGGAGAATTCTCCTAGCACCTTGCTATAGGCTTAAGTATTTTTACTGATAAATCTCTATTCTATTATGTTCGCCATTCCAATGAATATGAAAACCATAGTTCTCTAATTCTCTCAGCCATAGAGACTCTTGACCTTCTTCAAAGGTTATATCTAATAATTTAGCAGCATCCTCCACTGTAATGTAGGATTTGCCCTCTTTAAGTTCTAATTCTATCTTTCCTTCTTCTACATCACCATTCACTGGTTTTACATAGTTTCCTTGAAGATCAATGATGGCCTTTAATTCTATTTCAGAGGATCTAGTAAATCCCCTCATGATTAACTCACCAAACTCTTCTTCTGTAATCACCTTTACTGAAGTTGGTAACTGAATATCTGATGAAGTAAGTCTTGTTGATGAAGAGATCATCTCCATATCCATTTGTCCCATAGGGGTTGTAATGAATAATTCTGCTTCTTCATAGTATGCATCTTCATCAAACACAGTAACTTGACTATAGTAGCTTCCTGCAATAAGTGCCTTTACCATTTCTAATTGAGGTGCAATGAAAGTATTATATCCTTCTAATGCCTGTTGCTTTTCTTCCTCTGTCATTTCTGCTTCAGGAGGCATCATGCCAGCAGGTAACTTATCCATATTGTTCATAAAATACACTATATAGGCATCTAAAAGGTCAATAATCTTGTCTGAGTCTAATGTCAGGGTATAGGTATTGTCTTCTTTTGTCATCCCTAACTCTATCCCTAAATCCATACCCTCTATAAATTGAAGCATATCCTGTAGGATATTGGCATTCATTTGAATGCTGTCATCGCTGTTCTTTACCACGACGTATTCTTCTTGGATGTCTATGTCTTCTTCTAAGCCCATAGTGGTTAGCAGAGCAACAATAGCATCTGTACCAAGGTACAGGTCTGAACCATGGGTATACATCTTGATTGTTGGTATTTCCTGTAATCCCGCCATATCTTCTATTTCTATCTCTATATAAGAGATCATTTCTTTAAGCTCTGTCTGTGAATACATTTGGATTTGGTAGTGTAGGCTTGAATCAGGCATCTCTATAACAAGCTCTATATCCACCTCTCCCTCCATAGCATTCCACTCATAGATCTCCTTCATACTTTCCCAATAGGATGTCTCTGCCGGTGCAAATCCAACCATAGTAAGCATAGAGATGATTAGTAGCATGATTATAAACATTTTTTTCATTTCTTTTCCACTCCTTTTCAATATCATCTTGGTAATATATAGCATAATGTCTATTATATCACAATTATTTAGACTATAGTATAAATAATTTTAGATTTTTTGTAATACTATCGTAAACTTGTAACAGAACTTTAATGTCTACTACCCATGAAGCTCTGATATAATTAACTTAAAGTAAGATCATTTAAAAATCTATTAATCTTAAATCTATAATCTATAATGAGGTGTATAAAATGAAAAAAATAGTGGTGTTTTTAGTTTCACTCGCTTTGATCTTTAACATCGGCTTTGCCACTGTTGCAGCTACTACTGACGTTCAGTTAATAGGTGAGTTTCTAAGGGATCTGAAGCTTTATAGGGGCTACGAGGATGGTTCTTTAGGACTGGAGAGAAATATTACCAGGGCAGAATTTGCCACTTTGGCCGTTAGAATCGTTGGGAAAGAGGGGGTAGTCAATAGTAAAAAAGGAGCTACTGCCTTTAAGGACGTATCGGCTGATTTTTGGGCTTCTGGCTATGTTAATGTAGCAGTGGAGGAGGGACTGATCCAAGGTTATACCGATGGAAGGTTTCAACCTCAAGGTCACATTACCTATGCTGAAACCTTAGCGGTATTAATACGTATCCTAGGCTATGAAGATGAGATTCAAGGTTCTTGGCCCAATAATTATATAAATAAGGCTAAGGACCTAGGCATTACCAAAGGGGTTCAACATAGTGCTAATAAAGTTATAAGTCGTGGAGATATTGGTGTGCTGATTTATAATTCTTTACTAGTTAATGTAAAACCATAAAACAATAGTAAATATGGAAGGTCACCCTATGAGGTGACCTTCCATATTTTTGTAATCATAACCGTCATATCGTCCTGCGCTCTATTATCCGAGAGGTTAAGCGACTTTTGTAGGATTTTATCTGCAAGGTCTTGGGGGTTCCTTGTGTGTGTTTCAGATAAGAAATCTATAAGCCACTCTTCCCCTCTTTCCTTATCGGCCTCTAATATGCCGTCGGAAACTGTAATGATAAAATCTCCATCTTCTATTTTATGCACATCTCCATTAAACTCTATATCCTTCAATATACCTATAGGTAGAGTGGAGGAACTGATGGTTTGCACCTCATCCTTTCCTTTTTTAATGAAGCTTGGTGCTGAGCCTATTTTAACAAAATCTGCCTTTCCTTTACATAAATCCATTAAAGTCATATCTAAGCTAGAGAATATCTCCTCTGAGGATTTTAGCATCAGCATAGAGTTGATGGTTTGAATAGCCACCTCTCTATCAAAGCCTGCCTCCATCATTTTTTCCAGCATGGCTATAGTGGCACTGGATTGCTTGTGGGCCTTCTCTCCAGCCCCCATCCCATCACTTAGAGCCATCATATACTGGTTGTCCTTAATATCCATAAAGGTGTAGGTATCTCCAGAATGAAGATTTCCTTCCTTTGTCATTGTGGCCACCTTTGTTACGGCCTGATATCTATTGGCCTCCACCAGGGCAAAGCTACAGCCTTCCCCTTCTGTTTTATAGCTACATGTGGTGGGTTTTTTCACTAATTTTGTTCCTACCGCCTCTGAAATAACCGGTAGAAAACTATTGATACAGCTTTCCCTATTAAAACAGGGGTTTTTTTCTATGATAACTTCTATATTTTTCTCACTATCGTGGGTTACCATCACATTTTTCGCCATCAGGCCTGCCTTATCTAATGCTACGTAGATCTCTCCCTCTAGATCTAGGTCAAAGGTTAAACTGCCATTAATGTCCTTTGCCATCTGTCCTATTACCTTGGAAACTCCCTTTAATTGTTGTCCTACTAAATACCTACCTTCGATTAGTTTTTCCTGCCAGGTCATATCTAAGTGTGCCAATTCATAAAGGTGTTTCATTTTTTCCACTACTTTTTTAGGGTGAATACAACGTTTTTGTATTTCCTCCGGTAAACTGTCATTAGGTATATTGTCTTTAACCTCTATAAGATATAGCAGATCCGACATGCTTTGGTAGGTGTTGAGGAAATTGTTTTCCCAACAACTTCTCCTCATACCACAGCTTTCACAGGCATGATTAGCCACTTCTTGAATAAGATTACTTAGATCTTCATTCTCAAACATTGCAAATTTATCAGAAATTCTATCAAAGGTTACTGATAGTTCTTCAAATGTACTGGAGAAGTCCATTAATTTTTCATAGGTCATCTTTTTCATCCTTTGGCTATGGGTCTGATCTGAGGCTAATATGCTTTTAGGGCTATTGCAGAATTTTTCCATCTCCATAATCCAAGCGGCCGGAAGGAATAGAAATAATCCAAAGGCTAAAAACACTTCTGTAAATTCAATAAACACTTCATAATATCCACTTATATAAAAGGTTAGTATAGCAGTCCCCATGACAAAGCCTATACCACTGCCTACTTTTCCTAAGTCTTTAAAAATTCCCGCTAATAATCCTGAAAATCCAAAAATCCCAATGATTACTGGAGGTGTCCCCACCATAGACATACTGGTGATGAGACCCAAAGTGATTCCTACAGTGGCTCCTATGGCGGTGCCACCATTATAAGCAAATATAATGGTTAACAGGACAGCTAAACTATTTTTTAAGGATATATTGAATAGATACACTTCATTAAAACCTGACAACACTAAAGCCGCTAAAATTGCTATGCATATAATTTCTTCTGTTGATAGGATTCTCCTACTGGTCTTTTGTATAATCATGGGTAAAGCATAGGAGGAAATGTATACAATAACAAATATGACTAAGGCTTCAAAGGCCAGCATGGTAACATCATATAAATAGAAGGTTCCAAAACTTAAAGCAATTGTCCCAACAGTTAAGTAGGCAAAGCCACTCATAAAGGCTGCCTTCAATATGTTTACCTTTCTTAAGTCCATAACATAATGGAAAAGCAGGTAGATGATGCCTAAGGTGATGGCATAAGGTATGCTGCCGAAGACACCCTGCACCGTAGTAATTCCTAATAATGTAGCAATAGCGGTAAAACCATACTTTCTATCCTTGTGGCTTAAGGCTGCAACAAAACCTATGCCAAAAGGTGTCAACCCTTGAAGAATGCCTGCCCTCCCCAGAAGAAATGCAATAATAGTTAAGGCGATATACCTTTTATTTAATGATGTAAGTATTGTCTTTTTCTCTCGATTCATATGAAATGGTAGTATTGTTTGTTTCTCTGCCATTTTTTTAACCCCCTTGGCGATTACTTTGTTATTTAAGATTTTAACAAAGGGGCTTTAAAATATTTGTCAGTTTTAGTGGTCATGCCAATAAAACTTTTAGACAATTACCATGGTGCTTTTGACAAAATCATTCAAATATATGGTGTATGTAACAGTTCTAGTCTCCTATATGTTGTGGATATGACTTTTTAGGGTTGTTTTTTTGACGAAGGGTTAGATTTTGTGGGGAAGGGTTTTTGCATAAAAAAAACCTTAGAGCATATACTCTTAGGTTTGGTGTTGAAAATCAAATATATACGTTCATGCTATTTCAAGTATTGACAACTCTTTCAAATGCACTCCCTTAAAAGTCCTTCAAGATTATCATACTCGCTAACTGTAATTTCTTCTAGGCCTAGTTTTTCCATAGCAACTATTAAAATAGTGACTCCTGCTAGGATGATGTCGGCTCTTTTGGGGTGGATGCCCTTTAGGTTCTTTCTTTCTTCTAGGGGAAGGTTCTTGAGTTTTTGATGGATGTATTCAATGTCTGTTAATGTAAGACTATAGTTATGTACTTTCTCCATATCATAGACTTCTAGCTCTTGGTGTAGTGCTGCTAGGGTGGTGATGGTGCCTCCTATGCCTATGAGTTTTTTTATGTCTTTTTCTTTTAATCGTTGAAGGGTAGGATTTATTTCTTTTTCTATTGCTAAATGTAGGCTCTTTTCTTCTTCAGGTGTAACGGGGTCTGTAGTGATGATGCGTTCCGTCATTCTTACGGCACCTACATTTTCACTGACTACTTCCTGCAGCAAATCCCCTTTGCCTAGGATGAATTCCGTACTTCCTCCCCCGATATCTATCACTAAAATAGCTGTAGTTTCCCCTGCTTCCTTTAGTCCCATCAAGACTCCTTGGTAGCCTAGTGTGGCCTCTGTAGCTCCATCTATAACTTCTACTTTAATACCGGTTTTTTCTAGAGCCAGCTCTACAAATTCCTTACCATTGGCAGCATCCCTTACGGCACTGGTGGCAATGGCATGGATAGCTTCTGCTCCATAGGCTTTGGCTTTTGTTACAAAGACTTGAAAGGCTTCTAGGTTTTCCTTCATACCTTTAGGAGTAATATTTCCT
>JAFIFG010000132.1 GCA_020832135.1 Clostridiaceae bacterium
AGAACCAGACCATGCTGGGGGATTGCCAGCACTTATGGGTAAAGCTAGAAATGCTAAGATTGTTACAACTGCCTTAGGGGCAGAGGAATTAAAAAAGATGTTTAAACTTTACAATAGGGAATATATTATTATTCATGATGGAATGAAACTTGACATTGGAGGTAAAACGCTACAATTCTTTGAAACACCTTTCTTACACACGGAAGAGACTATGGTCACTTATTGTTTAGAGGATAGAATATTATATCCTTGTGATCAATTTAGTACCCATATTGCTAATGATGAATTGTTTAATGATTTAGCAAAAGAAGATATTACTGAAGATTTTAAAGTATATTATCAATTAATTATGCATCCCCATAGACCTTATGTTCAGGACATGATTAAAAAAATTAGAAAGTTAGATATTGAAATGATTGCACCTTCTCATGGTTATATTTTACGGGAGAATGTAGAAGGATATATTAATGCCTATGATGAAATGAGTACACCTAAAGAAAATAAAAAGGCCACTGTTCTATTTAGTACTATGACAGGTAATACTACAAAAATTGCTAAAACTATTGCTGAAGGTTTAGGAAATAAAAATATAGAAGCAAGGATTATTAATGTGGATCATGCTGATTTAGTGGAAGTTATAGAGACTATTAAAGAATCGGATGCTATATTCTTTGGAAGCTCAACAAGGTATGCAGATATGGTAGGTAAGTTAGAGGTGGTATTAAAAGAGTTGAAGGACATAGATTTATCCTCTAAAATTGGAGTTGCCTTTGGTTCTTATGGTTGGAGTGGTGAAGCTGTAGAGGTTATCCATGATTATCTGAAGGAAACCAATATAAAGGAAATAGATACCTCTTATATTATTAAGACAACAGGTATGGATGATATCCAAATACCTATTAGAGTAAAGTTTCAACCTGATGAGGATGAGAAGATAAAATTATTTAAGGCTATCCATGCTATAGGTGATGTATTGGTTGGATAGAATCAAGTAAGTAGACTGCCTCATTTAGGTAGTCTATTTAAATTTAGTGTGTAATTTTTATTAACTAATTATTGAAAAATTTTATCCTTTGATTAAAAGGGTATAATAGAAAAAAACAAAGGAGTTTATTATATGAAGACATGTTGTGAACGGTGCAAAACAAAATTATGTGCAAGTAAAGTTTCTATATTTTCCAACTTAAATAATGAAGAATTACTGGACATTATAAAGATGACAGGACATAGAAATTATCTTAAAGGAGAAACCATATTTCTTGAAGAGGTGGAAGCAAAAACATTGTATCTTGTAAATGAAGGAAGGATTAAAATATATAAGTTCACTAAGGATGGGAAGGAACAGATCCTGCATATATTATCTGAAGGGGACTTTTTTGGAGAGTTAAATCTTTTAAAAACTGGTGAATATAGTTTCAATGCTGAAGCCATTACTCCTACAAAACTATGCACATTAACAAAAGAAAAAATGAAGGAGCTTATCTTATCTAAACCTGAAATAGGCATAAAGATTTTAGAAGTAGTAGGGGAAAGGTTATCTAGAGTCGAAACTTTAGCACAAAGCTTAGCCTCTAATGATGTAGAATCGAGAATAGCTTATCTTTTATTGGACTTAAAAGAGAAGTATGGAAGAGAAGTGGCAGAAGGAATAGAAATAAACCTAACTTTGACTAGAGAAGAAATGTCTAATTATATAGGTGTTGCTAGAGAAACCATCAGTAGAAAATTAAAGAAGTTTGAGGAAGAAGGGGTAATCAAACTAGCAGGTATCAAAAAAATCATTATAGTTGATGAAGAAAAATTAGAGGATTATATATAGTCTTGGTAGTTTTTTGCTTTTCAACTATTTAATTTCTCTTAGTAGCTAAGAAGGAAGTATATATTTAAATAATATTATTGCAATAGGTGGATACTTTGTTTTTAATAGAAAAACTCGGGTAAAACATCAATAGTATGAATTTTAAGTTTATACTTTGTTCTTTAAAAAAGGGAGGAATTAAGAAATGAAGATGTTTTGTTATCAATGCCAAGAGGCAGCTAGGGGAGAGGGCTGTAGTTCCAAAGCAGGTGTCTGTGGCAAAACCAGCGACGTAGCTAATTTACAGGACCTATTAATTTATGTATTAAAAGGTGTTGCAGAATTTAATCTTCAGGCACGTAAAGCAGGTGTTAATCGTCCAGAAACAGATGCTTTGGTAATGGATGCATTATTTTCCACCATTACAAATGCTAATTTTGATGGTGAAGCAATTTCAGATCGAATTGAAAAAGCCTTAAAAGAAAGAGACACAATCAAAGAAGCTTTAAAAGATGCCGGGAAGTTGGAAGAAAAAATTTATATGGACTCTGCTATCTGGACGGCTGAAAGAAGTGAATTCGAGACTAAGGCGCAACAGCTAGAGGTGGGAATCCTACATACAGAAAATGAAGACGTAAGAAGCTTAAGATCTTTAGTTCTCTTTGGTGTCAAAGGAATGGCAGCATATGGGGAGCATGCCTATAATCTAGGTTTTCATAAATCAGAAATATCTCAATTTATAGAAAAGGCTCTAGTTGCAACGGAGGATGACTCTCTTGCAGCAGATGACTTAGTAGCCTTGGTAATGGAAACAGGAAAATACGGAGTAGATGTGATGGCCCTACTTGATGAAGCAAATACTTCTACTTATGGCAACCCAGAGGTTACCGAGGTAGATATCGGTGTTGGAAATAGTCCGGGAATCCTTGTTAGTGGTCATGATTTAAAAGATTTTGAAGAATTATTAGAGCAGACGAAGGACACAGGAGTAGATGTGTATACCCATTCCGAGATGCTACCGGCTCATTATTACCCATCCTTTAAGAAATATGATCATTTTATAGGTAACTATGGAAATTCATGGTGGAAACAAAAAGAAGAATTCCAAAGCTTTAATGGTCCCATACTCTTTACAACAAACTGTATCGTACCTCCAGCTACTAGCTATGCAGATAGAGTTTATACAACAGGAGCAGCTGGGTACCCAGGCTTTAAAAATATCCCGGATCGAGTAGATGGTAAACCTAAAGATTTCTCTGGTATTATAGAACACGCAAAAGCCCTACCTATGCCGATAGAGATCGAAAAGGGTAAGATAGTAGGTGGATTTGCCCATAATCAAGTGATGGCAGTGGAAGACAAAGTAGTGGATGCAGTAAAATCTGGTGCAATTAAACAATTCTTTGTTATGGCGGGATGTGACGGAAGAATGAAATCCAGGGAATATTATACAGACTTTGCAGAAGCATTGCCAAAGGATACAGTGATTTTAACGGCAGGATGTGCTAAATATAGATATAATAAGTTAGATTTAGGAGATATAGGAGGTATACCAAGAGTGCTAGATGCTGGTCAATGTAATGACTCTTACTCATTGGCAGTGATTGCTGTGAAATTAAAGGAAGCTTTTGAACTTGATGATATCAATGAGTTACCAATATCCTATAATATAGCATGGTATGAACAAAAAGCAGTAATTGTATTATTGGCTCTGTTATATCTAGGAGTGAAAAACATTAAATTAGGACCAACTTTACCAGCCTTCTTGTCGCCGAATGTAGCAAAGGTACTAGTAGATAAGTTTGGTATTAATGCAGTAACAACTGTAGAAGAAGATATGACACAGTTTTTAGGATAGTAAGAGCATAAAAACACCCTTCATGAGGAAGGGTGTTTTTGATTTTTGAGATTGTTTATTAACACCTAATGATCTCAGCATTATCTAAAGAAGCATAGTGCATGTATCCACCTATATGCAGGATGGTATCTCCAATTTCTGGATCAATATGCATCCCCCCCATACATGGGAAGCTATGCCAATACTTAGCTACACATTTCTTTGCTTCTTCTCCTAGTTTTTTTCCTATAAGATGTTTTGCTACATTGTATCCATTTCCACAGGGTGCAGAAATGATAACCTCTGCTTTTTG
>JAFIFG010000148.1 GCA_020832135.1 Clostridiaceae bacterium
GCATAAGTTTCTCCTTTCTTTTAAGTTTTGAGTTATACACATCTTGACAATGTATATATACCCAAAATGGGGGAAACTTAGCCATTTCAATAGATTAAAACATAGTGTATATGCGAGTTGTAGCATTCTGCAACGAGCTATATAAAATAAAAAGAAAGGGGGGTTAAAGTATATCGTGATTTGGGGTAGAGAAAAATAAAAGTTCTTCGTATTCATTGTCTAAATGAAGACGTATTTTATTTGATGTGGAATTCGCAACATAATAAATCTGGGGAGAATGCTAGTTTGAGTAGCATATAGGTTAACAGATTTATTACTTTATGAAAGGGGGGAAATTAACAAAAGACAGTCTTATAGTAAAAGGAAAAGTAAAAAGAAGTATTTAAATTGATTTTAATTTTCATGTTTAATGAATGTACTTATTAATTTATTAGGAGGGTTATTGATGGATAATAGTAATAAGAATTTCACTAAGCCAACTACGGCTCAGGCCTTTACACCTTTTATTGCACTGATTCTTCTTGTTATGATTGGTTATCAAGCTTATGGAGTAGATGCACATATACCACTATTCTTTGCTGTAGTAGTTGCAGCTGCGGTAGCGGTTTTCTGGATGGGGCATAAATGGAGCACAGTACAGTTTGCTATGCTTAAAGGGATTAACTTTGCCCTTGATGCAGTTTTAATATTAACAACTGTTGGTGTTCTAATTGGTGCCTGGATTGAAGGAGGAATTGTACCTGCGATCGTTTATTATGGTCTGCAGATTATTTCGCCACAAGTATTTTTAATAGCTACACTGATTGTGTGTTCCCTAGTGTCAGTATTTACAGGTAGTTCTTGGAACTCTCTTGGTACTGTTGGACTTGCTATGTTTGTAATCGGTGAAGGAATGGGTGTACCAAGTGGTATGACGGTAGGTGCCATTGTATCAGGTGCTTACTTTGGTGATAAGCTGTCTCCACTATCTGATACTACTGTTGTAGCATCTGGTACTGCTGGAGTTAATATTTATGATCATATAAAGCATATGCTGAAGGTTTCAGGTCCAGCTTATGTAATTGCACTAGTTCTTTTCGGTATATTAGGTATGCGATTTGCAGGTTCAGAGATGGATTACGGTCAAATTGCAGAGATTAATAATGCCCTAACCTCAACCTTTACCATTAATCCATTGATGCTTGTACCATTATTTTTAGTTCTTGCAATGATCTTTAAGAGAGTTCCTCCTCTTGCAGCTATATCTGTTGGTGCTATTATAGGAGGCATTTGGGCACTTGTATTCCAAGGAGCTAACCCAGGAGCTATTATGAGCTCCATGCACTACGGCTTTGTAATGGATAGTGGTATGCCAATCGTTGATGGTGTTCTTTCTAGAGGTGGACTACACAGTATGATGTGGACTATTTCTATGATTCTGATTACCCTGATGTTTGGTGGAATCATTGAGCATACAAGAATGACAGAAGTAATGCTTGAAAAACTGCTTAGCATAGCAAAAACACCTAAAGCGCTATCGGTTGTTGCACACTTTACCACCTTATTCCTTATAATGACGGTTCTTTCTCACTACTTGACACATACGTTAATTTGTAGAACCTATAAGCATGCATTTGAAAAAAATGGCTTGCATGCTAAAAATGTTACTAGGATTTCAGAAAACTGGGGTACCTTACCTTCTTCCTTGATTCCTTGGGGACCATGTGGTGTGTTTGTTATAGGACTTTATGGAGTCCATCCATTTGAATATGCACCATATGCATTCTTTATTCTTGCTGCAATGGCGATTTCACTCATCTATGCTATAACAGGATTTGATATGGCAAAAGTAGATGAGCCATCAGAGGTAGCTGCAGATTAATTTTTACACTTAGATTGAATGAATTAAATAAGGTTAACTAAAAAGAGGCTGTCCGTAGGGCAGTCTTTTTTGATTTAAGGTACTAAGTAATATAATGCCATGAAATTATAGTTCGAAATCATTTTTAAATCTTCCGAAGGAAGATTTTATTATAAATATACAGTTGACTATTTTAATTATAAGTAATAGTATATAATTAATTACCAACATAATATTATAAATATACTTAAATTATAATGGGGTGATAGATATGGAGAAGGTAAAAATGAAATATGGCAAAGGCATTGTTGATTTTTCTATACCTCAAAACAACCTACTAGGGACTTTGGAGAGTAAAGGTATAGATGTAAATATAACAGAAGAGGAAGTCCTTTTAAAAGCACTTCAAAATCCTATAGGAAGTAAAAAATTAAGTGAAATAGTGAAGATGGAAGATAAGGTTTGTGTGGTGGTGCCAGACATAACTAGAGCATGGCAAAAAGTTCATCTTTACCTTCCTTATGTCATAGAAGAACTATACAAAAGTGGTGTAAAAGATGAAAATATTTTACTGATCTCAGCAACTGGTGCCCATAGAAACCAAACTCCACAGGAGCATGAGGCTCTGTTAGGAAAAAATTTATTTCATAGACTAGAAATTATTGATCATAATGCAAAGGATAAGGAAAACTTAGTATATTTAGGAGAAACAAGTCGCAAAACCCCTGTATTTATTAATAAGAAGGCCATGGAGTGCCAGCACATTATTCTTACAGGAGGGATTGTTTTTCATGACCTTGCCGGGTGGAGTGGAGGTAGAAAATCTATCCTTCCAGGTATAGCAGGATATGAAACTATCATGAAAAACCATTCCTTGTCCTTAGCCTCTGAGGTAGGGAGAGGATCAAATCCTATGGTGAAATGTGGTATAGATAAGGGTAATCCTCTGCAGGAAGATATGTTGGAGGCAGCAAAGTTAGTGAAGCCGTCCTTTATGTTCAATGTGATAATCGGAGAAGAGGGGAAAATAACAGCAGCGGTAGCAGGGCACTATATAGAGGCACATGAGACAGGGAAAAAAGTTGTAGCTACTATGGATAGTGTCTATATAGAAGAAAAGGCGGACCTTGTTATTACATCTGCTGGGGGGTATCCAAAGGATATTAATCTGTACCAGGCTACAAAGGCTATTAGCAATGGCAAGGAAGCCTTAAAAGAGGGAGGAACCCTTATCTTATTAAGTGAATGTGTAGAGGGGTTTGGAGACAAAGAGGTTCAAGACATTCTTTTGAATTATAATAATAATATAGAAAGAGAAAAGGATGTAAGAGAGAAATTCACGGTAGCTAAGTATATAGGCTATGATTTTGCACAGACAGCATCAAAATTTAACATTATACTGGTATCAAAGATAGAAGCAAAGTTATTAAAAAAAATAAATGTAAAGGTAGTAGAGACCATAGAAGAAGCTTTGAGCTGGGTGGGAAACATCCAGGAAAAGGATTTAAAAACCTACATTATGCCCTATGGTGCCAATACATTACCAATATATAAAAAATAAAAAAGTGTTTAATTGCCTGTCTTAAAGCAGGTAATTTTTTTATGGAAATTTATAAAAAACTATTGCATAAATAAACATATAAATGTATAATATTTCATATAGAGGTTATAATAATAAATTGCCAAGGAGGAATAATTATGCAAATCATGCAAGGGAAGAAAAAAGCACTTATTTTACTTATATTAGCGGTAGCATTAGTATTTACAGGTTGTGCTCAAACGTCTGGGGGAGAAGCCAACAAGTTAACAGCGGTTCAGGAGTCAGGAAAGCTAGTGTTGGGTACAGCGGCTGACTATCCACCCTATGAATTTTATGCTGAAATAGACGGAGAACTTCAAGTAGTTGGATTTGATATTGATATTGCAAAAGAAATTGCAAAGGATATGGGAGTGGAATTAGAAATAAGAGATATGGATTTTGATGGATTATTACCGGCACTAGTAACAGGAAACATTGATATGATCATTGCTGGTATGGTGCCAAGTGAAGAGAGAAAAGAAAGTGTAGATTTTTCCATACCATATTATGCGGCAGAACAAACTATGCTGGTAAGAGCTGAGGATTATGACAAATTTGCAACAGTAGAAGATTTTACAGGCTATACCGTAGGTGCTCAAACAGCAACAGTTCAAGAGGGGATTGCTAAGGAGCAAATCTCCAATGCAAAATTAAGATCCTTAAGTGTGATTACCAACTTAGTAATGGATTTAAAAACTGATAGAATAGATGGAATAGTTTTAGTTGAGCCGGTTGCAAGAGCCTATGCGGAAAGTAATGACGACCTTGTTCTTTCTCAAATACACCTTGGAGCAGAGGATGGAGTAGCTGTAGCGGTGGCAAAGGATACAGAGGATTTTCTAGCATCTATTAATACAACTTTAGAAAGATTATTAGTAGAAGATAAAATTAGTGAATTTATAGCTCAGGCAACAGAATTGGCGGATAAGCAAAATCAATAGTAGATTTTTACAAAAGATGGCAGTTCTAGCCATCTTTTGTAAGGATTTTATAGGTAGGGAGTGGACATAATGGATTTTAGCTTTTTAACAAGATATTATACGATGTATTTAACAGGAGCAAGGAACACGATACTGTTAGCATTGTTTAGTGTGTTACTAGGAGTGATTTTTGGAATAGCCTTAGCATTAATGAGGTTGTCCAAGAATCCTATATTAAAGGGCTTTGCTGCATCCTATATAGAATTTGTTAGAGGAACACCTTTATTGGTGCAATTATATATTATTTATTACGGATTACCACAAGTAACGGGGATGCGGTTTCCTGATCTTTTTGCCGGGATTATAGCCCTTACTTTCAATAGTGCAGCTTATATAGCGGAAATTATAAGAGCAGGTATTTTATCTATAGATAAAGGTCAAATGGAGGCAGCAAGATCTTTGGGAATGCCTTATAATATGGCAATGAAACATATCATTATTCCTCAAGCATTTAAAAATATATTACCGGCTTTAGGAAATGAATTTATTGTAGTTATAAAGGAATCGGCTATAGTTTCTATTATTGGTATATATGACATCATGCGTACGGCTAATATAGTAAGGGGCAACACCTATAGACCATTTGAACCTCTTATTGTAGCGGCGATCATGTATTTTATTATTACATTTACACTATCTAATCTAATGCGGATGGCTGAAAGGAGGTTGCGTACAGGTGATTAAAGTAGAAAATTTGCATAAAAACTTTAAGGAGCTTCATGTACTAAAAGGAATAGATGAAGAAGTGAAAAAAGGGGAAGTGGTTGTAGTTATAGGACCCAGTGGTTCAGGAAAGAGTACTTTCTTAAGATGCTTAAATCTACTGGAGGAACCTACCAATGGAAAAATTCTATATAACGGAACCAATATTATAGATAAAAAAAATGATATTAATAAGCATAGAGAAAAAATGGGAATGGTATTTCAACAATTTAACCTGTTCCCTCATATGACGGTGCTGGATAATGTTACTTTATCCCCTAAAAAAATAAAAAATATGAAGGAGAAAGAAGCGAAGGGTGTTGCTTTTGAACTTTTGAATAGAATAGGGTTAGCTAATAAAGCTGAAAGTTATCCTAATCAACTCTCTGGTGGACAGAAACAAAGAATCGCTATAGCTAGAGCATTGGCTATGTCACCAGAAGTTATGTTGTTTGATGAACCTACATCAGCTCTTGACCCTGAAATGGTGGGAGAAGTATTGGATGTTATGAAAAAGTTAGCGATGGATGGTATGACTATGGTGGTAGTTACCCATGAAATGGGGTTTGCTAAAGAAGTGGGAGACAGAGTGTTATTTATGGACGAAGGAAAAGTAATCGAGGAAGATATTCCCTGCAATATATTTAAAAGACCTCAGCATGCTAGAACAAAGGATTTTATAGGAAAGGTATTACATGCCTACTAAAAGATAAGGTCTCTATTTATAGAGAGACCTTATCTTTGTATTTAAAATACTTCTTCATATAACTTTAACAAAGAGCAAAAAAATTCCGAATTAAGTCTGATTTTATGAGAAAGAAGGTATTTTATAGGAAAACATACAAATTATAAGACGAAGAGATGTAATGTAACCAGAGAGCTATTATACATGTGATACTTTTGATTTTAAAGATTTTTGAATTTTTAAATAAATGAAACTTTATGATATAATAATGTAATAAAATACAAATCATAAACATCTATGCAATGGTTTAATCATCAAAAGATAACCCCTCTAAACTTAAATCTGCTATTTCTTTATGAACTGAAAAATAGCATGATAATCTAGAAAGTCAGTAATTATCTAAGCAAAATCCCAACCTTTTACCTATAAAATTCATTACTTATGTTTTAAAGGATAGTTTTCAGTGTATCTAAATTAATATAGAAAAATTTATTAAAGGTAAACAGTATTGCATGGTTATGTAATAATAATTCATTGCTTATGGTACATACAAATTTATAGGAGGTGTTTTAATTTCATCTGACAAAAGGGAAAAATTATAAAGATAAATAAAATGTAAGGAAATAAAAAGGGAGGATAAAATGAATAAAAATAAAGCTCATATTCAAATAGTAAAACCCTTGAAGACAGATGATTTACAGGTCTGTAAAGCAACGGAAAAAGATATGGAAGGTTTATTAGCGGTGGCAGCCTCGGTTGGTACTGGTGATAAAAACCATAGACAAGGATTCTTGATGGATAACTACCATAAAGATAAAGAGAAATATATTAAAAAGTTTCAAGAAGATATGGCAAATTCTAAAATGTTTTATGTTATTAAAAAAGGTGAAAAAGTTTTAGGATTTTTATTGGCATATACAAAGGAACAGTGGATAAAAATGGAGCCTAACTGGGTTTTTGATACATCTTGGAAGTGGGATTTTGATAAAAAGGCACTTAAAAAGTTTGTTATATTAGAGAAAATAGCAGTAAAGTCCAGTATGACGGGTAATGGTATAGGCAGTGAGCTTTTTAAGAAATTTAGAGAAGATGCACGTTCCATGGGGATTCATGATATGTTTTCGGAAACATTGATTTCTCCAAAGCCTAATTTTGCCTCTATGGAGTTTGCAATGAAACAGCAATATCAATTGGCTGGTATTAGATATGAAAAATTTGATGGTAAGGTTCTTACTGATATCATCTATCATAGAAAGTTATAAAGCACATAACAAAGGGCGGCTAATCATCAGCCGCCTTTTAGTGATTATAAATTAATTTTTACGTCGTACTTGCCTTTTAAATCCTGTACTTTATTAGAGTATAGACTTTGTTGTTTTTGAGCTAAAAGTTGTTGAGATAATTGGTTCTTCACCTCATCAAAGGATTTTGCTTCTTCCTCTTTACGATCAACAAGTTTAATGAGATGTTGACCAAATTGAGTTTTTACAGGAGCACTGATTTCCCCTATCTCCATATTGATTAGAGCCTCTTCAAATTCTGGAACCATTTGTCCCTTAGGGAAATAGCCTAAGTCTCCACCACGGCTATTAGAAGGACACTTAGAATGCTTTTCAGCTGCTTCTTCAAAAGAAAGGTCTCCCTTAAGTGCTTCTAAAATTTCTTGAGCTTCTTCTTCTGTTTCAACAAGAATGTGACTAGCCTTTGTTGTAGGAGGAGTTTTGAATTGGTCCTGATTTTCGTTGTAGTAGTTTAGAGTTTCATCTTCACCTATCGCAGCAGTTCTAATTAACTCATTAATAGCATATTGCTTTAAGAAATTATCTTGAACTTTCTTAAGCTCTCCTTGGAAGTGCTCATCCTTTTCAAGATTATTTTCTACAGCATCTAAGTAAAATAACTCTTGATTAACTAATTCTTCAAGTAGCCTTTTTTGTCCTTCCTCAGATTGAAACTGCATAGCTCTTTGAGGATCAAGACTTCTTATAAGTAAGTTAACATCTTCTTGGGTAATTTCACGGTTAGCTACTACCGCTAAAACTTGTTTTTCACTCATAAATTAAACGCTCCTTTATAATTATATTCTCTGTCATCATATCAGAAAAAAATACATATGTCCAATTCATCCCCAAGGTGG
>JAFIFG010000007.1 GCA_020832135.1 Clostridiaceae bacterium
CATCGGTCTTTACAAATTTTATTACTTAGGCCTATCTTTTTCAACTTCGATACAAACTTTGCCTTCGGCATTCTTTTCATCCCACCTCCTTGTAACTAAATGGCTAACTACTATTTTACATCTGCCAAAACCATCAAAATTGATTTCATCGTCAAGCTCCAGAGGATTTTCTACCCTTTCATGCTGCTTACTATTTCTTGCTGGCTTCATGCACCCTTTTTAATAATAAGGTAGTAGCCCATACTGGCATCGGTTCCTCTAGCTTATCTAACCATTTTTCTTTATCCTGCAGGATCTCTTTACTATGTAGGTATTCAATCCCCTCCCTTTTCCAGTCTTCTTTATTTACCTCCATCTTTAAAGCCCAAATAGTCTCTTCTACGTCATGGAGGAATTGCTCCCATTTTGGTAATAGTAATCTAGGACAATTTTTACCGTTCCAAGCCTCATGTGTACGGATCCTATCAATTCCCCAACCATACCTTAACAGGATAGAGGCGGTAAGCCCTACTGCATGGAGATAGGTCCTTTCTTGATCCCCACTTTCACAAACTTCAATACCAATGCTGCTGTTGTTACCTTCCGTGGTTCCTGTGTGCCGAGCAATTTCCTCTTCTGGAATAATAGCTATAGCTTCTTTATCATCTACTGCATAATGAAAGCTGACGTTATCCCTTCGCCTTTGGACATAATCCCTTTCGTTTTGTGCGGTACTATTAGGATTAGCTGTATTATGGATCGTCACCCATTTCATATTTGCCCTTCTACCTGGTCGATTAGGATTACCTATAGGGACAAGCTGAACTTTTACCCTTGGCTTTATTCCAATGATTTTCAAAACCTCCCCTCAATTAACAGAACTTATGTTCAGTTTACCTTAAAAAGGTTTGGAAATCAAACTATTTTGAAGTTTTTCCTAAACAAACTACTTTTTATGGTTTCTTTAGATAGGCTCTTTGTTCATGCTATTACTATTTTGCAAAATAAAAAGAATGGCTGTACTTCTAATTAAGTATAGCCATTCTTTTTATTTTTTTATGTCGCATAGATGAGATAATGTGAATCAATACTAACTAATATTCACTTATAATGTAATACTACATTAAAAATAAACAATTACATTAATCGAAATAGAACAATTCTTCAAACTTCTTATCTAATGCAATGCAAAGGATTAGTGCTAATTTTGCAGTGGGATTAAACTGCCCTGTTTCAATAGAACTTATAGTTTGGCGAGAAACTCCTACTAAATCAGCTAATTCACCCTGAGTTAAGTTCCTTTCTGCCCTTGCAACCTTTAACCGATTTCTTAGTACTAACTCCTTATCTTTACCCATAGCTAATAAACCCCATATTGACTAAGTAACGATGCAAGTGCTAGCCCTAATCCTATGATACCAAGAATTCCACCCATTAAGTACATCTTTTTTTCTGGCATCTTAGTATATTGGTAAAATGAAGTTGCACTAGTCTGAGCCATTAAAATCATAAGAATGTCATTAGCAGACTCATTATGGATACTTCGCCAAATAATAAGAAATAACATAACCGCTGTTACACTTATCCAGCCAACATGAAAAGCTTTAGTCTTGACTTGTTCCTCTCGTTCATCTTTTTTTTCATATTGTACTTTTCTCAAAATATCATCTTTTTTCATCGTCTACCTCCTTAAAAATATTATAAAAGGAGTATAACATTAGACAACTTCTTTTGTAAAGTTTAATTGTCATAATGCAAAGTTTTAATTGCATATCAGTAAGATTATTTATCTATTTATTCAATAAATGTTACTTGGTTTGCCGAGCAAAGTACCTTATATAAATAACCTTATTACAGATTTTTCATCAAATTCGTATTAATAGAAACATAAAAAAGCTGCACAACTATCTACCAGTTACTCGGTTTGGAATAAAATTTTGCAAGTATTCAGTAATTTCTACCTCTTGTTTAGGTTTGACTTCTAAGTAAAACTTATTTTCTTTCTCGACTTTCTGTTGGTGCTTTTTCCAAAAATATAAATTAGAAGTCCAAGGGGTAAAACAATAATGTATTTTTAAATTTCCTGGATCTCTCCATTCAGCCAAGGATATGTTCTCCCAGCGAAGTAACAATAACCCATGAGTGATTCCTTTTTCTCGTATTGCTGGCTGCCTATAAAGCCATAAACTTAACCCAAAACCAAATAATAATATGGTAATAAATGAGAATGCAGCATCTAAAATCAACCCCTCAAGTATTCCTTCTATCGTTTCTTGTGGTAAAATTGACTGACTAAAAAATTCTATCCTATTATTAAGTGTAGCAATGTGAAGCCACATCCAACCTATCCATCCTATTACCGCAACCCAAAAAGGATAGTTAAAGTATTTTGGCTTCATTTTCATGATTTTTTCACCTACCCACTTACTAGGAAAAATTGCTCTGTAAACTGCATAGAATCCAACTGCTACGGGTATTAACCACCTAACAAAATCTCTTAATCTTAACTCTCCCCATGGTAGATCGGACATTTTCACGCTTGAAAGTGCATCATACCTACACGAAGTCAGTGTCAGAGCAACAATTATTAAAAATATAAAATACAATATTTTCCGCACTAGTCATATCCCTTCTTTCCGCATTTATATTATTTATGTCGTCTAATACATCTGTGACGACAAAAATAGACACGACAAACTAGCAATTTTTTCTTAAAATAATAACACTAAAGCCACGGAGTGGTTAACTCTGAAACTACAATAATAAATAGAAAAAAAGCAATATTCAATATGCTTATTTTATACCTATTAGATTCTTCTTCATATTTCCACTCCATAAAAACACGAAAGCTATATAATGTAGCAAGAGCTCCCATGATGTAGCGAAACTCTAATTGTCTAGAATAGATGAAAACAATTAAATAGAAAACAAAAATCATTCCTATAGCAATTACTATTTCTGACCATTTATGAATTTTATTAACATGCTTATACAAGCCATCCTCGTTTTTAATGTTATATTTATTCTTGATTTTAACTAGTCTGTCTATATAAAGCCCACATCCAACAAGAAAAATAGTGATCAAAAAAACATATTTAGCAATGAAAATATGAACCTCCTCATATTAAAGATTAATGTATTCATTAAGTCTTTTCCATCAATTACACATCAAATTGATAATACCTCTCATTATTTAAAGAGTTTTATCTTCTTTTAATTCCCTTATTGCATTTTTCACAGCCAATTTAACTACAAAATATAGTATTATTGCTGGAATAGCAAAATATAAAGGAATCAGAATCATTCCTAGAATATTAAACCCCATCATAACTTTTGACTCCTTTCTTACCAGTTTGGTTGTATACTTTACATTTTACGTCTAACTACACCATTCTACACAACCCCCTAGAAGACCTTTTAAAATTTAACATAACCTTAGAAAAATCTACTACCTGTTTGAAGGATTATACAAAGTTCTATTAATAGAAAAATAAAAATTTTGAGGAAATTTAAGGAAAAATATATCGCAAATAGTATAGTGAAAGACCTAAAAGCCCTTAGAACTTATTCACTATGAATGAACATGAATCCTATATTCTAACTTAAATTCATCATGCATATTTTTTTTAAAAAAGAGTAAACTTTTATTGAATCGATCATTACTTTATGGTACAATTGATATCATAAAAGATCGATTAAAGACTGCGGGTTATTCATTGCCCTCAGTCTTTCTATTTTCTATACATATATAATATATATTCCTTATTGAATCTATGAAAAAATTTATGCTATAATGCTATTATAGAAGATTCGTCAAAGACCGCAGGTAATCTACCTCCGGTCTTTCGACTTATATGGGGGGATTTCATGGAAAAGTTTTTCGCTGTACCTAGTGAAAGAATTAAAATTCTTCGTGATCGTAATATGAACATCGGAAATAGCAGTGAAGAAAAAGAACTTTTAAAGAAATATAATTATTATAATTTGATTAATGCTTACAAAGACCCCTTTCTTTACCAAGGGGCAAGTACAAAGGAAAAATATAAAAATGGAACACAACTAAAGGAATTAGAAGCCTTATTAAAATTTGATACAAATTTGCGACTTTTATTTTTAAGAGAAATTTTAAAGATTGAAGAAATCATAAAAAATCAACTGGTTCAATCCTTCTATGCCTATCATTTAAGCTCTAAAAGTAACAATTCAGAGATAGAGTGTGCAAACTTGCATCGTGATAGCGAATATTTAAGAAGAAAGTATTATGACCTCACCCCTTTATATACTGTGCATCATAACAACGACTATGGGATAATGCATACAACTATATCAGCTACACATCCTGGAGGGCAATGTACAAGCCTAGATAGACAATCTACATACGACAATTATATCACTACCGTATATAGAACTTTAGGCCAGCAGAGAAAAAAGAAAAATGACTCCATAAAATCCTATTTAGAGCAACATGGTTATATGCCGATGTGGATTTTAATGAATGTATTAACATTTGGCAATGTAAGTCATCTATTTACACTACAGAAAAAAGATGTACAGGTAGATATAATTAAATCATTAAACTTGCATACCGTTCCAGTTACCCCATATGATTTATCCATTATTAACACATCGAGGATTTTACAAATATTGAGTATCTATAGAAATATTTGTGCTCATAATGAACGATTCTACATTACAAAAGTAAAAGTGCCAATTGATGATAATTATATGTATTTCGGCAAAAAACTGCCACATGCTGTCAACCCTAGTCTTCGTAAAAGGTTAAATGCAGCTCAAAAGAAAAAAAGACTGAGGGCACGGCAAGGAATCTATGTATTAATTTTCATAATTTCACTATTTATGGATAAAAAAGACCTTAATGACTTTGTTTTTGAAATTAGAAATGAGTTTAAAAAACTAGAATGCCAGCTAAGTACTATTTCTATAGATGAGATTGAAAGGTTTATGGGATTAAATTTTGACTGGTACAACTTAATTAAAGGATAAGTCCTAAATTAAGTTAGCCCATCACCTAGTTGAATCCACCGCTACAAATCCTAAGGTATCTATCGCCTCAGGATTATTTTTTACTTAAAACGATTAGGATTGTATCTGAAGTTGAAACAACAATAAGTTAACCCTAGAGCAGTTGCTTCCTTTAGGGCATGACTTTATTAGCTATAATTATTTCTTTTTTCAATTTCAGATGCGATCTAGTTGAACGAAAACGCTTCAC
>JAFIFG010000121.1 GCA_020832135.1 Clostridiaceae bacterium
TAGAAGAGTTAATAACTTTACTACGCACAGAGCGGCATGATTATATAAGCCATATACAATCTATTGAGGCATTGCTTTATTTAGAAGAGTATGAAGAGCTTTCTGACTATGTAAAAGGAATAGCTACAGAGTATAGAGTAACAAGCCAAATTGTAAGGGTTGGCCACCCAGCTTTAACAGCAATACTAAACACTAAAAGAGAAATAGCACAGGAAAAAGGAATTGATTTTATTATTGAGTGTAGACATAAAATTGATAACATTGAACTAAATTCATGGGAATTAAACAGTCTATTTTCTAACTTAGTAGAAAATGCAATAGAATCAGCTTCACTTGAGTCTGAAAGAAAAAATATTAACCTTATAATAGACCGTTTAGATAATGATTATATAATCATTATTGAAAATTCAGGTCAGCTAGATGATAGTCTTCTTGAATCACTATACGAACCTGGTATCTCTACTAAGGGTTCCTCTGCTAGGGGATATGGGCTTTATATTTGTAAAAATATTTTGGATAAATACAAAGGAAGCATAGAGGCAAAAAATACAAATAATCACACTGTAGTTTTTACAATTACCTTGCCAATTGGAGGGACTATGAATGGTACGAAAGCTATCTCATAATATTTCATCCTATTTATGTGGTGAGTTAAATTATAGCGATGAAAAAAAAGAAATATTATCTTATGGTTTGCAAATTATTTTAGGAGCTTCTATTAAGCTTATTACAATAATTACTTTGGCCTATATATTTAATATCTTCAAACCTACTATTGTGGCATCCATAGCATTTATATTCTTTCGTCGGATCATTGGAGGTAGTCATTGTGATACTTTTAATAAATGTTATTTCCTTAGTGTTTCTCTTTTACTCCTATTAGGTTTATTGGGCAAAATAGTTGCACTTCAATACCATATACTACTTATACTCGCTATCGTTATATATTTAGTAGCTGTAGTAATAACGATAATATGGGTCCCTATGGGAACAGAAAAAAAGACCATAAAAAATAAGAGAACACGATTGAAAATAAAACAAAAAACTTTTTTAACTCTAATAACTTGTTTTGTAATCCTGGTATATTTTCATATGCAAGCTACATCAGAAATAGTTTTATCTAGTTTATTAGGTATAGCACTAGCATTTTTCTTAGCTACACCTTTAGGAAATAAATTTACTAGAATTAAATTTAATATTGGAAAGGGGGAAAACACATGTTAAATATGATCAAAAGAAATATTTTATCAGTAACAGCAAGTGTACTAACATTAGTAGCTATGAGTGGAGTAAGTACAACCAGTATGTGGGCAATATATGAGCCAGATATGCCTGAAAGCATAAAAAAAGAGTTATAAGATAGGGGTTTAATATGTGTAACGTCTTAATATGTGATGATCATAAACACACAAGAAAAATGCTAGAAAAAATAGCCTCAGAAAATCCACTAACAAATAACATATTTACTGCAGAAGATGGAGTTGGGGCAGTAAAGGTAGCAAAACAAGAAGAAATTGATATTGCACTACTTGACATTGATATGCCTAATTTAAATGGGATTGATACAGCAAAGCTAATCAGTAAGATGTCTCCAGAAACAAGATTTGTATTTATTACAGCTCACATGGAGTATGCCATTGATTCCTTTGCTGTACATCCTTATAATTACTTGCTTAAACCTATACATATAGGTGGGCTTAAGGAAACATTGAATGAACTCATGGTAAAGAATAAAAATTCTCTAAAACAATCTATTAACATTAATATGATTGCTGTAAAGAATAAGGGCAATGCCTTTATGATACCAGTAATGGATGTGATTTTTTTCGAAAAGATAGGAAAAAACACAATAGTTCATACTGAAAAAGATGAATATTCTATTACCAAAACCTTAACGGAGTTAGAAAATAGTTTGAATAGTAAATTTCTAAGAGTACATCAATCATTTATAGTAAATAGTGATAAGATAACTAAAATACAAGATGTTGGTAATAGATCATACTGCATAAAATTCAATGTTACTAAAAAGGTAGCTTATATGAGTAGATATAAGTTTGAAAGCTTTAAAAAGACTTCCTCTTTTATTTGAAGTGGAAGTCTTTTTTTGTGGTTAAACATAATCTAAATATGGTTAAACACTGCTAATATTAAGCTATATAGGGTTGCTGAGTAGGGTTTCAAAAAAGTATATCGAAGATATTTAGGGAGTAAAATCTAAAGAGAGTTTTAAAGGGGGATGAAAAAAATTTTAAAGTGCAGGATTTAAAAAATTTTTTAAAAACAAAAATAATGAAGAGGAGTTTTGTAAATGAAGAAAAAAATAATTGCATCGACTTTATTAGTTCTATTAATGTTTACAATGAATTTTCAAAGTTATGCATTGGCTAGTAGTGAAATTATAGCTAATGCATCGGAATGGAAAGACATAGAAGGTATAGCTGACTTCGATGTTAAATTTATAATTACAGAAGAAGGTTGGCAGCAAGAACATGGAACATTAACTATAGATAATGTTCCAATGGAATATATACAAACAAATAAAAATGATGGTTCAATCTATACAGAGATATGGGAAAATGGTGAAAAGGTTTATGACATGGTACAAAATCACGAGACAGATATCACTCTATTAAATGGAGAGACATTTAATACTATTAATTTAACAGAACAAATATCAGTAATTGATATAGAAGACGGCATATCCATAGCATCAGATAAACAACTTATATCAACTTATAACGGTAATACAAAAATTGATTTAAGAGATACCTTATTTGTAGCAGCTTTTTTAGCAGGAGCTATCCCTGGGGGAGGTCCCGTGGCAGCTTTTTTTGGTATAGCCGGTATCATAATAGATCGAGCTGCCTCAGATGTCTATTATATACAAGAAGTATATATTAAAGGCAATGATTGGAAAACATTCTATTATGAAATGACTTATTATAGTGATTCAAGTCGTACTAATGAGATAGGAACATCAAGTTTTATTCGATACAGATAAAATTTTAAAGCATCTATGAAATTTAAACAAGAATATTCATACATTACTATAGTGCGCTTTAGGCGCACTATAGTAATGTATGAGAAATTTTAAAAAATATATTGTATTTGCTATTGTAAAATAAAGTTAGGCCTGATGAACCAACATTAGATTAAAAAGAAGTATACCCAATTGGATAAAAAATGTATCCATACAGAAGAAATAGAACATATACTAAGCAAATCACGTCCAGCAATTACTGAATTCATCAATAAACGGAATAAATATGGTATTAATGTTTTGATAATTTTGGCAAGATTGAATTTATTTAAAATTAATCTTATAATGAATATAAAAAGGAGAGTTATTTTCATGCCTTATAAAAAAATTCTTATATTTCATCAATTTTTAAAGGTAATTATGATAGCTTTTGTATTGATATACATGTATATTAATACAGAGTTAATTCTAAATTGGGGATTATTTTTACTATTGTGCTTTTTTATCGTAGATTTTGCAAGAGACTTATTAGAAAAGAAAAATATTATTTTAAAGTTGATTATTTATTTAATATATCTATTAGCTTTTACATTTAGATTTTTATAAGTATATTTATTAACTGTAGTTTGTATGAATAAAGCCTTTATAAAATATACTTTGATACTGTTATAAAGCAATAGTAAGTATTGCTTTTTTTCTCATGTTTTTCTCTCCTTTCTTTCAATTACGTATCTTCTTTTTTCGGTGACTTTATTGTACCTCCTTATTATCATTATATTTACTTTATATTTTTTATATACCGTATATAATCTAAAAATTTTCCCAATATACAATTCTATTTTTTTAATATTAAATATATGAATATTCTTTGATATTTTTGTAAAGATAACATAAAATTTATTATTTTATACTTTCCCTGAATTCAACACAAGATAAACTCTGTTAAATTCAAAGCTTCTGGATCTAATCCAGGGGCTTAATTTATGCTATAAAACTACTTTAGAGAAATAAAAATTTGGGAATATTTTCTTTGTTAAAAAGGAAAAAGGGTTGTAAAAAAAGAAAGGATAGAGAGTATAAATTTATATTACAGCAAAGGGGAGGCGTTTAAAATCAAAAGAAGATCAATTTTACTTATAGCTTTACTACTTATTATTTTTACAACAACCGTATCAGCTCAAGGTATAAAGGATATTAAGGATCATTGGGCCAAAGATGCTATTTCAAATTTAACGGAGGCAAATATCATCCGAGGTTATCCAGATGGAACATTTAGACCAGATAATAATATAACCGTAGCTGAATTTTCTAAGGTTGTATCTACTACAATAGGTGATGATGTAGGGGTTGCTACAAATGGTAATTGGTTTGACAATTATGTAGTAGACTTAATGAGTAGAAACATCATTAGAGAAGGAGAGTTTTATAACTACAATAGAAATATTACAAGAGGCGAGATTGCTAGAATGGTGGTAAGGGCTTTAGGTGAACAACCAAGAGAAGGAGAAACGGACTTTAGCGATTGGCGAAGTTTAGAAGGTACAGAAATAGGGGCATATGTAAATACTGCAACGGATTTAAAAATCATTAATGGTTATCCAGATAACAGATTTAGACCAGATGAAACAGCAACAAGGGCTGAAACTGCTACCATAATAACCAAAATGTTAGTAGTAATAGACCAAACTGATAATTGGCAACCACCAAAGAAGGTAAGTGATAATATAGATGCCCCACCAAATGCTAATGATTTTATAGAACCTGTTATAATAACGAATTATGATGTTCAAGGACACTTTAGGATAGAAATAGAAAACTTTAGGGCTTTTAATGATGATTATGAGTTTTCTATAAGAGTTACCAATTATCCTCAATTAAACGAAAGACAAACACCTATGGCAAGCGGAGGATTTTCTGCTGTAGCAGACTTAACAACATCTAAAAAGTCATCAGAACTTATATCGGGTAGACTTTATGGGTTGATTCAGCATTACTATACTTCACAAAAGTACATAAATGATATTTCTATAGAAAAAGGTATGGAGATTGATTTTATAATTACTGCTAAAAAAGGAAATGAACTAAGGGAGTATTCTCATAGTGCTGTAGTAAAATGATTCTCTGTAAGATAAAGGTATTAAAATACATTCCTATACAACTTAATCAACTCAACACAATGTGAATTGTGTTGAATTCACCAAAACCAAATAAACACTGAAGTTTCAACCCAAAGGAAGGTTTTGAGAGAACCTTCCTTTTTTCTATGGCTTTCGAATTCAACATATCATATAATTTAGTTATATTTTGTTTAATATTTAAAATCTGGAAGGAGTATTTTGTATGAGATCCAATAGAAAAGTAACTGGAGCTGATTTAATGGCAGGAATTATTGTGGTGGCCTTATTAATTAAATTTTTCCCACCATTTTTCATGAGATTAGTTGGGAATCTTGGAAGTGGAATTGGGCTTTAATATAGGACTGGAGGAAACTACATGAATACAGTGGAACCGATCCGAGACAAGAAAAAAATCGAGGCGGTGAAGAAATATTTAATAGGTTGCGGTAAGATCCGAGACTTTTGTTTGTTTACGGTGGGAATTAATACCGGACTTCGTGTGTCGGATCTCTTAAGGCTTACCTGGGGGGCTGTTTTAGATGAGAAGGGTAAATTTAAAGGCTCTATTTACATAAGGGAAGGAAAGACAGGAAAGGAAAAGCGATTCCCCATCAATGAGAGCTCCAAAATTGCCCTCAGAAGGCTTTTAGATGGACAAGTTAACCTTAGCTCTACTAGTCCGATTTTCGTCTCTAGAAATGGAAATATGAAGCCGATATCCCGATATATGGCATGGATTTCTATTAAGGAGGCATGTGAAGCTGTAGGGGTAAAGGAAAATGTCGGTACCCATACCCTAAGGAAGACTTGGGGTTATTGGGCATGGAAAAGCGGGGTACCCCTTCCGATTATTATGGAGGTATTGAATCATAGCAGCATTACTATAACCAAAAGGTACTTAGGGATCACCCAGGATGAGATTAATGAGGCTTATATGGGATTGAATTTATAGGAATCAACAAAAAAAGAGTAGTTAAACTACTCTTTTTTTACTTATAGATTTCCTGCAATTATATCATTTATTTTACTAACAAATATTTGAGCCCTTGTACGTTCCATAGGTGCTATTGCATGAGCCATGCTGCTCCCACCACTATTTTGCACTACAATTAACGATCTAAATGAATTTAATAAAGTTGAAATCCCTACACACGACATAATCAGTCCTATTAAAAAACTATCTCCAAGCATAGGTAATCCTATTAAAGTTAATATAAGTCCTATAATAAATGATTTTAAATAGAATTTTGTACTAATCTTAACTCCAGAAATATTATTCAAAGAATAAGTAGCACTATCTTTTCCTGTTGGAATAAACAGTGTTAAGTTTGGTATCTCACCCTCTATTCTTTTGTTAGTTAGTTTGAACTTAGACTTAATAAAAAAATAAGAAATTGAGTACATAAACTCTTCTTCAGAAATAGTAATTTCTTGAGTTGAACTTGTTTTTTCTGACATGTTCCCTCACCTCTTTTCTTTTGTAATTTACTGTCTTATTTACATATTATATATGACTTCAATGTCGAAAAGCGTCGTATTTTGCGATTTAATTGCTTTAATTATTCTTTAAATACAATTTTAGCAATAAGTAAGGAAGTTGGGATGATATGATGTAATTGAATATAGGATATCCAAAGGCGAGAGAGAAGTTTGTAGAAATTTAATGCGATGTGTTATTGAGAAAGATTGAAGCGGGGAGAAAAGAGGGTACTTGGCTTAAAGCTAGTACCTTCTTTTCTTTTTTGTTTAATTTTTGTGAAAAGTATTTTAGTTTCATGGCAATAATGATATAATATGTGTAAACATATATAAACAATGTAAACATGTTGGAAATAATCAACATTTATGTTTACAAAAGGAGGGTGCGAAATGTCAGATGTTACATACAGTGTTAGGGTGCCGGAAGAATTTAAAGAAAGAATTAGCCATCTTGTAGAGGAAGCAGGTTTAAGCTCCAAAGAATTTATGCAGGAATTAATCACTACTTACGAAATTAATAAAACAAAAGAAATCGTACCAATAATTGAGCAAGATTTAAATGAATTACAGTCTTTAACTAGGAGAATTAATAACATCTATGTTAATATTGGTGAACGGATCAGCACCATCACCCAAAAAAAAGAAGAAGAACTTCAATCATTATTACAGGAAAAAGATGAAAAAATAGGGTCTCTCAAAGAGAAGCTAGCTACTTTAGAAGAGTTGAATGCCATCTATAACACAGATCTGCAAAACACCAAGGATCAATTATTTGACTACGAAAAAGAGACGGAAGAAAAACAAAAAAACTATGAAGAGAGAATAGAAAGGTTAGAAGAAATCCATAAAGGTAATAAAGCTCTTATTGAAGAATATAAAAGCAAAATTGACACTTTAAGTGGTATAGTTGAGGAATACAAGGGGTACAAGGTCGAGAACCAAGAGATAAAAAAAGAGCTTGAAGCATCTCATCAATCTATAACAGCTATAGAAAAAGAAAACTTAGCATTAAAAGATACTGTTAAAAAACTAGAAGATAACATTGATGAGTTAAAAGAAAAACACCAAGAAGAAATAAAAAACACAAAAGATCGGCTAGAGTTTGAATGTGAAAAGAAAGTCCTACAGTTAGAAAAGCAACACCAGGAGCAGATCCAAAAGATTAACGAAGAATATAATGAAAAAATCAAAACATTACTAATGGAATTAGAAAAGAAGGACCCAGCTACTAAAAAACAAAAAAAGACTCCCGCAAAAGGTAAATCTGATCAAATAAAGATTGATATAGAATAATTTTTTTATAAAGACTAGCTATAAATCGCTAGTCTTTATTTTTTCGCTTTTAAACAGCCTTGTACAGAGTTTATGTCCGACAGGCATGTCTATGGTGCTCTTGATAATTTTTAGACCTTACAGGGCTAGTAGAATTGATTTTAGGTGTATTTTAAAGTATAAGTGCATATAATAATAAGTTTATGATATTTGGATAAGAAATGCTAAAAGTTATCCACAACCTCACTGCTTATATAGATATAGATAGAATATAATAAAAACCCTTTTAACCCTTTTTAACCCTTTTTCCGCACCCCAAACCCCTTGGAATAGCTTGTCCTTAGAAGTTAAAAAACGAGAAAAAGTTAGTGAATAGACGAGAAAAAGTTAGTGAGGCCGAATAAGACGAAAAAATATATTTAAAATTCGTCTATAATATGGTAAAATATTCTTACACAGCAAATCAAAAGGGGGGTACCACTAATGGACGGGGATAATTGGGTTGTAAAATCAAATGCACTTGTAGAATGCAGAGCGAGAATGACAGCACTAGAACAAAAGATAATTACTGTCTTGGCTTCTGAAATAAACCTTAATGATGAAGATTTTAAAGACTACGAGTTTAGTATCAAGGAATTTATTAACCTAGCAGGAACAAATGAAACAGCTATATATAATCAAATACATGAGTCGGCAGCAAGGCTCATGCAGAAGATAGTAACTTTTAGGCGAGGAAAAGAAAAGATAACAACTGCTTTTTTGAGTAGTGCCAGAACTATAGACGGTGAAGGAAAAATTATGTTAAGGTTTGATCCATCACTGAAACCAGAGTTTTTAAAACTTAAAGAAATGTTTACTCAATATCAACTAAAAAACGTTTTAAGCCTTAAAGGTAGCCATACCTTAAGACTTTATGAACTTCTAAAACAGTATGAAAAAATAAAAAGAAGGGAATTTGAAGTCAAGGAAATTAAGGAACTATTGGGGGTGGACGAAGGGTATAGTAGATTTTATGATTTTGAAAAGTATGTATTAAAGCCTGCAAAAACTGAAATCAACGAAAAAACAGATATTTGGATTGACTATGAAAAGATAAAGGAAGGCCGCAAGATAGCAAAATTGAAATTTGAAATAGAGCCTAAACACTTTGAAGAAGATGAAGAGGTTTATGAAACAGAAGAAATAAAGTTAATTAGAAATAAAGCGGGATTACAAGATGAAAAGTTTAGTGGCAAACAGATTATGCAGCTATATGAAATAGCAGTTGAAAAGACCGATAGGTTTAATTTAGATCCACATAGATATATAGAATTAAATTACATATATGCTCTAAAAAAAGCAGAGAAAAATTTATATACCTTTTTAAAAGGTGCATTAGAAAAGGATTATGCAAAAGCTAAAATTACAATGATAGAAGAAGTTGAATAGTTATATTTTTAAACGCTGTAACAAACAAATAACTTTATGCAATCGTTAGATAACATGATATAATTTAATATTATAAAGGTGTTGGAGGTATAAAAATATGGAAGAAACCTTAAAGCTTATACTAGAAAAAATTACAGAGATGGATTCTAAAATGAATTCAAAGTTCAATGAATTAGATTCTAAGATTGATAAACTACAAACTGATATAACGGAAGTAAAAACAGATCAAAAGGCAGTTAAAGTGCAGACTGCTGAATTAACAGAATTTAAAACGGAAACGAAGCAAAGTCTTGAGGATATAAAAGACAACATGAAGTTTTTAATGTTTAAAGAAGCACAAACCGAAAAAGATATATTTATGTTAAAACAATCTAAAAATAGATAGAAAATCCTATAAGATTAGAAAATAAGCCAACCACCCATAGGTGCTAGCTTATTTTTTTGTATAAAAACTTAAGAATTTAGGAATTAAAATGGTTAAATATGAAGGAATTTAAGAATTTAAGTAGAAAAGAATGTAAAAAGATAAGAATTTAAGAATTTAGGAAGGGAGAAGGTATATGAGTAAAGTAATTTCTATTTTCAATCAAAAGGGAGGCATTGGGAAAAGCACCACAACCATTAATTTAGGTGCTGCTCTTGTAAAAAGAGGCAAAAAAGTATTATTAGTGGATATGGACCCACAAGCAAATACAACAGTAGGAGTAGGTATTGATGATGAAGCTTTAAAAAACACTGTCTATGACCTTTTGACAGATAAGAAAGTCAAGAAGGAAAGAGTTTTATCATTTACACTGCAAACTTCTTATGAAGGACTATATGTACTTCCTGCCGATATAACACTTAGCAATGCAGAAATAACTCTAAGCAATGCTATGAGTAGAGAAACTATTCTAAATAGGATTTTAGGAGAAGTAAAAGAAAACTATGACTATGTTTTAATTGATTGTCCACCTTCGCTAGGACTTTTAAGTATTAATGCATTAGTGGCTAGTGATGGGATTATTATACCTGTAGCAACGAGCTTCTTTAGTATGGAAGGGATTAAGCATTTAATTAATACCATTACATTGGTTCAAGATAATTTAAAGCCAGACTTACAAATAATAGGTATACTGATCAATATGTTTGATAAAAGAAAAAATATTGCAAAAGAACTTAAAGGACAGCTAGGAGAAGTTTTTGGCGATAAGGTTTTTGATACAACAATTAGGGTTAACAGTCAAATTGAATACGCACAGGACAATAAAACTCCCATTATATATTTTAATGAAAAATGTAATGGCTACGAAGATTATATGAACTTAAGCAAGGAGGTATTAAACCATGAGTGGAAGTAAAGGAATATTGGAAGGTTTAAATAAAAATTCCCAAAAAGATAAGAATGTAAATTCTCAAGAAGTTAAGAATTTCAAAGGTGAAGAATTTGAAATAAAAAGAAGTTACACATTAAAACCTAGTACAGTTAAAAAATTACAAGAACTCAAAGTATTTGTATATGATAATCCTAATATTACCTTTAATGAGATTGTAGATGAAGCTATATGTTTTCTATATGATGCTAAAAAACAGAAATAAATTTATGTAAAAGGCTTAAAGATCCTCCAAACTAAAAAGCCGGTGACTTATTTATAAGTCACCGGCTTTTTAGTTTGGAAAAGATATATTTTAAAAACAAACACAGGAGTATTACTCTAAAAATATATTGTGGCTATAAGAAAAAAATGGTATTATAAATATAACATAACAAGCACAAACAAAAACAACTTACATATTCTAATTGCATTTTAAAAAATTAGTGCCTATTACTAAGTATTATATAAAGGCACAAATACATTGAAATACACAGCGTAGTCACCCCCTTTGTTATAAAAACACTCGCAAAGGAAGTGGCATATAGTTG
The DNA here is from genome assembly GCA_020832135.1 of Clostridiaceae bacterium. Taxonomy (GTDB): domain Bacteria; phylum Bacillota; class Clostridia; order Peptostreptococcales; family Natronincolaceae; genus JAFIFG01. The sequence goes on from JAFIFG010000121.1 coordinate 11,180, forward strand.
TAAGATGGGGTCTTTAGGCACTAAAATTTTTTAAATTTAAACACCTCGCTTTGCTCGTATTTAAATTTAAAAAACAAGGCCGACGAGTCGGCTTTTAGTACCCGCCCCCACTTACAACTATAAAAACCTTTTAGAAAAACTTAAAACTTATCCAATAAAAATAAAAGAAATATGAAACAGGTGATTTAAAGATGAAAAGAAAAATGAAGGTAAACCATTTGCGTAATGGTTACAGTGATTATGTGTTTTTGTTCCTTAAAAGACATATAAATAAACTGCACCTGGATATGAAGGTGTTGGATGTAGGAGCAGGGCATTTAAGGAACTTGAAATTATTTGATGAACTTGGTTTTAAAAACCTATATGCACTGGATCTTGAAACAACAGATAATCCCCTTAAGGTTTCATTAAAAGACTTCAAATTGCAAGATATAGAAAAAGGGTTGCCCTATAAAGACAAAGAGTTTGACATCCTACTTTGCAACTATGTTCTGATGTTTATTAATCCTAAAAATATTGATTTTGTAGTATCGGAATTAATGCGAGTTACAAAAGGTTTTTTAATTATAGAAACCAATCCCCAGAAATATAAAGACTGTCATCATACTTTTTTTAAAGACTATGACTTTGATCATATCGCTAAGCAAATTGAAAAAAATATTGATTTTGAGTTGTTACAAGTTAGAAAAAGTCATGAAAAAATAACGGCTAAAAGGAAGGGGTTTTAAGATGGCTAGAGGTAGAAAAAGTAAGTATGTAAAAGTAATTACCAACAGAGAAGAAAAGCTGTTTAAACAATTGGCCAGGACGGGATTAAGCGATAGGGTACAGGCCAAACTGTTTTGTAATCTTAACACAGAACGATTAAAAAAGCTTGAAAATAGTGGCTATATAAAGTTATCTAACCATGCTGTAAAGGGTGAAAATACAGAAATTATACAGTTGGCTAACAAAGGAAAAGCTTACTGTACGGAAAATCTAAATATAAACAGTTTTGCAGCAGCACAAACCAATCATCTAACCCACGACCTTCGGTTATCTGCTACTTATTATGCACTACCAGAAAAACAACAGGAGACGTGGAAACATGAAAGAGAAATTATAAAAGAGATTTATGAAAAGCATCCAGATATGAAGGGGAAGCTGACAACTTGTATTGATGCTAAAATAACGGTTGAGAGTGTAGATATGGCTATAGAGGTTATTGGAGATAGTTACGGAAAGACTGAGTTAGACTTAAAACAAGAAATAGCATTGGAGTATGCAGGTTGTGAAAGTATTGAATTTGTCTAAAGGATGGTGGAAATATGAAGGCAGAAGTAAGGGATGATATTATTGCGCTGGATACTTTTGTAGCAGCACGATTTAAATACGAGAAGTACATAGAAGCAATACATGAATGTGGAGGCTATTGTTTTCTTGATCAATTCGAAAGGATCTGGAAGGAAGAAGGTGGACATTATTTAGCAAAAAAAATGGAGGATGCAGGGTTGATTAAGACAAAGAATTATAACAACTATAAATTTGTCTATCTCTCTGATGCTGCCTTGAAATATTTGACCTATAAAGATGACCCTAAGGATTTTTCTGATAAGCCTAAAAATATGATTCCAGTAAAAAAGCTAAAATCAACTCCAAGTGAGAAGGTTTTGTTTTTTTCTGCAATGAAATTTCATTTGATTCATAAATATGACTTTTTAAAGAAATCCAACCATCTAAACCATAGTGAAAAACAGGTTAATATGTTTTTAAACACCCAAACAGAAGTCATTAAACAATTGCAAGAAAAAGTTCAGCACTTAAAAAAAGAAAATAATGATTTAGCAGATATATATCATACTTATTTAAAAGAATTAGATGATATAGCCAGTTCTAAGGTTTTACAAGATGATCTACGAATCTTAGAATCACAAATTAAAGAGCTACAAAAAGAAATAGATGGGAAACTCTTTGGAAAATCTAAAGAAGTTGAAAAGTTGAATGAGCTAGAGAAGGAAAAGAGTGCTTTAGATGCTAAACTTTCAATGATGAATGCTATATATGAGAAAATAGAAAAGGTGAAAAGTCCTTATTTTAGAAATGAAGAAGAAATACAAGTTTTAGAAAAGAAACTTAAAAAATTGGAATATGAAGAGCAAGAAAAAAAGGAAAGAGTCGAAAAGGTAATGAGGCGGATTTTAGACTTACATGACAGATCTAAGGTAATAGCACATATTCAATACAATAAAGAAAGTGATGATTTAAAGATTCAATTCATTATAATGGACACAGGTTCTTTAAAAACACCTAAGGGGTATTGGAAGCTAATATATGACCTTTTAGATGAGTTGGGAATTAATGTAGGGTTTCCTTTGAAATTAAGAGAGTTGAACATTATTTATCTAACCATAGATTTAGAAAAAAGAAAAAATCAATTTAATAAAATACATACACACATTGAAAAAATGATAACTATGCATGAGAAGGATTTTAATATAACTAAAGCATCTATAGAGCTGGATTATATGAAAAAATATAAAGATAGGGTTCAAAATAAAATATCTTACATAAAGGAAAAAGACATAGATACATTTGAAAAGCTTAGAGAAACTATTAATAAAAAAACAAAATAATAGATAAATTTAGTTTGATAAATAGAAAATAAAGACTGTTGTGATATAATTAAACTGCGAGAGCATCGAGCAGGAATTTAATGATATGGTTCATGGCAAGTAATAACGAGTGGGCGAAATATAAAGTGGAGCTAATTTTAGCTTCGCTTTATATTTTTTTAATCCTCAAATGTGATAGTTAAGATTAAACGGTATTAAACAGTTTATATAAGTTACTATTTTCAATGGGTACAGAATATAGGTGCTTTAATAAAAGGTTTAATACCGTTTATTTTAGATAGGTTTTTTATGTTTTTCAATCCTGATTTGTGATAGTTAGATTATAAGGTTTATCACTAGTGTTCAATAAATGTATATAATATCCATTTACAATTTATAAATACCAATAGGTTCATATACTACCATAAATTTAGACATGAAAATAGCCAGTACCTTTGCTAATATAATTACACCATTCACCATATTTGCAAGG
>JAFIFG010000124.1 GCA_020832135.1 Clostridiaceae bacterium
CCTTGCAAATATGGTGAATGGTGTAATTATATTAGCAAAGGTACTGGCTATTTTCATGTCTAAATTTATGGTAGTATATGAACCTATTGGTATTTATAAATTGTAAATGGATATTATATACATTTATTGAACACTAGTGACAAAAAATAAAATATAAATAGCCTTCCCTTGTAAAATCTTAAAGATGGCTATTTTGAAATTTATAACGGAAATTATAACTTATTAAAAGCCTTACCCCTTTATTCATAAATACTATAACTATGCGATAGATGGTGGAATTATGCACATGGAACTATTCTTTTTCATATTATATATTAGAGTTAAAGAAAGCATGTGCCATTCAAAAGAATAAGGGGGTAAAGGAGTTGAATATACAGAGGGAAACAATATATATTAAGCTATACGATACCTATGAAAAGAAAGTCGTGACTAAACCATTGGAGGAGTTGGTAAAGGAACTAGTGGCATGGAGTATGCCTCTATCCTTTCATATAGCAGCCTTAAAAAGCCAAAGCATTATAATGAGAACAACAATAGTTAAACGGTTAAAAACATTTGAAGGAAGAGGGTCAGCAAATGGTGGCAAAGCGGACCTGTCCATGGAAGAATTTCAGGGATTAATGAAATTAGAAGAATACGAAGATATATGGGGGAAAGATTACCCCCAAAAAATAAAAAAGTTAAATGAAGCAGTAAGTCATACCGAAGGTATGCTTATATTTTTTAACAACAAACCAATTGATGCTAGATTCCATACGGTTTGTGGAGGATCTACAGAAAACAGTGAAAATGTAGATGGCAATATTGTGCAATACTTAAGAAAGGTATTGTGTAAGTATTGTCAAAATACCCCTTATTCTTTTAACCACAAAGATATAGCCATTAAGGATGTGGAAAAGAAGTTAGGGGTTAAGTTTCCTAAGGAAACCCCCGTTAACACAATGGAAATATCGAAAATATTTTATGATGTTAAAAGGGATGAAACAGGAAGAATGATTAGTTTAAAGGTAGGTGAAAAAGAGTTCCAGGGAAGACAGTTTGTAGAATTGATGGAATTAAATTCTACAAGATTTAGTTGGCTCCCTGAAACCATAAGATTTTTTACAAGAGGAAAAGGCGATGGTGTAGGTTTGTGTCAATATGGAGCTAATGAAATGGGTTCCCAAGGGAAAACCGCAGAAGAAATTTTAAAATATTACTACACTGGAATAGCTATAAAAAAAATAGAAGCAAAAGACATAAAAAATCCCTTAAGGGGAAAAACTATAATGATTGATGCAGCTCACGGAGGCGAAAAAGGAGAAGATAATGTAGGTCTCCAAGGTCTTAGAGAAAAGGATGTGAATTTACACATTTCTTTAAGTCTAGAGAGAAAGCTAAAAGAGCTGGGAGCCACCGTCCTCATGACTAGAAGAGGAGATCATGATATACCTATCACAGAAAGAGCCGACAATGCAAATAAGCTACTCCCAAATTTTTTCATTAGCATTCACCAAAATCATTTTAAACACCCCTCCATATCTGGAACAGAAATATATTACTATAGAGGAGATGAAGAGGCAAAGAAGCTGGGAGAGACTATAGTGGATGAAATTTCAGCTACTATACAAACCATTAACAGAGGTGTTAAAACTGCGGATTTCTTCTTACTGAGAGATATTAAAGTAAGTTCTCTTCATGTAGAAGTCGCCTATATTTCTAACCCACAGGAGGAAAAGTTATTAATGGAGGAGGATGCAAGGGAGAAGGTAGCTGAAGCTATTTGCAATGCAATTGTAAAGTACTACGGATATCCACTGCAAATAATAGAATAAATGAATTTTAAAGTATTATGAAGCTTGTCTAGGAATATAGTAGTGTTTTTATATTTTTTTTAACTATTTATATAAAACAATTTGTTGACAACCATGCTTGAAACATTATATAATGATTATTTTAAATAGTTGACAATGTTGAAGATGTATGTTATTATATAAATGGTATAGATGTGAAAGAAGGTGATTGTTTGGCAGATAGAAGTACCTTAAATGATATTAAAAGGAATATTGAGGGATACGTAGGACAAAAAGTCACATTGAAAGCCAACAAAGGAAGAAAGAGAACCATGATCCGAGAAGGTGTACTAGAGAACACATATCCTAGCATTTTCGTAGTGAAAATCAATGGAGAATATAACTCTGTTAGAAGAGTTTCCTACAGTTATTCCGATATTCTTACCGAATCAGTTGAAGTCACCATAAGTACAGACAATAATGCTATAAAAGTAGTTAGCTAAAAAGAACCACCTAGAAAAAAGGTGGTTCTTTTTTTTACAGAAATATATCTCTAATAAATTAATAAATATTTATTTTTATATGAATTTTATATAAATTCAAACATAGAACTATTTTTCAAATGCCCACTATAATGAATAATAGCGGTGGATTTTTCTGCAATTAAGAATATACACAAAAAGAATTTTTATGCAATTAATGTATAAAAACCCTATATACATTGAAAAATAACAACTTGATTTATGTATAAAATATATATATACTATATAATAACAAGAATAAAGGAGGACAATGACTATGTCAGCTGGATTTTTAAATGTCACTTCAGAAATAGGAAAGTTAAAGGGAGTACTATTACATAAACCAGGGAGAGAGCTAGAACGACTAACTCCTCAATACCTACAAGAGTTGTTATTTGACGATATTCCTTGGCTTAAAAAAATGAGACAAGAGCATGATGGTTTTTCTAAAGTCATGAAGGACAGGGATTGCAATGTATATTATTATGAAGAATTACTTAAAGAGATTTTAGGAAATCAAGAAATCAAAGAAAGCTTCATAAAAGATATTGTACTAAACTCCAATATTGATAACGTAGAGCTTGAAAGAATTATTGTAGAGTTCTTGAATACAAAGGATGCTGAAGCTATAGTGGAGGTGGCTATTGCTGGACTCCATAAAGATGATTTCCCTGATGTGGAGAGAGAACTGCATTTGGTGGATTATATTAGAGGAGATTACCCGTTTTATATTAACCCACTACCTAATTTATATTTCACACGAGATATAGGTTCTGTAATAGGACAAGGATTATCTATTAATAAGATGAAGACACCTGCTAGGGATAGGGAAACCATGTTTTTAAACTATATTTATAAATATCATCCTCTATTTAAGGGAGATGTTACACCTCTGTGGCATGATTATAAGGAAATCCACAGTATAGAAGGTGGAGATATTTTAACCTTAAGTGATGAAGTGGTGGCGGTAGGATGTAGTGAGAGGACATCAGCAGCAGGTATAGAGACTTTAGCTCAAAGATTATTTAGAGAAAGCAACATAAAAAAAGTAATAGCAGTTGAAATTCCGTTTACGAGAGCATATATGCATTTAGATACAGTGTTTACTATGGTAGATTATGATAAGTTTACGATTTACCCTGGTGTAGAAAATCTGTTAAGAGCCTATGAATTAACTGAAGGTAAGACTACACCGAAAGTAAAGCCTATGGAGAGCTTAAATACAACATTAAGAGATGCTTTGGGGCTTTCTGCTGTACAGTTTATTCAAAGTGGTGGTGGAGATGAAATTACAGCAGCAAGAGAGCAATGGAATGACAGTACCAACACCTTAGCAATTGCTCCGGGAGTAGTGATCACCTATAATAGAAACGAAGCCTCTAATGAGACATTAAGAAAGCATGGTATAGAGGTAGTGGAGATCGAAGGATCTGAATTGGTTAGGGGTAGAGGTGGCCCAAGATGTATGTCTATGCCACTAGTGAGGGAGAATTTATAATTTATCTTTCTGAGTAGTAGTGAGGGATCTTTAGTAAAAATATGACATAGTATGATAGCAACAAAAGTTGATGTTTGACATTAGTAAAAAGGCTGAGGGAAATTTTTCCTCAGCCTATCATTTTGTCTTTAATTCCACCAAGGGAAGACAGTTTTATATTTTCTCATAGGCTAACTTTCCGCCTACAAAAGTCATTTTTACGTCGACATCCTTTATTTCATCTGGGTGTATTTCATATAAATCCTTTTCTAGAACAACCATATCAGCTAGTTTGCCGACAGTGATACTACCCTTTAGACCCTCCTCGAAGGAGGCATAGGCAGCACCTAAGGTAAAGCCATGCAATGCTTGATCTAGGGTTAGTTTTTGCTCTGGCAACCAACCATCTTTAGGGAATCCATCTAGACCTTTTCTAGTAACCGCTGCATAAATGCCTGGTAAAACATCTAAAGGCTCTACAGGACAATCAGAACTGCATGCAACATGAACTCCTATATCAAACATGGTTTTCCAGTTGTAGGTAGTTTTAGACCTTTCCACACCAACCCTATCTTCAATAATATGAAGATCATAGTTAATAAAAATAGGTTGAATATAGGCCAGTACATCCATTTCTTTATATTTATTTAATAATGTTTCATCTGTAATTTGGCAGTGAATAATGCCATGGCGGTGGTCTTTTCTTGGTTTTTCTGTCAAGGCTTTTTCTATACTATCAAAGGCCATATACATCATTTTATCTCCTATGGCATGAATAGCTAGTTGCATTCCTTCTTTGTGGGCAGTTATTACTAATCGATCCAGTTCCTCCTGGGTGAATATAGGAATTCCTTGAGTAGAGGTATCGTCGGCATAAGCTTCACATAAATAAGCAGTTCTTGCACCTAAAGAACCATCCCCCAATAGCTTTAAGGGTCCTATTTTGAAGAATTCATCACCCTTGCCTGTTCTGTAGCCAAGATCTAAGAAGGTATTTAGTTTATCTATATGAGGAAGCAGACATTGTTGGTATATTCTAACTGGCAATTGCTGTTGGCTTTGTAATTCTTCATAAGCCTGTAACACCTTTTTAAATTCTCTTCCTGGTAAAGCTTCAAAATCATCGGTTTGAATAGAAGTAATCCCCTGCTGTAGTGCTTTGTGGGCACCAGCTAAGATCATTTCTTTGATATCCTTCACCTCTGGCTTAGGAATTTTTCTATAAATTAAATCTAAAGCTTTTTCTCTAAATATACCAATGGGATTACCTTCTTGATCCAAATCGAAATGGCCTCCCTCCACTTGAGGGGTATCCTTGGTAACACCTGCTAGCTCTAAGGCTTTACTGTTCACCACCAATACATGTTCACAGGCTCTTGTGAGGCATATGGGATGGTCAAGCGAGATTTTATCTAAATCTTCCCTTGTAGGAAACTTTTTTACTTGAAATAAATCCTGGTTCCAGCCCCTGCCTAAAACCCATTGCCCAGAAGCTAGATGCTTTTGGGCAATAAAGTCTTTCGTTCTTGTTATCACTTCTTCTATGGAGCCTGAGCCAATTAAACTTGCCTTCTGTAGACTATATCCATAATTGAGTAAATGCATATGACTATCATTAAATCCAGGAAGTAACATTTTTCCCTCTAAATCTATAATAGTCGTATCGCTGGTTTTAAAGGAAAGCACTTCTTCTTTTCCTCCCACCATGGCAAATTTTCCATCTTTTACAGCTATTGCTTCTACCTTGGGATAATCAGCATCCATTGTGGTGATATTACCATTAGTTAAAATCAAATCCATTAAAAAACCTCCTTAGTTTAGAATTTGAAAAATATTCCGATAAATGATAAGATGTTGTTTGTTTTTTAAAACTATAATTTGGTATTGATTATAGAAAAACTATAGGGAAAAGTCAATCTCCAAAGTGAAAAACTACATTTTTCCCGAAAATTTTATTGCTGTATTGCCGCAAAAATATTGTCACTTAGAAAGTAATGGATGGTTTTAACAATAGAGAAGAAAACTTTAAAACAACTTAGGAAATAAAAAAATTTATATTTATACAAATCAAAAATCTTTACATTTATTTAATAAATTATATAACATAAGAGAGTTATGAAAACTAACGAAGATAGGAAGAATGAATAAGAGGTGTTTTATTTTTCATCTATACTTAATAATTATAAAGATTTAACAGGAGGTTTTATTTTATACAGAAATTTTAGAAAAATGGCATAGTATTTGCTACAACTAATAAATGGCAGAAAAATTAGCTTATATAAATGAAAGTAAAAAAATATAATTACAATGTAATAGTTGTTGTGGATATTACTTTAAAAAACAAAGGAGGCATAATAAATGAGTTGGTATACTGAGGAAAGCATCAAGAAGATATTATATCGTATGGTAGGGGTATCGAGTGTATCCGGAACTAGAGACGAGATTAATATGGCAAAGGAAATTTATAATATCTTTAAGGAAATACCATATTTTGAAGAAAACCCAGAGTATGTGAAATTACACCCAATAAAAAATGATCCATTAGAAAGACTTTTTGTTACAGCACTTGTTAAAGGAAAAGGTAACAGAACTGTCGTATTAATTAATCATATGGATACAGTAGATTATAATGGTTTTGGACCATATAAAGATTTAGCTCTTAAACCAGAGGAGTTAACAAAAGCTTTAGATCCAAATGCACTTCAACAAGAACCAAAAGAAGATTTATTATCAGGGGATTGGATTTTTGGTCGTGGAATTATTGATATGAAATGTGGTGGAGCTGCAGAAATAGCATTATTGGGTGAGGTTAGTGAAAACCTTGAAAATTTTGAAGGTAATTTACTATTTCTTTCAACTCCAGACGAAGAAAACAACTCTGCTGGGATGTTAGGAGCTATTCCTGTTTTAAATAGAATGAAGGAAGAATATGGTCTAGAGTATGTAGGGCTAGTGAACAATGAACCTCATCCTGTGATTGATGGAAAGCATGATCTATTTATAGGAAGTATGGGTAAATTATTACCTATATTCTATTGTGAAGGTAAGGAAACCCATGCAGGACAAATGCTAGAAGGCTTAAGTGCTGGATTGATGCTGGCAGAAGTTCAAAGAGAAATGGAACTAAGTATGGAGTTAATTGATACGGCAGATGGAGAATATACTTATCCACCAACTGTTTTAAAAATGTCAGATACAAGAGAATTATACAATGTATCCAATATATCTTCAGCCTATGCATACTATAATGTTTTAACACTACAATTCTCTCCTAAAGATCTCATGGAGAAATTACTTAAAATTGGCCATAGAGCATTTGAAAGTACACTAAACAAATTTAAAGAAACAACAGCAGCATATGAAAAACTGTCGGGAGAAGCATTCCCATGTCCTTGGGAACCTAAAGTATTTACTTATGATGAACTTTATAAATATAATGTAGAAAAGATTGGTCCTTCCTTTGAAGAACATATGGATAAATTTATCGAAGAGAAAAAAGTAGGAGCTAAGGATGAGAGAGAATTTGCTATTGAAGTAATCAAAGAGGCGGCTAGATTATGCCCAGATAGGGATCCTAAGATGGTAGTTGCCTTTGCGCCACCATATTACCCACATGTAAAAAATGAAGGAAAAACAGAAAATGATAGACACATGTTAGAGGTTGTAGATGAAGTGTTGGCCTATAGTAAAGAAAAATATGACGTTGACTGGAGAGTAAATAAATTCTACAAGCAATTGGCAGACATGAGTTACTGTGGTGTTCAAGATGCTGACGATATTTTAGAAATGTTAAAGCCTAATATGCCTACATTAGGATATACGTACTTCTTACCATTAGAGGAAATGGCACAGTTTAATGTACCTGTATTAAACCTTGGACCTTGGGGTAAAGACCTTCATAAATTCACCGAGAGAGTAAATGCACCATTTTCATTTAATGATTTCCCAGACATTCTTAAATTTGCAGTAGAAAAAATATTAAAAGAAGCATAAAAAAACAAACAAAAAATAAATAAAAATTTTAAGGGATAGACAATGTGCTATCCCTTAAAAAATTTTAAAGTTTTTTGGAACTTTTTTCATTATTTGCCGTCTAATGTAATAGAGATAGTTTGATTAAATTTAAATACTAAAGGGGAAGGACGTGTTTTTTATGAAATTCAAAAAGACCATTAGTGGTTTGATGGTGGGGGGGATGCTGCTCTCTAGTGCTGGATTTGCCTTTGGAGAAGTTAGTAGTGTTACCGTTACGGAGCGGGCGATACCTGTGCCTTATAACCACCAAGAACAATCCATTACAGGAGGGAATTTATCAGAAGGAGAAGCTATTGATTTGTCCAAGAAGCATATTAAAAATTTCTTCGGAGAAACGATAGTTGAAGACGAAGGTTTTTATACCCATGCTAGCTACAGAGAAGATTGGCAGAATCCAGACAAATATGTGTGGGCTATAAATCTTAACAAGAGTAGTAGAGAGGGCCATGTCTCTTATAATGTAACTATACTAGATGAGGATAAAAGCTTAATGGAAATCAGAAAGTATGGAGATCCTACGGGTGACGAACCTAAGGCAGCTCAATTCACTCAAGAAGAGGCTGAAGAAATGGCATTGAAATTTCTGAAGGAATTTAACCCAAAGGTTATGAAGGATTTAGTATTAGATAACAATCATCAAGTACACTACTATTATTATAATAACAATGCCTATGGTTTAAACCCTAGAGAATACCCTGTTTTCTATACAAGACAATATAAAGGTATTCCTGTAATGAACCAGGGAGTACAAATAGGTGTAAACAATGCAACAGGGGAAATTACCTCCTATAGTGTTAGATGGAATGATGAAGCAATTCCAGCAACAGAAGCTGCTGTTACGGCAGAAGAAGCAAAAGAAGTATTTAAAGAAAATTTAAATTATACTTTAGTATATATACCAGTAAGAGATAGAAGTAGAGGCTATAGTGACGAAGTAGAAAAGGTAAGATTGGCATATGCACCAAACTTTGAAGGTGGAGTTTGGGTAGATGCTGAAACTGGAAAAATGCTAAATTACCATACAGCACAAGGGGATGAAATTAAACAAATAGATGTATCGGAAAGAGAAAAGGAAGCATTTAAAAAGTTAACAGCAACAAAAAGAGATACTTCCAAAGAAATTACTAGAGAAGAAGTTGCAAAGCTAGCAAAGGAAATCTTGGATAGTGTATATCCAGATAATGAAGCCTCCATACAACGTACCAATTACACATCCTCTAATCACTATGGGTACGGTGATAGAAGAAAGGCTTGGGAGATTCAATTTGAGTTAAAGGGCGACTATCGTATTGATGGAGGCATTGGTATTGATGCTGAGACGGGAGAAATCATAAGATTTCATCTTCACAACTGGAGATTCCGTGATATGTTAATGGCTTCTGGCGAAGAATTTACACCAGAGGTGGAGTGGGAAGATGCTTATTATACTGCCATAGAAGTATTGAAGGAATTATATCCTGATAAGCTAAAACACCTTAACCTAGAGCAAACATATTATGAAAATACTCATTATTATAACGATAGAAAGATAGTGAATCCAGAATATCACTTTAATTTCTCAAGAGTAGAAAACGATATTCCTTTTAGAGATAATGCTATAAGCATTTCTATAGACAGTTCCAATGGTTTATTGCAAAGTGTTTATTATAGATGGAACGATGTAGAGCTGCCGGAACCTAAAGATGTTTTAGAAGAAGAAATAGCCATGGATTTATATATGAAACAATCAAAGGTAGAATTAGGGTATATAACAAGACATGATAGAGAAAAAAATGAAAATGAAATTAAACTAGTTTATGTGAATCGTCCTAAAAACTCCGTAATCCATCAGTATATAGATGCCCATAGTGGAGAGTTATTGGATTTTTATGGTCAAGAGGTTGAAGTGAAGGATGGAGAAATAAAGGGTATTCATGAAGAACTTGAGGGGCACTGGGCTGAGAGAGAATTAAAAATCATGGCCGCCAATGGAGTTATCGATTTTGAAAAACTTAGCTTAGGGGATAAGATGACCAAGAATGAAGTTGTAAAAATGATGGTAAATGCTGTTGGACATTGGTACTATGGACATGATGGATCAGACCAGTTGAAGTTCACAGACATAGATACCAATGATGAGTATTATCAGTATTTAGAGAGTGCAGTAACATACAAATTCATCAAAAATGAAGAAAAGAATTTCGAAGGATATAAAAATATATCTAGAGAAGAATTAGCGGCCTTGTTGGTACAAATGACATCCCTTCAAAAGGCAGCAGAGCTTCAAGATATCTATACTTTACCTGTAGAGGATGTAGAAGAAATAGATGAAGAGAAATTAGGAGCTGTAGCCCTTATGTATGGATTAGATATTATGAAGGGTTCAGGAGAAAACTATCAACCTAAAACAGAAGTTACGTTAGAACAAGCGGCGGTAGCTATTTATAGAACCTACAATATCTTTGGAAGACCTAGATGGTAGAAGGAAAAATCTAGTACAGAAAAGTTAATACAAAAATTCAGTAGAGATTTTCTCTGCTGAATTTTTTCTTTGTGCTTCTTTTTTAAAAGTATAGACATATATATTATAGGAATTTTATTGGACATAAACCTATGGCAGATATAAGCTACTGTGGTGTTCAGGATGCTAATGATATTTTAAAGTTTTTTGGAACTTTTTTCATCTTTTACTGTCTAATGTAATAGAGATAGTCTGATTAAATTTAAAAATTAAAGGGGAAGGAAGTGTTTTTATGAAATTTAAAAAGGCCATTAGTGGTTTAATGGTGGGGGGGTTACTACTTTCTAGTGCTGGTTTTGCATTTGGAGAAACCATTGGAGAGGCTGAAGGCCAGACCGCCATGGTGATTACAGAAAGGGCGGTACCTATGCCCTATGGTATTGAAGAGGAAGCTATAACAGGAGGCAATCTATCGGAAGGTAAGGCATTAGACTTAGCTAAGGAGTACATTAAAGGTTTCTTTGGTGAAACCATCAATGAAGAAGATGGTTTTCAAACCAATGCCAGCTATAGGGGGGATTGGCAAAACCAAGATCAATATGTTTGGCAAATAGGTATTCATAGAAGGGGTAGGGATACTTATGTTTCTTATAATGTTACTATCGTAGATGAAGATGCAAGTTTATTGGAGATTAGAAAATACGGCGATCCTGCTGAAGATGAGCCTAAGGCAGCGCAATTCACACAAGAAGAGGCTGAAGAGAAGGCCTTAGCCTTCCTAAAGGAATTTAATCCTAAAATCATGCAGGATTTAATATTAGATGATAATTATCAGCAATACTACCATTATTATGATCAAAGCTCCCATGGATTACATCCTAGAGAATACGGTGTTTTTTACACTAGACAATATAAGGGTATTCCAGTAATGAACCAAGGGGTACAAATAGGTGTAAACAATGCAACTGGCAAGGTGACCTCCTATAGAATTACATGGAATAATGAAACAATTCCAGAGGCAGAGGCAAATATTACTGCAGAAGATGCTAAGGAAGTATTTAAGGATGATTTAAACTATGAGTTATTGTATGTTCCTGTAAGAGATAGAAGTAGAGGCTATAGTGAAGAAGTAGAAAAAGTAAGATTAGTTTATGCTCCGAACTTTGAAGGTGGTGCTTGGGTAGATGCAGAAACAGGAAAAATGTTAACCCACACAACCTCAATGGAAGGAGAAGAAATCAGACAGATAGATGTATCAGAGAGGGAAAAGGAAGCATTTAAAAAGCTAACTGCAAAACAAAGAGATACCTCTAAAGAAATGACTAGAGAAGAAGTAACGAAATTTGTAGAGAAAACCTTAGGGGCTATTTATCCAGATAATGAAGCTACCATACAGCGTACCAACTATAGTTCCTCCAATTATTATGGCATGGGAGGAAGAAGAAAGGCTTGGGACATTCAATTTGAAATCAAGAGTGATTATCGCATTGATGGAAGTATCAGTGTTGATGCCCAAACAGGAGAAGTACTAAGGTTTAACCTTCACAACTGGAGATTCCATGAGATGATGATGAGTTCTACAGAAGAGTTTACTCCGGAGGTAGAGTGGGAGGATGCCTACTATACTGCTATAGAAACCCTAAAGCAATTATATCCAGATAAGCTAAAGAGTCTTGATTTACAGCAGACCTATTACGAGCAGGTACACCATTATAATGATAGACGCATCATCAATCCAGAGTATCACTTTAACTTTAGAAGAGTAGAAAATGATATCCCCTATAGAGATAATCAAATAAATATTTCTATAGATAGTTCTAATGGATTATTACAGAGCGTTCACTATCGTTGGAATGAAGTAGAGCTTCCAGAACCTAAAGAGCTTATAGAAGAAGAAGAAGGTATGGATTCCTTCATGAAGCAGTCAAAGGTAGAGTTGAGCTATGTTACAAGATATGATAGGGAAAAAGAAGAACAAGAAACGAAGCTAGTATATGTGAATCGTCCTAAGAATTCTGTTATCCATCAATACATAGATGCCCATAGTGGAGAATTAGTGGACTTTTATGGTCAATCTGTAGAAATAAAGGATGGAGAAGTAAAGGAGATTAATGGAGAACTTGAAGGTCACTGGGCTGAAAGAGAGTTAAAGATCATGGCAGCCAATGGCGTTGTTGATTTTGAAAAGCTTAGCCTAGGAGATAAAATGACGAAGAATGAAATTGTGAAAATGATGGTGAGCACGATTGGAAATTATTATTATTACGGTGAAGAAGGACAGTTAAAGTTTACAGATATAGATGCTAATGATGAGTATTACGAATATATAGATCGTGCAGTAATGTACAGATTTATTGATAATGAAGAAAAGAATTTTGACGGATATAAAAATATATCCAGAGAAGAGTTTGCAGAACTATTAGTTAATATGACATCACTTCAAAAGGCAGCGGAGCTTCAAGGTATTTATACATTGCCTGTAGAGGACATAGGGGAAATAGATGAAGAAAAACTAGGAGCTGTAGCACTACTATATGGGTTAGATATTATGAAGGGGGCAGGAGAAGAATATAGACCTAAGGCAGAGGTTACGCTAGAGCAGGCGGCTGTAGGTATCTATAGAGCCTATAATATCTTTGGAAGACCTAGATGGTAAAATAGAAAATCACCATAAAAATCAGTAGAGAAAATCTCTGCTGATTTTTTCTGTTTTTGCTTCTTTTTTAAAAGGTACAGACATATATATATTAGAGGAATTTTATTGGACACGAATTGGAATTTGACAAACTTTCTAACATATTTTGTTGAAAGACAAATAAGATATAATAGGAGTTTTTAATTCAATAGGGAGGGAGGAAATAATATGACGGTTGAACTAATGAAGGATATACTAAAGGTGGATCAAGTGATAGGGAAAAATACCGTTCAAGCCATTATAGAAGGCGATATATTAGCACCTGATGCGAAACCAGACATTACTAGGGTAGTGGGGGTAGATGGCAATGTTCAGGTGACTAAGAGGGAAACACAGGATAATAAGATAGTAGTAGAGGGAACAGTTCAGTTTAAGGTACTATATGCTTCTGATAAAGGAGAAGAGCCTTTATATAGTATCGATAGTGCAACTGAATTTAAGCAGGATATAGAAATCGAGGGTATTACTGCACAAATGAAGAATGAAGTAAATGTAGAGGTAGAGCATATAGATTTTAATTTGAACAATGATAGAAAAATATCTGTAAAGGCAGTTATTAACCTTGAAGGTACAGGGATAGAAGAGACCCAAGTTGAGATAACAAAGGACTTAGAAGGATTAGAAGATATTGAAGTATTAAAGGAAACTCTTCAATACACTGATATTATAGGAACAAATACTTCTGATACATTGGTGAAGGATGCCTTTGAATTAGAAGAGGATTTGCCTGAAGTAAAGGAAGTGTTGAGCTGGCATGCTATACCTGTGGAGAAGGAGACAAAGATTACCGATGGTAAAGTAATCGTAGGGGGAGCATTGATTTTAGAAGTGCTATATAGTGGTGACGATGAAGAAAAACCCCTTAACGTAATCAAAAAGGAAATGCCATTTACTCATTTTGTTGAAATTCCAGAGGCCTATAGTGATATGGAATACAAATTAAAAATGAAGATGGAGGATTTATATACAGATATAAAAGAAAATGCTGATGGTCTACATAAGGTATTGGAGGTAGAGGGCATTGTTAAGATTGAAGCAGTTGTTATGGAGACTCAAAGAAGAGAGGTTGTAGTGGATGCCTATTCACCTACAAGACCTTTAGAAGTAAAGAGGAGCTCCTTAGAGTTAAAGGAAAATCTAGGTATCCATCGTTCACAGGTTTTACTTAGGGAAACTCTAGAACTACCTAATAGTCTTCCTCCTATGGCTCAAATTTTCTCCGTAAATGCAAAGCCTATTGTAACAGATTATAGCCTAATGGAAAACAAAGTGGTGCTTGAAGGGGTGTTGGAAACCCATGTAATCTATACTGCTGAAGAAGGATTGCAGCCGATCTATAGTTATATGCAGGAAATTCCCTTTAGGCACAGTGTAGATATTGATGGAGTAAAGGGAAATATGGAGGCAGATATTGAGTTATTAGTACAGGAGTTGGATTATAGCAGAATAAATGAAGAGCAATTAGAAGTAAAAATTAATGTAGGTACCACTTGTCAGGCCTACTGCAAAAAGACAATAGAGGTTGTATCAGAGGTAGAAGAGTTAGCAGAGGCAGTTGATATTACTAAAAGACCTAGCCTTACAATTTATTTCTTCCAAGAGGATGATTCCTTATGGAAGGTAGCTAAAAAGTATAATACTACACTAGAGAGTATTATGACGGCTAATGAAATAGAGCATCCTGAGGATGTGAAAGCAGGAGATCAAATTATCATAGAAAAAGTTCATCGTTTTAAGCTTTAAAATTAGACCGCAGCCTTGCTAACTGCGGTCTTTTAAATGAGGATAAAAAAATTTGTGTTTATTTTTAAAATTTTCATAAATTATATAAAAGTTTGCAGGAATTAAGGCCTGTGATATATAATATATACTACTTAGTGATTATGGAGGAGTTTTTACAATGAAGAAGATACAATTGAAATCTAGGGCCAAAATTAATCTTTCTCTTGACGTACTGGGAAAACGTCCTGATGGATACCATGAAGTAAAGATGATCATGCAAGAGATTGATTTATATGACAATATTATATTGGTGGAGAAAAGACATGAGGATAGTATAAAAATTATAAGTGAATGTCCATATATACCAAAGGATAGAACCAACATTGCCTATAGGGCAGCAGAGGTACTAAAAAAGAATTTTGATATCTCTTGGGGTGTAAACATTTATATAGAAAAAAATATTCCTGTAGCCGCTGGCATGGCAGGAGGGAGTTCTAATGCTGCTGCTGTATTAAAGGGATTAAATACATTGTGGGATTTAAAGCTTACACAGCAGCAACTGATGGATATTGGCATTACTATAGGTGCTGACGTTCCCTTTTGTATTATGGGAGGAGCTGCTATAGCAGAAGGTATGGGGGAAAAACTAACACCGATCGAGGGTTTGAGAAACACCTGGATCCTAGTGGCTAAACCATCTATATCTGTTTCCACAGCGGAAGTATATAGTAGACTGGATTTGGAAAAAATAAACAAGAAGCCAGATACAGAAAAACTCCTAGAGGCAATGGAAAGAGGAGATTTATATGCATTATCCCATAATATGGTGAATGTTTTAGAGACTGTAACCTTGAAGCAACATCCAATTATCAAGGAATTAAAAAGGAAAATGATGGAATACCAGGCCTTGGGTAGTATGATGTCCGGCAGTGGACCAACGGTATTTGGTATTTACAAAGACTACAAAAAGGCGAAGTCCGCCAAAAATAATTTAGCTATTATTAATAAACAGACCTTTTTAATACAAAGCTATAGTAAGGGGAATAAAGATGAATAAGTTAATTAAAACGAAAATAGGTAATTATAAACCATTAAGGGAAATTGTATTTGAATATTTGAGGGAAGCTATATTGGAAGGAAAGCTGGAACCAGGACGTAGACTGATGGAGATACAGTTAGCGGAGGAATTAGGGGTCAGTAGAACTCCCGTTAGAGAGGCTATTAGAAAGCTAGAGCTTGAAGGTCTAGTTATTATGGTTGCTAGAAAGGGAGCCTATGTTGCGGATGTTTCAGTAAAGGATATTATAGAGGTATTGGAAATAAGGGGCGCCATAGAGGGCTTGGCTGCATCCTTAGCAGCGGAAAGAATGACGGATGAAGAGGTCAAGGAACTTCAAACCTTAGCGGCGGAATTCAAAGATTCTCATGTGGCCAATAATATAGAGAGAATGATTGAGAAGGATATAGCCTTCCATGAAAAAATCTTTGTGGCGGCACGAAATGAAAAATTATATCAGATTTCTCAGGGTTTGAGGGAGCAGGTTTATCGTTTTAGAGTTCGTTATATTTCTGAGTACAATAAGTCTCAGGAATTGGTGGAGGAGCACGAAAAGATAGTTAAGGCCATCTCACAACGAAACCCCAAAAAATCCTATGGCTATGGCATGGAGCATATAGAAAATCTAGCGGTACATATGATGGATCATGTATCGGTGCCGGAGGAAAAAAACAAAAAATTCAAATAGCTAGAGGTTTTAGGAGGCTGGTATATGAAGGCCATTATATTAGGGGGGACAGGAAAAAAAGACATAGACAGATTTCAAGGTGATAAAGCGATTATGCCTATAAAAGGTATTCCCATGATTCAATATGTTATCGATACACTCCATAGTAGTGAATATATTGATGAAATTGTAGTTGTAGGTGATGTAACCACACTTCAGGACTTTCTTGGAGAAGAGACGAGGTTAAATTTTCTACAGCAAAAGACCTCTATGATGGAAAATATTATGGAGGGGGTAAATTACTTTAAAGAAGAGGACCAACTCTTGATTGCCACCTGTGATATACCTCTCATTCACCAAGAAGTGGTGGATAGGTTCATTCAGGACAGTATAAAGGCATCGGCAGAGTTTTGTTACCCCATTGTAGAGAAAAATCTGTGTCAGAGGTATTATCCTGATGCCAAGAGAACCTATGTGGCATTAAAGGATGGAAACTTTACAGGGGGAAATATGGTTTTAATATCCTCAAAAGCCATAAGAACTATGGAAAAACTTGCTTCACTTATGATAAGGCATAGAAAAAATCCTATTGGCATGTGCAAAGTATTAGGCCCAAAATTTATTTTCAAACTAATGCTTAAACAATTAACCATAAGAGAGCTAGAGATTTATATAAAAAATAAGTTTAACCTTAAGGCAAAGGCTATTATAAGTAAAGATCCTGAAATAGCCAGTGATATAGATACCGCAAAAGATATCAAAATATTAGAAAAATATTTGTAGGAGCAGAGATTATTATTTTCTGCTCTTTTTTTGTTTTTGTATATAAAAAACCAAAAGTGTAAACATTATATTAAGGAGTTATTAAATGGAAAAGGGTGAAGAAAATTGAATGGTTTTTTAGAGAAATTACAGGATATTTATGATGGCTATATGTTAGCATTGATGGTATTTATAGGTTTGTTTTTGTTGTTAAGAGATGTACCTCTTTTGAGGAAAAAGAAGCTGAAAAGAGATATGAAGATAGCTAAGGCACTAGGATACATCTATATTATAGGAGGCATTGCAGTATTTGCTATACTTAGGATTATGTAGAAACTAGGGAGGAAAAGACATGGGATTTTGGCAAAAGCTGTTTGGTAAAAAGAAAAAAATTACAAAACAAGAGGATATACCACCTACTAAAAGCATAGATAAAAATTTAGAAATTATAAAAGAGTTTTTTAAAGATTGTGAGGATATCGTCTATAGAGAGTTTACTATAGGAGAAGGTGGGTGCAAAGCTGCAGTCATTTGGACCGACGGTCTAGCCGATAGGGATCTTTTAAACGAATTTATTCTAGAACCCCTTATGATGGATGCCAGAAAGGTCCAGCCTGGCTATAAGGAAATAAAAAACAATCTAGTGAAATTTGTTGAGGAAAAAACCTTAGTTACCGCTGATATTGGTGAGGCGGAGACCATCAATGATGCCATCACCCAGATTTTAAGTGGGGAGTCGGCGTTACTGATAGATGGCTCCGACAAAATCATCGTTATAGACTCCCGTGGCTGGCAAAGCAGGGGGATATCTGAGCCGGAGACGGAGGCGGTGGTTCGTGGACCTAGGGATGGCTTTACAGAGACCATGCGCTTCAATACAGCACAGGTAAGAAGGAGAATAAGAGACCCACGCCTTAAGCTAAAGCACCATCAAGTGGGGGAACGGTCTAAGACGGATGTAGCTGTGATGTATGTAGATGATATTGTCAACAAGAATGTTCTGAAGGAAGTAGAGGAAAGACTAAACAAAATAGATATAGACATGATCATAGATAGTGGACAGCTGGAGGAGTTGATAGAGGATGAATGGCAATCGCTTTTTCCCCAGGTACAGAATACAGAGCGTCCTGATACGGTGGCTTCCGCCCTCTATCATGGGCGGGTAGCTATACTGGTGGACAATACCCCCTTTGTACTGATTGTGCCCACCACATTCAATATGTTGATGCAATCGGCAGAGGATTACTATGAGAGATGGGATATTGCTACCATCATTAGGATATTGAGGTATTTTTGTATTGTAATAGCTATCACGGCACCTGCTCTGTATGTAGGTATTACCTCCTTTCATCCACAAATGATTCCGACGGACTTGGCTCTAGCATTAGCAGCAACTAGGAGGGGTGTACCTTTCCCCGCTGTTGTAGAGGCTTTGATTATGGAGGTCACGATAGAAATTCTCCGAGAAGCCAGTATTCGTTTACCAGGATCCATCGGTTCCACTATAGGTATTGTCGGTGGTTTGGTTATAGGGCAAGCGGCGGTGGAGGCGGGCATTGTTGGGCCATTAATGGTCATTGTAGTTGCCATTACAGCTATAGCCTCCTTTGCTATACCTAGCTATAATTTGGCAATAGCCGTTAGATTAATACGTTTTGGTTTGCTATTTTCGGCAGCAGCCTTTGGTCTTTATGGTATTATGCTGGCGATTTTAGTGATTCTTATCCACCTTTGTAGTCTTAAGAGCTTCGGGATGCCTTATCTATCTCCCTTCATTACCTTCGTACAGGACTCTTCAGATTTGAAGGATACGGTGGTAAGGGTGCCCCATCTTGCCATGAATAAGAGAGATATCAATGCTCCTAAGAAAGAAAAGGGACGGCTGGATGATCATCAGGAGGAGGATTTTGATATAGAGGATAATATAGATGAGAAGAAATAAACTCATAGGTCAGGAGGGGAACGGAAGTGATGAGAAAGCAAATCATACTATGGATAATTTTAACCATAACCATAGCCTTAACAGGCTGTTGGGATTCTATTGAAATTGACCAAAGGGGCTATGTTATGTCCCTGGGCATAGATAAATATGAGATACCTCCTCCGGGGGAAGTGGTAGAGGAAGAGGATGGGCCTGAGGAAGATGGGGACATGGAGGAGGAAGCTGCAGTGCCTACTGCAGCCCGTATACCTGAGGACAGCCCGAGAAACAGATTTTCCTTTACCTATGTTATTCCTAATGTGGAGTTCTTAGTAGGAGAATCAGAAAATCCTAATATCGTCTATAACACCGTAGGACAAAATCTCTATTCCGCCAGTCGTATATTAACCACTCGTCTTAACAAACAGGTGTTTTTTGGACATATGAAGGTCTTGGTGATAGGGGAAGATGTAGCTAGGGATGCCCATATGTTTCGAGAGATTTTAGATGCCATTGAAAGAGATGCCTTCATCAGTAGAAGGATTAGTGTAGCTATTGCACCTGGTTTGGCTAGAGAGGTACTGGAGGTGGAACCTCTAGTAAATCCCATGACGGGTCAATTTATGGCAGATTTGTTTCGAAATAAGGATCGCTCCCCCCGTTCTGGCGGAGGGATCATGGGGGATGTTTTACAGGACCTTCATCGATGGGGAAATGCAGTTATACCTAGAGCAATAGCAGGGGAAGAGGACATTAAAGTGGCTGGTTCTGCTGTTATTAAGGATTATCGACTGGTGGGTTGGCTAGGAGAAGTAGAGACTAGAGCTCTAGAGATTATAAGGGGAACGGCACGACCTGGAGGACTAACTGTTATACATGAATCACAGGATGATGAGCACATTGTACCGGTGGATTTAGTTTATTTATCCTCTAAATTTCATCTAGATGAAGATAGTGATACCATAAGGATTAAAGCAGAGTTTAGCACGGACGGACAAGTTGAACAATTCTTTTTTGATCCTCAACATAATCTGCTGGAGCCACAGCTTATTAGAGAATTGGAAGCCTTGGTATGTAAAAAGCTAGAAAAAGAAATGCTTACAACCATCCAAAAACTTCAAAAGGAATTTCAAGTGGATGTCCTAGGAATAGATCATTATCTTAGTAAATATCATCCAGGGCTTTGGGCTGAGGTGGAGGAGGATTGGCAGGAGATTTTTCCTAATATAGAAATTGAAGTAGATGTCTCTACAAGAATACGCCGGGTTGGGCTAACAAAGTAATGAAGAATGAGGAATAAGGAATGAGGAGGTAAGAATGATGTATTCCAATAATGATAAAATATCCATCCCTCAAATGGTTAACATAAGTATATTAACCATGATAGGAATTGGGGTTCTGACCTTGCCTCGACGATTACTAGAGGAGGCTGGTACAGATGGCTGGCTGGTATTGATCTTAGGGGGTCTGGTGGGGATAGTCGTGTCCCTTACACATGGTTATATTGTTAAGTCTTTTCCAGGAAAGAGCTTCTTTCAAATTCTTTCCCTAACCCTGACAAGGCCTATAGCCTATATTGTAGCCATTTACACCATTGTTTATTTTATAGGGATGACGGGATATGTAGTCCGATTATTTGCAATGATCATAAGGGAGTTTCTACTGCCACGGACCCCTCCTCAGCTGGTGATATTTTCTGTGCTATTTGTATCCCTTTATTTAGTAAGGGAGGGAATTGAGGTTTTAGGAAGAATGGCAGAAGTGATTATTGTACCACTAACTGTTGTGATATTAGCTTTGTTTATCATATCTTGGGGAAACGCAGAAGTCTCTAATCTTTTGCCTGTTTTTCAAACCCCCTTTGTTGAAATTATCAAGGCGGTGCCCTTTGCCCTATTCAGCTTTTTGGGTTTTGAGGTTTTATTGATTTTTGGTGGATTTGTAGATGAACCCGTCAAATCTATGAAGGTGGGGCCTATAGCTATTTTTATTGTATTATTAGCCTATCTCATCCTTAATGCTTCTACTTTGGCAACTTTAGGTGCACAACAAACAGAAAATCTTATATGGCCCCTAGTGGGTACCTTTGATACCATCGATTTCCCAGGTGCTTTTATAGAAAATGTAGAGGTTTTTATCATGGGGGTATGGATAATCACTGTATTTATGACGATGGTACCCCTCCATCTAGCGGGCACTATGTTAATTATGGAATTGGCGGGGGGGAAGGAATATAACTACTATGCCCTACTTCCACTACCCTTCATTACTCTTCTTTCTATATGGGATGATAGTATAGCAGATGTCTACGAAAACTTAGGAAGTTTTTCTGATTATACAGCCTATGGTGTAGTGATTTTAATACCTTTAGGGATTTTTATATCTACCGTGATGAAAAGACGAAAAAAAGATAAGGCAGCGTAGAAAATGAAACTATAGGCTTTAAGGAGGAAAAAGGATGTATTCTAATAACGATCGTGTATCCTATTATCAAATCATTAATATACTGGTGTTGACCTTAATAGGTGTAGGGATTTTGACACTACCCCGTGATTTAGTGGAGATAGCCAGCACTGATGGGTGGGTGATATTACTGGGGGGAGGCATTCTTGCCATGGGGATCGCAGCCCTTCATGGTTATATCGTTAAATCCTTTCCAGGAAAAGGCTACTTCGAAATCCTCTGTCTTACCCTTACAAAGCCTATAGCCTATTTGTTAACAGTATTTTTTATTATTTATTTAATAGGAACTAATGGTTTTTTAGTAAGAATTTTTGCTGAGGTTGTTAAAGTGATGCTTCTTCCCCACACCCCCATTGAAATGATTATTTTTGCTATGTTATTAACTGTTATATACTTAGTAAGGGAAGGTCTTGAACCCTTAGGTAGACTTACAAATATCATCTTTCCCACCAGTGTTATCATTGTCTTAATATTATTCGGATTGACTTTGGGTGAGGTGGATACCTCCAACATACGGCCGATTCTACAAACACCTCCTTTACAGATGCTGAAGGCTTTGGATATTGTCATATTTAGTTTCTTAGGTTTTGAGATGCTATTAGTTTTTGGTGCCTACATAGATAAGCCCCAAAAAGCAACCAGGATAGGACCTTTAGCGGTAGGTGCTGTTCTAATATTTTATTTATTATTAAATTTCTCGGTTTTATTAAACTTTGGACCTGCGCAGACAGAAAATTTAATATGGCCCACCATCAGTGTATTTAAAACCATTGATCTTCCAGGAGCCTTTATAGAAAATGTCGAAGTGGCGGTGATGGCAATATGGGTATTTACCGTCTTTACTACATTGGATTCCTTTTTCTTAGGGATTACCATACTATTAAAGGATGTGTGTTCCACAAAGGAGCATAACTATTTTGTGTTGCCGGTATTACCATTTATCTACTTTATTAGTATGTACAGCATTAGTATCGGTGATGTGTATCAGGACTTCGGCATATTTAGCGATTATACAGCCTATATTATTCTAAGCATTCCCCTACTTATTCTACTGGTGATGGCAATAAAAAAGGTTTTTAAAAAGGATGGCAAAGAAAGCATATAGGAAAAGATAAAGGAAGTGCTGTATATTTTTTCCCCTATTTGTACATACTGATAATAGAACAATCAAATGGAGAATCAGGGGGAATTTAATATGTATAAAAAACTTGTAATGGGTATGTTGGTTGTAGTATTACTAGGAAGTTTCATAGTTAATAATAGAGGATTTGAAGAGGTATTTGAAGTTGAAAGAAGAGGCGAAAGCTTGATTCGGTTCCATGTCTTAGCCAATAGCGATGATCCAGAGGATCAATTATTGAAGCTAAAGGTTAGGGATGAGGTAATAGCCGCCATGGCGGATGATTTGGAGCAATCCAATAGTATCGAAGAAACACGAGAAATTTTAAAGGCGAATTTACCAAAGATTCAAGAGGTGGCTGCGGAGGAAATCTTTAAAAATGGTAAGGATTTTGAAGTGGCGGTAAAATTAGAGGAGGAAGTATTTCCCACAAGACGCTATGGAGACATGGTATTTCCAGCAGGGAGATATGAAGCTCTAAAAGTAGAAATAGGTAGAGGGACAGGAGAAAACTGGTGGTGTGTCATGTTTCCACCCCTATGCTTTGTAGATGTGAAGAGTGGTCTTACGGATGAAAAGACAAATCAAGCTATGAAGGATAATCTAACTGCAGAAGAGTATCAACTATTTTATGCCGCCAGCAAAGATGAAGAACTTCCTCTACAGCTAAAATCTAAAATCGCAGAAGTATTTAGAGCATCAAAACATCAAATAAGTCGATTAGCATCGGCATTTTAAGCGGAGAAGTAAATTCTCTGCTTTTTTTATTAAAAATTTTTATAGTTGAATAATACACTTCACAAGGATAGAATAATAATAAGGTATGAAGGAAGGTGTTATAATGAAAAAAATAAATGTTATGGTGATCTTTGGAGGTAAATCAGGGGAGCATGAAGTTTCCTTGATGTCGGCAACCTCTATTCTAAAAGTGATGAAGAAAGAAAAATACAATATTATACCTGTAGGCATTACGAAAGAAGGCATTTGGAAAAAATACGATGGACCCATAGAAAAAATAGCTACTGGAGAGTGGGAAGCTTTAGCTTTAGAGGAGGCGGTTATTTCTCTTGCTAAGGATAATTCCCATAAAATAGATGTGGTTTTTCCAGTTTTACATGGACCCTATGGGGAAGATGGTACTATACAGGGACTATTGGAAATGATGAATATACCCTATGTAGGAGCAGGTGTATTGGCATCGGCAGCTGCGATGGATAAGGTTATTACGAAGAAAATAGTTGCATCAGAGGCTATGCCGCAAGCTAATTATGTATTTATAGTGAAGGAAGACTATAGAAAAGAAGCTTCAGCATATATCCAAGAAATTGAGAAGAAATTAGGATATCCTGTATTTGTAAAACCAGCTAATTTAGGCTCCAGTGTGGGGATTTCAAAGGCTAAAGACAGACGACAGCTTTTGGATGCTATAGAAGAGGCATTAAAGCATGACCGAAGAATCTTGGTAGAGGAATTTATAAATGGTAGAGAAATAGAATGCTCTGTTCTAGGTAACCATGAGGCAATAGCCTCTATACCAGGAGAAATTCTACCTGCTGATGAATTTTATAGCTATAAGGATAAATATTTTGATGGTAAAAGTAGGTTTGAAATACCTGCAAATCTACCTCAACAAGTAATAGATGAAGTTAGAAATTTAGCCTTGAAGGTATATAGGCTTTTGGATTGTAGCGGACTATCTAGAGTCGATTTTTTTGTGGATAAAGAAACTAATGCCATCTATTTCAACGAAATTAATACCATGCCAGGGTTTACAAAAATCAGTATGTACCCTAAAATGTGGGAAATAACAGGGATAAAATATGAAGATTTGGTGGATCGACTCATTCAATTGGCTATAGAGAAATTTAACGAAAGAGAAAAGGATGGATAAGATGAAGGAAACTAGAATGATAAAGGTAATTGGAGTACAGAAGGATGTTAAGGGAGAAGAAAATAAAATCGAACTAGTGACAGAGGGAAGCTTTTATGAGAAAAATGGAAGCCTTTATATTGTCTATAAGGAATCAGAGATTTCCGGTATGGAGGGTAGCACCACAACTTTGAAGATTGAAGGAGAAAACAAAGTATCCATGAAACGTTTTGGTAATAGTGACCTTCAATTGGTTTTTCAAGAGGGTAAAGGGTTTGATACTAAATATAACACCCAATACGGAGACCTAGATATGGAGATATTTACCAATAAACTACAGGTGGCTATAGCAGGAGATGGGAAGAAGGGAAGTATAGAAATTCAATACGATTTATGGATTGCTGGATTAGCGGACACCAGCAATGATTTAAAAATACAGCTGATGTAATAAAATAGATATTTTTTTAATAGCGGAGAATAATTTCTCCGCTATTAAACTATAGCAGGAGTTTTTATGGTCTTTGTAGAATGTATATAAAATAATTGGACGGGACTCTAGTACTATGGACTTAATGGTTTATTAGGGAAAGGGGTAATGACAGCATGCGGTATGTACCGATTGAATATGCCAGGGAAGGTGATTTTTTGGCACAGCCTATTTTAAGTGATACAGGGTTGATACTTTTATCTAAGGGAGCTAGGCTAACAGAAGGATTAATTAAAAAGATAAAAAAACAAGGTTTTTATTCTATTTACATATTAGATAAGGTAAGTGATGAAGAAATAGAAGATATTATTAAGCCTCAAGTTCGGCAACAAGCTGCCAGTGTTATAAAAAAAATTGTAGGCAATGTACCACTAGTGGAAGAAAGTTTATCTATTAATAAAAAAAAAGAAACGCAACAAAGCTTGGGGGAACTGGGGGAACTAATGAAGTTGATTGTGGATGATGTCTTCAATCAAAAGGATCTAGTTTTAAATCTTGTGGATATAAAAAGTGTTGATGACTATACCTACCAACACTCTGTTAATGTGATGTTAAATGCTATAGTGTTGGGTATGGGGATAGGTTTAAATCGTAACGAGTTGTATGATTTAGCTACAGGGGCGGCAGTTCATGATGTGGGTAAGGTTTTTGTACCAGTGGATATATTGAAAAAACCCAAATTATTAACTCCTGAAGAGTTTGAAGTGATTCAACAACATACAAGTAGGGGTTATAATTTTTTAAAGGATTATAGTGATTTCCCTGCTCCTGTTCGAATTGTAAGTTTACAGCATCAGGAAAAGGTGGATGGGACGGGATACCCTATGCAATTAAAGGGTAAGGATATTCATATCTATGCAAGAATTACTGCTATATCTGACGTTTACGATGCATTAACCTCTGATAGACACTATAGAAGGGCATTGCCAGGGAGTGAAGCACTGGAGTATATCATGGGCTCTAGCGGCAGACACTTTGATGCGGAACTGGTAAAAACATTTGTTGCCAAAGTAAATCCTTATCCTGTTGGAACTTTAGTTAGATTAAATAATGGAATGGAGGGAGTAGTGGAAAAGGTCAACGGTGAAATGCACTTAAGACCTATAGTAAAGATATTAAATATACAAGGAAAAGAAGCAGCCCCCTTCTTATGTGATTTATTAAAGGAGTATACTTTGGTGATAGAGGATATTATATATAGGCTGAGTGAGGGAAGGTAAGTCTTAACTCAATAGAATAACACTTAGTTTTTCTACTAGAAACAGTAGAGCTAGTAACAAAAGGGGGATAAGCTATGGTTAGAAGTAATGGTATTGCTCTTGAAAGTATTATGGGCATGGAGTGTATGAAAACATCTAAAGTAATTGCTGGGTTCAAGGGAATTACTAATACCGTATCTAGGGTAAATATTATGGCGGATCCAGATATATTAAGTTGGGTAGATGAGGGTGAGTTATTACTTACCACCGCCTATTCCTTTAAGCAGGATGGTGTTGAAACTCAAAAGAATTTTATAAAGCAATGTAGTGATAAAGGTTTAGCGGGAATTGCAATAAAGATTTATCCCTATTTGAAATCTTTGCCCCAGGAGATTATTGATTTAGCAGATCAGTTGCATTTTCCTATAATAGAGTTGGACTACTCTGTCCCATTTACAGACATTATGACACCAGTTTTTAAAGAAATATTTAATAAACAGGCTTCTCTACTAGAAAGATTAGAAAGAATACATGATGAACTAATGGAGGTTATTTTAAAGGGTGAAGGTATAGAAGAGATAGGAGATGTTATTCATAAGAATGTAAAGAATCCTATCTATATAAAGATGGACTTTTTAAACTACTCTATAACAAAGCCCCAAATGATTGAGGAAGGGATAAAGAAGGCCTTACTAAATAATATTGCAAGTTTCTATAAAAAAAGTGGTAACAATATCAATCAAAAGCAGTTTGACAAGCATCAACAGTACATCAATGGTAAATATATTCATAGAATGGTAATGCCTATTATCGTAAAGGACAGGGTATATGGCCATATTTTCACATGGGCTATAGACACACCTTTAGGTGGGTTTGACTTATCTGTATTGGAGATTGCCTCCACCACCATAGCATTAGAAATACTAAAGCAATTATCCATTAAGGAAGTAGAGAATCGATATCGCTCTGAATTTTTGGAAGATTTGATATCTTTAGACGAAGGAAGGAGAGAAAAGGCCATAGATCGAGGTCATTACTTTAAATTAAATAATGATCGGCAATATGTTATGGCGGTGATTGATATAGATGATAGCTATAGTTCCTTAAAACAAATGGATGTGGATTTTAATGCTGTGGAACAGAATATCATCAATACTGTCTATAACATACAAGAAATAATGGATAAATTATCCTTAGAAGGATTCATAGCCACTAAAACCAATGGTATTTATATTTTATTATCCTTTGATCAAGAAATTTTCAGTGTTTATAATACTTTAAAGGTATTTGGGGATCAACTACAGCATACTATGGAGAAAAAATTGAGAAATGCTGATTTTAAAATAGGCTTGGGAAGAAGCTATAGAGGGCTAATGCAAGTAAGAAATAGCTATACAGATGCCACCAATGCCATAAAAACCACAGATATGTTAAAGAACAATAAAATTGCTTTCTTTGAGGACTTAGGTGTTTATAAAATATTGTGTCAAGATGGTTTAAAGGAGGAACTAGAAAATTTTTACCAGGTGACTCTTCAAAAACTAGATCAATATGATAGCAAAAAATCCACCGACCTAATAAAAACCCTAGAGGTGTACTTTGAATGCAACGGTAATTTTAAGAAAATGTCAAAAATGATGTTTACCCATTACAATACCATACTATATAGGTTACAGCGTATTCAAGAGGTTACAGGTTTATACTTAGAAAATCCACACCATCGATTGAATTTAGAGATTGCATTGAAAATTAAGAAGTTAATGCAATTATCCTAAGAAGAATTGAATCCTAAAATAAAAAGCGGAGCATGGGCTCCGCTTTTGTTTTCGCTGTTTTACTCCTCTACTAAAGCCACAGCCCTTATAGGTGATCCAGAGCCACCACGAATTTTTAAGGGTAAACCAAAATATAAAAATCTTTTGTTCACAATCTTGTCAAGATTACAGAGGTTTTCTGTATTAGTTATATCATACTCCCCGCAAATTAAATGCCCTGAGAAATCCAAATCTTCTGGATGGTCTATAGATGGAGCATCCACACCGATATTTACTGCACCCTCTTCTGCTAACCACTTAGCAGCTTCATAGCTAAGGCCTGTATAGGTAGTTTGCCATTGTTCCGTACCAAAATACCTATCATAATGTCCCGTATGCAATAAAATAATATCTCCTTTTGTAAGCTGTTGATGAGAGTGTTTAAGGGCCTCCTGCAAATCCTTTATTTCAATTTTTCTACTGGGGGGTATATGGCTTACATCAATGCAAATGGCACTTCCCCAAAAATATTCTATGGGCATATCTTCAATGGTGGCCCCTGAAGGCTTGAATTCCCAAACAGCATCACAATGGGTACCACCATGCTCACTGATTAAAAGGTTTCTGGCGGAAAATCCTAACTTATCACTACCGGTCACCCTCTTATTTTCTTCATGGGTCATATTGGTCATAATGAAGGTAGGTTGATGCATAGGAAATACAGACATGCCTTGAAAAATCTCTTGGGATAAATCTATTAGTTTTAAGCTCACTTGATTTCCTCCTCTTAAAAAATTTCGAAATATTCCATCTTATTAAATCATTATACAATGAATTTGTTAAAAATCCTTCAAAAATTTCATAGAAATTGTAGGTATACAAATTTATCGTCAAGACCAGTGATAGTGTGGGGCACAGAGGAAATAGTAGGAAATAATTTACAAAATATTGTAACTTATATACAAAATAAAGCCTTTAAAACTGTGTAAAAACATCCTACATTCATTAAAAGTATCCAAAGGAAAAAGGCATATTATGATGAATTGTTAGAATATAAAGAAATAAGATTTAATTTTGATAATTTATTTTTTAACTTTAAAGGAGGTATAGCTAAATGGAGAAACAATACGTACTAGCAGTTCCGAATTTCAGTGATGGAAGACGTAAGGAAGTCATTGAAGCTGTCGCAAATGAACTAAGGGATGTTGAAGGAGTAAAGCTTGTAAGTTGTGAACCGGAGCATGATTTTAATAGAACGGTTTTGACGGTAATAGGTGAACCAACACCTCTAAAGGAAGCCCTTTTAAATATGGCAGGTAAATCCTATGAACTTATCAATATGGAGGAGCAGAAGGGAACTCATCCTAGGATTGGTGCACAGGATACCATACCTATCTTTCCATTTAAAAATATAACCCTAGAAGAATGTAAGCAATTGGCGGAGGAAATAGGAGAAGAAATTTATAAAAAATATAATGTACCGGTATATTTCTCAGGGGAAAATGCTAAGTGTGAAGAGAGAAAGGCTTTATCCTTCATTAGAAAGGGACAATATGAAGGGCTTAAAGAGGTGGTGCACACCGATGAAAGAAAGCCGGATATAGGGTCAGCAACACTACATCCTACTGCTGGAGCCACCATCGTTAGTGCAGATATGGAGGGATTAACCGCTTATAATATTTTCCTAGGGACAGAGGATTTAAATATAGCTAAAAAGATAGCCAAGGGTGTTAGAGGACCCGGTGGTGGATTCTCCACTATTAGATCTGTAGGCATCAAATTCCCTGAAAGATCTGGAGTAGTAGTTTCCATGAATATGTTCGACTGTACAGCTACACCTATTTATAGAGCCTTTGATTTTGTTAAAAATGAAGCCGCTAGATACGGGGTGGCGGTGACGGGTTCGGAAATCGTAGGTCCTGTGAAGCTGGAACATCTTTTAAATTCTTTAGAGCATTATTTAGCCTTGGAGAATTTTAGAAAAGAACAAATTCTAGAAAGTCATCTGATGGAGTAAAGGTGAAGGAAAAAAATAAAGGGGGACATGAAAAATGAAATATGATGTAATTGTAAAAAATGCAAGGATTCCTCAAGGGGATGACACGATTGTTACAAATATTTTAGTAAAGGACGAAAAAATAGCAGGATTTTTAACGGATTTAGAAGGAGTAACCTCAGATAAAGTAATTGATGCTGAAGGACATCTGACGCTCCCAGGGTGCTTTGATTCCCATACCCACTTTATGGATCCAGGTTTTACCCATAGAGAAAACTTCTTAACAGGAACATCTTCAGCTGCTGCCGGTGGATTAACCACCATTATGGATATGCCCTGTTGTTCAAAGCCTTCTGTAAGAGGGGTTGAGGAATTAGAGTCAAAATTAAATGCTATCAAAGACAAAGCAGTTATAGATTATGCCATGTGGGGTGGTATAACAGGAGAAGATATTCGTGCCGGTAAGAAGCATCTTATCAAAGAGCAGGTGGATTATGGTGTAACTGCCTTTAAAGTATATATGACACCATCAGTACCAACCTATGAGAGAGTAACGGATCCTGAAATGCTAGAGGCCTTTAGATGGGTAGCAGAAACAGGAGTTCCAGTAGGTATCCATGCGGAAAATTTTGCAATGTGTGACTATTTTGTTAAGAAATTCGAAGCGGAGGGCAGAATGGATGGTCCAGCATGGGCGGAAGCTAGATGCATAGAAGCTGAACAGGCTGCGATTGAACTAGGAATCAACTTTGCTGAAGCTTCAGGAGCAAGATTGCACATCGTCCATATGAGTTCGGGTATTGGTGCTAAGTTAGTAGGAGAAGCCAAGAAAAAAGGTCTAGATGTAACTTCTGAGACTTGCCCCCACTACTTGATGCTAAACTATCAAGATGCTATGACAGAGCATGGATCCTTTGCCAAGATTGCACCACCTCTTCGAACAACAAAGGACAATGAAGAGCTTTGGGAAGGCTTGCAAAATGGTAGCGTAGACTTCATGGGAACAGACCATGCTCCTTATGAAATTGAAACAGAGAAGAAATTTGATGGCTCAACAATATGGAATACATTCCCTGGAATACCTGGGGTAGAGACACTAGTGCCAATCATGGTAAGTGAAGGTTATAACAAAGGAAGATTAAGCCTTAGTAAATTGGTGGAGGTGTTAAGTACCAATGCCGCTAAGCAATATGGACTATATCCTAAGAAGGGTGCTATGTTCATTGGTTCCGATGCAGACTTTACCATCATTGACCTTGAAAAAGAATGGACTATTGACCAAAAGAAAACCTATTCTATGGCAAAATACAATCCATTACATGGCATTAAGCTAAAGGGTAAACCAGTAAAAACAGTAGTTAGAGGAACCCTTGTTTATGATGACAATGTAGGCATTGTTGGTAAAGAAGGCTTCGGACAATTTGTAAGAAGACAAAACATACAAAAATTAGATAGAGAAATTAAATATTAAGGGGGAGAGCATATGCCAAGACATGCCATAGTTGTTATAGATATGTTAAATGATTTCGTAGGGGAAAAGGCACCGCTACGTTGTCCAGGTGGTGAAACCATCATCCCGGATTTACAAAAACTTTTTAAATGGGTTAGAAGTAGAAAGGATGACGATATCCATCTAGTACATATTCAGGAGGCCCATAGAAAAAATGATGCCGACTTTAGGGTAAGACCAGTGCATGCTGTAAAGGGTACTTGGGGATCGGACTTTATTAAAGAACTATACCCTGAAGGTGAAGAATATATCGTTCAAAAGAGAAGACATAGTGGGTTTGCCCATACGGATTTAGACTTGTATCTAAGGGAGGAAAACATTGATACAGTAGTAGTAACAGGGGTATGGACCAATGTTTGTGTTAGAAGTACTGCTTCCGATGCCCTATATAATGCCTATAAAGTTATTACTCTAAGTGATGGCTGTGCATCAAAAACAGAAGAAATGCATGAGTATGGGTTAAATGACTTAAGTATATTTACAAAGGTAATGACCATAGATGAATATATCGATGCATGGGAAAAAGGTGAAGATCCTTGGTTAGGCGGAGGAGATGCCCAAAATAAAGTAAAGTAAAGTAAAGACACCAAAGGAAAGTGGTGAGGGATATGAAAATCGTTGTAGGAATAACTGGAGGCAGTTGTGCCATATATGGAGTAGGGATCTTAAAGGTATTGAAGGATTTAAATATTGAAACTCATTTGACAGTATCCACCATGGGAGAGTATGTTGTAGAACATGAATGTGGTATGAAGTTAGACGAATTAAAGGAGTTGGCGGATTTTTATTATGATAAGAAGGATCTTGCCGCCGTCATTTCCAGTGGTTCCTTTAGAACGGATGGTATGATTATTGCTCCCTGCTCTATGAAAACCTTGGGAGCAGTAGCCAATGGTATATCTGATAATTTAGTGACTAGAGCAGCAGATGTCACCATAAAGGAAGGACGGAAATTGGTGTTAATGACTAGAGAAACACCCTTAAGTGTGATTCATTTAGAGAACATGTTGAAGCTGGCTAAAATAGGGGTAACCATACTACCAGCTTCTCCAGGTTTTTACAATCACCCAGAAGGATTAGGAGATATTGTAAAAACCATGGTGGGGAGAGCCTTAGATCAATTAGGAATACATGAAGAAATATATAAAAGGTGGAGTTAGTGGGAGGTGAGGAACAAGGTGGAAAGACAAATGCTTAGAAGCACCTTGAAAAAACTTGAAGCTATGGGGAAACTTGAGGTTTGTAATGTAGAAGTGAACCCTGAATATGAGCTGGGGGCTGTATTAAAGTACTATAACAACGAGAGGCCCATGTTGTTCAATCGGGTGAAGAATAGCAAAATCACTGTAGTTGGAGGATTATATGGTAGCCGAGAAATCTTTTATGATTTGATGGATACTACCCATGAGGATAGAATTTATCAGTTAATGAATGCCATAGCTAATCCCAAACCTACGAAATTATTAAAGGATGGACCTATAAAGGAAAATATTATTACAAGAAATATAAATCTTCCAAAGCTTCTGCCGATACCAAAGTTTCATGGCGACGATTCCTCCACCTTTATTACAGCTGGAGTCATGATAATTAAAGATCCCGACACAGGAAAGACTTTTACCTCTGTTAGACGTTTTCAAATCAATGGAGGCAATAAAATCAGTGTGTTAATTGCATCTGCTATGTTGAAAAATCAAATAGAAGCTTTAAGAAAAGGAAATAAACCTTTGGAGATGGCGGTTGTATTGGGCTATGATGCTCCTTACTTACTGGCTTCCCAATTAAGTAGTCAGCTATATGGTGTAGATAAACACCAAATAGATAGTGCCCTTAGGGGTGAGGCCTTAGAACTTGTAAAATGTCATACAGTGGATTTAGAGGTTCCTGCATATTGTGAATGTGTTTTAGAGGGTATTATTCCTCCAGACAAAAGTGAAGTGGAGGGACCCTTTGGAGAGTTGATGGGGTATTATGGTGGTGTGGCACCCCATCCCATTATGGAGGTTACGGCAGTGCTTCATAGAAACAACCCTATTTTCCAGGTGGCTTTCCCCTGTAGAGAAGAACATTTTTCCAATGGCCTGGTGAGGGAAATGGAGCTTTACAATGATATAAAAAGGTTAATGGATGTGAAGGATGTTCATATTACTATGGGTGGTGGCTATAGATTTCATGCTATCGTTTCTATTCATAAGAAAAACAAGGGAGAGGGAAAAACTGCTATTCTAGCTGCTCTAGGGGCAAATAAAGATCTGAAGCATGTGGTGATTGTAGATGAAGATATTGATATATTTAATCCTGATGCTGTAGAGGGAGCTATTGCAACCAGAGTCCAGGCATCCAAGGATATGGTTGTTATAGCCTCAGCTGTAGGTTCAGGATTAGACCCCTCCCATCTGTTAGAGAAAGCCAGTGATAAAATGGGAATCGATGCGACAAAACCCGTAGGAGAAATAGGTAAGGGTTTTGAAATGGCCAAGATACCGGGATATGAAAAAATAGATATTAGCAAATATTTGTAAATAGTTATATGGAGGATGAAGGAAGACTTTTTTAAAAAGGTGGTAGTTATAGATGAGATTAGCTATAGGTATGGTGGAGACCCGTAGTATGGTAGCAGCGGTGCAGGCGGCAGATACCATGGTAAAGTCAGCAGATGTAGAGATTAAAGATTTTGACTTTGTGGGCTCGGGAATCGTAGCTGTTATCGTAACGGGAGAAGTGGCGGCAGTACAGGCTGCAGTAGAAAATGGAAGAGAAAGAGCTGCTCAATTAGCAGAAGTGATATCCTCCAATGTCATTGCTAGGCCCCATGATGAAGTAGATAAAATTTTGGAGGACTAGATACTTTTAGATGGTGGTGATAAGATTGGCAAATTCTTTAACAAAGGTAGTAATGGAGAATATTCTTTCGACCTCACATAAGAAGGATTATAAAAAAGAGCCTAAAGAGAATAGGTATAATACGAGTAACAATCTAAAGGATAGAGAAGAGGCACTATTAAAAAATGTATTACATAAAAAACATCAAGCAGTTGCTTTAGAGGATTTGGCAAATAATTGTACCCATAGGGAGAAAGAAAAAAGAGTGACGGAGGCTTCAAAAGCAAGGATGAGCCTAGAGGACTTGGCACTACAGGTTAAAAAATCAAAACTGTAGGAGGTGGAGAGGTGAAGGGAGCCTTAGGATTAATAGAAGCAGTAGGACTAACCACTGCCATTACGGCATTAGATGCAGCTACCAAAGCAGCAGATGTTACTTTGGTAGGCTATGAGAAGGTAATTGGTGCTAGTCAAGCCGTTAGTGTTACTATACAATTGGCAGGCGAGGTTGCAGCGGTAAAGGCAGCTGTGGAGGCAGGAGTAGAACGGGGGAATAGAGTTGGTACAGTATTACATCACCACATAATACCCAGACCCCATGAGGAACTAGATTTATTGATAGAAACCTTTGAAAAAAACCTCAAGGAGAAGAAGAAGGCATCTAAAGGTACTAAGAAAAAATCAGAGAGCAAAAAAGAGAAAGAAGAAATTAAAAAGGAGGAATAATAATGAGTCAAGCATTAGGTATGGTGGAGACAAAAGGATTAGTTGGAGCGGTAGAGGCAGCAGATGCCATGGTAAAGGCAGCAAATGTTACATTGGTTGGTTATGAAAAAATTGGGTTTGGACTAGTAACGGTAATGGTTAGAGGGGATGTAGGTGCTGTTAAGGCCGCCACTGATGCCGGTGCAGAGGCAGCTAGGGCTGTTGGAGAATTACACTCTGTACATGTAATACCTAGACCTCATACAGAAGTTGAAAGAGTTTTATTAAAGGGAGAATAGGATAGAGGATGAATTATTACCAGCGAACACAAAACATTTTACAGCACCTTCATGTTATACAGGATGGTAAACCCTTTAAAAAAGGTGAAAATCAGCCCTTTAAACCAGTGGCTTCAAAGGTATTGACCATATTTACAGGAAGTAGAGAGGGTTTAAAGATGGGGATGGAGAGGCTGGTAAAAATAAAGGAAAAAGGCCACAAGTTATCTATTGCCTTTTCCCATAGTGCCTTAAATGTCTTAGATGTAGAGGATATAAAAGCAACCCTTCATCCAGAAAAAATATATAGAGAGGGAGAAGTTTTGGATGATGAAGTGATGAGAAGGGATTTTGATAAAATTTTTGTCATCACTACAACTCAAAATACAGTGGTTAAGCTGGCTATGGGGATTCAAGATCAATTTATACCTTCTCTTCTTTGGAGTATGCTGTGGCAGAAAAAAGAAGTTTTCATCAATACGAAGGGGATTCTGTCTCCTAGGGGTGTGACTTCGAAACAACTCGTATTAGAAAAAATGATGAAGGATCACCTGCAAGAATTGGAAAAAATGGGGGTAAAAACAATAGAGGAGGATAAAGAACCTCTAACCCATCAAGTAAAAAATAATGAAATAGATAGTAAGTTTGATAGTAAAAAAACCGTTATTACAGAAGCAGATATAATAAGATGTAGTAGAGAAAACAAGGAAATGATGGTGCCTAGCAATGCCATCATAACACCTTTAGCATATGATACTGCAAAGGGACGTGGAATCACTATAGTAAAGAAATAATAGAAAAAAGACAGAGAACAGTCCCTTTGTCTTAAAGGAGATGAAAGGATGCATCTAGGAAAAGTAATCGGAACAGTAGTAGCTACCCGCAAAGATGAGACCTTAACCGGTTGCAAGTTGATGGCAGTACAGCCTTTAAATGTAACCAAACAGCCTATAGGAGAGGTTTTAATAGCAGTAGATACTGTAGGCGCTGGCATTAGTGAAATTATTATTTACACGAAAGGCACTGCTGCCCGCTATGGTGCATCAAAGCCACAATCATGCATTGATGCAGCAATAGTAGGGATTGTGGATCATGTAGACATATGTGCAGATGAAGAATAGTAAAGAGAGGGGGGACACTCTTGATAGCAGCAAAGGAAATAAAAAAAGCTATTGAATTTAGAGGATTAATAGACGTCTTAATGTCAGAGCAGAATTTTGCAGATATAGTATTGGCTGGAGGAAATATTGTCAATGTTTTAACAAGAGAAATCTATGTGGCGGATATAGCTATAAAGGGAGAGTATATTTTACTGGTGGGGGACTGCGAAAAGCTTATAGGACCTGCCACCATTGTAGTAGATGTGGAGGGGAAGTTTTTAACTCCTGGATTCATAGATTCCCACATGCATTTTGAAAGCAGTATGCTTACTATAACAGAATTTTCAAGGTTATCTCTACCCTCAGGTACCACTACTTTAGTGGCAGATCCCCATGAAATAGGAAATGCCCTAGGGCCTATAGGTATAAAGGCAATGGCGGAGGAGTCTCGAGTTGTGCCTAATCATGTACATCTTGTGGTACCGGCATTGACACCGGATAGCCCTAAATTAGAAACCGCCGGCTATGACATTACATCAAAGGACATGGAGGAAATACTGAATTATCCAAATGTAATAGGGATAGGGGAACTTCAAGGCTTTAGCAATGCAAAGCATGTCTATAGAAATACTCCTGAAGTCATAGATGACTTAGTGGCCTCCACCAGTTATGCCAAAAGCATAGGTAAAGTGGTGGATGGTAATGCACCTGAATTATTTGGTAGTGAATTGGCAGCTCATATTATCTCTACCGGAGGGACTTGTTCCTGTCATGAAACCACTACAAAAGAGGAGTGTGTAGAGAAGCTAAGACAGGGAGTTTATGTTTTTATGCGGGAAGGGTCTACCCAAAGAAATATGGCGGAATGTATAAGAGCTGTTACAGAGGAAGGCTTGGATTCTAGAAGATGTATTCTTGCTACAGATGATATGGTGGCGGAGGATTTGCAAAAATTAGGTCATATGAATGAAATTGTCAAAAGAACCATAGCTGAAGGTGTAAACCCTGTGGAGGCTATACAGATGGTAACCATCAATCCAGCCACTTATTTTGGATTTGAAGATAGAGGGGTTTTGGCTCCTGGTAAAATAGGAGATATAGCTATCCTAGATGATTTAGAAAATATGACGGTGGAGGCAGTATTCCTAAAGGGACAGCTGGTGGCATCTAAAGGACAGCTGTTATTAAATCTTCCACCCTATATTTATCCACAAGAGGTAAAGCAGTCAGTAAAATGCAATCCTATTACGGAAAAGGATTTGGAAATCCATGTCAGTGGTTCTAAAGCCACTGTAAGATGTATTGAACTAATTCCAGATCAAAATCTTTCTGGAGCTCTAGAGGAGAACCTAAAGGTTCAGGGGGGGACAGTTATAGCCGATGTTTCAGGAGATGTTTTACACATGGCTGCTATAGAACGCTATGGTGTCAATGGTAGTATAGGAAAGGCCTTTGTGAAGGGATTTGGATTAAAGCAGGGGGCTTTTGCAGAAAGTATAGCCCACGATACCCATAATATATTGGTGGTGGGAACCAATATAAAGGATATGGTGATGGCGGTTAATAGGGTAATAGAGTTAGGTGGCGGCATCGCTGTAGCTAAGAATAGTAGAGTCATTGAAGAATTAAGGCTTCCAGTTGGGGGACTGATCACCGACGAGTTAACCGGGCCGGAAGTTAGTGAGAAAATTGCTGATTTAGAAAAAATTGTAAGGGAACAATTAGGTTGTAAAGTCCATGCACCCTTTATGCATTTATCCTTCCTATCGCTGTCAACCAGTCCTAAGTGGAAGATTACAGATCAAGGGTTAGTAGACGTTAACAACTTTGAAATACTGCCTCCAATAGTTTAATCAACCTAAAAAATTCATAATATTCGGAAAGGAGGGGAGGGGTTTTTAAAGGGTAATAAGAAAAGATTACCTAATTTTAAAAAAAGAGGGGGTTTTTATTTGAGTACCAAAGCACAAGCAGGAGAAAATAGTTTTTTGGAAAGAACCTTTAAGCTTAAGGAACACAAAACCAATACAAAGACTGAAGTACTGGCAGGTATTACTACTTTTATGACGATGGCTTATATCCTTATAGTAAATCCTTTGATTCTTGGAGATGCAGGGATGGATATACCTGCCCTGTTTACAGCCACAGCCTTGTCAGCAGCATTAGCTACCATTGTGATGGCATTCACTGCTAATTATCCCTTTGCATTAGCACCAGGTATGGGGTTAAATGCCTTTTTTGCCTATGGTGTTGTCATTGGGATGGGGTATTCCTGGCAGTTTGCCTTAACAGCGATTTTAATTGAAGGTATTATATTCCTAATATTAACTGCATTGAACGTAAGGGAAGCTATTGTAAAGGCAATACCTCTAAATATGAAACATGCCGTTAGTGTGGGTATTGGATTGTTTATTGCCTTTATAGGTCTAGCAAATGCTGAAATCGTTGTCCCTTATGAAGCAACAGCAGTAACCTTAGGAAATATGACAAGTCCTGGAGTAGTGCTGGCATTGGTGGGCTTGGTGATTACAGGAATACTGCTGGCAAAGAAAGTACAGGGTGCTTTATTGCTGGGAATTTTACTAACTACAGCTATAGGTATACCTTTAGGGGTTACACCAATGCCTAGTGGTATTGTTAGTGCACCACCATCTTTATCGCCTATTCTATTCAAATTTGTAGGATTTGATCAAATATTCAGCTTTGATATGGTTGTTGTTGTATTTACCTTCCTGTTTGTAGATCTATTTGATACGTTAGGTACATTAGTAGGTGTAGCATCTAAGGCAGAAATGCTAGACAAAGATGGTAACTTACCAAAGGCAAAACAAGCACTTTTTGCTGATGCTATAGGAACAACAGCTGGAGCCTGTATGGGGACCAGTACTGTAACAACCTATGTAGAAAGTGCATCCGGTGTTGCAGAAGGTGGTAGAACAGGATTAACTGCTTTAACCACTGGGGGATTATTCCTACTGGCACTGTTGTTTGCTCCTATTTTTACTATTGTTCCTTCAGCCGCTACAGCTCCTGCTCTTATTTTAGTAGGATTGTTTATGATGGAGCCTATCATGAAAATAGATCTAAAAGATTATACTGAAGCAATACCTGCATTTCTAACCATCATTATGATGCCCCTCACCTATAGTATTGCAGAAGGTATTGTCTTTGGTATCGTTTCCTATACCTTGTTAAAGTCATTAACTGGAAGAGGAAGAGAAGTTTCAGTTATCATGTATGTATTGACCATCATCTTTATAGTCAAACATTTACCAATATTCTCTTAAAAAACTACAGCTCCTGTTCTTTGGAATAGGAGCTGTACTATCAAGATTTTGTAGGAATATATAAGTAATATTGTTGGTTGTGGAAGTATCATATTTGATTTTCACGTGAAAGTAGTAAAAATTCCACAGGATAAATTATTTATATATTTCTATGAACTTTAGAAAGGTTTTACAAAATTGAACAGAGTTCATTTTAAATTATACAGGGGGGAAACTGGCATGAAAAGATTACTTATAAAAAATGGTACAGTTGTAACCATGAATAAACAAATGGAGATATTTAAAGGGGATGTACTAATAGAGGGAGATAAAATCATTGATATAGCACCTAAAATCGAAGTAGCAGATGTGGAAACCATAGATGCAGGGGGGAAGGTGGTTATGCCAGGATTTATTCAAACCCATATTCACTTAACCCAAACCTTGTTTCGAGGGCAAGCGGATGATCTAGAGCTTTTAGATTGGTTAAAGAAAAGAGTGTGGCCTCTAGAGGGAAGTCATACAGAGGAAAGTAATTATATTTCAGCAAAGTTGGGAATAGCAGAATTAATTAAGTCAGGCACCACCTCTATTATTGATATGGAAACAGTGAAGCATTCGGAGGCTGCCTTTGAAGCTATAGAGGAAAGTGGATTTAGAGCTGTAACGGGAAAATGTATGATGGATTATGGTGACGGATTACCAAAGACATTAATGGAAAAGACGGGACCCTCTA
Organism: Clostridiaceae bacterium; assembly: GCA_020832135.1. GTDB lineage: Bacteria > Bacillota > Clostridia > Peptostreptococcales > Natronincolaceae > JAFIFG01. Next base: position 40,374 of record JAFIFG010000124.1, read on the forward strand.
TAGAGGAAAGTGAAAGGTTATTAAAAAAGTGGCATGGCAGAGGTGAAGGAAGAATTCAATATGCCTTTACCCCTAGATTTGTAGTTTCCTGTACAGAAGAGCTTCTGCTAAAGGTAAGAGATTTATCTAAAGCCTATGGTGTTATGGTGCACACCCATGCCTCGGAGAATAGAGGAGAGATACAATTTGTTGAAAAGGATAGGGGTATGAGGAACATCACCTACCTTCATAAGCTTGGGTTAACCGGTGAAAATTTAGTTCTAGCCCACTGTATTTGGTTGGATGAAGAGGAAATGAAGCTGTTGGCTGAGACGGGAACAAAGGTAGCCCACTGTCCAAACTCTAACTTGAAATTAGCTTCTGGTATTGCCAAAATTCCTGAAATGCTAGAGATGGGGATTGATGTCTCCATAGGTGCAGATGGTGCACCCTGTAATAACAATCTAGATATCTTCCAAGAAATGAAAAGTGCTGCCCTCATACAGAAGGCAAGGTTGTTAAGTCCTACTGTTATGCCAGCGGTGGCTGTGTTGAAAATGGCTACCGTAGGTGGGGCAAAGGCAATGGGAATGGAAAGAAAGTTGGGTAGTATTGAGGTTGGGAAATTAGCAGATCTTATTATTGTAGATACAAAAAAACTACATATAGCACCTACAGAGGAAGTAAATGTTATATCTCAATTGGTGTATTCCTGTAGAGGTGACGATGTAGAAACCAGCATTATCAATGGTAAGGTAGTCATGCGAAATAGACAGCTTTTAACCTTAGATGAAAAAGGAATTATTCAAGATAGTAATAGAGTTATAAAAAAACTTACAAAGTTCGCCAATATATAAATTATTTACTTATGGCAAGCGAGGGATCTAAATGAGGGAGGGGTAGCATGGCCTTAAGGGAAGTATATAAACCCAAGGATATAACAGAAGTATTACAATTACTAGATAAATATAAAGACAAAGGGAAAATTATAGCAGGCGGGACAGATTTAATTATTGATCTTAAAGAGAGGGCAATTGATCCTGAAGTATTAATAGATATAGCAACTTTAGAGGAGTTAAAGGGCATTGCCTTTAAGGGTAGTTATATAGAAATTGGTGCCGCCACCACCTTTGCAGAGATGATGGATCATGTAATAACAAAGGAAAAAACTCCGGCACTGGTGAAGGCGGCTAGGTCTATTGGGTCTCCACAGATAAGAAATACTGCGACCATAGGAGGAAATATTTGCAATGCCTCTCCAGCTGCAGATATGTTGCCGGTGCTGTTGGCATTGGATGCCAGTATAATTCTAAAGGATTTGGAGGGGGAGAAAACCATTCTACTAGAACAAGTATTAAAGGGAAAAGGGAAAATAGATATAGAAAGAAATCAATTGCTCTCCTATGTAAAGTTTAAGGCTCCAGTAGACGGGGAAGGGTTATCCTTTGAAAAATTAGGTTTTAGAAAAGCTTTAGCTATAGCTAAAATAGCTTTAGGGGTTTTTGTAGAAGTAGAAAATAATAAGTGCAAGGAAATAAGAATAGGTAGTGGTGCTATTCATAATAGGGCTATACGAGAAAGTAAAATAGAAGATTATTTTAGAGGGAAAATCTTAAGTGATGCTGTCATAGAAGAAGGCAGTGAATTATTTCAGGAAGAAGTAAGAGAAAGATTAATAAACCGTAGCAGTGGTGAGTTTAAAAGGGAAGCAATAAAAGGGATCTTTACTACAGCCATGAAGACGGCATTAAGCACTATTAAATCATAGGTCTAAGGGGTGAGGGCATGAAGGAAATAAAGCTAAAGGTAAACCATAAAGATTATCATGTGGCTATAGAAGAAGATATGCGGTTATTGGATTTACTTAGAAATAGACTAAACTTAACAGGAACCAAGGAGGGCTGTGGTGAAGGAGAATGCGGAGCCTGTACTGTGATTATGGATGGTATTACAGTAAATAGTTGTATGGTGATGGCATTTCAAGCGGAAAATAGAGAGATATTTACAATAGAAGGTCTAGAAAAAGGAGGGAGGCTAGATCCTATACAACAGGCATTCTTAGATGAAGGAGCTGTGCAATGTGGTTTCTGTACTCCAGGAATGGTGCTGTCGGCAAAGGCACTATTAGATAAAAACCCAAAGCCCACTAGGGAAGAAATAAGAGAGGGTATATCGGGAAACCTATGTCGATGTACAGGATATAACAAAATTGTAGATGCCATAGAAAAAGCCTCCGAATATAGGAAGGAGGAATAAAATGAAGCTTCATGTAGTGGGTCAAAATAATATGAGGGTGGATGCTGCAGCAAAGGTGACTGGAAAGGCATTATACCCTGAAGATGTTAGTTTAGAAGGAATGTTCATTGGGAAAACCTTAAGATCCCATAAACCCCATGCCTGCATTACCATAGATACTTCAAGGGCTGAAGCTATGGAGGGAGTTGTAAAGGTACTGACCTATAAGGATGTCCCCCATAATCATTACGGTGTATTGATGAAGGATCATGAGGTTTTTTGCAGTGAGAAAGTGAGGCGAATAGGTGACCCTATAGCTTTTGTAGTGGCAGTGGACGAAGAAGTAGCTTCCAAGGCTTTGGCGAAGATTAAGGTGGAGTATAGGGAACTAAAAGCAGTATTTGACCCTGAAGTTGCCATGCACCAGGATGCTCCAAAACTTCATGGAGAAAGTAATATTGTCTATCACTATAAATTAAGACAAGGAGACATTGAAAAAGGCTTAGAGGAAAGTGCAGTTGTAGTGGAAAATACCTATGTTACACCTATGGTTGATCATGTGTTTCTTCAACCGGAGGCGGGGGTCGCTCATATGGAGAAGGACACCATTGTAGTTACTACCGCCACCCAATACCCTCATTTTGACCAATTGGAAATAGCAGAGGCCCTAGAGGTAGAGAAGGAAAAGGTAAAGGTAATCAATGCTGCAGTAGGAGGGGCCTTTGGTGGTAGAGAGGATATTACATTACAAATTCATTTGGCATTGGCTACAAAATTAACCGGAAAACCTGTAAAAGCAGTATACTCTAGAGAAGAATCCTTTATAGCCCATGCAAAAAGACATGCTATGGTAATGACCTATAAAACAGGAGCGGATGAAGAAGGGAAGCTAAAGGCAATGGAGGCAAGGATCATAGGTGATACTGGAGCCTATGCCTCATGGGCCATTAATATAATGAGGAAGGCAGGAGTTCATGCAACCGGTCCCTATGAGATACCTAATGTAAAGGTAGATAGCTATGCTGTATATACCAACAATCCCTTTGGGGGAGCAATGCGGGGCTTTGGTGCAACTCAACCCCCTATTGCCCATGAACAACAAATGGATATGTTGGCGGAGGCCCTCAATATAGACCCTATTAGCATACGTCTAACTAATGCTTTTAAGATAGGTTCAAAAACTGCTACAGGACAGATTTTAAAGGATAGTGTCCCTTTAAGACAGTGTATCGAAGCGGTGGCAGAAAAATTGGGATTTTCAGTGGTTAGTAGAGGGGTGTGATAACATGAAAAAACGAGGAAAGGGCATAGGAAGTATATTTTATGGCACAGGATATGGCAATGGATTTCCTGATGTTTCAAGATCGGTAGCTGTCCTCAGGAAGGATGGCAAGGTAAAAATCTATACTGGAGCTACGGAGGTGGGTCAGGGGTCCAAGACGGTATTGAGTCAAATAGCCGCCGAAACCCTGGGGATTTCTATAGAGGACGTCATTTTCATATGTGAAGACACCTCCATTACCCCTGATGCTGGAACGGCAGCAGCCAGTAGGCAAACCTACAATACTGGGAATGCCATAAAGAAAAGCTGTGAAGAATTAAAGAGAAAAATAATAGATGTAACAGTAAAGGCATCAGGGGCTGATGCTTGGGAGGAAATTAATTTAAGAGATGTTGCTTTAAACCATAAAGGTCAGATATTAAAGGGTGAAGGAGAGTTTATAGCAGAGACGACAGAAATGAAGGACGAAACAGGGCAAGGCAATCCCTACTGGCCCTATACCTTCAATGTATATGGAGTAGAGGTGGAAGTAGATACCACCAACGGTGTAGTGGAGGTGATAAAGGCAGTATGTGCACAGGATGTAGGTAGAGCCATTAACCCAAAATTAATTGAGGGACAGATGGATGGTGGCTTTGCTATGGGATTGAGCTATGCACTGTTTGAAGATTTGAATATAAAAAATGGTGAAATAAAACACAATAAATTAACTAATTATTTAATACCCACGGCTATGGATGTGCCAGACTTAGAAAAAATCATCGTTGAAGATCCTGAAGCTACAGGGCCCTATGGAGCAAAGGGTATAGGTGAACCGGTGATGATAGGTGTTGCTCCCGCCATCTTAAATGCAATATATGATGCAATAGGAGTAAGAATAACAGAACTACCTGCCACACCTAATAAAATATTGTTGGCTTTAAAAAAGAAAAGAGAGGTGGCACTATGAAGGAAGTCTTAAGGAAGAAGATAGAGATAGCAGCTGGAAGACGGAAGGCAGAGAGAGTACTAAAAGACTGTAAAATTATTAATGTGTTTTCCCATGAAATTATAGAGGGAGATATTGCTATAAATGATGGAAAAATTGTAGGAATAGGTGAATATGAAGGTATAGAAGAAATAGATATAAGGGGTAAATATGTGTCTCCTGGATTTATAGATGGTCATGTCCATATAGAATCCTCCATGACTACACCACAGGAATTTGCTAAGGTAATTCTACCAAGGGGTACCACTACTATTATCGCAGACCCCCATGAGATCGCCAATGTATGTGGCTTGGAGGGAATTAAATATATATTAGATGCCAGTAAGGACTTACCTTTAAATGTATATATGATGCTACCCTCCTGTGTTCCTGCTACCCCCTTTGAAAATGCCGGGGCGGTTTTGGAGGCTGGAGAGTTAAAAACCATTTTAGATCATGAGAGGGTCTTAGGTTTAGGTGAATTAATGAATTACCCCGGGGTTATTGCCGCCGATGAAAAGGTGATGGATAAGGTGGTGATGGCAATGAATAAAATAATAGATGGCCACGGACCTAATATCAAGGGTAAAGATTTAAATGCTTATGTGGTGGCGGGAGTAAGGACTGAGCATGAATGCTCTACTCAGGAGGAAATGCTGGAGCGTCTAAGGCTGGGAATGTATATTTTAATAAGAGAAGGATCAGCCGCAAGGGATTTAGAAACCCTCATAAGGGCTGTCAACAAGGAAAATCTAAGAAGGTGTTTATTCTGTACCGATGATAAGCATCCAGAAGATTTAATTGCTAGGGGTCATATTGATAATAATCTACGTATGGCGGTGAAGGCAGGGATAGATCCTATATCCTCTATACAAATGGCCACCATCAATGCTGCAGAATGCTATGGCTTAAAAAATCTAGGTGCTATTGCCCCTGGATATACGGCTGATTTGGTGGTATTGGAGGATCTGAAGGATTTTAATGTATTGAAGGTATTTAAGAAGGGTGATTTAGTAGCAGAGAATCAGAAACATTTATTTAAGGAAGCAGAGTCGGATTATTCTAGAGTAACAGATACAGTCAATATAAGAAAAATAACTAAAGAGGATCTACAGCTTAAGGTTACCTCTGATATAGTCAATGTTATTAGATTATTATCCCACAGTCTTGTGACAGAGAGGGTGGTAAGAAAAGTAGAAACAAAAAATAGTATGTTTAAGCACCATCATAGTTTAGATATTCTAAAAATGGCGGTGATTGAAAGGCATCATGCCAAAGACAATGTAGGATTGGGTTTGGTGGAGGACTTTCAGTTAAAGGGAGGGGCCATTGCATCAACTATTGCCCATGATTCCCATAATCTGATCGTTATAGGAGATAAGGATGAGGATATGCTGCTGGCTATAGAGGAAGTCACTAGAGTGGGTGGGGGAATTACCATCTGTAGTGATGGCAAAGTACTAGAAACATTAGAATTGCCTATTGCGGGATTGATGTCAAATATTTCTATACAGGAAGTAAATAAAAAACTCATGAAGATGTTAGATATTGCTTATCATGAATTGGGGGTTAATAAAAACATAGACCCCTTTATGACACTCTCCTTTTTAGCCCTACCGGTGATTCCTGAAATCAAACTAACGGATATGGGATTGTTTGACGTAAATACATTTGAATTTATAGATATAAACCTGTAGAGAAGGGCGGTTATAATAACCGTCCTTTTACCACCCTTAAACCATGAAAAAAGCACATTAAGAAAGAAGCATACAAAGGATTAGGAGAATATGTGTAGAAATAAATAGGTAAGGGTACAGAAATAAGAAAAGGTGGTGCATTTTATGTTGGGTGGTTATTTTGGAAAAATAATAAATATTGATCTTACAGAGGAAAAGGTAGAAATAGAAGAATTAGATGAGAAGTTGTTAAAGAAGTATTTAGGTGGAAGTGGATTGGCAACAAAGATTTTATACGATGAAACCGATGGAGATACGGAACCATTAGGACCAGAAAACCCTCTCATTTATATGACAGGACCTTTCACTGGTACAAAGGTTCCTGTATCTGGACGACACCAAATTGTTGCTAAATCTCCCTTAACTGATATCTTTGGAGAAGGGGATGCTGGAGGAAGATGGGGTCAAGGTCTTAAAAAAGCAGGATATGATGGTGTTGTTGTAAGGGGAAGGGCTTCGAAGCCTATATATATATGGATCAAGGAGAAAGAAATAAAGATATTGGATGGCAAGGAAATTTGGGGTCTAGATACCTATGAAACTGATAGAAGAATTAAAGAAAAGCACGGAGAGGCATGTATTACGTCTTGTATAGGACCTGCTGGAGAAAACCAAGTACTGCTGGCAAGTATTATGCATGATGGTAGTGATGCTAGAGCTGTAGGCCGATGCGGATTAGGTGCTGTCATGGGTTCTAAAAATCTAAAGGCCATTGTAGTGGAGGGTACTGTTGCTACACCTGTTGTGGATAGGGAGGCATTAACGATCTCTTTAAAGCAAGAAGTACCTAAAATTGTAGAAAAAACAAAGGGATTGAAGCTACTAGGGACATCCGGCGGTACTGTCATGAGTGAAGAATTAGGTGATTTGCCTATTAGAAATTTCAAGCAGGGCAACTGGGATAAGGTTGAAGGTATATCAGGTCAGAGAATGGCTGAGACTATATTGAAGAAGAACTACTACTGTGGATCCTGTCCTATAGGCTGTGGTAGGGAAGTGGAGATTACAGAGGGTGCCTATAGAGGTGTAAAGGGTGCTGGTCCTGAATATGAAACTATCGGCATGATAGGTTCTAACTGTCTCGTGGAGGATTTAGAAGCCATAGCCTATGCCGGTGAGATGTGTAACCGTTTAGGCATGGATACCATCTCGGTGGGGGCTGTTATAGCCTTTGCTATGGAATTGTATGAGCATGAGTTGTTACCAAAGGATAGCTTAGGTGATATAGCATTAACTTGGGGGAATGAAAAGGCAGTCATAGCATTGATAGAAAAAATTGCCCATAAAGAAGGTATAGGAGAATTATTAGCATTAGGCACAAAAAAAGCTGCAGAAAGAATTGGTGGTATAGCTTCAGAATTCGCTATACATGTAAAGGGATTAGAAGCACCAGCCCATGACCCTAGGGCCTTTAACAGTTTGGCTGTAGGTTATGCCACAGGGAATCGTGGAGCATGCCATCTTCAAGGGGCTAGTTATTTCTTTGAAAAAACTGCTACTATGCCGGAACTAGGCTATACAGAGCCTCAGGATAGGTTTGCTACAGAAGGTAAAGGCATATTGAATTATCATAGTCAAAACATTATGGGGTTAATGGATTCCCTAAAACTATGTAAGTTTGGAATATATGGAGGCATTAACTTAACCATGATGTTAGAATGGATACACCATGTTATAGGATGGGAAATGACGGTGGAGGAGCTATTGGAAACAGGAGAACGTATATTTAATTTAAAAAGAATGTATAATGTGAAATGTGGCATCAGTAGAAAAGATGATATTTTACCTATGAGACTTTTAAGTCAGCCTAGAAGAGATACAGGTACCGGTAGCAATTTAGCGCCCTTTGGAAAGATGCTAAATGAATATTATGAAGCAAGGGGATGGGATGATTTAGGTATACCTACAGAAGCAACTCTACAGCGATTACAGTTGAAGAATGAATAAATAAAGGTAGGTTGGTTTATGAAGATTGTTTTAAGATTACACCATAGCTTAAAGGGAAAGGTGCCTATAGAGGATGGTATCTTGCAAATAAAAGAAAATATGACGGTGGAACAGTTGTTGAAGCAGCTAGACCTAAAGAGGACAACTGTTGTAGTTACCATTAATAAAAAGATTCTACCAAAGGAAACTACAATAGAAGAAAATGATAGTATAGAAATTTATCCTATTCTTATAGGGGGGTAATCACTCCATAGATAAGAGGACGGTTTGAACAAAAGAACCGCCCTCTTATTTATTTTGTCTTTATGTACTCTTTACAGAGGATTTTTTTAAGCGACTTATGGTGAAGATCATAAAGGGAATAATGAAAAAGTTTACTAAGGAAATATAAGTATAATAATTCAAGAACCTTCGCAGTACAAATAAGTTATTGGCAACCAGGTAAGCAGAAACACCTACTAAACCTGTTAGATAGTAGGGAATCCATTTGCTGGTAAAACCCATGCCACTTAGAATTTTTAAAAGAGCATAAAAGGTAATAACATACTTTAAATACCAGCCACCAACAATTTGTAGCATGACGAATAATTCACCCGCTTCTAGGAAACGAAAATAGGTTACCAATTGTGTTTGATCTAGATTGGGGTAAATCATAGTATTAACTACATCGATATCAAAGGTTTGTATTAGCCCCGTTAAGGAGACTATCTGCATTTGAATAACGAATAACAGACTTATTACGGCATGCTTTGTTAGCTTCGCATTGTCTTTTATTTCTGTCAAATAAGGAAAAACAATAGTTATAGCTCCATAAAGTCCTAATATTTGAAGGGTAGATAAGATAAAACCTCTGGTAATACCATCTTCAAATATAGGAAACAATAATGCAAGCTCCTTGTTTTTTGCTGTTAGGATAGCAAGGTTAATGCCAGATATTGTAACTAAGGTTATACCTATTAGGGTTACCGTCACAATGGCAGGAAGCTTTTGTTGTACCGTGTATAATGTAGGTACTACAAAAAATAATACAAAGTACCATATAGGTGTCTCAATCAGCATATTGGTATGCATAGCATTGGCCTTTACCCCTGCACTTTCCACCAAGGTTAGGAATAGAGTCAACAAAAATAGAAAGAGAAAAAAGTTACCAATACCCTTACCCATAGCATGACAATAGACTTTATGCAAACTATAGCAGTTCTTTTTTTCAAAGGTTTTTACTGCATAGATTAAATATAGGAGAATGATTAAAGAAGCAAGAATCATAGCAATCCAACTATCCCGCATACCATTTAAGGTATAGATGGTGGGATAAGTTTTTAAGGAAACAACAGATACCGCTACGATAAAGATAGCTAGATGTTTTGATGTGAATTTATCCATAGTTTTCATCCCCTTTTCTTTAAAACTTTATTAAATACTATCACTAGCTTTATAAGAAATAACACTAGCTTCAATATTATATAACTATATAAAACAGTATTTAGTATTATCTACCAATTTATTAAATAATATCCCATCATGCATATTTCTGTAGAAACTGGAAGAAAATAAAGTGAGTCTTAACAATACACCAAAGGCAAAGTAGGGTGAGGATCATGAGCAAAAAAAAAATTAATGAAAAAAAATATAGAGAGCAAGTTGACTATATAAAGGAAAGATTACAGGATAACTATGACGTGAACTTTAGAGAAATCAATGTCAAAGAAGGCTGTATAACAATTGTGTTTTTGGAAAGCTTGTCGGATAGTATGTTTATTAGTGATCATATTATTATGCCTTTGATGCAGGAATCCGACGTAGGTAATGATATAGAGGTTATTAAAAAGGAAGTGTTAACCGGTAGTACCATAGGAGATGTTAATAGCAAAGAAGCTGCTATATTGCATATTCTTTCAGGAGATGTCATACTATTATTTAGCTTTGATGATACAATCGTTTCTTGTGAAGCTAGAAAATATGCCAGTAGGGCTATAGAGGAGCCCCCCAGCGAAGTAGTGATCAAGGGGCCAAGGGAAGGTTTTACTGAAAATATCATGGAAAATATGTCTTTAATGAGGAAAAAACTGAGGAATGTAAACTTAAAATTTGAGAGGCTATCCATGGGGGAAGAGAGTAATACAACAGTGGTATTAATTTATCTTAAGGATAAAGCTCCAGAGCATTTAATACAATACGTTAAAAGACGTCTTGAGGGAATGGAGGATAAGTTTCTGTGGGAATCCAACTACATAGAGGAGCAGTTAAAGCATAAAAAAACTGCTTTTGACACTATAGGGTATACGGAGAAGCCGGATACCGCAGTATCTAAGATTGCAGAGGGTAGGATAGCTATATTGGTGGACAATAGTCCTTTTGCCATTACGGCGCCCCATTTCTTTCTAGAGGAAATCACCATGGCGGATGATTACTATTTAAACAAATACCCACAAAATTATTTTAGACTTATTCGATGGGCGGCATTATTAATTGCTTTGTTATTACCTGGTCTATATTTAGCATTGACCACCTATCATTTTTCCTTAATTCCATCTGTTTTTGTATTTCGATTGGCGGTTTTAAGGGCTGGTGTGCCTTATCCTGCTTTTGTTGAGATTCTTATTATGATGTTCTTTTTTCAGATTTTAAGGGAGGCAGGAGTACGATTACCGAAGGCTATAGGTCCCGCCATCAGTATTGTAGGAGCTTTAATTCTAGGGGATGCGGCTGTGCGTTCAGGATTAGCTTCGGAAATCACAGTATTGGTGGTGGCATTATCTGCTATATCCTTATTTTTACTACCTAGGCTTTATGGTGCCATCAGTATATGGACAGATATTATTTTGCTATTTTCAGCATTCTTGGGCCTGCCAGGATTTTTTATAGGTTTTATTGTTTTTTGTTCCCATATTGCAGGGTTGGACAGCTGTGATTATCCCTATCTTTATCCATTGGGTACCTTAAAGGTATTTGGGTTTAAAGACCATTTTGTTCGTTACGATCTTAAAGAGATATCGAAAAATATTTTACAAGAGGATGATCAAAAGTGAAAAGATTATGGATTGCCTTTATAGTAATACTTTCCTTACTATTAGGCGGGTGTTATAGTTACAATGATATCAACAGAGTACTGTTCCCTACAGCTATGATTATTGATATAGATGATGAGGGGGATATTATGATTTATCTAGAAATTTTCCATGCTTTTCGAAGTACCCAAGAAAATACGGAGCAAGGGCAACGGATTTTATACCAGCAGAAGGGGGCAACTTTTCTGGAAGCTATCGAAAGCTTTGATGAGATTGCAGCCCATGTACATAGCTTTGAGCATAATAAAGTTATTATATTTACAGAGAAGGCAGCAGAGGAGGGTATTGAAGATTTCTTGGATTTTCTTCAGCGGGGGCAACAATTTCTATTGAGACCTTTTGTAGCGGTTTATTATGGAGAACCTAAGGATCTTTTTGAGGTACCCTTAAAACAAAACGAGTATTTAGGTTTGTATATACATGATTTATTTGATCGGCCTCGAACAAGAATAACAATACGACATCGCAAGCTATATGAGGTTTTAAACGATAGGCGTAGAGGGGAAAATGTAGCTCTTATCACTGCTATAGAAGTAGATAAGAATGCTTTGGATGATATAGTGAAAAAATATGGTGTAGCTGTTATACAAAATGATAAACTGGTAGATAGAGTAGATCTATGGGAAATGCAAACCTTGGCATTTTTAATTGATACAGTAGAGTCAGGTAGAATAAGTATTCCACATCCTCAGCATGAGGGTAAGCATATAACACTGGAAATTTTAAAGAGTAATACTAAAACGGAAGTAAACTATGAAGAGGGAAAGATACACTTAAAAAAGAAGATAGATATGAAGACCATTGTAGGAGGCTCTGAAGGTAGTCTTGTCCTAGATCAAGAGACTATTGAGAAAATTGATTATTTACTGGAGGAAACATTGAAGGAAAATCTACATGAATTCTTTCATAAATATAGGGAAAAGGATGTTGATATATTTGAAGTGCAACAGAACTTTGAAAGAAACTATCCTCACATAGAGGTAGATAATGCTATAGAAATAACAGAACTTGAAATAGAAGTGAATAACCATTTATCGGGAAGTACAGATAGCCTTAATTTTCAATAAAAGTTAAAATAGAAGTTTTAAAAAGTAGCGGATAGTTTCTCCGCTACTTTATTAGTTTTTAAGCCTTATTTACGGTCTCTTGAATTACCAAAGTACGATTCTCCAACAGATTTACTATTTTATTTACTTTTCTTTTATCCTTATCTATGATGAGTTTAATGATAGGCCTAGAGAAAAATCGTCCATTTACCTTTGATACAACTCCGATACTACCATCACTTAATTTCACCAAGGTATTCATGGGATAAGGGTTAATATTTTGAATAAAGGCTTTTGTTAAAGTAGGGTGAAACAATGTACCGCCACTACCCATAATGAATTCTAAAACCTCTGCTACAGGATAAGATTTTCTATAGGGTCTAGTGGAGGTCATGGCATCGAACATATCGCATATCCCTATAATTTTTGAAAATAGATGAAGGTTCTCATAGGGGGTTATACCAGGGTATCCACTACCGTTATATCTCTCGTGATGCTGGAGAGTAGGAATTCGTACTGTAGGGTCTAAGTCTGTCTTGGTTTTTAAAAACTCATAGCCCTTTATGGGATGCATTTTAATTTCCTTATATTCTTCCTCTGTTAAAGATCCTCTTTTTTTAAGAATCTCATCAGGTACAAACATAAATCCTATATCATGAAGGGCAGCTGCCATCCCTAATTTATCTAGCTCTACCTTATTTAATCCCAAGCTGGATCCTAATACTAAGGCATGGATCATAACATTGATGGAATGTTCATAAATATAGCCTTCCACCGTTTTTAAGTCAAGCAGTTCTATAACGATATCTTTTTTTGTAAATATTTCATCTACAATGGTGGATATAGTGGCTTTAGCTATATGAAGATCTGTATCGAACTGTTGGTTGGATCCTGAAGTTTGATTTTTGGCGAAAGAAGATAATTTTCTAAGGTGGGTAATAGCCCTTTGGCGTACCTCCATCTTAATAACATCCTCTATTTCACCTTCACTGAATTCGTCACTTATATAGACTTTACTATAGCCCATCTTTTGTAGCTTCACTACTAATGATGGCTTTAATTTAACCCCTTTAGATAATAGGATTTTTCCTAGGTCGTTAAATAGAGGAAGAGCCAGCACATGATCCTCTGTGGCATGGGCTAAATCAATAATTCTCATGTAAATCACCTTTTCATCTTTATATATTTAAGTAATACATCATCGAAGTAAATTCAGCTACAATTCAGAGGGAGAAAAACTCCCTCTGAGAAAAGCCTCATTTTATATATAACGATAACATACTTTGAAGGGGTAATCTATATAAATTTTTACCTAATAGTAATAGCAAATTCTGTAATTATTAAAAGGGAGGCAAAACTAAAAAGCCAAGAGATTTTCTCTTGGCTTAGGGTTGTTACTTATTATAATAATCCTTTAGACTCTAAAAATTCCCTAGCTACTTGTTCCTCTGTTTGTCCAATTTCATCAATTTGGAAGTTCATTTCCTGCATTTCTTCATCGGATATTTGTCCGGCTAATCTTGAAAGAATTTCTTCTAATTCAGGATAACGTTCCAAGGTTTCTGCATTTACCACGGGTGCTGCATAATAGGGTGGGAAGAAGTTTTGATCGTCCTCCAGTGCCACTAGGTTAAAGGCAGGAATCCTTCCATCAGTAGAGAAACCGTCAATTACATCTACTTCTCCATTTCGTACGGAACTGTAGGTTAAACCTGGGTCAAATCCTCTTTCATCTGCGAAGTTAAAGCCGTAGGCTTCCTGCAGACCAGGGTAACCATCTGGACGTTCTAGGAATTCAAAGGTTGCTCCTAGAACAAGGTCTTCATCATGATCTAATAAATCTGAGAAGGTTTCAAGCCCTAACTCTTCAGCCATTTGCTCCCTTACGGTTAAGGTGTAAGTGTTATTAAAGCCTAATTGATCCAACCATATTAAGTTGTATCCTTCTTTAAACTCTGTCTTTACGATATCATAGGTCTCATCAGGGTCAGAAATCGCTTCTTTTTCCAACATTACAGTATAGGCGGTTCCTGTATACTCTGGGTAAAGGTCTACATCACCGGTTTGTAAAGCACCGAAGACTAATTGTGTTCCACCGAATTCTGTAACATTTACATTTAAGTCTGTACTTTCCTGAATTAATACTTGAAACATAGTTGCTAAAATTCTAGACTCTGTGAAGTTCTTAGCACCGACGGTGATGCTGTCTCCTGCTGGTTGACAAGCAGTTAAAACCATAGTAAATACTAATAAAGCAACTGTAATGAATGTAAGTTTTTTTCTGTTATTCTTTAAAATATTCATAAAATATAAATCCTCCTCTTAAATTTTGGTTATAAGATCCTTCGTTATTGCTCAGGATGAATCTTTAAATCAAGGCTAGTATTACTTTCCCCGAAGTCCTTTAGGGGTAATAAAATGTTCTACCATACCTAAGAGCCAGTCTACCAAAAGAGCAAGTAATGCTGCAGGGATAGCTCCTGATAGAATCATATGGGCATTGTCCATAGAAATCCCTCTGAAGATTAATTCTCCTAGGCCTCCGGCACCAATTAATGCGGCAATGGTGGCGGTTCCTATGTTTATAACAGTAGCAATTCTAATACCCGCCATGATTACTGAAAGAGCCAAGGGTATTTGTACCATCCTTAAAATTTGACTATAGGTCATACCCATACCTACACCAGCTTCAATAACCGCAGGATCTACATTGTTGATACCTGTATAGGTGTTTTTAATAATGGGTAATAAAGCATAGAGAAATAAAACGAAGATAGAAGGTACTAGACCAATTCCTAGAATAGGAATAATCAAACCGAACAATGCTAAACTAGGCAAGGTCTGAAAAACATTTGCTATCCCTAGGACTGGGTTGGCAAGTTTTCTATGTTTACTTATTAGAATACCAATAGGAACACCGATAACAATTGCTAACAAAACAGCTGTACCAGTAATTTGTAAATGCTGCCCTGTTAACCTTATAACTTGATCAATACGGTTCATAAAAAATTGAAAAAAACTCATTCTTTCCATTACTTATCATCTCCTCCTTCGTCGTCATCAAGATCAGTGATGGCATCTGCAAAAAGATTTAAAATACTTGTTTGAGTAATTAATCCCTTTAAATATCCATCTTCACCAACAACAGGGAGGTTTTTACGTCTTTTTTCCTTCATAATATTAAGAACTTCCACCATATTGGTGGTCTCGGATACTGGTATAAATCCAGTGTTCATGATGTCCTTCATTTTATGCTCCGCTTCGGTCTTATTTCTTAATTCTCTAGGGGTAACAAAACCAACTACTTTTTTTGGACGGTCTCCAGCTTGATCAACAACTACCAAATAATCTGTTCTTTTTTCCTTCATTATTTCTAAGGCTTTTGCTGGTGTGCGCTGTAGGGAAATGGTTGCTGGCTTTTTCACCATAATATCCCTAGCATAAAGCATTTCGGGGGATTTCCACAATCTATCCTTTCCTACAAAATATTCTACAAAATCATTGATTGGATTTTTAAGGATATTTTCTGGAGTGTCAAATTGAATTACCCTACCATCCTTCATTACTGCGATTCTGTCTCCTAATTTTAAAGCCTCATCCATATCATGGGTAACAAAGACAATAGTTTTTTGTAACTCATCCTGTAACTTTAATAATTCCTCCTGCAGTTGCTCCCGGGTAATAGGGTCTAGAGCGCTGAAGGGTTCGTCCATTAAAATGACATCTGGATTGACAGCTAAAGCTCTAGCTACACCAATTCTCTGCTGTTGTCCACCACTTAGCTCATGGGGGTATTTATTTATATAAATATCAGGGTCTAGGTCCACCAGTTCTAATAATTCTCTAGCTCTTGCTGCACGTTTTTCTTTGTCCCAATTCTGCAGATAAGGAATTAATTCAATATTTTCTTTAATAGTCATATGGGGGAAGAGTCCAACTTTTTGAATAACATAACCTATATTTCTTCTTAACTCAATAGGATTTATATCCATAATGTTCTTACCATCAATAGATATAATGCCAGAAGTAGGTTCATGAAGACGATTAATCATTTTCATGGTGGTGGTTTTACCAGAACCACTTTCTCCAATTAAAATTACTAACTCGCCACTATTTATTTTTAAGTCCAAGCCTTCTATAACATTAGTTTTTCCATCATAGCTTTTTGATACTTTTTTAAACTCAATCAAATAATATCACTCCTTTTTTAACCAACAACCCAACTTTATCACATGGGTTGTTGGTTGTCAAATTTAGCCACATTGACAAAATAGGTACTATAGATGTAGTATAGACAAAATAAGGAAAATTCATTTGCAAAATAAATATAATGAAGGTGAAAAAGATATGAAGGTAGGTACAAGGTATAAGCAGATAGCATTGGATGTGGCTAAGCAGATAGCTTCGGGAAAGATTTTGGAGGGTGCTAAGCTGAAGGGAAGGTCTGTATTGGCTGGGAATTATAATGTTTCTCCCGAGACTATAAGAAAAGCTATAGCTCTTCTGGAGGAAATGAAGGTGGTACAACCTATTCCAGGTAGTGGTAGTCTTGTCTTGTCTAAGGAAAGATCAAAGGCATTTATAGAAAAATATCAATCAAAAGAAAAATTACAGGACTTCAAAATGGATATAAATGACTTGTTACAGCAAAAATCTTTAATTGACATAGCTCTTCATAAAAAGATTAAGTCCTTAATGGATCTAACAAACACAATACATGGAGAAGATTCTGTATTTCAGCTGATTGAAATTGCAATTAAAGAAACAAATCATATAAATCAAAGTATTATAGATAGCAACTTTTGGCAGGAAACTAGGTCTAGTATTATTGCTATTAAAAGGGAAGGTAAGCTAATAGTAGCCCCTAATCCTAGAGAAGTTTTGTTAGAGAATGACATTGTTATTGCAGTGAAGGGAAAGGAAAATACAGAGCTATAAAAAGAAGGAAGGTAGCTTTGCTACCTTCCTTCAAGTCCCTTCAGAAATAAGTCTATAAACTCTTCTATTTCTCTATCAGTAATGTCGGCACCCTGCTTGCACATGTAATGCAGCACCATATAATTGGTACCACCTAAAAAGCCAAGGGTGGCTATTTTTGTATCTATATTCCGAAAGGTGCCCTCCTCAACCGCTTGAACAAATACAGCTTCTACTAGGGATATAATCTGTTTTTTCGTCTCTAACATAAGCTGCATAAAATTCTCTTCTGGTTTCCACATTTCTTGTGAAAATATTTTAACTAAGTCTAAATGTTGACGAGTAAAGTCTATAACCACCTCAAAATATCCTTTTAGCTTTTCTCTTGTAGGATCATCCTGTTGAAGTGTCTCTTTTATACTGAATAAATAGGCTTTAATAAAAAACTTAATCATTTCTAAAAATAATTGTTCTTTGCTATTAAAATATTCATAAATCGTACCTTTACCTATGCCGGCTTCCTCAGCTATATCCGACACAGTAGCTTTATGGTACCCATCTCTGGCAAAGATTTTAACAGCAGCTTCTATAATTAGTTGTCTTTTTCCTTTGGTTGTGTCCATCAGGAACCTCCTATCTAAGCTTTATATGTAACGACTTTAGATTTAAAAATCTTCTTCTTTATAAAACTAGAGGTGCCGTCTAGTATGGTGTACATAACAGGAATAAATATAAGGGTTAGCAGGGTGGAAACCACTAGTCCACCAATAACTACAGTGGCCAAAGGTGCCTGTGCTTCTGTCCCTTCCCCAATACCTAATGCCAGTGGTAGAAGTCCTAATATGGTGGTAAGTGCTGTCATAAGGATAGGGCGAAGTCTAGTAGGACCAGCCGTTAGTATGGCTTCTCTTATACTCATATCTCTACTTCGTAATATATTAATATAGTCCACCAATACGATGGCATTATTTACAACAATTCCTGCTAGAATGATAACTCCAATAATAGCAGGCACACTGACTGCTCTTCTAGTAATAAATAATCCTAAGGCACCTCCCGAGAAGGCTAGGGGTACTGATAGCATAATAGTAAAGGGGTGTAACAGTGACTCAAACTGGGAGGCTAGCACCATATATACTAAAAGCACAGCTAGAATCACTGCTAATCCTAAGCTTCTAAAGGATTCTACAAGGTCCTCGTTTTCTCCCCCCATTCTGTAGGAATAACCCTCAGGCATTACATATTCTTCAAGATTTCTCTCTATATCTCTGACTACACTTCTTAAATCACGACCTATCAGATCAGAGGTTACATGAATAGTTCTAACCTGATCTTCTCTTTGAATACGGGTAGGACCCTGTCTTACAGTTATATCCCCCACCTGCTCCAACGGAATAGTTATCCCTATAGGAGTAGGTATTTGTAAGTGACTAAAGTTTATGATGCTTTTTCGTATATGTTCCTGACTTTTTATAACTACATCTATTTCTGAACCATCTACCTTATATCTAGTAGCTACAGTACCCTGCACACTACTCCGAACTGCTTGAGCAATTTGTGCTGATGTTAAACCATAGTGAGAAGCTAAGTCTCTATTTACATTTACCTGTATTTCAGGTTTTGCATCCTCAAAGCTAGAGCTTACCTCTCTAGTTCCCTCTACACCTTCTACGAAAGAGATAATATCATTGGATATATCTTGTAATATCTCCATATCATCCCCTTGGATAGATATGGAGATTGGAGAGCTGGAGAATCCGCCTCCCATACCCATACTTTCCATAGCCTGCACAGTTATTTGGGCACCTGCTATTTCCGAGGTTTTACTTCTTATTTCATCGGCTATCATACGACTACTACGATCTCTTTGCCGCAGTCCTGTAAGCATAACGTATATTTCCGCAATATTACCTCTTCCACCGGTATCGCCAAACATATTACCGCCCCCCCCCAGAAGAACAAAGATAGATTCTGTCTCTGGGATAGTTGAGACAATTTCTTCAATATGGGTAGCTACTTTATCTGTTTCTTCAAGTTTAACACCAGCAGGAAGCTCAAGATTTATAGTAATAATACCTTCATCCATTGAAGGGAAAAACTCTGCTCCTACAGTGAAGGCTAAGCCCATAGAAGTAATAAAAATAATAAGAGATAGACCTACTGTTGACTTTCTATGATCTAATGCCCATCTTAATATACTTTTATAAAGCAATTCTAATCTAGTAAAGAACCTTTGAAAACTATCTAAAAGTTTTTTAGATAAGGTGGTTCGCCTGTTGACTTCATTAGATAGCTTTAATAATTTAGAGGACAGCATTGGCACGATTGTAAGGGATACAAATAAGGATGCCAATAGAGAAAAAGTAACTGTCATAGCAAGTTCCTTAAACAACATGGAGGTAATCCCATCCACAAAGACAATAGGAAGAAATACCGCCACAGTAGTAATGGTGGAGGCTGTTACCGCCATACTTACTTCTGCTGCTCCTTGCTTTGCTGCTTCTACACGGGAGAATCCCTCTTGCCGAAAACGATAAATGTTCTCCAACACAACGATGGAGTTATCCACCAACATCCCCATTCCTAGAGCAAGACCTCCAAGGGTCATAAGGTTAATGGTAATACCAGCAAAGTACATTAAAGAAAAGGTAGCAATAACTGATATAGGTATAGCTATGCCGATAATAAAGGTGGTCCTAATATTTCTAAGAAATAAGAATAAAACAATGATGGCTAAAATCCCCCCAAAAATACTATTCTTCGCCACATTACCAATAGCCTCTTTAATATAGTCGGAAAGATCCATAATCATAACAAATTCTATATCGTCTAATTCAGTGGACAAACGTTGGAACTCTCTATTTACCCTATCAGCAACCCTGACGGTATTGAAGTCAGATTGCTTATTCACCACAAGGATAATACTATCCTCACCATTGGTACGAGCTAATCTATCCACATCCTTAGAACCTAAGGTTACATTGGCAACATCTCTTAAGTGGATTCTACCACCATTGTGTAATGGAATAGGTAAATTTCTTATTTCCTCAACACTCTTGAATTCTCCTAAGGTTCTTACCAAAAGCTCACGATTACTCTTTTCCACTAAGCCACCTGGAAGATTAAGGTTTTCACCCCTTAATAGATTAGCTACATGGCTTATAGATAATCCATAATGCTCTAATTTAATGGGGTCAACAATAATCTCTACCTCTTTCTCGTAACCACCGGCAACATCTACGGAGGCTACTCCAGGGAGGCGTTCTATTCTATTTTTTATTCTATCCTCTGCTACTCTTTGTAGTTCCTCAGAATTTTTATTCCCTGTAATAGCCATTTGTATAACTGGCATGGCCCCAGGATCTATTTTACTAACTCTAGGTGTGGAGGCATCCTCTGGAAGGAAGTCTTGAATCATATCCACCCTTTCTCGCATATCTAAGGTTGCCATATCCATATCAATACCATCATTAAATTGAACAATGACTAGAGAGCTACCTTCTTGCGAGGTGGAAGAAATGCTCTTTACATTATTAACAGTGGCCAACGCTTCCTCAAGAGGTCTTGTGACCAGAGACTCCATTTCATAGGGGCCTACACCTGCATATTGTGTACTAACCACCGCTACTGGAACATTGATTTGGGGTAGAAGGTCTATAGATAGCCGAGTTAAAGAAACGAACCCCAATAACAAAATAATGAAGATCATCATCACTGTAGTGACGGGACGTTTAACGGCTATATGCGACAACTTCATTATTTTTCACCTCTTACTATTTTGACTTTGTAACCATCTCTGAGGAAATCTTGACCCTTAACAATAACACGATCCTCTAGTGTTAAGCCATCAATAATCTCCACTAATTCACCATTATCTACACCGATGGATATGTCTTTTCTCATGGTTCTTTCTTCTTCTACTACAAAAACATAAAAGGATTCTTCCTCCTGTAATACAGCTTCACTAGGTAGAATGGTGGTGTTCTGTCTTTCATTTGTATTCATATAAACTTGGGCAAACATACCGGGCTTGATCATACCATCAGGATTATCTATGGTAATCTTTACGGTGTAAAGCTGTGTCTTTGCATCAGGAACCGGATTTACTACTTTAATTTCGCCGACTGTTTTTTCATCAGAAACAGCGGGAATGATAAGCTCTACAGTATTAGCCTTCAACACCCTGTTAATCATCCCTTCTGTTGCATTGACAATAACCTCCAAGGAAGATATGTCAGTTATGGTTAAAGCTGGTTGAGCAGAAGCCATACCTCCAACTTCTATGTTTAAGGAGGATATAACGCCACTTATTGGTGCTGTTACCATAGTGTTTTCTAATGTTTTTGAGCTAGTATGGTATGCGGTACGGGCTTGATTTAATTGAGATTCTAGTGAGGCTAACTGTGCTTCGTGGGCCTTGCTATTTTTATAGTGAAGCTTGGCCTGCTGTAATTGTATATCAGAAGCTGCTAGCTTTGCCTGTTGATAATCTTGGTATGAAACAGCTCCTGCCTCATATAGTTTCTCTATTCTTTCAAAATTTGCTTGGGCATGTTCATAACTTTTCTTAGCCCCTTCATAGGCAAGTCTTGTATTATCTACCTGCTGGTGAATTCTTTCTTTTTGTTGGATATAGTTAGCTTTACTGCTTTCATAAGCAAGACGAGCACCTTCAATTTGGTCTGTAATATTTTCTCTATCTAAAATAAACAAAGTGTCTCCTTTTTTAACGTAATCCCCTAAGGTCACATGTAAGGCCCTTACTTCTAAGAGTCCTTGAACTTCAGGAATAATTGTTACAGTATCAATAGCACTAAGTTGTCCGCTTAGGGTAATGCTTTGGGACAGATCACCTAATTTTGGATAAGCTACTTCTACAGCGAATATATTCTCTTGTTCCGCCTGTACTTCGATGGATTGGTTATTACCACAGCCAGCTAAGATAAGACTTGATATAATAAGTCCCCAAATAAGTAATAAAGCTTTCTTTGACATCTATACAATACCTCCAGTACATTAATCTGACCACAGAGTCAGTCTATTAATTATAGAATATTTTGGAACAATATGCAACTGTTGGAAAAGCTATATTTAAAAAAATATAAAGAAAAATACGAAATAATACATACAAATAGAAAAAGATACAAAACATGATGAATTCTCTATAGATACGACTTAAAACATGAAAAACATTTAACACTATGAAAAATTTTAGATATTTAAATATACTAATGCATAGAATTTTAAAAAGTTTCATAGAGGGGAAGGGGATAAACTTTACTCTATGTGGATAAGGACAAGCTTATTAACATATCTATTAACAAGCCTGTCCCTTCAAAAATCATATTATCAACATTTTTACCCACATTATACACAGTTATCCTATGAACATATACACAGATTTAACAAGGAAGAGGGTAGAAAATTATATTTTGTTGAAAAATAAAGTCGAAATTAGTAAAATAGGAATATACACCCTGTGTATAAAATTTATTTCCCATAAGAGGTGTGACCTTTGAAAAAAATATTATACTTAATCTATGAAAAAAAGTCTCTACAAATAAGGTTGTTTGCATTGTTTTTACTACTGATTTATTTCCCTATCTTCTTAAATGCTTTCTTACTTCAGAGACAAACAGTAAATGCTGTAAAAAAAGAGAGAATAGAGAGCATACAGCAAATTTTAGAAAAGACAAGGGAAAATATAGCCTTTACCATCGATAATGTTGAAAAAGCCGCCAATGATACCTCTCAGCAGATGGGTATTAGAAAGGGTATTGAGGATTATCATGATTTATCTCTTGAAAGAAAAGCATCCTTTCATAATTTTCTTACACGACAGTTGGCCGTCCTTAATGACAAAAGCATTTATATAGACAAAGCAGCTATTGTACTGCCTGATGGAACTGTCTTCTTCTATAAAGATGGATTTGATGTTTATACATATGATGTTTCATCTGATTTTTTATATAAGAAAGTAATAGCTTCTACAGAGATGATAGATTGGTATCATGTTATAGAGGAAGACTTTTTTATGGATTATGGAGAGACAGAAGTGTCCTTCATGACACATAAAATAAAGGATCTTCAGCAGGAAAAGGTGGTTGGGCATCTTCTGGTATTTATAAACGATCAATATTTTCAAGACATCTACAGACAAGTATTTATCGGAGAAAATGGAAGGGTAGTACTATATGATGATAAGATAACTCCAATTGATAGAGAGAGGAAGGAATCTTCTTCTAATACTTTGATAAAGCCTCTGATGGAGGAAACGGGTACTGTAGATATTGTAGAGGAGGTAAAAATAGATAATGAAAACTATCTGCTAAGTATATTACCTCTAGAGAATGAGAGGGGATTTGTGACGGGTATGATACCTGTTGAGGAATTGACGAAGTCCATTGAAGATGCCCTCAGAAGGAATAACCAGTTAATTATTTTTGTTAGTGTTATTTTATCTATATGGATTTTGATAGAAATTATTATTATTTCCAATCTTGCTACACAAAAGGAAACGGCACATTATAGATTAAATTTAAGTGAAGAAATGAATGAGAAGTTAAGGCTATACAAACACGATTTTGCAAACCATATACAGATTCTTCAAGGACTTATGGAGATGGGATATGGCGATCGGGCTCTAAAGTACTTAAAGAGTGTTTCTGAGGAGGGTAAAGTAGTGGATGGCCGATATAAAATAGGTGTTCCTGAAATCGAAGCCACTATCTACAATGCTATCACTACTGCAAAGAAGTATAATATTAAGGTGGAAATTAGTGCTATGGAATTGTCACCTGATTTAGCCATCAATCTATATGACTTGATAAAAGCCTTTAACAATCTAATTAAAAATGCTATTGAGGCTATGATGGATATAGAGGTAGAGGATAAAAGATTAAAAATAGAAATCTATGAAGCATTAGATGAGTACGTTTTTAAAGTATCTAACAATATACCTATTATACCAGAAGAGATGAAAGATGAAATATTTACAAAGGGCTTTACCACAAAGGAAACTGGAAATGGTTTAGGACTATACATAGTAAAAAGTCTCATGGAAAAAAATCAGGGCAAGCTGGAGTTGGAGGTAGATAATAAAGGAAATCATTTCTTTATAAAATTGCCTGTGAATAAGTAATTACTCTTGCTTCCTTGTATATAAAAAACCCCTTTACATTTACACGAAAAGGGGTTTTTTATGTGAAAAATTCTCCTAGACTTAGGAAGGATTAGAATGTTTTTCAAAAAATATGTTAAAATAAAACTTAGCATTTAGCTTATTTTTCTAGTAGGAAGAGTTTCAGGAATACACTAAAAATGAAAAAAGGGTTTAAAGAGTACTCAAATGGATTTGCAGGACAAGGAAGGAGAGTTAATATTGAAGGAAGTAAAACTTACTGATATAAAAGGAATAAAGGTTGGACATGCTCAAGATGAAAAGGCTGCTACAGGATGTACGGTGATTTTATGTGAGGAAGGTGCAGTTGCAGGGGTGGATGTTAGGGGTGGTGCTCCTGGTACTAGAGAAACAGATTTATTAAATCCTGTAAATCTAGTAGAGAAAATACATGCAGTATTCCTTACGGGAGGCAGTGCTTTTGGTTTAGATGTAGGTGGTGGTGTTATGGAGTATTTAGAAGAAAGAAATGTGGGATTTGATGTTGGAGTAACAAAGGTGCCCATTGTGACGGGGGCTGTACTCTTTGACTTAACCATAGGTGATTATAGAATAAGACCTAATAAAGTTATGGGATATAAGGCTTGTGAAAATGCAAGTGCTGGGAGTTTTGATGAGGGCACTGTAGGTGCAGGAACAGGAGCAACTGTAGGTAAATTTTTAGGCGGAGAATATGCCATGAAGGGAGGATTAGGAAGCTATTGTCTGAAGATTGGAGACTTAATGGTAGGGGCTATTGTTGCCGTCAACTGCTTTGGTGATGTTGTAGATCCTAAAACTGCAAATATTGTAGCAGGAGCATTAAATCTGGATAAAAAAACCTTTGCCAATACGGAGGAAATAATGCTTAGGAATCATAATAGAAACAAAAATCCATTCAGTGGTAACACTACAATAGGAACTATTGTTACTAATGGAAAACTAAATAAAGCACAAGCTACAAAAATAGCTTCTATGGCACATAATGGTTATGCTAGAACAATGAGACCAGCCCATACGATGGTGGATGGAGATACTATTTTTACCATGGGCACCGGAGAGATAGAAGCAGATATAAATATAATAGGGACTTTGGCATCGAAAGTGATGGAGGAGGCTGTTATAAGGGGAGTAAAAAAAGCAATATCTTTGGAAGGGGTTAAATGCTATAGAGATATGAGTTAAAGCCAATCTAATTATTTAGAGGTTGTGTTGATGAAGAAGATAGCAAAAGGGGATGTTGTCTGAATTTTCAATAAACTACATTAAAGTGTTAATAGGTTTGTCAATGAATGCATATAATGAAAGAGAAAACTGAATAAAATTATACTATATTTTGACTGAATAGGGGGAAGTAGTATGCTGAATGGGTTAAGAATGAGAGAGGTAAGATTAGAAAAAGGGTACACAACCAAGGATGTATCAAACCTCACTTGCATTTCTAAAAGCTATATAGAAGAGCTTGAAAGAGGTGAAAAAAAGAACCCCTCCTTTAATAAGGTAGTATCTATCGCACGGGCCTTAGGTCTTAGGATAGATGATTTAGTATTGAAACTCCAATGATTTATTAAAAATATTTCTATAGCAGAGACTATTCCGCTATTTTGCTGGAAAAAACTTTATTGAAATCTAAGTGGAATAATAGATATATGATACAATAAAGATAAATTTACCAATAAAACTTAAGATTTTAACAAAAGCAAAACTATACAAAAGAGGTGAAGGCTATGAAAAACAATAAGAAGAAAGAAACGAAAAAGTCAAATAATCCAATTGCTAATAGTAGAAACAAAACTCCACAAGAACTATATAATATGGGGAAAACTAGTTATGTCTGGGGACACGGTGTTCTGAGTTGGGGTGTTTCAACGGGAATTATCTTTATGATTCTAACAGGCATTCATCAATATAGATTTTCTCCAAGGCTTATATTAAGACATACCTTTGGGTTAAGTGGGCTTCTAACTATTTTTATGTTTGCAGCAGTGGGTTTTCTGTGGGGAAGCTTCATGTGGAGGGTAATCTGTAAGAAAGTTGAAAAGGATAACTCTGGAGATACAAAGGGCAATAAGAAAAACAATAAGACGAATAACAAAACTAATAAGAAATAATCTACAGCAGATATATGTCAATATGATCTAATATCCTTTTTAGCACTGATAAAAGGAATAAAAACCTTCAGGAATTGAATAATATGAGTAAAAGTTATTAAAAAATAACACTTCATTGAGGAAAAAGTCTTAGCGATACACCAAAGATAAATTGATAGATAGGAGAGATATAGTTGAGGAAAATAGAATTAATTGCTACGGCGGCATTTGGACTGGAGGCTGTTGTGGCGAGGGAAGTAAAGAACCTAGGTTATGAAGATGTAACAGTGGAAAATGGTAGGGTACTATTTACTGCGGATGAAATGGGGATCGCTAGAAGTAATCTATGGCTTAGGAGTGCGGATAGAGTCCTAGTAAAAATAGGAGAATTTAAAGCTACTACCTTTGAGGAACTATTCGAAAATACAAAGGCTTTACCTTGGGGTGATTGGATTCCAGAGGATGCCATTTTTCCTGTAGATGGAAAGTCTATAAAATCTAAGCTGTTTAGTGTGCCTGATTGTCAAGCTATTGTGAAAAAAGCAGTGGTGGAGAGCCTAAAGGGAAAATACAAAACTTCTTGGTTTAAAGAAGAGCGGGGCACCTATAAAATAGAAGTGGCACTATTAAAGGATATCGCCACCTTGACGATAGATACCAGTGGTGCAGGATTACATAAAAGAGGCTACAGAACCTTATCAAATAGGGCTCCACTAAAGGAAACTTTAGCAGCGGCACTTATTCAATTAAGCTATTGGAATCCAGATAGGGTGTTGATGGATCCCACCTGTGGATCAGGAACAATTCCTATTGAAGCTGCATTAATAGGAAAGAATATAGCACCGGGAATGAACAGAAACTTTATAGCTGAAGAATGGGACATTATATCAAAGGATATTTGGCGAGAAGCTAGAAAAGAAACTCATGACTTGGCTAATTATAATAGAAAATTGAGGATTTACGGGTCCGATATAGATGGTGAGGCTCTAAGTTTAGCAAGACACCATATTCAGGAGGCTTTTGTTGAAGAGGATGTCCATGTGCAAAAATTAGATCTGAAGGATTTAGGATCTAGGTTTGAATATGGCTGTATTGTTTGTAATCCTCCCTATGGAGAAAGAATAGGGGAAATAGAAGAGGTAGAAAAGCTTTACAAAACTATGGGAAAAGTTTTCTCCAATCTAGACACTTGGTCCCATTACATTATCACCTCTCATGCTGGATTCGAAACATATTTTGGTAAAAAAGCAGATAGGAAAAGAAAGCTTTATAATGGGCGGATTGAGTGTAATTTTTATCAATACTATGGTCCTAGGCCACCAAAGAACAGAGAATAATTGAAAATGAATAATGAGCAATCAAAAGCTGTGGAGGATTCTTAAATCCGTAAATCCACGGTTTTTTTATTGAATCTTTTAATCTTTATTTTTAACAGGGTGTTTATATGAAAATAAAAATTAAGGTTGACAAATTTATAGCAAAGTCATAGAATATAAATATATTATAATATTAGAAAAAGCTAATATACTTATATAAAGGGAGTGAAGAAATGTCTAGGCAAAATTTTCATCTATATGCAAATTTATTAAAGTCCTTTTGTCACCCAACCCGATTAGAAATCTTGGAGCTTTTAAAGAATAGAGGCGAACTCTGCGTATGTCATATTTACGAAGAGTTAGAACTTGAGCAGTCCAATGTATCTCAGCATTTGAAGGTTCTAAAGGATCAGGGGATATTAATTAGCAGAAAAGAAGGGTTGATGGTTTATTACAAGGTTAAATATCGAGAAATCTATGATATTTTAGACAAAACCAAGATGATTCTTCAGCAACAGTTACAAGAATCATTATCACAATTGGAGTAGGGGGGATATAATCATGTTTGAAAGATTTGGTCATTTAGTAGCACCGTATGTAATAAGATTCATTCATTGGATATTACAATTAGTAGGTTCAGATATACAAACTGGGGAAACCTTTTATGAAGCCATACATTTTTTTATTTATGATACAGCAAAAATTATTTTTCTATTGAGTTTTATGATTTTTCTGATCACCTACATTAGAAGTTATTTTCCACCTGAGAAGGTTAAGGCATTATTGGCTAAATTTCATGGAATTTGGGCATATGTTGCGGCATCGGTATTAGGAGTAATATCTCCTTTTTGTTCTTGTTCAACAGTGCCGATTTTTATTGGATTTGTGGAGGCGAAAATCCCTCTGGGGGTTACCTTTACTTTTTTAGTGACATCTCCTATTGTCAATGAAATTGCTCTAGGATATCTTTTTATTACCTTTGGACCACAGATTGCTATACTATACACTTTAGCAGGAATGGTTATAGGTATTGTTACTGGAATATTAATCGAAAAACTTAATCTGTACCATCTAGTTGAGGAATATGTTTTTAAAATGAAGATGGGAGAAAATGAAGCGGAGAAAATGACAAGGAAACAGCGGCTAGCTTATGCCAAAGACAGTGTGGTGGATATTGTTAAGGGCATTTGGATTTATGTAGTGGTTGGGATTGGTATCGGAGCCATGATTCATGGCTATGCTCCAGAGGATTTACTGGTTAAATATGCAGGTCCTAATAATCCTCTAGCGGTATTTGTTGGAGTAGTCCTGGGAATCCCACTATACTCTAATGCAGTAGGAACTATACCAGTGGTGGAGGCATTAATCAATAAAGGTGTAGGTGTAGGAACCGCACTGGCCTTCATGATGTCGGTAGTAGCTCTTTCCTTGCCCTCCATCATTATGTTGAAGAGAGTAATTAAAACTAAATTAATTGGGATATTTGTAGCCATTGTAGGTATAGGTATTTTATTGGTAGGGTTTTTATTTAACTGGATTTTGTAATATAGTATAGGAAAACTTGGCGAGTTATTTACTTTTTAAAATAAAATATTAAACAAGGAGGTTAATTTACAATGGTTATCAAAGTATTAGGATCAGGATGCAAAAGCTGTAACACATTAGAAGTAGCTGTAAAGGAAGTGGTGGAGGAATTAAACCTTTCTGCCACTATTGAAAAGGTAACAGACCTACAAGATATTCTTAACTATGGGGTAATGAAAACACCAGCATTGGTGGTGGATGAAGTGGTTAAGGTTTCAGGAAAAGTGCCCTCTAAGAAGGAAATTA
Source organism: Clostridiaceae bacterium (assembly GCA_020832135.1). Classification (GTDB taxonomy): domain Bacteria; phylum Bacillota; class Clostridia; order Peptostreptococcales; family Natronincolaceae; genus JAFIFG01. The sequence continues at coordinate 69,946 of JAFIFG010000124.1, forward strand.
AAAAAATGCTTTCCTAAGCAGAAAATGAAAAAGATGCTATCGGTGGAATTGATGGCATCTTTTTTTAATACAGTGGTTTAAATGTTTGTAAATTGCCAATATTTACGATATACTATAGGTGAAGATGCCCAAAAACTGGCACAAATAGCTTGAAAATCGGCGGTGATAGCTTGAGTAAAATTGTGACAAAAAATAATATGGAAAAAGCATTGGATTATGTAGGTGAAGGGATTCAAATCATTGACCAAGAGGGTAAAATAGCATATTGTAATTTAGCAGCTGCCAAATTAGATAATGTTAGTAGAGACGAAGCCATAGGAAAATATATATTAGATATTTATCCGTCTCTTACAGAGGAAACCAGCACTTTGATAAAGGTCATTAAAACCGGTGAGCCTATCTATAACTTTCAACAAACCTTCGTAAACTATAGGGGTTATAAAATCACTACTATAAATTCTTCTATCCCCATTGTAGAGAAGGGAAGGGTTCTAGGAGCCATTGAAATCTCTAGAGACATTACACAGGTAAAGGCTTTATCGGAAAAAGTAGTAGATTTACAAAAACAATTATACGATGAAGAAATTAAAGAAAAAAGTCGAAAAAAAGGAACGGCTAAATATACCTTTGGGGATATCATTGGTGAAAGTGAAGGAATAAAGCAGCTTAAACGAAGAGCCTTGAAGGCAGCAGAAAGCCTATCCTCTATTATGGTACATGGTAGTACTGGAACAGGAAAAGAATTAATTGTGCAGTCTATTCATAATGCCAGTAAGAGACGATTAAAACCATTTATAACCCAAAACTGTGCTGCTATTCCAGCATCTTTATTAGAAAGTATTTTATTTGGAACCTCCAAGGGAAGTTTTACAGGTGCTGATAATCGACCAGGGCTTTTTGAATTAGCTAATGGAGGGACTCTATTCTTGGATGAGATAAATTCTATGCCTATAGAACTACAAACAAAGCTTTTAAGGGTCTTGGAGGAAGAGTCCATTAGAAGAGTAGGGGATATTAAAACACATGAGGTAGATGTTAGAATTATTGCAGCTATGAATACGGATCCGCTAGCAACGGTAGAAAAAGGACATTTAAGAAGTGATCTTTTTTATCGGTTAAATGTAGTATCCTTAAGAGTACCTGATTTAAAGGAGCGGAAGGAAGATATAGAGCTATTGGTAGGCTTCTTTATTGATAAATTCAACAAAAAGCTTAGCAAGAAGGTGCTGGGGACAACACCAAAGGTAATGGAAATATTTCAACAATATCACTGGCCAGGTAATATTCGGGAGCTAGAAAATATTATAGAAGGTATTATGAATATATCAGAGGATAGATTTATTGGAGAAGAAGATCTACCTTATTATTTCAAAGAGAGTAGATTTAATAATTTTCCTAGTGATAAGAAAGACATATCCATTTCTCTAAAAGAAAAATTAAGAGAAACAGAGATGCAATTAATAAAAGACGTAATACAACAGACCAATGGGAATGTCACCAATGCAGCTAAATTATTACAAATACCTAGACAGACATTACAATATAAGATGAATAAATACAGTATCAACTAATTGCCTATTTTTCGGCAATTTTTTCTTTTGTTTGTTATATTCTCAATCTTAATAAGATTTTTAATTTCTATATAAAAATCCATACTATACTGCATCCCTTTGAATTCAATAATTTAAGGAAAAAATTCACAAGAACCAAATTTTTGGCATAAATGTTGCATTATTTATACAAAGAAAGTTATTTTTACATAGCTTTCATCAAAAATCAACAGATTTCTAAAAAAAGATAGGAGGAATATAAAGATGAGAAAAGGATGTGCCTTTGGTACCCATAGAGTAATAGAACCAAAAGGTGTTTTACCACAACCAGCTACAAAAATAGACAATAATATGGAGATTTATGACAATGAAATTCTTATTGATGTACAGACTTTAAATATTGATTCTGCCAGCTTCACACAAATTAAGGAGGAAGCTAAGGGTGATATAGATAAAATTAAAGAAATTATGCAAGATATTGTAGCTACAAGAGGTAAACATCAAAATCCTGTAACTGGATCAGGAGGAATGTTAATAGGAACCATAGAAAAAATAGGACAGGACCTAGAGGGGAAAACAGATCTAAAGGTTGGAGATAAGATCGCAACATTGGTTTCTTTGTCTTTAACTCCTTTAAGAATTGATGCTATAAAGGAAATAAGAAAAGATATTGATCAGGTGGATATCGAAGGAAAAGCTATTCTATTTGAAAGTGGAATATATGCTGTTATGCCTAAAGATCTTCCTGAAAACTTAGCCCTATCGGTATTGGATGTAGCTGGGGCTCCAGCTCAAACTGCAAAATTAGTAAAGCCTAGTGATACGGTGTTGGTAATAGGCGGGGCTGGTAAATCAGGGATGCTATGTTTATATGAAGCAAAAAAGAGAGCTGGGATAACAGGAAAAGTTATTTGTCTTACTCATAGCGAAAGTTCGATACAAAGACCAAAAAATGCCGGACTTGCAGATGAATATGTTGTAGCTGATGCCACCGATGCAGTAGGGGTAATGAACAAAATAAGTGAAGTAACTAATGGAGAAATGGCGGATGTTGTAATTAACTGTGTAAACGTTCCTAATACAGAAATGTCCAGTATATTAGCAGCCAAGGATGATGGTTTAATTTACTTCTTTAGTATGGCTACCAATTTCACCAAAGCAGCCCTTGGTGCTGAAGGGGTAGGTCGAGATACCACCATGATTGTGGGTAATGGTTATACAAAGGGACATGGAGAAATCGCCCTACAGGTTATGCGAGAAAGTCAAACACTAAGGAAGATATACGAAGAATTATATGCTTAAAAAATAAGGAGGGACACTGATGCGAAACTTTAGAGATATAGCTATTTGGAAAGATGTTACAGAGGAACAATGGAATGATTGGCAATGGCAGGTTAAAAATAGAATTACTAACCTAGAAGGTTTAAAAGAGGTTGTTAATCTGACAAAGGATGAGGAAGAGGGAATAGAAGCCTGTCTTGAATCATTAAGAATGGGTATTACCCCTTATTATGCAGCATTAATGGATGAAAATGATCCAAATTGTCCAGTGAGAAAGCAGGCAGTACCTAGGAATGTTGAACTTGTAAAAGGCAGTGCAGATATGGAGGACCCTCTACATGAAGATGAAGATTCACCAGTACCGGGACTTACCCATAGATATCCAGATAGAGTATTGCTTTTAATTACAGATATGTGCTCTATGTATTGTAGACACTGTACCAGAAGAAGGTTCGCAGGTCAACAAGATACCAGTACACCAATAGATCAAATAGATGCAGCTATTGAATACATTCGAAACACACCGCAGGTAAGAGATGTACTATTATCTGGTGGGGATGCACTATTGGTTTCTGATGAGAGATTAGAACACATCATCAGTAAATTAAGAGAAATAGAGCATGTAGAAGTGATTAGAATAGGAAGTAGAGCACCTGTAGTTATGCCTCAAAGAATTACTCCTAAATTTGTGGAAATGCTAAAAAAATATCATCCAATTTGGTTAAATACTCACTTTAATCATCCAAAGGAATTAACAAAAGAAGCGAGAGAAGCTTTAACTTTGATGGCGAATGCAGGGATTCCTCTTGGTAATCAATCAGTACTTTTAAAGGGAATTAATGATTGTGTCCACGTTATGAAGGACTTAGTACATGACTTAGTCAAAAATAGAGTTAGACCCTATTATATTTATCAATGTGATCTTTCTATGGGGATTGAACACTTCAGAACGCCAGTTGCTAAAGGGATTGAAATTATAGAAGCATTAAGAGGTCATACTTCGGGTTATGCTGTACCGACCTTTGTGGTGGATGCACCTGGTGGTGGTGGAAAAATTCCAGTAATGCCAAACTATGTGCTATCTCAGTCGCCAGACAAAGTTGTACTAAGAAATTATGAAGGAGTTATTACAACCTATACACAGCCAACTAGCTATACAGAAAGTTGTACCTGTGATGTATGTGCAGGAAAAAAGGAAGAAAAATTAGGTGGTATAGGTGGTCTTCTGCAGGGTGACAGGGTGGCATTAGAGCCAGCTAACTTAGAGAGACACGAAAGAAGTAAGAAGTAATAAAATAGAGTAAGAAGCAAAATATAAGTATAGGCCTGATAAAGTTTTTTAAAATGTCATCCTGAGCAATAGTGAAGCTTCTGAATGATTCCTAAAGCCTTCCGCCTCCCCCGGGTATTTCCTCAGGATGACAAATTATCAACTAAAACAAGGATCATAATAAGACGATATGCTTTAACTTCAACGTAGTTAGGAGGTGTAGAGATGGAAATAATGGATTTGATCAGACACAAATATAAAACCGTATCCCTTGTAGGCATGGCTAAAAATGCAGGAAAAACTGTTACATTAAATAGACTTTTAGAGGAAGCTGCTGAAAAGGGGATTACTTTAGGTCTGACCTCTATAGGTAGGGATGGAGAAGCTCAAGATATTGTAACTTCAACGGAAAAACCTATGATTTATCTATTAGAGGATACTATTGTAGCTACTACTGAGGACTGCTTATTAAGAAGTGATGCTAAGTTAGAAATTTTAGAGGTTACAGATTATCCTACCGCCATGGGTATGGTGGTCATATGTAGAGTGAAAAATGAAGGATATGTAGAAATTGCTGGACCAGATACAAACATTGCAGTTAAAGAGGTTGCTATGAGTATGTTAAGCCATGGTGCTGAAATTGTATTAATAGATGGAGCCATCAATAGAAAGACCACAGCATCTCCCTCCATAACTGAAGCTACTATATTGGCCACAGGGGCAGTATTAAGTAGGGATATAGATAAAGTAGTAGAGGAAACCATACATCAAGTGGATTTGTTTAACTTAAAGCCAGTGGAGGACGTCATGGTATTGGGATTAGCAGAGGAACTTTTGGAAAATAAATCCTATGGTGTAATTGATCAGAATGGGAATGTAAAAACTATAGATATTAAAACAGCCATCAATAGTGGAACAGTAATTGGAAGAGCATTAGATGAAGATAGTCGCTATGTTATTTTAAGTGGTAGTTTAGTAAAAAAGACATTAGAGGATATTATGACCATCACTGATGCCTATAAAGATGTTACCTTTATTGTAAGGGATGCTACGAAAATTTTTATTGGAGCAAAGGAATGGAAATTCTTTGAAAAAAGAGGCTTTGAAATAAGGGTGGCTGAAAAAATAAATGCTTTAGTAGCCACTTTAAATCCATATGCACCTCAAGGCTATCAATTTAATCCAAGAGATTTTTATAAGAAAATGAAACAAAATCTCTCCTTACCGGTTGTGGACGTCATGCTGGAGGAGGAATTAGATGAATAAATTTATAACCACAGAAATTCAAGAAGAAATAGGATTAAAGCAGGTATTGCAAAAATTACCAGTCCAAAGCCCTTATGGTAAGGATGCTAAGGAAAATATTAAGCCTTATCTTATGGAGGATCTAGAAGCATTAAAGGGGATATTAACAGATCTAAGAGTTTTTTTAAAGACTATGGAGCAGGATAGTCAACTGACTAGAGGATTAAAAAGAATCCTTGGGGAATTAAAAGATATTAAGGGTTCCATCTATAGAGCTAAAGCGGGAGAAATATTAAGTGAAGTAGAATTTTTTGAAATAAAAAAACAGATGATAGCTATGGAAAAACTTCGGAAGTTTATCTTGAACTATAAAATGCAGATAGCTTACTTTAAGTTAGCACCTATGAAGGAGATTGTTAAAGTTCTAGACCCTGAAGAAACCGGCATGGAAACCTTTTATATATATGATGTTTACTCTGAAGTATTAATCGATATACGAAAACAAAAAAGACAGACCGAAAACATTATACACCAGAAAAATAAAATCTTAAAAGAAGAAGTTTACAAAAAAACAGGTGTAAAGCCTAAACTTAATGGAGAAATAATAGTACTGAAGGAAGATCAACAATTACTTGAGAAGTTTGTGGACTATGACAAGGTGTATCAAACGGCTGAAAACTTTAGAAGCTTTATTTTTAAAGTGAAGCCTTCCGAAGATTTAAAGACAATGAAGGCACAAATAGAGGATTTAAAGCAATTGGAGGAAGAGGAAGAATTTAAAATTAGAAAAAGACTATCGAAAACAATAGGAAACCATGCTGAGGCAATACTAAACAATATAGATTTTATAGGAAAAATTGATTTTACTATGGGGAAGGCTATCTTAGCACTACAGACGAAGGCAGTAGAGCCTCAAATAGTGGATTATCCCAAGGTAGCTATTAAGGGTGGAAGACATGTTGTTGTAGAGGAAAAATTAAAATGTCAAGGATCTGATTATACACCTATAGATGTCAATCTAGATAGGGGTGTTACATTAATTACGGGAGCCAATATGGGAGGAAAAACCATTACCTTAAAAATGATGGCTTTACTTACCGCCATGACACAATTAGGGCTATATCCTCCAGCTGAAGAGGTGATTTTAGGTCCTGTGGCCTTTATTTATTTTTCCTCCGGAGATCAACAATCTGCAGAAAATGGCCTCTCTACCTTTGGCGCTGAAATTCAGGGTCTAAAGGAAGTGATAGAGCGGGCGGAAGATACAGGACTTATCCTAATAGATGAATTGGCTAGAGGAACAAACCCCATAGAGGGCTATGGTATTTCAAAAGGTGTTATCCAATACCTTAAGAAAAAACCTTCTCTAACGGTAATTACTACTCATTTTGATGGGCTAGGGGCTATAGAAGCAATACATCATTTGCAGGTTGTGGGTTTGAAAAATGTGTCACTGGAGATTCTAAGAAAAGAATTAGAGGATAAGAGAAATCATAAAGGTCTATTGGAAAAGCACATGGACTATAGGCTAGAAGAAAAAAGAGGCGAGGCAACGGCTCCGAAGGATGCTATTATGGTTGCAAAGCTAATGGGACTTACAGAGGAAATTTTAACTGAAGCAAAGAAAGCGATTGGAGAAAGGGAGGGTAAAGTTGATGATAAGTAAACTAAACATAGATGCAAGCATAGTGGGGAAGGCTAGAGGTGCAGCTGGAAACATAGCTGAAGAGGTACAGAAATTCATTGAGGAACATACTACGGTGACGGTGGAGAGAACTGTAGTACGACTTTTAGGAATCGATGGAGTAGATGAAATAGATACACCTCTACCAAATGTTGTTGTGGATAACATTAAAGAGGGTGGAGGTTTAGGCAATGGTGCTGCCTATTGGATAGGGAATGCTATGGTTCAAACGGGAAACACGCCTCAAGAAATTGCAGAGGCTGTTGCTAAAGGGGAACTAGATTTAACTAAGGTACCAGCTCAAAAACTAGAGGATATACAAAATAGTATTAATGGTATAGCACAAAAAACGGTAGATAGAATTGGTAACAACAGAAAGAAAAGAGAAGATTTTATAAGTAATGTGGGGGAAGGCAAAAAACCCTACCTTTATGTAATTGTAGCAACTGGTAATATTTATGAAGATGTTGTTCAAGCCCAGGCGGCTGCTAGACAAGGGGCAGACGTTATAGCTGTTATTAGAAGTACTGCTCAAAGTTTACTGGATTATGTACCCTATGGTGCTACAACAGAAGGCTTTGGAGGAACCTATGCCACGCAGGAGAACTTTAGAATTATGAGAAAAGCCCTAGATGAAGTAGGAGAAGAGGTAGGACGTTATATTAGACTATGTAACTACTGCTCAGGTTTATGTATGCCAGAAATAGCAGCTATGGGGGCTATAGAAGGTTTGGATATGATGCTGAATGATGCTCTATATGGAATTTTGTTTAGAGATATTAATATGCAAAGAACCTTAGTGGATCAGTATTTTTCGAGGATCATTAATGGCTATGCCGGTATCATTATTAATACTGGAGAAGACAATTATCTAACGACTGCTGATGCTGTGGAGGAGGCTCATACAGTACTGGCATCTCAATTTATTAATGAACAATTTGCCCTAAAGGCTGGTGTTCCAGAAGAACAAATGGGTCTAGGTCATGCCTTTGAAATGAATCCAAACTTAGAAAATGGGTTTTTGTGGGAATTGGCTCAAGCACAGATGGCTAAGGAAATATTTCCTAAAGCACCATTAAAATATATGCCACCAACAAAATTTAAGACAGGAGATATCTTTAAAGGACATGTACAAGATGCTATGTTTAATATGATATCCATATGGACGAATCAAGGAATACAGTTGCTAGGGATGCTAACAGAAGCTATACACACACCTCATTTACATGATAGAGCTTTAGCCATAGAAAATGCTAAATATATCTTTAATAACTGCCGGGACTTAGGAGAGGAAATAGAATTTAAAAAGGATGGTATCATCCAAAAAAGAGCTCAAGAGGTATTGTTTAATGCTACCAATCTCCTAGAGCAGATTGAAAAAGAAGGTATTTTCTCTACAATTGAGGGAGGAAAATTTGGTGGTGTTAAACGTTTAAGAGATGGTGGAAAAGGTTTAGAGGGAGTAATGAAAAAGGCAGAAGGCTACTTTAATCCCTTTGTAGACATGATGTTAGGGGGTAATAAATAATGGCATTAGAAAAGGTGGATTTAACAAAAGTTAAACCCTATGGAGATACATTAAATGATGGTATGACTCAGGTTAGTTTTACTTTACCAGTACCCTATGGAGATGAGTCAAAGGAAGCTGCAAGGCGCCTTGCTATTAAGATGGGTTTAGAGGAAGCCAGTGTAGTAGAAGCTAAGGATTTAGGTGTAGGCTATACCTACTTTGTAGTTTATGGGAAATGCCAACATACAATAGATTATTCAACAATTCAAGTGCCAAAAGTAGAAGTAGATACCATGGAAAAGGAAGAAGTAGAAGCTTATATTGAAAAGCATATAGGTAGAGATGTTGTTATTTTAGGTGCTTGCACCGGTACAGATGCCCATACGGTAGGAATTGATGCCATCATGAATATGAAGGGCTTTGATGGTCATTATGGATTAGAACGTTATAAGGGTATGGAAGCTCATAATTTAGGTAGCCAGGTACCTAATGAAGAGTTGGTGGCAAAGGCTATAGAATTAAAGGCGGATGCTCTACTGGTATCGCAGGTTGTTACACAAAAAGATGTACACATCTCAAATCTGACAGAATTGGTGGAACTTTTAGAAGCAGAGGGAATAAGAGATAAAGTAGTCTTAGTTTGTGGCGGACCAAGACTATCCCACGAACTGGCAAAAGAACTGGGCTATGATGCTGGCTTTGGTTCTGGAAGCTATGCAGAAGATGTTGCTTCCTTTGTAGTTGAAGAAATGGTGAAAAGAAAATTAGGATAAATATAAAAAACACAAATCCCTTTTATGGGGGTTTGTGTTTTTTTTGTGGAGAAAAATAAGAAATCGTAAATTAATACAAAATAATTTACTAAACAACTATTTCCGGGGAAATACAATTAAATTCGCCATGTTTTTCCAATGCAAGCTTCTCTAATACATCACCAAAGCTCCTCTAAACACTAGAACAGCTCCTGAAATTCGAGGCATATTCTTGTGTGGTACTAGCATATAAATATTATAATGAAAATTACATTGTCTCAACTTATATCTTTGCTACTAATCAAGTATATAAAACCCTCAATTGGTAATACTTTCAAAAAAATAGGAGGTAAATTATGGTGAATAAAGAAGCGGTTGTGAAGCAAATTGTATTGGTAACTGATGGGCAATCAAATATAGGGAACAATCCTATAGATGTTTCTAAAGAGGCTTATGAGAGAGGCATTGTTGTAAATACCATTGGTATTATGAATCAAAACCAGCAGGAAAAGCCCTTGGATGAAATTGTTGGCATAGCTAGATCGGGTGGTGGAACCTATGAATATACCTATTTAGACGATTTATACAAAACAATGCAAAGTGTAACCTACAAAACTGTTAATAGTACTATACAGGATGCAGTCAATAAACAGCTAAAAGAAATTATAGGACAAGACTTAGATAGTATGGAGCCTGAATCTAGAAGTAAAATACTCAATTATATAGACGATTTTTCTGATGAAATTAAACTTCAAACTTGTATTCTAATGGATTGTAGCGGAAGCATGGCAAATAAAATACATGTGGCACGACATAGTATTCTGGATCTAATGACTTCGTTGAAAAGCAGGAGGGGTAAAGCGGAGGTAGCGATCATTGCTTACCCTGGAGAAAGAGGAGAAGCTACCAAGGTCATTTATAGATTTGAAGAAGATGAAAAAAAGCTAGAGGAAAATCTTTATGCTATGAAACCTAAGGGAGGTACTCCTACAGCAGAAGCAATTCAACATGCCATCAAGCTTATAGAGGATTACAATGAAATGCACATAAATCAGGAGCTAATAGAAGTGGATGCAATGGGTTAACGGAGGATGAGGATTCTCCGTTATTTACTCTAACGAAGAGGTGGTATAATGGAAATACCGCAATTAAGTCATGGAATTATTATTGAAGGTAAATGGAAAAAAAACAGATATAAAATAAAGAAAAAAATTGGTGAAGGAGGCATAGGAGCGGTATACTTAGTAAAGGATTTAAATACCGAAACAGACTATGCCATGAAGATAAGTAAAGATAGCCTTTCTTTAAATAGAGAATACCAACTATTGAAAAATTTTTATAAAATTGATATCATTGTCAGTGTGTATGAATTAGATGATTGCGTAGTAAATGGCGAGAACTTTTATTATATTCTGTTGGAATATGTTAATGGTATAGATTTAAAAAGATATATAGGAAGAAATAAATTAGATAAAAATATGGTTTTGGGTATTATTCTCATTATATTAAAAGGATTACAGGCACTTCATGAAGAAGAATATATTATGGCGGATTTAAAATTAGAAAATATTATGTTGGATCGTCAGCATAGAAAAATAAAGATGATAGACTTAGGAGGTATCACCCCAAAGGGGAGAGGCATTAAAGAATTCACCCCTTTATATGATCGTGGTAGTTGGAGGTGTGGCAATAGAATAGCAGAAGAATCTTATGATGTATTTGCCGCTATGATTGTTTTGTCAAAGCTTCTTGTAAATGAAGAAATTAATCCTAGAAGACAAAGGATAAAAGACATAGTATATATGCTTAAAAGAGAAGAGGTAGAAGAACAGCTAATAGATTGTGTCCATAAGGGGCTGACTGGACAAGAGACTTCACTGCAATATTTCATAAGTAGGTTTAAAAGACTATATACTTTAGAGCGAATAAATAATAAACAAAAACGAATACTTTTAAGAAATAGAAAAATAGATATTGTATTTGTGGGAAGTATTTTTTTGTTTTTAGGGATGGTTACATTAATTATAGCAAGATAGCAAATATTACTTAGGGAAAAAACGAGGGATGAGCATGTTAGATAAAATAAAAAAAACAATAAAAAAGCATGACCTTATAGATTTTGGAGATAAAATTGTTGTGGCAGTTTCTGGTGGCCCCGACTCTATATGTCTTCTACATACATTACATAGCTTAAAAGAAGAATTTCAACTACAGATATATGCCGCTCATCTAAACCATAACTTTCGAGGTATAGAAGCACAAATAGATGCACAATATGTAGCAAATTTTTGTGAAGAGTTAAATATTATAAGCTTTATTAAAAGTATGGATGTACAAAAGCATGCCAAGGAAAATGGACTTTCTTTAGAGGAGGCTGGAAGAGTACTTAGGTATGATTTTTTTGATGAAGTAGTAGAAAGGGTAGGAGCTACTAAAATAGCAGTTGCACATAATGAAAATGATCAGGCGGAAACAGTACTGATGAGACTATTGAGGGGTACCGGTATTCAGGGGTTGACAGCTATACACCATGAAAGAGGTAAGATTATACGACCTCTATTAAATGTAAGTCGTAAAGAGATAGAAGAATACTGCCTTATTCATAAACTAGCCCCTAGAATTGACGAAACTAATTTAGAACCCATATACCATCGTAATAAGATTAGGTTGGAGTTAATACCCTATATAGAAGAGGGATATAACCCCAATATTATAAAGAGCCTTGCCAAAACAGCTGAAATTCTAAAGAAAGATAATGACTTTATTGATGAAGTGGCGAGAAAAGAATACAACACATTAAAGAACTGGAAAAGTGATAAATGTTTAGAAATAGACATTGGAGGTATAAATAAATTGCACCATGCCTTGCAGTCTAGAATTTTCAGATTGACAGCTGAGGAACTTGTGGGTAAAAAGGAGGTATTGGAATATAAGCACATACAAAGCATTGTAGAATTATTAGAAAAAAAGGAAACCGGTAAGAAAATTGCATTATCTATGGGTATAATAGTAAAGATTAGTTATAATAAAATAATATTTACTACTGAAGAAGAAACAGAAGATGTATTCTTCTATCCATTACATGACAATCAATGTGCTTATATAAACGAAATTGAGGGAACGATTTGTACTAAAGTATTACCTAGAAATGAAGTTAGGAATATTAGTAGGGATAAATACATAAAATATTTTGATTATGACAAGCTAAAGGCTGACTTGAATGTACGAAATCGAAAGCAGGGTGATAGATTTTGGCCTTTAGGCTTAGTGGGTAGTAAAAAGTTAAAGGACTTTTTTATCGATTATAAAATTGATAGATCCAAAAGAAATAGAGTACCATTAATATGTGATGGTGCTGAAATAATGTGGGTTATAGGCTATAGAATTAGTGAGAACTATAAAGTTACTGAAGATACTCGTAAGATATTATCCATTGAATACAAGAAAACTATTGAATAGTGATTTATTTCGAAAAACTAAGCCTTGATGCTGTTGTTTTTAATTGGATGTTGTGGTAAAATATTTAAATGTAATAAAAAAGGCATTCATGAGAGGAGGACTTTTTTTGAGGAAATTTTTCCGCGGAGCTAGTTTCTATATATTGATATTCATTATATTGCTTATTTTGGTACAGCAGTTTGCAAGACCACCTCAACAAACAATAGAAATAGAGTTTTCTAGATTTTACAAAGAGCTTGTTAATGAAAATGTAGAAGAAATCCACATAGTGGATAGATCAATAGAAGGAACTATTGTAAAAAATAATGAAGAAGTTTATTTTGAATCTTTTGTACCTACTGTATTTAGTGTAGACAGACTCACGGAAGTTATGGAGGAACAGATTGATCGTGGGGTATTACGTGTGGCGGGTTCACCACCTCCTGGAACTCCATGGTTTATTGAATTGTTACCGTCTATCTTTATGATTTTAATTTTTGTAGTATTTTGGTTTGTATTTATGCAACAATCCCAAGGAGGCGGCAATCGTGTTATGTCCTTTGGGAAAAGCAAAGCAAAGCTTCACAAAGATGAGGAAAAAGGTAGAACTACCTTTGACGATGTAGCTGGATTAGATGAAGAAAAAGAAGAACTACAGGAACTTGTGGATTTCTTGAAAAATCCTCGAAAATATATGGACTTGGGAGCTAGAATTCCAAAAGGGATTTTAATGATAGGACCACCAGGTACAGGTAAAACTTATTTAACCAAGGCTGTTGCAGGAGAAGCTGGAGTACCTTTCTTTAGCATAAGTGGATCTGATTTCGTTGAAATGTTTGTAGGTGTTGGTGCATCAAGAGTTCGTGATTTATTCGAACAGGCAAAGAAAAACTCACCTTGTATCATTTTTATAGATGAAATAGATGCTGTTGGTAGAAAAAGAGGTGCTGGTTTAGGCGGTGGACATGATGAAAGAGAACAAACCCTAAATCAACTTCTAGTTGAGATGGATGGATTTGGCCTAAACGAAGGGATCATTATGGTGGCAGCAACCAATAGACCTGATATTCTAGACCCTGCATTAATGAGACCGGGAAGGTTCGACCGCCAGGTTATGGTTGGAGCACCTGATATTAAAGGTAGGGAAGCTATATTAAAGGTTCATGCAAAAGGCAAACCACTAGAAAAAGACGTAGATCTTAAAATATTAGCAAGAAGAACTCCTGGATTTACTCCAGCTGATATTGAGAATCTCATGAATGAAGCGGCACTTCTAACTGCTAGAAGGAATGAAAAAACAATTAGAATGGCTACTATAGAAGAGGCCATTACAAAGGTAATTGCAGGTGTAGAAAAGAAAAGTCGTGTAATTAGTGAGAAAGAAAGAAAGCTTACAGCATATCATGAAGCTGGGCATGCTGTAGTGGCTACATTATTGCCTAATACAGATCCTGTTCATCAGGTGACAATTATACCAAGAGGTAGAGCTGGTGGATTTACTATGATTCTACCGAAGGAAGATAAATATTATGCAACTAAAACTGAGATGGAAGAACATATTGTACATCTCTTAGGTGGTAGGATAGCAGAAAAGCTTGTGCTACATGATATTAGCACGGGTGCTCAAAACGATCTGCAAAGAGTATCGGAAATTGCTAGAGCCATGGTAACGAAATATGGCATGAGTGATAAAATAGGAGCTATGGCATTAGGCGGCGGTGATGATGAGGTATTCTTAGGTAGGGATATGACATCTAAACGTAATTATTCTGAAGAAGTTGCTTCGGAAGTAGATCATGAAATTAAACGTATTGTGGATGAAGGCTATGAGAAAGCAGAAAAGCTATTAAGCGGCAATATGGATAAACTTCATATTATAGCGAAGGCACTACTGAAGCTAGAAACCTTAGATACTGATCAGTTCAGATTCATCTTTTCAGGTGAACTTGTTGTTAATGATGAAGATACAATAGAGGATGTTGAGGAAAGATTTAAAGCACTTAAGGCTACAGAAAGACAAAAAGAAGAAAAAGAAGCTATGGATCAACACAAAGAAGATGAAGAATAATTCATAGAGTTAAAGCCCCTTAAACTTTAAAAGTTTAAGGGGCTTTAACTCTATGGGGAAATAACTAAAAAGACTTAAAATTTAGAAAACTACCTTGCGATAATCATACAAAAACTGTAAAATGAACAGTAGAGGCACTATTTTGCAATTTTAATTTCATATTCTATAAAAGCATGAATTTTTAATTGCACACTTAGAGGATTTTCATAATAAGAAGGTAAAAAATTAATAAACTCTCCACAAATCTTTATTTTAAAAGATATATTATAATACTATTATAAGGGAGGCAATAAGATGTTGAAGGATGAAAAGCTACAACAGCTAAAGAAGAATCAGGAGAATTGGCAAAAAAACAAGGTTGAAAAAGGCTTAGGAAAATTTCCCGAAAGAAAAGACAGATTTGCCACAGGCTCGAATGAAGAGGTGGAAAGACTATATACTCCGGTAGATGTTGAGGACTTTGATTATGAAGCAGACCTAGGTTTTCCGGGAGAGTACCCATTTACAAGAGGGGTACAGCCCACCATGTACCGTGGCAGATTATGGACCATGAGGCAATATGCTGGCTTTGCCACTGCTGAAGAATCAAATAAAAGATATAAGTATTTGTTAGACCAGGGCCAAACTGGACTATCTGTTGCCTTTGATCTGCCTACACAAATTGGATATGATTCTGATCATGCTTTGTCTGAAGGAGAAGTAGGAAAAGTTGGTGTTGCCATTGATTCTTTGAAGGACATGGAAATTCTATTCGATGATATCCCGCTGGATAAAGTTAGCACATCTATGACGATAAATGCCCCCGCATCTGTTTTGCTTGCTATGTATATAGCTGTAGCAGAAAAACAAGGAGTTTCATCAGTAGATTTAAGAGGAACTATACAAAATGATATATTGAAGGAATATATAGCTAGAGGAACCTATATTTTCCCAACTGAACCATCTATGAGACTCATCACGGATATATTTGAATACTGCTCAGAAGAAGTGCCTAATTGGAACACCATTAGTATTTCTGGGTACCATATCCGTGAGGCAGGAGCAACAGCTATTCAAGAGGTAGCCTTTACATTAGCGGACGGTATAGCTTATGTAGAAGCGGCTATTAAAGCTGGTTTAGATGTAGATAGATTCGCTCCTAGATTATCCTTCTTTTTTAATTCTCACAATGACTTATTGGAGGAAGTTGCTAAGTTTAGAGCTGCAAGAAGAATTTGGGCCAAAATCATGAAGGAAAGATTTGGTGCTAAAAACCCTAAATCTATGCAACTGAAATTTCATACTCAAACAGGAGGTTCAACTTTAACAGCACAGCAACCAGATAACAATATTGTTCGTGTAGCTATACAGACTTTAGCTGCAGTGCTTGGTGGCACTCAATCTCTACATACCAACTCGAAGGACGAAGCATTGGCATTGCCTACAGAGGAATCTGTAAGGATAGCTTTAAGAACCCAACAAATTGTAGCCCATGAAAGCGGAGTGGCAGAAACTGTAGACCCACTAGCTGGATCCTATTATGTTGAAAGTCTAACAAACAAAATAGAAAAAGAGGCTTTGGCCTACATTAAGAAAATAGATGATCTTGGTGGAGCTGCCAGTGCTATTGATAAAGGGTTTATGCAAAAAGAAATTATGGACAGTGCCTACGAGTATCAAAAACAAATAGAGAGAGAAGAACGTATTGTTGTAGGGATGAACAAATTCAGAGTAAAGGAAGAGGTTCCAAAAGGACTATTGAAGGTGGATCCTACCGTTGGAGAAATGCAAAAAGAAAAACTTGTCCAACTGAAGGCTGAAAGGAACAATGATTTAGTTCTAGAAAAACTTAATGCCCTCAAAACAGCTGCAACAGGCAGTGAAAATTTAATGCTTTATATTTTAGATGCTGTTAGAGAGTATGCTACTTTGGGAGAAGTTTGTGGTGTGTTAAGAGAAGTGTTTGGAGAGTACCAACAAAACGTCATTCTTTAATATTAGTGAGAAAATAAAGGAGGTTCGGGAAATGAACAGACCTATTAGAGTATTAGTTGGAAAACCTGGATTAGATGGTCATGATAGAGGTGCAAAAGTTATAGCTAGAGCATTAAGAGATGCAGGAATGGAAGTAATCTATACGGGATTGCGATTAACCCCTGAACAAATTGTTCAAGCCGCTATTCAGGAAGATGTGGATGTTGTGGCTTTAAGTATATTATCTGGTGCACATAATCACCTATTACCAAAGGTTGTTGATTTATTGAAATCGGAAGAGGTTTACGATGAAGTACTGGTTATTTGTGGCGGTGTTATTCCAGAGGAGGATATTCCTGTTCTAAAAGAAAAAGGTATAGCAGGTGTATTTACACCTGGAACACCAACACAAGTTACTATAGATTTTATTAAAGAGAATCTAAAAAGATAATAATAACTGGTTGCTAGACAAAAGGGGGAGTTTTTCCCCTGTTTTGTCGTGATGAGATGTCGAAAATTGCTATAAATTAACTTTGATTAGGTGGTGCAGTAATGGAGTTAGTAGAAAGGCTGTTGAAGGGTGACAAGAGGGCGGCAGCAAGACTGATTACCATGGTGGAAAATAATGACCCAGCAGTTATTGCTATGTTATCTGAAATATATAAGTATACTGGTAAGGCAGAGGTTATAGGCATTACTGGTCCTCCGGGGTCGGGGAAAAGCACTCTTACCGACAAACTCACAAAACTTCTTAGAAAACAAAATAAGAAGGTGGGGATTATTGCGGTGGATCCCACCAGTCCCTTTACCGGTGGGTCCATCCTGGGAGATCGTATCAGAATGTCCGACTTAAATACAGATCCTGGGGTTTTTATTCGTAGTATGGGAACACGGGGACACCTAGGGGGACTGGCACTAGCTACCCTTGGTGCTGTAAAAATACTAGATGCCTATGGACTTGACTATATCTTTATTGAGACCGTAGGTGTAGGTCAATCGGAGGTAGATATAGTTAAGGCAGCTGATACTGTATTGATGGTTATGGTTCCTGGATTAGGAGATGACATCCAAGCTATAAAAGCTGGGATTATGGAAATTGGCGATGTTTTTGCTATTAACAAAGCTGATCGTGAAGGTGCCGATAGAACAAAAACAGAAATAGAAATGATGTTAGACTTTAATGAGGGAGATTGGCGCCCTCCCGTTAAAAAAGTGGTAGCTATCCATAATGAAGGGGTAGAAACATTACTGGAAAGTATCCAGCGACATAGGACTTATTTAGAAGACACAGGGGAATTAATAGAGAGAAGAAGCAAAAATAGCGAAAGAGAGATATTGGATCTGGCCCAACATAGCCTTATGAAGAAAATGGTAGGTACTGAGGAAGACAAATATGAAATCAAAGTATTTGCTGAAAAAGTAGCTAAAAGAAAGATGGATCCGTACACCATAAGCAATGAAATTGTTGAAAAGATAACCAATAAGAAAGATTAAAGGGGAGGGGTATTGATGAAGGTAGGTAAGGTTGATCACATAGGTATAGCGGTTAAAGATTTAGAGGCATCTTTAAAGTTTTATGAGGATATCTTGGGCTTGGAGTGTATAGCCACTGAAGTGGTAGAAGAACAAAAAGTAAAGGTTGCTTTTATTCCAGTTGGAGATACCGAAGTAGAACTCTTAGAGTCTACTGATGAAGCGGGGCCTATTGCTAAATTCATTGAAAAAAAAGGAGAAGGCATCCAACACATTGCTTTTAAAGTAGATAATATAGAAGAAGCTATTGAAACCATGAAGGCTAAGGGAGTAAGAATGATTGATGAAACTCCTAGATATGGAGCAGGAGGAGCAAGGATAGCCTTTTGTCATCCTAAAAGCACAAATGGTGTGTTAATAGAATTAAGTGAAAGGTAACAAAATTTCCAGGTATATGTTATAATACAAAATGTATAATTATTTTACAAGTAATTACAGTGGGAGGGTAAATTATGACCATGAGTAAATTGGAGGAACTTCGCCAACGCAAAGAAAAGATTCAACAAGGTGGCGGAGCAAAGAGAATTGCTAGCCAACATGAAAAAGGCAAGCTAACTGCTAGAGAAAGAATTAATCTCTTGTTTGACGAGGGTACTTTTGTTGAAATTGATGCCTTTGTAAAGCACAGATGCACCAATTTTGGTATGGAAAAGATAGAAGCACCAGGAGAAGGGGTAGTAACAGGATACGGCATGGTAGATGGCCGATTAGTATATTCTTATGCCCAAGATTTCACCGTAGTAGGTGGGTCATTAGGAGAGATGCATGCTAAGAAAATTTCTAAAATTCAAGATTTAGCCTTAAAGATGGGTGCACCTATCGTTGGTATTAATGACTCAGGTGGTGCTAGAATCCAAGAGGGTGTAGATGCTTTATCTGGATATGGTAATATATTTTATAGGAATACGATTTCTTCAGGAGTTATACCACAACTTACTGCTATTATGGGACCATGTGCAGGAGGAGCTGTTTATTCACCAGCTTTAACAGACTTTATATTCATGGTAGATAAAAGTAGCCAAATGTTTATAACGGGTCCACAGGTTATCAAAACAGTAACTGGAGAAGATGTAACAGCAGAAGCTCTTGGAGGAGCTATGACTCATAATAAAACCAGTGGTGTAGCCCACTTTGTTTCACCTAGTGATGCAGATTGTATAGAGGAAATAAAAAGATTACTTAGCTTCTTGCCTTCAAATAATATGGAAAATGCTCCTATTTTTGAAACAGAAGATGATATCAACAAGATCATTCCAGAACTTGATGAAATTATTCCTGAAAATCCAAATAAGCCTTATGATATGAAAAATATTATTGCTAAATTGGCTGATGATGAAGATTTCTTTGAAGTACAACCATATTATGCAACCAATATGATCACAGGGTTTATCCGATTAAATGGTCAATCAGTAGGTATTATTGCAAACCAACCAAGAGTATTAGCGGGATGCTTAGATGTTAATGCCTCTGATAAAGCAGGAAGATTTATTAGAACTTGTGATGCCTTTAATATTCCGCTATTAACCATGGTGGACGTTCCAGGTTTCTTACCAGGAACTAGTCAAGAATATGGTGGTATCATAAGACATGGTGCAAAGATGCTTTATGCTTATAGTGAGGCAACTGTACCAAAGATGACACTAATTATAAGAAAAGCCTATGGTGGAGCTTATATAGCTATGTGTAACAAGGAGCTAGGAGCAGATATGGTTCTAGCATGGCCGACTGCAGAAATAGCGGTTATGGGTCCGGAGGGTGCAGCTAATATTATCTTTAGAAAAGAGATAGCTGATGCAGATGATCCACAAGCAACAAGAACAGAAATTATAGACAACTACAAATCAGAATTCGCTACTCCATATAAGGCAGCGGAGAGAGGCTATGTAGACGATGTAATCGAACCATCAGCTACTAGACCAAGACTAATAGATGCATTAAATATGTTAGCAAGCAAACGTGAAACAAGACCACCTAAGAAACATGGTAACCTACCAGTATAGATAGAGGTGAGAATAGAACATAAGACTTAATTGAGGGGAAAGAAGAGGTGATCAATAAATGAGTCTAATGGAAAGAATGAGAGATGCCGCGGAGCTTGAAGCCATGACCTTAGGAGAGAAGGTTTTTGGAAGTATACAGGTGTCGTTACTGGGGATAGTTGTGGTGTTTGTAGTATTATTTATACTATTTGTAGCTATCAACCTTATGGAAAAAACCTTGAATAAAGATGAAAAGAAACAAGCATCTGTAGCTAAAGTAGAAACAACTGTAGAAGCACAACAAGAGGAAGTAGAAGAAGAAACCGTAGATGATACTGAGTTGGTAGCAGCAATTACGGCAGCACTAGCAGCTAGTTTACACACTTCTACCCATAATATTGTTGTAAGAAATATTGTAAGAGTGCCAGATGCAGCACCAGCTTGGAATAAGCTAGGAAGAATGCAACAAATCAATAGATAATAAAAGATAACTAATAATCAAATACTTAAATAGTTCGTATGAAGGAGGAAAAATATAATGAAAAAATTTAATGTAACCGTAAACGGTGTTAGTTATGAAGTAGAGGTAGAAGAAATTAAAGATGGTGTAACAGCAGCACCAAGACCGGCGGCAGCTCCAGCAGCACCGAAGCCAGCAGCACCAAAACCTGCAGCAAAGCCAGCGGCGGCACCAAAGGCAGCTCCAGCAGCAGGAAGTACTACAATAGAAGCACCACTACCAGGTAATGTATGGAAAGTATTAGTTAAAGAAGGTCAAGCGGTAAAAGAAGGAGATGTATTAATTATTCTTGAGGCTATGAAAATGGAAAATGAAATCTATGCTCCTGCTGATGGCGTAGTGGCTTCTCTACATGTTGCTGAAGGTGCAGCTGTAAATGGTGGAGATGCATTAGTATCCTTAGGTTAATATAAACGCCAAAAATCATTGAAAGGAGATGCACAAATGGGTGACGCACTGTTGAATTTTTGGCAAGGTACTGGATTTTACTGGATGACATGGCAGCAAGCTGTTATGATCATTGTGTCCTGTTTCCTACTTTATCTTGCCATAGCCAAAAAATTTGAACCACTATTGTTAGTTCCAATTGCATTTGGTATGCTAATGACGAACCTGCCTATGAGTGGTGTTATGAATATAGGAGATACAGTTTTAAAAGCTCTTGACCCTGAAACAGCAGGGGAAACAGCTAGAATGCTATCAAATGTTACAGGAGATATGTTAAAAGAAGGGGTTCCGGCCCAAGTATATACAGAAAGTCCTGGAGGATTATTTAATTACTTTTATCAAGGAATAAAATTAGGTATCTTTCCACCACTTATTTTCTTAGGTGTAGGGGCTATGACAGACTTTGGACCACTTATTGCTAATCCTAAAAGTTTATTCTTAGGTGCGGCAGCACAGTTCGGTATATTCTTTACATTCTTTGGAGCTGTTATAATGGGCTTTACAGGCCAAGAAGCAGGATCTATTGCTATCATAGGGGGAGCTGATGGACCAACAGCCATCTTCTTAACATCCCAATTGGCACCACATTTATTAGGACCGATTGCGGTGGCAGCCTATGCCTATATGGCACTAGTACCAATTATACAGCCACCAATTATGAGGGCATTAACCACAAAAGAAGAACGTGTTATAAAAATGCAGCAATTAAGAACAGTATCAAAAACCGAAAAGGTTATATTTCCAATCGCTGTAACGATGTTGGTATCACTAATTCTTCCAACGGCAACACCGCTAGTAGGTATGTTGATGCTTGGAAACCTATTAAAGGAATCTATGGTAACCGACCGTCTATCTAAAACAGCACAAAATGAATTAATTAACATTGTTACTATTCTATTAGGTGTTAGTGTAGGGGCTACAGCTAGAGCAGAAGAGTTCCTAAGATTAGACACAATACAAATTATTTTGTTAGGAGTTGTTGCTTTTGCAGTAGGAACAGCAACTGGAGTAATCTTAGCAAAAATCATGAACAAAATGATGGGAGGAAATGCTCTTAACCCATTAATTGGATCTGCTGGTGTATCAGCTGTTCCAATGGCAGCGAGGGTTTCCCAAACTGTGGGACAAAAAGAAAACCCCAGCAATTTCTTGTTAATGCATGCTATGGGACCAAATGTTTCAGGGGTTATTGGTTCGGCGGTGGCTGCAGGGGTTTTACTCTCTTTATTCTAAAATCACCATTTCATTTTATAAAGGATAGACCAAGGAGGATGTACTCGGTGCATCCTCTAAAGATAAAGTTTAATAAGGTTGAGGTCGAGGTTTAGTAGATTTATGTCTCGACCTTGACTTTTTTAGTTTTTGCCGTAAACTATATTAAAGCAAGTTAATCTATCATACTGAGGAATAGAGGAGAATTTTTCTCTATCTTTACAGAGTCTAAAACAAAAATTAAGCTTTAACCTTAGGCTAAACTAAGTAAAGGGAGTAACATGAAAAAGGTTAAAAGCATATACTAAAGAGATGCTTTTAACAACATACATCTATAATCTGAGAGGTGTGAAAAACTTGAAGAAAAAAATATTAAAGGAGCTTTATGAAAATGCTGGGGAGTATATTTCTGGTGAAGAATTGAGTGAACGATTTCAAGTAAGCAGAACTGCTATTTGGAAACATATGAATGCTTTAAAAAAAGAAGGTTATGCTATAGAAACTGCCCATAAAAAAGGATATAAACTGGTAGATGTGAAGGATCAATTGTTGCCAGAAGGATTAAGAAGAGATTTAACTACTAAAGAAATAGCATCAAAATTAATTTATTTTGAAACCATTGATTCCACCAACAACTACAGTAAAACTATTGCTAGAGAAGCTCAGCACGGCACTGTAGTGATCAGTGAGGAACAGACATTAGGTAGAGGTCGCTTAGGTAGAAGTTGGTCTTCTCCCAAAGGAGAAGGGGTCTGGATGTCTATTATTTTAAAACCTGAAATCCTTCCTTCAGAAGGGGCTAAAATGACTCAAATAGCAGCAGCTGCTGTCTGTAAAGCGCTAAGAGATACTACTGGTCTTGAAGCCTATGTAAAATGGCCTAACGATATTGTTATTAATGGAAAGAAAGTATGTGGTATCTTAACAGAAATGACAGGTGAGCTAAATGAAATATACTACTTAATAGTAGGTATAGGTATAAATGCTAATATAGAAAAATTTCCTGAAGAATTTCAAGCTATTGCCACATCCTTATCTATTGAAGTTGGAGAAAAAATAGATAGAAGACCATTGGCGGTGTGTGTGCTAAATAACTTTGAAGAACTTTATAATCATTATATTGAAGAACAAAGTTTAATAAAAACATTGGACATAATAAAAAAATATTCTGCTGTAATAGGAAAGTCTATAAAGATTATAGGGAAGAATAAAGAGAGAAAAGCTGTAGCTTTAGATATTAATGAAGAAGGATTGCTTAAAGTAAGGCTAGAGGATGGACATGAAGAGCTTGTTTTATCAGGAGAAGTTTCCATTCGCTCAGAAAAAGGATATATATAGATAAAAAATAGTTGAAATATAAATAATATATTGGTAAAATGGTACAGTAAAACTGCTAATATCATTTCATGAGTTAGACTGTTTTGGAAAAATTAAGTCAAGAAAAATTTTAAAAGTCCGGCATCGTAAAAGAGCTGGAACGGAGGTGTGTTTATGTCAATTTACACAAAGGGTTTAAAAGGAAATAGCAATGCGTTGGGAGGTAACAAAATCTCTACAAAAAGTATGGCGATTGCAGGAATGTTAGGGGCCTTTTCCGTGGTATTAAGTGCCACACCTATAGGGTATATACCTCTACCTATTTTAGGGATCAATGCTACAACAATGCATATTCCTGTGATTATTGGAGCTATTTTAGGAGGTCCTGTTATTGGAACCTTTGTAGGGATGATTTTTGGTATCAGTAGTTTATTAAGGGCAACTAATCCTTTTTTTGCAGATCCCTTAGTAGCTATCTTACCACGATTATTAATAGGTTTCACCAGCTTTTATACCTACAAGCTTTTCAAAAGTTCCATTGCTGCAGCTGTAGTTGGAACAGCCACCAACACAATAGGTGTATTAGGTATGATTTATTTAAGAAACTATCTTCCTTTTGAAGCAGTATTAGGTATAGCTGCTATTAATGGTACAGCGGAAGTTGTGGTATCTGCCTTCATCGTATATGCGGTGGTAAAGTCTATGAAAAAGGTATTTAAGGAGGTTTAATCTACAAATTATAAGAAGGTGAATAAATGATATTAGTGTTTGACATTGGAAATACAAATATAGTGATGGGTCTATATAAAGGAAAAGAGCTAGTGGATTTTTGGAGAATTTCCACTGACAAAGATAAAACGTCTGATGAGTATGGCATTTTGATATATCAGTTATTTCAATATAGCGGTAGAGACTTAAAGGATGTAAGAGATGTAATTATGTCCTCAGTTGTTCCTAATATTATGTACTCTCTGGAGCACTCTATAAGAAAGCTTTTTAGGGTTGAACCATTGGTTGTAGGGCCAGGAGTAAAAACCGGAATGGACATCAAGTATGAAAACCCTAGACAGGTAGGTGCTGATAGAATTGTAAATGCAGTAGCAGCCTACGAAAAATATGGAGGTCCTCTAGTTATAGTGGACTTTGGAACAGCCACTACTTTTTGTGCTATTTCTAAAAAAGGAGAGTATCTAGGAGGTACAATCGCATCTGGTATTAAAATATCCAGTGATGCTTTATTCCAAAGAGCAGCTAAATTACCTAGAGTAGAGCTTATCAAACCAGGAAAGGTGATCTGTAAGAATACAGTTAACAGTATGCAGGCTGGTATCATCTATGGGTATGTAGGTTTAGTAGAATATATTATCAAAAAAATGATCAAGGAACTAAAGGAAAAGGATGCGAAGGTCATAGCTACCGGGGGGTTATCCACCCTTATTGCTAGTGAAACCCGTTATATTCATACAGTAGATAAACTTCTAACCTTAGAAGGACTAAGAATTATTTATGAAAGAAATGAAGAAGATAGAAGACCTATACTAAAATAGAGTCGGCAATTTTTGCCGACTCTATTTTAGTATTTGTAAGTAATTAATTAAAATAAAAAATAGTAATTTTATGTTTAATACATATACTAATACTTGATGATGTATGGATAAGTTTGAAAATTATATACTATATAAAGAAAAATTAGTTTTTAAACTTAAGTAAATAAAAAAGAAGGAGTGTATAATTAATGAAGGAAATCGTAATCGCAAGTGCTGTTAGAACTCCTATCGGTAACTTTGGAGGAGCCTTATCCTCCGTGTCTGCTACAGACTTAGGGGCCTTAGTTATTAAAGAGGCACTTAATAGAGCGGGTGTTGAAGGAAAAGAAGTGGATGAAGTTTATATGGGTTGTATTCTACAAGCAGGACAAGGACAAGGAGTAGCTAGACAAGCATCAGTAAAGGCTGGGATTCCAGTGGAGGTACCAGCTACAACTATAAATATATTATGTGGTTCTGGTCTGCGGACGGTTTCTTTGGCAGCTCAAACTATTATTGCAGGAGATAATGATATTGTAGTTGCTGGAGGTTGTGAAAATATGAGTCAAGCACCCTATCTACTTCCCAATGCAAGATGGGGACATAAGATGGGGGACGGCAAAGTGGTTGACTCTATGATTCATGATGCTTTAACAGATGCTTTTAATCAGTATCATATGGGTATAACAGCTGAAAATTTAGCTGACCGCTATAGTTTAACTAGAGAAGACCAAGATAAATTTGCTGTAGAAAGTCAGAACAAAGCAGAGAAGGCTATTAAAGAAGGTAGATTCAAAGAAGAGATTGTACCAGTAGAAATCCCTCAAAGAAAAGGAGATCCAATTGTATTTGATACCGATGAATTTCCTAAAGCTGGTATGACTATAGATAAAATAGGTAAGCTTAGACCTGCATTTAAAAAAGATGGTACTGTTACAGCTGCTAATGCATCTGGAATTAATGATGGTGCTGCTGCTCTGGTTATCATGACGAAGGAGAAGGCGGATGCATTAGGAGTTAAACCATTAGCTACATTAGTATCCTATGCTAATGCAGGAGTTGATCCAGCGGTGATGGGTATAGGTCCTGTGCCTGCTACAAAAAAGGCTTTAAAAAAAGCTGGACTTACTATAGCTGATATGGATCTTATCGAAGCAAATGAAGCATTTGCTGCCCAGGCCCTATCTGTAGGAAAAGATTTAGATTGGGATCCTAGTAAAGTAAATGTAAGTGGTGGGGCCATTGCACTGGGACATCCAGTTGGGGCCAGTGGTGCTAGAATTTTGGTTACTTTATTACACGAAATGCAAAAAAGAGACTCTATATATGGACTAGCTACATTATGTATTGGTGGAGGAATGGGTACCACCGTTATTGTTAAAAGATCATAAGGGCTTAGGAGGGATCAATAATGAGACTGAAGGATAAGGTAGCAATTGTAACAGGAGCTGCTAGAGGAATAGGTAAAGAAACTGCATTGAAGTTTGCTAAAGAAGGTGCTAAGGTAGTAGTATCTAATAGAGGGCTAGATACTTTGAATGAAGTGGTGGAAGAGTTAAAAGCAATGAAAGCAGAAGTGTTGGCTTATGATGTAGATGTTGTGGATAGAAATCAAATTCAAATCATGGTAGATGATGTGATGAAGCAATGGAGCAAAATCGATGTACTAGTGAATAATGCGGGCATTACAGCAGACAATCAATTATTAAAGATGCCGGAAGAGGACTTTGATAAGGTAATCAATGTGAATTTAAAGGGTGTGTACAGTTGTAGTCAAATTGTAGCCAAAGCTATGGTAGAAGGTGGTGGTGGTGTTATCCTAAATGCATCTTCTGTAGTAGGTATATATGGCAACTTTGGGCAAACCAACTATGCTGCAACAAAATGGGGAGTTATAGGTATGACGAAAACTTGGGCTAAGGAGCTTGGCAGAAAAGGAATCAGAGTAAATGCTGTAGCTCCAGGATTTATATTAACACCTATGACTGAAAAAATGCCTGATAAGGTATTAGATATGATGAGGGGCAAGTCACCTCTTGGGCTATTGGGAGAACCAGAGGATATTGCCAATGCTTATGCCTTCTTGGCTTCTGACGAAGCAAAGTTTATTACAGGAACGGTATTAAGTGTTGATGGTGGAGTTGTACTTTAAAATTTAATATAATTAAGTTTTGATAAAAAGCTTTCTCAATAGGCATATTAAATTTATAGTCTATTGAGAAGGTTTTATTTGTATAAAAGGAAAGTTTTTATTAATATAGAAGGATAAGAAAAAGTTCTTTGTTAAAAGGCTTTCATGTTAGAAGAGGTGATGAAATGAAAATAGGAAATGCTAGTATAAAAAACAATGTATTCCTTGCTCCAATGGCTGGTGTAACAGATTTGCCATTTCGCTTAATATGTAAAGAGATGGGTTGTAGTATGGTTTATACAGAAATGGTTAGTGCTAAGGGCCTTTATTATAGGGATAAAAATACAGAAACCCTCTTGCAAATCGAAGAAGAGGAAAAACCAGTGGTGTTACAAATATTTGGATCAGAGCCAGATATTATGGCTAGAGCTGCCTATCAATTGAATGATAGAGAAAATTTAATACTAGATATTAATATGGGATGTCCTACTCCTAAAATAGTTAAAAATGGAGATGGAAGTGCTTTAATGCAAAATCCCAAACTTGCTGGTGAAGTAATTAAGGCAGTGGTAAAAGAGTCCACTAAGCCTGTGACGGTTAAGATTCGTAAAGGTTGGGACGATGACCATATCAATGCTGTGGAGATGGCAAAGATTATAGAGGACTGCGGAGCTAGTGCGGTGGCGGTCCACGGTAGAACAAGGGAACAATTTTATACTGGTAAAGCTGATTGGGGAATTATAAAAAAGGTAAAAGAGGCTGTCTCTATTCCTGTCATAGGTAATGGAGATATATTCACAGTAGAGGATGCGAAGCAAATCTTTCAAGAGACAAGCTGTGATGCTATTATGATTGGTAGAGGTGCCCAAGGTAATCCCTTTATCTTTAAAAGAATAAATCATTATGTAGAAACAGGTGAAGCAATAGCAAAACCAACTATGGAGGAAATTATAAATACTATATTTAAACATGTAGACTTATTAATCCAATATAAAGGAGAGTATATAGCAGTAAGGGAAATGCGTAAACACATATCCTGGTACTTAAAAGGATTCAAGAATTCAGCGGAAATAAGGAATATAATTAACACTACTAATACGATAGAAGCTATGGAAAAGGTATTAAAGGAATATGCTAGTACTTTTTTATCATAATTAAATATTGTCGTATAACCCCTCAGAAAAGGTTAATAATAAAGCTATAATTTTATACCTATCCTTTTGAGGAGGATTCATTATGAAAAGAATAGTAAGTATTAGTATAGGGAGCTCCAAAAGAGATAGCTATGTGGAGACAGAATTACTAGGTGAGAAGTTTACAATTGAGAGAATCGGTACCGATGGTAATATGAAAAAAGCTATTTCATTAATTAGACAGTTAGATGGGAATGTGGAAGCCTTTGGTATGGGTGGAATAGATCTGTACTTATGGGCAGCTGGAAAGAGGTATACTATTAGGGAAGCACTTCCGTTAAAAAAAGCCGCCAAAACAACACCTATAGTAGATGGTTCTGGTGTAAAAAACACCTTAGAGAGAAGAGTTATAGAGTATTTAAGCAAAAATAATACAATAGATTTTAAGAAAAAAACTACTTTAATAACTTGTGCTTTAGATCGTTTTGGCATAGCAGAAGCTATAGATAAGGAAGAAGGCAAATTAATTATAGGTGATCTTATCTTTGCACTAGGCTTGGACTTGCCCATCTATAAGCTACAAAATATACAAAAAATTGCAAAGGCGATAGCCCCTATTGTTTGTAAGCTTCCATTTAAAATGCTATATCCCACAGGGAATAAGCAAAATCAAAATATTTTAAATAAAATAGGAGACTACTACAGTAGAGCAGATATTATCGCAGGGGATTTCCATTATATAAAACGATATATGCCACAGAGAATGGAAGATAAAATTATTATTACAAATACAGTAACGAAAGAAGACTGTATACTCTTGAAGGAAAGGGGTGTAGCTATGCTAATAACAACTACACCTAGATTGGGAGAAAGATCTTTTGGTACGAATGTTATGGAGGCTATCTTAGTTTCTATCATGAAGGATGGGAACTATAAAAGTTATGATGAAGTAATAGAAGCCATAGACTTAAGGCCTAGAATAGAGGATTTAAGGAGTTGGGAGAATACATAAAGCTATAGTAAAAGACCGCTGCTATAGATTTAATCTTGACAATTAAAAACACCTAGCTTATAATATCTACAACATGTTGAATTGGAAAGCACTGTAAAAAGACAGTGCTTGTTTAATGCACTGAGGACAAAATGATACATAAGGGTAAAATTTCCATTGTAAGATAAGAATAAATTAATTATATGGACATATATTATTCAAATACATGACCTATAAATAGCATAAAAAATCATTCTACATAATATACTACTTTATTATAACTATAACTTAGCATTCAATAAATTAAATTTCAAATATAAAGGAGAGAAATCACAATGACGGATAAAGAAGTTGTTTTAACGGCTAAGGGGCTAAAAAAAATAGAAGATGAACTAGAACAGTTAAAAACTGTAAGAAGGAGAGAAGTAGCAGAACGTATTAAACAGGCTATAGCCTTTGGAGATATAAGTGAAAACTCTGAGTATGATGAAGCAAAAAATGAACAAGCACAAGTTGAAGAGAGAATTATGAAGTTAGAAGGAATGTTGAAAAAAGCCAGAGTTATTGATGAAAGTGATATTAGCCTGGATCAGGTAAGTATTGGTACTACTGTGCAGGTAAAGGACTTAGAATTTGATGAGATTGTTGAATATACAATAGTTGGTTCTGCTGAAGCTGACCCTTATGAATTGAAAATATCCAATGAATCTCCTGTAGGAAGAACACTTCTAGGAAAGAAGATTGGTGAGATAGTTGAAGTTCAAATACCTGACGGGTTTACAAAATATGAAGTATTAAATATTGAAAGAAGTAAACACGAAGTTTAAAATAGATAGACATAGTAGATTTATATATGGGAGGGAAGTAAAGCGGATGACAAATAATAATCATGAAGAACAAAATATTAATGAACTCTTACAAATACGTAGGGATAAGCTAGAAAATTTAAAGAATAAAGGTAAAGACCCCTTTAAAATTGAAAAGGTAAACATCTCACATTATAGTCAAGAGATAATAGAAAAGTTTGAAGCATTAGAGGGAGAGACAGTACATATAGCAGGGAGATTGATGGCAAAAAGAGGGCATGGAAAAGCAGGCTTCATCAATATACAGGATAAAGACGGAAGAATACAAGCTTATGTGAGACAAGATAGAATAGGTGAAGAGGCTTATGCATTATTTGTGGAATATGATATAGGTGATATTATAGAAATAAAGGGAGAGGTATTTAAAACTCAAAAAGGTGAGGTTTCTGTAAAGGCAACTGAAGTTCAGTTGCTTACAAAGTCCCTTCAAATACTCCCAGATAAATGGCATGGATTAAAAGATATGGATTTAAGATATAGACAGAGATATGTTGATCTAATTGTAAGTCCAGAAGTTAAGCAAACCTTCATTACTCGCTCTAAGGCAACAAAAGCCATTAGAGAATTTTTAGATAATAGAGGGTATTTAGAAGTTGAAACACCTATATTGAACACAATTGCTGGAGGAGCTAGTGCTAGACCATTTATTACTCATCACAATACATTAGATATTGATATGTATTTACGTATTGCAAATGAGTTATATTTAAAAAGACTAATTGTAGGTGGCTTTGACAAAGTATATGAGATGGGTAGGATGTTCAGGAACGAGGGAATGTCTATGAAACATAATCCTGAATACACAGCCATTGAACTTTATGAAGCTTATGCTGATTATAATGATATGATGGATCTTACGGAAAATATAGTAGCATTTGCAGCAGAAAAGGCACTAGGGACTACTAAAATTTCATATCAAGGAAAAGAGATAGATCTTACACCTCCTTGGAAACGTATGTCAATGGTAGAGGCATGCAAACAGTATGCACATGTAGACTTTGACGAAATCAAAACAGATGAAGATGCTATTGCTGTTGCTAAAAAGCTAGGAATAGAAGTTAAAAAAGGTATGAAAAAAGGGCATGTAATTAATGAAGTATTTGAAGAATTTGCAGAACAGCATTTGATAGAACCTACATTCATAACAAATCATCCGGTTGAAGTATCTCCTTTAGCAAAACGAAACCCAGATAACCCGGAGATAACTAATCGTTTTGAAGCATTTGTAAACACATGGGAAATAGCTAATGCCTTTTCGGAGCTTAACGATCCAATAGACCAAAGAGAGAGATTTATGGAACAAGTGGCTCAAAGGGAAGCAGGAGATGACGAAGCTCATATGATGGATGATGATTTCATAAATGCACTAGAAGTAGGGTTGCCTCCTACTGGTGGTTTAGGAATAGGTATAGATAGATTGATGATGTTATTAACTGATTCACCATCTATAAGGGATGTATTATTATTCCCTACAATGAAACCATTAAATACAGGAAATACAGGTGAATAGGGGGAGCATACCCCTATATAACTTTATTTAGTATTCAGATTAAGGTGGGAGTTAAGGTTAAGCGAAAGATACACCTTAACTCCCACCTTAAATTTTATTTTGAATAGAGTACATAGTGTCTGGAACCAAAATATTACATATAAAAGCACATTGAAAGGAATTGACATGATAGAAGAAGTATGCTATAGTAGTACAAGTCGCCATAAGAAAGGTGGTAGCACCTTGAAAAAGGCAGTTAAAAACTTTCTTTTAAAAGTAGTTGACATAATACCAGAAACATGGTAAGATATATTTCGTTGTCCCAAAGAGGCAACGGGTTAACACAGAAAAGTGGAAAAAAGGAAAGCAACAAACCTCTAAAATAAGTGTTGACATAAGACAAAAGATATGATATGATAGTTAAGTCGCTTAAGGGCGGCAGAAACAAAAAGGTCTTTGAAAATTAAACAGTATAGAATAAGCCATGAGCCCGATTCAATTATGATGATTGATGAGTAAAGTTTTTAATTAAGAGTTTGA
>JAFIFG010000129.1 GCA_020832135.1 Clostridiaceae bacterium
TTTTTAATCTTTTTAATTGTCATGATAGGCTACACACCATTAACTCATGAACATACCCTTCATGAACTTGCTATTGTTTTACCTGATGAAGCCTTTGATGTTATACAAGAGATCGTGGCAGAAATTACTAATTCCAATAATGCTACACTACTTTCCTTCAGTATGCTTGGAACATTATGGACTGCCTCTAGAGGAACTTCCGCTTTGATTAAAGGAATGAATAAAGCTTATAATGTCAAAGAAAGCCGCCCCTTCTGGAAGGGTAAAGGATTAGGTATTATTTTCACTATCTGCTTAGCTTTTATCATTTTATTTTCTTTGGCTCTATTGGTTTTTGGTGAATTACTAGGTGCGATCTTAGTGCATAGTTTAGGCTTAACAAGATTATTTGAATTTATTTGGGAGATATTTCGTTATGCTATTCCTTTGTTATCTCTCTTTATTACTTTTGCTTTGCTTTATCGATTTGGTCCTAATTGTCAATTGTCATTTAAGAGCATTTATCTAGGTGCTATCTTTGCAACTTTAGGTTGGATTGTTATTTCTCTAGGTTTTGCTTATTACGTTAACAATTTTGCTAATTATACGAAGATTTATGGTAGTATTGGTGGAGTTATGATTCTTTTAATATGGCTTTATCTAAGTAGCCTGATTGCTTTATTAGGTGCAGAAATTAATTCTACTCTTAAATATTCCTCAAATAATAGGAGTAAGCATACCACCTAATATTTTTATGCTCACCTTGCTTTTATTTATAAGTTTTTAAACTTTTATCAACAAGGTCTACTTTGCCTTCGAATTTCCTTTTCAGTATATATATAAGAGCATAATAACTTATTACCAATAGTATAGGTCCTATTAACTCCGATGGGTTTTCTTGAATGCTTAATGATTTTGCAAAAAAGTATGTGTAGATGAAGGTTCCAGGAATCATTCCCAGAAAACTTGCTAGTATATACTTTTTAAAGGATACGTAAGTGATTCCTAAGAAATAGTTGATTAAAGAAAAAGGAATAAAATATATATTTCTCAGTAAAAAAATATAGGTAAAGCTTAAAGATTTTTTTTCTTCAAAATACTTTTGCTGTTTTCTGTTTAATTTATGTTTAAAGAATTTCTCATATAGATTGGTTATTACCTCCCTACCTAAAATTCTTGCTAGGAGAAAAGATATGCTACAGCTGATGGTTGCAGCTAGGAGTGCATAAATAAATCCTTTCTCTACTCCAAAATACATCCCTCCCAATGCCTTTAACCAAGAAATCGGTACACAAAACACACTGGTTATTACAGTAATCCCTACAAAAATCATACCTATATTGCTGTTATTATCAAACTGAGCAAAGAAATGTAACAAATCTTCTTTGTTGTGTATTGGTAACGATTTATTGACCAATAAAAAATTCACCACCAGTAGCAGTAGAAAAGAATACTTTAATAATTTCATCTTTTTCTTCAATTATAACACCTTCATTAATTTCATATTTTTCAAAAAATGTAAAAAGCACACTCCCTTCCCTCCGAAGGTTTTGCTTCGTAATAGTGTAAAGCAGATTTCCTGACTTATGGATCATCTTACTCTCCGACCTTCTCGGTTTCCCAATGGTATTTCAGATTTCATTCCCATTCACAGTAGCGGGGGCTGTAGTGGATTCGCACCATTTTCCCTTTTAACTCTTTTCAGAGCACTTTATACTATTATTATATTCAGTTTTGATAATCGTTTTCATTTACTTCTTTATTTTATTACAATTAATTAGGTTTGTCAAATTATTAACTACATCTTTCTGTACACCTCGTTTTATTCATCACCAAGGTATATTATCGTATTTATCTCCTCTAAATATAGGTATGAGCTTATATCTCATTTCCTTAGGAATATGCTTAAGTTTATATGGCTCTATTTCTCCTAGCTGCGCTTCATTACATTTCAATAAGGCTGCTAACTCTTTGATGGTAAGACTAGCATCTTTTCTTAATTGCTTTATGGTTTTATTGCGATTCAATAAATAATAAAACATAGTATCCTCCAATTCATTTAATTAATACTTCTACATATATGAATTATATCCTGTTGTTTATTAAAAAATATACAACCAATAATCACCTGATCATTGGTTGTATATTTGTACTCATATGAAATTTTATTTTTTTATTCCTGAATGAATTCCATCCCTCTATTAATAGCATTTAAGTTTGTCTCTAGTAATTGAGGTCTTTTCTTTCCAGTTAATTCATTCATAGCTTTTTCTATCTTCTGCAAGTCTACTAACTTCATAGTTGGTAGTAATGCTCCTAAGCAAACCATATTGGCAATACTTGAGTTACCTATTTCATTAGCAATATCTGTAGCAGGGATCTGAATAATAGTTATATCCTCTCGAACCTTATCTAATTTAGCTAGAGATGAGTTTACTACTAATACTCCACCTGGCTTTATTTTAGGTGCAAATTTATCATAGGCTGGTTTGTTTAATACAATAGCCGCATCTGCATAGTCAATAACATGAGAGTATATTTCTTCATCCGATAGTATTACCGAACAGTTGGCAGTACCACCACGCATCTCCGGTCCATAGGATGGAATCCAGCAAAGCTCAAGATCTGCCCCCATTCCTGCATAGGCTAAAACTTTACCTAAAAACATAACTCCTTGACCACCAAATCCCGCAAGTATTACTCTATCCATCATAGGGCTTCAACCTCCTCTGTCACCTTTAATTCACCCATTTCATAAATAGGCATCATATTTTCCCTTAACCAATTTAAGCTGTCTACAGGTGTCATTCCCCAGTTGGTTGGACAGGTGGATAATACACTTACTAGGGCAAATCCTAGTCCCGCCTGTTGTACTTTAAATGCCTTTTTAATAGCTTCTTTAGCCTTTTTAATATTCTTTGGTGAATCTACTGAAACTGAAGCTACATATACCGCACCCTCAAGATTAGCAATAACCTTAGGGAAATCCATAGGTGCACCATCTAAGATATTGTCTCTCCCATAAGGACTAGTAGAAGTCTTCATTCCTTCGATGGTAGTTGGAGCCATCTGTCCTCCAGTCATACCATAAATAGCATTGTTTACCATAATAGAAGTAATCTTTTCACCTCTTGCAGCTGCATGAATAGCATGCTGTGTTCCTATAGCAGCAATATCCCCATCCCCTTGATAAGTGAAAACAGTTCTGTCAGGAAGTGCCCTCTTAACACCAATGCCTACTGCTTGAGCTCTACCATGGGGTGCTCCTATAAAGTCACAGCTGAAAAAGTTCTGACAGAATCCTGCACATCCTACAGGAGAAATTCCTATTGTATCTTCAATAATTTCTAATTCTTCAAGTACCTCTGCAATTAATCTCATAATTGTTCCATGGGTACATCCAGGACAGAATGAAAAAGCAACGTCTGTTAATCCCTTTGATCTAGCAAATATTTTTTCCATGTGCTACACCTCCTCTACTGCTGTTAAACTAAATATATCTTCAACATAATCTAATATCTCATGCTCGTTTGGTAGCATACCACCCTGTCTTCTATAAAGATGTACTGGCATCTTACATTCCACCGCAAGCTTAACATCTTCTATCATTTGTCCAGTATTTAATTCAACTGTTACTATTCCCTTCACCTTATCTTTATAAGGAATAAAAGCTTTTTCAGGATATGGCCACAGAGTAATAGGACGAATCAAACCTAATTTAATCCCTTTTTTACGGGCATTTAGAACTGTACTCTTACATATCCTCCCGGTGGTTCCATAGCTAACCAACAGATATTCTGCATCCTCTGTATGGAATTCCTCCCACTGCTGTTCCTTCTCTTGTATATTTTTATATTTCTTTTCCCAACGTAGGTTGTTGTCTTCACCAATCTCGTTAGTTAAAGAATAACTAGCTAATATACGCTTTTC
Source organism: Clostridiaceae bacterium (assembly GCA_020832135.1). Classification (GTDB taxonomy): domain Bacteria; phylum Bacillota; class Clostridia; order Peptostreptococcales; family Natronincolaceae; genus JAFIFG01. The sequence continues at coordinate 3,910 of JAFIFG010000129.1, forward strand.
TCTTCCTTTGGCTCCGTCCACTACCCAGCTTCTATCAACCTTCGGTGGTTCCGGTCTCTCCTTCAAAACAACAGGCTCCATCGTTTGTCCTAAAAACCCATCGGTTAGAATTAAAACTGGATTACGGTATTGATCAGCTAAATCAAATCCCTGCATTGTAAAATCATATAGCTCTTGTGCTGTAGAAGGTGCCAAAACAATGAGTCTATAATCACCATGGCCTCCACCTTTTACCGATTGGAAATAATCGGATTGAGCCGGACCTAATCCACCTAGACCTGGACCACAACGGTTAACGTTTACAATAACCATAGGTAGCTCTACAGCAGCACTATAGGAAATACCCTCTTGCTTTAAGCTGACCCCTGGACTAGATGAGGCTGTTAACACCCTAGACCCCGTACAGGCAGCACCATAACACATATTAATAGCACCAATTTCATCTTCTGCTTGTAAAACCGTACCACCTTTTGGAGGTAAATGTTTAGATAAATATTCTACCACCTCTGTTGATGGAGTAATTGGATAACCAAAAAACAATTTACAGCCAGAACGAATGGCAGCTTCTCCAATGATTTCATTACCCTTCATTAGTACTTTTTCCATTTATAATTCAACTCCTTCCCCAACCTTTATTTGTAAACTTCTATCGCTACATCTGGACAAACGGTTGCACATAATGCACATCCTATACATTTTTCTTGATCTGTACAAATTATAGTAAAATATCCTTTTTCATTTGTTTCATTTCCCGTATCTAAAATCTTTTTTGGACAAATATCTATACAAAGACCACAACTCTTACAATACTTACTTATTACATCTACTTTTGCCAAAATAATCCCTCCTTACATATTGTTAAGCCACCCAAACCATCCTATTAATAATTCTTCATCACCTTTAAGTCCTCTGTCTTAACTATATACAGCTGCTTTTTCTTCCCCTTGTATCACCCTTAAAGCTCCAAAAGCTAAAGATTCTAGCTCTTCTTCTCCCGGCATAACCTCTACAGGAGCAATATATCCAGCACGTTTTATGATATCATTTACAATTCTTTTAGAATAAGCAATTCCACCAGTTAAGATGATTTTGTCCACTTCACCCATTAATACTGTAGCCATAGCACCAATTTCCTTTGCTACTTGATATGCTAAAGCATCTAATACGATGTTTGCTTCTTCATTTCCACTTTCTGCCATCACCTCTACTTCTCGTGCATCCTTTGTTCCAAAGTAAGAGTAAAATCCACCTTTATTGCTTAGCTTTTCCTTTAATTCCTCATAGGTATATTTACCAGAAAAACATAACTTTACCAGTTGATCTGCTGGTAATCCACCACATCTATCAGGTGAAAAAGGACCTTCTGCCTTAGCATTGTTTACGTCTATCATTTTTCCTTTTTTATGGGGGGTTACCGATACACCTGTCCCCAAATGAACAACTACGAAGTTAACATCTTCATATTCCTTCCCCATGTCTTTAGCAACTTTTCGAGCAACTGCCTTCATATTTAAAGCATGAGACAAGCTTATTCTTTTTAAATCAGCCAAGCCTGAAATTCTAGCTACTGGTTCCATTTCATCCACGGAGACAGGATCCACAATAAAAGCTGGAATATTTAATTGTTCTGCTAAATTATAGGCCATTACAGCCCCTAAATTAGATGCATGTTCTCCCTGTTGTGCTGTTTTTAAGTCTTCTACCATTTTCTCATCAACCTGGTAAGTACCTCCGGCTAAAGGTTTTAGTAATCCCCCTCTACCTACTATAGCCACTAAGGTTTCCAATGAAGTCCCTTCCTCTTTGAGGAGCTCTAGAACTAAATCTAAACGATATTGATATTGATCAAAAATCCTATCGTATTTTTCTAAGTCCTGCACCGAATGTTCTAGGGTTTTCTTAAAAAACAATTCCTTCTCTCGATATACAGCTATTTTTGTTGAGGTGGCACCTGGATTAATAGCCAGTACTTTGTTTTTAGTAAGCGACATATCTTTGTCCCTCCTTTATATTCTAATAATTAATTCCGTTATGTTTTTTAATAATAAATGTTTTCTACAACTACAGTAATAAAAAGTATTTCAAAAAAAATTATAAGCTATAAAATTTATTCCTAATTATAGAATACAGAATATTACATCCATTGTGAAATATTAGAAACCTATTTCAGTAATAAGTAAAAGTGATTAGTATTGATTATAATAGAGGTGAATGTTATTATTTTTATATAGCATAAATGAGATTTTATAGAATAGAGGTGAGTTGACATAGATATACGACAATTACGTTATTTTATTGCTGTTGCAGAACATTTAAATTTTACAGAGGCCGCTAAGCAGTTATTTGTAGCTCAATCGGCTGTAAGTCAACAAATTGCAGATTTAGAAAAAAAAATAGGTGTCCAACTATTTGTTAGAAATAAGCGTTCAGTAAAGTTAACCAATGCTGGTGCTGTACTTTTAAAAGAAGCAATCAATCTTGTAGAAAAATCTACTGAAGCAATTGAAAAAGCTCGCCAAGCAGAATTAGGCATCATAGGCAATTTAAACATTGGTTTTCTTGGTTATACAGAAAAAAACTTTCTGCCCTATTTAATTAGACAATTTCGCAATAATTATCCTAAAATAGATTTACAGTTAAACCAATTTAATCACGGTACTTTAATTGAATCCCTGAATAATGGTGAATTAGATATCGGCTTTACTTTTTCTTTTGGTCTAGATAGCATTGGAGGTTTGGAGGGCAGCAATGTATTTACAGAAACAATTTCAGTAGTAATGCATTGTGACCATCCTTTAGCAAACACCAATAGTATAGATCTTGCTGAGCTAGCAAATGAAAATTTTATAGCCTTAAATAGAAAAGAATCTCCTCAGGGCTTTCATCAAACATTAATGATTTGTGCAGATAAAGGCTTTTCCCCTAACATAGTGAGCGAGCCTAGACTTCTTCACACTGTATTACTATTAGTAGATTCAGGAATGGGAATAGCCATTTTACCAAAGAGTCTCCAGCTCCATTCAAGTCCTAGTCTTCGTTTTATAGATATTGAAGGGAAAAAAGTAGAGCATGCATTGGTGGTGGCTTGGAAAAAATCCAACATAAATCCCTCTATCCCCTTATTTTTACAAGAAATAGAATCCTTAAAGTCACAGCATGAGGATGTTTCTAAAATTATAACATGATAACTCCTCTATATTTTCTACTGCCCATTCACATATTTCACAATAAAAAAGCCACTGGCTCATCGACAAAATCTTCATTCTCCTTCGACGATCAACCAGTGGCAAGTATTGAAACTTTATGAGTAATACGCCTATCTTTTTGAAGTAGGCATTATTATTTCATAAGGCCAACTATTTATGCCCCCTAAGTCATACACATGTTTATAACCCATGGATAGCAACAGATTAGCAGCAGTCTTACTTCTGTTCCCTGACCTACAGTATATAATGATTTTTTCTTCTTTGTTTGGAATCTTTGTTCTTACTTCTGTTTCCAAAACATTTAGTGGTATTAATGTGCTTCCTTCTATATGCTTTTCCTGATATTCTTCTCTGGTTCTTACATCCAAAAGAACTATATCCTTATCTTCTTCAAGTTGTACTTTAGCCTCTTGTGGACTCATTTTTTGATATCCCTCGACTTTCCTATTGTTATTATAAAATACGATACCTAAAGCTACTATTAGTATAGCAATTATCCATTTATCCAATACTATCATCTCCTGGTATATCAGTTTATTGCAATTTATAGATATGTCATCAGAGTATCATAAATGAAAATAATTATCAAGTATATTTCTTGAGTTTCTTCCTTTCAAAACTTCACAAAAGCAGTATAGAAATCCTTCCAATCATGGTATAATAAAACCTATGAAATATTCTGAAGGGAGTTTGACGGAGAAAATGCGAAGAAGAAAAAAACCTGGTGCAAAGGAAGCTTTATTAAGTCATGAAGACTATTTATGTAGAGAACCAGAAAAATATAAAAGTCATTGGAAACATCATGTTGCTGGAGATAAACCAATCCATGTTGAGCTAGGCATCGGAAGAGGACAGTTTATCACTACCCTAGCGGAGATGAATCCTGATATTTTTTACATAGGCATAGAAATTAAGGAAGAAATTCTATTAAAGGCTGTAGAAAAGGCAGATGCAAAGGCATTAAAAAACATTCTATTTTTCTGGTATGATGTTAATACAATTAACGATGTTTTTGATCAGAGTGAACTTAATAGAATCTATATTAATTTTTGTGATCCTTGGCCTAAGAAAAGGTGGGAAAAACGTAGACTTACCCATAGGGGATTTTTAGAGAAGTATAAATACATTCTTACGGCGGAGGGAGACCTTCACTTCAAAACAGACAATGAGAAACTCTTTGAATTCTCTTTAAATGAATTTTCTTATGCTGACCTTTACCTAAAGCATATTACCTTTGACCTACATCATAGTGATACAAAAGATGCTGTTACCACAGAATATGAAGATAAATTTTCTAGTATGGGCATGAAAATTTATCGATGTGAGGGTCAGAAAAGAAAGTAATATAACAAAGCAATAGAACCATTTCTCATCCTTAGAATATACTATAGTATACTATAATCCCATAGTATAATTCAGTTAATAAAAAAGGAGGAGATTTTGTTATGTATTTCTATAATCAACAAGCATGCCCACCTGGAACAACTCCTTATATTGTTCAAGCAGGCGATAGTTACTATAGACTGGCAATACGCTATAACACTACAATCGAAGCCATCATTGCCGCTAACCCTACTGTTGATCCAGATAGATTAATCATCGGGCAGCAAATTTGTATCCCTGCGGCTCCACCACCTGTTACTTGTCCTGCAGGCACTACCCCTTATACCATTAGAGCTGGAGATACTTTTTTTAGGTTAGCTACACGTTTCAACGTATCTTTAGATGCTCTACTGGCAGCTAATCCTGGGGTAGACCCAGATAGACTAGTGGTTGGGCAAACAGTTTGTATTCCAAGAGAGACCTTACCCCCTGCTCCTGTATGTCCAACTTTAAGGAGAACTAGTAGAGGTGCTGATGTAGAGAGACTTCAAAGACTTTTAAGAGATGCTGGCTTTGATCCAGGAACAATTGATGGTATCTTTGGGCCTAGAACAGAAGCGGCAGTTATTGCATTCCAAAGAAGTAAGGGCCTTACTCCTGATGGCATAGTAGGCATAAGAACCTGGACTGCACTTGGTGTAGATTGTGGGGCACCCACTCCACCTACACCTACTTGCCCTACGGGAACTAGACCCTACACCATAGTATCAGGTGATACCTTCTTCAATCTAGCTGGAAGATTTGGCACAACAGTTGATGCTATCAGAAGAGCTAATCCTGGTGTAGATCCAGATGCTTTAAGAGTTGGTCAGGTAATTTGTATTCCAACTACTCCACCACCACCCACATGCCCTACGGGAACAAGACCCTATACCATAGTATCAGGAGATACCTTCTTCAATCTAGCTGGAAGATTTAACACAACAATTGATGCTATTAGAAGAGCTAATCCTGGTGTAGATCCTGATGCTTTAAGAGTTGGTCAGGTAATTTGTATTCCAGAAGCATAGTGACAAACTTATTTACAACAAGAGCTCCAGTTAAAGGGGCTCTTGTTGTATAAAAAAGAGTTTGACATTTTCAATGCTCTATGTTCCAATATAGCTACAGAATAATTTATCTATTTATCATTACATAAGAGGTGAGGATATGAGTAGAGTTGGAAAAAGAGTTCAAGAGGAAAGAATAAAGAAGGGCATGACACCTAAACAGTTAGGAAAAAAATGTGGTGTGTCGGAATCTTTTATTTTAGATGTGGAAAGTGGAAAAAAAATTATAAACGATAAGCTTTTTGGTAAAATCTCTAATGTCCTAGGTGGAAATTTAGAAGAAAATATGATGCTACAAGCATCTTCAGAAGAGGACAACAAGCAAGAAGAAACCATTCAAAGAAAAACTCAAGATCCCGTTAAGCCTACTCTTTTAAAAAGAAAAGAAGTAGAGCCCTTAGCACAATGGGGGGAAGCATTCTCCAATATCATCAAGCAGGTACCTATCTATGACTTGGAGATGACCACTATAAAGAGCTATAAAAGTTTCCCTATTATTGATAAGAAAGTAGAAGGCTTTCATCCAGATAAATTAATTTATGTAGAACTAGAGGATGACACCCTCCAACAGTATAGAATGAAAAAAGGTGATCAATGTTTAATCTATCTTAACCATGAAATTATTAACAATTCTTTTCAATTAGTAGAATATGATAACAAAAGATATTTAAGAAAAATAAAAAAAGTAGATGGTAATAATGTTCAATTGATTGCAGGAGTTCAAGATGGTAAAGCTATTCTTAAAAACCCAAAAGATATTAAAGTATTAGGTAGATTGATTCGAGTGGAGATTGATTTTCAATAGAGATATTTATTGAAAAAGCATCTGCAAATGCAGATGCTTTCTCTTACTCTATATCATCAAAATCAAAGTCGTCCCAATCTATGTCATCCCAATCGAAATCGTCCCAGTCAAAATCACCAAAATCAAAATCGAAATCAAAATCATCCCAATCAAATACTATAACTTGAGATGCATCAGGTTCTTGAATTTCTATTACTCCCCCAATGTTATGGAAATTTAATTGAAGATAGATTTTTATTTCACTCATTTCTCCCTCTTCTTCAATTAAACCTTCAAAGATATAATTAAGTTGAAGAATTTCTTGGTTTTCATTGATATAAAGTTCAAAAGTATATTTTAACTCATCACTATATAAATCTCCCATGAAAATCTCAAGCATTTCTAAACTTTCATTTGGAATCAAACTTAATATCTCGTTATGTGTAAACTCAATGATATACTTAGAAGTTACTTCATTATTAACCTCTACTTCACCTATATGATCTATAGTAAGGTTATGATAGTTTTTATATAGTTCTCTACCAATGATATATCCTTCTATATCTCCATCCTTTAAAATAACTTCTTCATTTTCAAATAAAATCCACATATTCTCTTCATGATCCAAGATATATAGTTTATTCCCAATAATCAGCATCTCATAATCTTGTACCATATCTTCTTCATCAAGACCTAACATTTTCATTTGTCCTTTAGAATGAAGACTAGTTCCATTTACAAAACTATGTTCCTCTGTTTCTATCACCAACTCTTCTTCTTCTAGTAGGTCTTCAAAAGACAAGGTAAGGTTAGTGTGTATTTCTCCATTGTATGGAAGCCTTGCATATTTCTTTAGTGTGTTAAATAACTGTGGATAAGCAATAGATTTTTCATTCTGTTGTAAAAATCTATGGGTGATTACTGCCACTTGTTCTCTTTTAGCAGCTCCCTGTGGTGCAAATCGATTGTCTCCCACCCCTTGCATTAAACCGGTAGCTAAGGCCATCTCCACTTCTTCAATTGCCCATTCAGATACTAACTCTTTATCAACTAGTCCTTTAAAATGAGGCATTTCTTCCTTAACAGCACTATCCTCTGTTCCTAATGCTCTTGTAAACATGGCAGCCATTTGTTCACGAGTACTCTCTAAGTTAACACCAAACTCATTAGCAGAAATACCATTTACAATTCCATCACGATGGGCAGCTTCAACATATTTAAATGCCCAGTGGTCTGTAGGAACATCTTTAAAAGTGGCCTCTTCTGGTAGATCGTATGTATCCACCTCTAAAGCTCTAACGATCATAGT
>JAFIFG010000011.1 GCA_020832135.1 Clostridiaceae bacterium
CTTTTTTTATATCCTCAGCTTTTATTAGGGACATAGATAAATCTATTGTATAATTAATCTTAAATTTTTACCTAAAGAAACAGGCGACTTCACAAAGGAATAGGTGAAAGAAATATTATTCTCAATCTTTAGCCGCGGGAAATTTTTTTCGTAAAACAATATCATTCTATAAGTTACATTCATAGATTATATTGTGAGAGAAAAATTTAAGAGGTGACTAAAGCTATGGATAGATTTAAAGCAGCTTATTTGGCGATTTCAGTAAGTATATTTTTAGTTTTTTTCAAGGTTTTTGTTGGATTATCCACTAACTCTATAAGCATTATTTCGGATGCTTTACACTCTTCAATGGATGTCATTGCATCTACTATAACCTTGGTGGCTATGAAGCTTGCTAAAAAACCTGAGGATAAATGTCATAACTATGGCCATGGTAAATATGAAGATTTAGCAGCAGTAATACAAAGTGTTTTAATACTGATAGTGTCAGCTACAATAATATATCAAGCTACTTTAAGGATAGTTAATGAAAACCTTATTACGGAAACACTTCCTGGAATTATAGTAATGCTTGTTTCCATTCTATTACATTCTATGACAGTATTTGTTATGTTAAAATATGCGAAGAAGGAAAACTCTGTTGCCCTTAGGGCAAATGCCCTACATCTTCTGGCAGATGTTATTACTTCTGTTGGAGTAATTGTTGGATTGGTTATTATTCACTTTACAGGTCTTAGGATCATTGATCCTATAGTTGCAATTGTAGTGGCTCTAATTATAATAAAGACTGGTTATGATATAGGTAAGGAATCAATTGAGCAGCTATTGGATAGAAGTCTCAGTTGGGAAGAAACAAAGGTAATAAAAGAGACGTTGGAAAAGCATAGTCCACCTGTCTTGGACTATCATCATATTAGGACTCGTCGTGTAGGTCAAACTAGACAAGTAGATGTTCATTTAATTTTTCCTAATGACTATAGCCTGATGGATGCCCATGATATTTCAAGTAGTATAGAAAAGGATATTCATCAAAAAATGACAGCAGTTAGAACAACAATTCATCTAGAACCAGAAACTCATGAGCATCCTTATAAATGTGAAAAACCATAGGAACTACTTATAGCTATAGAATTATAATGGAAACAGATGAAACATAATAAAGGTTAATGAAGCCTCTTAAAATATTGCAGGAGAAATCTTGCAAATATCTAGGGTTTTTTTTCTATGGCATAACACATGAAATACCAGAAGATGTTTACATATACATAACAAGGATAAATGATTAATAAGTAAACAAGAAAAATGTGATGGTGAACCATGGAGAAAGAAGTGTCATAGGAGTCAAAATCAAAACAGCAAGGAGGCGTTATTTTGTTTACTAGAGATGAATTGGACAGGCTGTTAAGTACCAGCAAAGGTCTCAATCTCTCTATTTTCTTAACAACCGGAGCAGAGGATAGAGACCTTCAAAAAGGACGTATTCAATTGAAAAACCTATTGAAGGAAAGTGAAGCTCAATTAGTGGAAGCGGGAATTAAAAAGACGGAAGTGAGCAATTTCACAAAGGACATTAAGGCATTGCTAGAAGATACAAAATTCTGGAACTACCTAGACAAGGGGCTAGCAATCTTTGCAACGGATGAGGACTTGAATTTTTATACTTTACCAATTACTTTTGAGCCACTGACTGCTGTAAAAGATCATTTTTATATTAAGCCTCTTTTCCCAGTTTTTCAAAGTAATGGTCAATTTTATGTTTTGGCTATTAGTCAAAATGACTTAAGGTTATTACATTGTACTAGGGACGATGTAACAGAGGTTGAATTAGAAGATGTACCTACTAGTTTAGCTGAGGCATTGAAGTACGATGATCCGGAAAAACAATTACAATTCAATACGAGAACCCCTGGAAATACTGGAGGAATAAGATCAGCAGTATTTTATGGACAAGGGGTTGGTATGGACGATAATAAAGTCAACATATTACGGTATTTTCAAGAGGTTAATGCAGGGCTGAACAAATACTTTGCTAATGATTCGACACCTATTATACTAGCAGGTGCAGAATACCTATTTCCTATTTATAAAGAAGCTAATAAATATGGAAATATATTGAATGACGGAATTCCAGGAAACCCTGATGAAGTATCTAATAAAGAACTGCAACAACAGGGTTGGAAACTAGCGAAATCCTATCTGAAAAAAGAAGAAATGGATATGAAGGAAAAGTACAATGAACTTATGGGCACTGGTAAGGCATCAAATGATTTAAGCGATATTGTAGCATCCGCTTATAACCAAAAGGTTGAAGCTTTATTTATAGCAAAGGATCAACAGGTATGGGGTGAATTTGATAAAAAAACAAATCAATTAAAGCCCTGTAATGAAAAAAATTCAGATAATGACGATATATTAGATTTCACAGCCTTTCATACATTTGTGAATGGTGGAAAAGTCTATGTGATGGAAGAAGAAGAAATGCCATGTAAAAGTACTATTGCATCTGTATATCGGTATTAGATTAAGTGAATTGGTGTGGTGCCAGTATTATTATATTAGAAATAAAGTAATATCGATACTGATAATAATAAGCATAGTTAAATAGCAATTCATATCTAGACTAATAAGTAAATTACAGACTTAATACTTAAAGAAAAGGAGAGATATAATGAATAAAGAAATACTAAAAGGAAAATGGCACAGTTAAGAGGTAGAGCTAAGGAAAAGTGGGGTCAACTTAGAGACAATGAACTTAATGAAATTGAAGGAAGTATGGATATGCTGATTGGAAAGATTCAAGAGCTCTATGGTAAATCAAAAAAGAAGTAGAGCAGGAAGTAGAAACATGGTTATCTGAAGAAGAAGAAAAGTAATAGACTCTAGATACTGATATTAACTAGTATTCTCTAAACCGCGGATACAGTGTTGCAATAAGTGATACTATGTCCGTGGTTTTGTACTTTACAAATATTGAAGGCTTTTGTTTATATTAAAGGAAATGTGGGTATACATATAGAACAATTATATAAGTGAGGTGGTAAGTTTATATGGAAAGTTTATTATATAGTTTTTTAGCGGGTATTTCTACTTCTATAGGGGTTGTTATATTAATTCTCTTTGGAAAACCTACTGAAAAGGTATTAGCAACACTGTTAGGCTTTGCTGGAGGAATTATGTTAGCCATTTCTGTTTTTGAACTAATGCCTGAAGCGGTGGATATTGGTTCAATGACAAGTGCTTTAATCGGATTTGTTCTTGGGGCGGGTATGATGTATTTATTAGATAAAGTTCTTCCCCATTCCCATATGTCTGACAGTGATAAACTTGTAGTAGAGAATGAAGAAAATCTAAAATCAGTGGAAAACCCTATGCTAAGAACCGGATATTTAATTTTATTTGGCATTGCTCTTCATAATTTGCCGGAGGGGTTAGCGATAGGAGCGGGGTTAGAGTCTAGTCCTGAATTAGGACTATTTATTGCTATAGCAATTGCCCTTCATAATGTTCCGGAGGGTTTGGCTATGGCAGGACCTTTAAAAGCCGGCGGTCTTTCTTCAATGAAAATATTCTTATTTACCCTTGTGGCAGGCTTGATGACACCACTGGGAACCGCCATTGGACTATTATTCTTTAGAATATCACCAGTATTTGTAGGGGGATCTCTTGCTTTTGCTGCAGGAGCTATGATTTATATTGTAAATGATGAATTGATTCCACAGGCTAATCAGATGAATAGTCATTTTTCAAATGGTGGGTTGATCTTAGGACTTTTATTAGGTTTTGTATTCTTATAGATTAGTTCAATTAGTTATATCAATAAGCGAGGCAAAAGAGTGCCTTGCTTTTTTCGATGTTAATTATTTTGATTATATGATATGATGTTCGTAAGAAGGAAGTATAAAAAAGGATCAAAATGGAATAAAATAATATAATATAATAAGTGAATAGGATTTCAATTTTAATGAAGTAAGAGTATCGTGTCATAAGGAGGAGAGAATCATTGAACATAAATAATACAAAAACAAAAATGTACTCAATTAAAGAAGAAATTGCAAACAGTATTACCCATGGAATGGGAGTAATATTTAGTATTGTTGCATTAACTATTTTATTGGTTTATGCAATCTGGAATCAAAACACTGTAGCCATTGTGGGATTTAGTATATATGGATTTTGTTCCATCGTTTTATATTTGTCATCAACTCTTTATCATAGCTTTCAAAAAGAGAAAGTTAAAAAAATCTTAAGGGTATTTGATCATGCATCGATTTACTTATTTATTGCAGGAACCTATACACCTATAGCATTATTGGCGATGAAGGGATATTGGCGCATCGGGATTTTAACAACTGTTTGGACAATTGCACTTCTTGGTATTGTATTTAAAATTATTACCTTCAATCAATTTGAAAAGTACAAAACTCTATCCTTAGGTATTTATATTGCAATGGGATGGATAGTTGTTATTGCTATCAAACCTATGATTGAAATGATACCAGTAGGGTTCTTTGTATGGCTTTTAGCAGGTGGAATGGCTTACACCATAGGTACTATTTTCTATGCTATTAAGAAAATAAAGTATAATCATGCTATTTGGCACATTTTTGTATTAGCAGGTGGAGTATTACACTTTCTAGGTATTTTTAGATATCTAGTTTAAAAAAATATTTAGCCAAGACATGAAGGATCTAATAGAGATAAATCGTAATTTGCGATTTATCTCTATTTTTTGTTTGGGAAGTAGAAGGATGTGGGTAGTAATATAACAGAGATTTTAACACAAACATGTCATTGAAGGGAGAATTAGGATGGTAAAAGAAGAGTTAGATATTATTAAACAGGCTATTTTAAATGAAATTGAAGGATTTGAGTTTTATCAAATGGCTGCAAAACAAGCGGGGACTAAGGAAAGTAGTGAAACATTTATGGCTTTAGCTCGTGAGGAGCTTAAACATGCAGATTACTTAAAGGATTTATTTGATAAAATAAAGACCAATGAAGGAGAAGATTTTGAATTAGCATTTGTATCGGAACCACCTTCTCCAAATATCTATAAGTGGAACAAGATGGATAAACAATACACCGGTTTAGGAATGTCGGTATTCGCTATTGGTGTTCAAATGGAAAAGGATACAATTCAGTTTTATAAAGAGGCTAAAAAGAAAACAAAATTAAAACAAGCAGAAATACTGTATGATTTGTTAATAAAATGGGAATTTATACATTTAAAACAATTTGCAGAGCAATATGATATCTATAAGGAAGAATGGTGGGCAGATCAAGGGTTTGCACCTTTTTAAAAATAAGGAGGAAAAGTTTATATGACAAAGGATTTTTATACTGCAATAAAAGAAAGAAGAAGTATATATGGGATTAATAAGAACATAACTTTATCGGATGAAAAAATTCAGGAAGTAATAGAGTATGCTGTAAAGCATACCCCTACGGCATTTAATTCTCAAAGTGGAAGAGTTATTGTGTTATTTGGAGAAAATCATAATAAGTTATGGGATATAACGAAAGAAGCTTTAAGAAAGATTGTTCCAGAAGATAAATTTCAATCTACTGAGGAAAAAATCAATTCATTTGCTATGGGATATGGTACAGTGTTGTTCTTTGAAGATAGTAGTATTGTTGAAGCACTACAACAAAAATTCCCACTCTATAAAGACAATTTTTCCATTTGGTCACAACAATCCAATGGTATGCTACAATATATTATATGGACTTCTCTAGAAAATGAAGGACTAGGGGCATCCCTACAACACTATAATGAAATTATCGATGAGGATATTCGCAAAGAGTGGGATATACCTCACAACTGGAAATTGATTGCACAGATGCCCTTTGGTAAACCTACAGCTGCCCCTGCTGAAAAGGAATTTATGCCATTAGAAGAAAGAGTAAAGGTATTTAAATAAATTAAATATATAAAAATAGTACAAAAACTCCTTACTGATGAAATTTTTTAAAATTTTTATCAGAAAGGAGTTTTATTTGTATTAAAATGCTATTATAGAAGAATGATGGTTAATATATTAACAAAATTCATCTAAAAAAAGAAAAAACTATTTTATTAGAGGTAAAAGTAAGATAATTATAAAAAACAAGTATATTATTTGATATACTTAAAATAGATAAACTTACAAAATTATTTATAATCTTAAGGTAATGATGCTAAAGAAGAACACAAATCTATAGGGACGGTGACACCAGTGAAAAGTAGTCTTTATAAAATAAAAAACATAGTGAAGGATTTAGAGAAAACTGATAGTCCAGTACTACAAATAAAATTATTAGAGGAATTAATAGGATCAGCCCATGCTTATAAAGATGATATTATAAAGAAATCCCATGAAAAAGCTACTAAAAAAATAAATATTGGTGAGATAAAGCTTGAAAAAATTTCTGAAGAGATCTTTCTATATAAACCAGTTACCGTAAAAAATTATTATGATGGAGATTATTTAGAAAGATTCGCTAACATTAGGACTTCTAATTTAAAGGACATCGGTGCACTTGATATGCACAATAAATTTTGGAAGGCTCATGAAGTGGTGGCGGGTAATATTTTTGCTACGATTCCCCAAGCCCTTTTGGATTCTCAACAATCCGCTAAATTAGAATTTTTGCAATGGGATATTGCTCAGGTAGATATTTATGAGATTCCACCAACAGTTGAAAGTAGGCTCACTAGAAGTGAAATTATGAAGGGAATTGCAGAAATGTTTCAACATTATATCCTTCTTCGTGAAGTATTTGGTAATATTTTAATGGTTCTACACTATAAATTATAGAATCAAGAAGGAAATCAGATGATTTCGTATAATATTACTAAAAGAACTCTATTTTATTCAAATAGAACAACCTTATCATCGGCGACATTTAGAGGGAGTAAGAATTTTCTCTAAATTTAGTGTCATTTATAGCCGCTAAATTATTGGAGGGGACTATGACATATGATAGCAGTAAGAGAGATGAACTAAGGGATGAGATAACTAGGCTAAAGGCAGAAAATGAAAAGTTAAAATTAGAATTAGAAATATATAGGGGTAAGAAGTACGGTACCATCAATATGAGTACTAACCCTATATTAGCTATTGATGGCTATGAAATAATAGATTGTAATCATCAGGCAATAAAGAACTTTAATTTCTCCAGCAAAGAAGAGTTAATTGGTAAGAAAACATATGATTTAGCACCCTTTTATCAATATAAATTAAATGAAACACTATATATGGACATTTTTAAGGATAATCCATCCATGATGTTGTTAGTTGATCCTACAGATGGCAGCATATACGATGCTAACGAAGCCGCCTGTTGTTTTTACGGCTACACTAAAGATGAGATGGCAAATATGCATATAGGACAAATCAATATATTACCTAATAAAAAAGTTCATGAAGAGATGAATAATGCCACTGAAACAATAAAGAACAAGTTTTATTTTAAGCATAAACTGGCCAGTGGTGAAATTCGAGATGTTGAAGTAACAAGTGGACCGATTGAAATTAATGATAAACAGTATTTATATTCTATTATTTATGATGTAACTGAAAAAAATAATATAAGTAAACTTTTAGATGAAAGTGAGAAAAAGTTTAAACAATTATTTAATAAAATAAATGATGGATTATTTTTCTTTAAAGTTGAAGAAGATGGTGGTCCAGGAAAATTTCTTGAGGTAAATGATGTTGCCTGTAGAACATTAGGATATTCCTATGAAGAAATGCTTAATATGTCACCGTTTGATGTTGATATAAATGAAAGAGATAAATTTCTGAAGTTATTTAAGCAAATACATAAAGATGGAGAGGCTACCTTTGAGGCAGTTCATACAACAAAGGATAGAAGGAATATACCTGTAGAAATTAATGCCCACGTATTCTATTGGCTTGAAGAAAAATTTATATTAGCTGTGGCTAGAGATATAACCCATAGGAAAAAAATTGAAAAAAGTTTAAAAGATAATATAGCAAAGCAACAAAGAATCATGGCTTTTTTACCTGATGGGGTATTTATTGTAAAGAATGACAAAATAGTATTTGTGAATGAATGTGGTAAAAATTTATTGGGATATGCCTCTATAAGAGAGCTATTAGGAAAAAAATATTTGAATATTCTTCACGATGACTATCATGTGATATCTAAAGAAAGATTTAAACAAATGAAGCATGATAATATGATAGTACCTCTTATAGAAGAAAAGTATTTAAAAAAGAATGGAGAAGCTCTTGATGTAGAAGTAACGGGAGTTAGAATTCCTTATGGGAAGGATTTCGCATTCTTAATAGTAGCAAGAGACATTAGTGAAAGAAAAAAGGTAAGGCATGAGTTAGATGAGAAAATTTGTTTTGAAAAACTTAGAACAGAATTTTTTTCTAATATTTCACATGAATTGAGGACACCCTTAAATGTACTATTAGGCAGTTTACAACTACAAGCATTGTACATGGACAATGATCTCTTCAGTGTGAATCAAGATAAACATAAACAGATTCATAAAAGAATGAAACAAAACTGTTATAGATTGCTAAGATTAGTCAATAATATTATAGATATTACTAGAATCGACTCCGGATTTTATGACATTGACCTACAAAACTGCGACATTATAGTTCTCATTGAAAATATAGTTTCTTCTGTAGAGGATTATGTAAAGAATAAAAATTTGACTATTACATTTACAACTGATATTAGTAAGCTAGTGATTGCATGTGATCCTGAAAAAATTGAAAGAATTATATTAAATCTTCTTTCTAATGCTATTAAGTTTTCTAAACCACAAGGGAAGATTGAAGTTAATATAGATAGCAATGAAAATGAATTATTTATCTCTATAAAAGATTATGGAATAGGCATACCTAAAGAAAAGCTAGAGGATATATTTAATAGGTTTTCTCAAGTAGATAAGTCCTTAACTAGAAATCATGAAGGTAGTGGTATCGGATTGTCTTTAGTCAAATCTTTAGTTGAAATGCACAAAGGAGTAGTTACTGTAAAAAGTGAGGTAACAAAAGGAAGTGAATTTACCTTAAAGTTACCAATGAGACAAATACAAAAGTCAACCATTATGAAAGATTATAAAAAATCTAATAATTATTTTAATATAGAAAGAATGCATATTGAATTTTCTGACATATACTCATCTATGTAATAAGCAACAGTAAGAATAGGAACTATTCTCTTTATCAACAAAAAGGGTAGTTCTTTTCATTTATATCATAGTATTGCATTGACTGATTTTACTTTAAATTATATAATTAAAATAGTGTGTATAAACAATATAGAAGCAATGGAGGCAAAAAATTTTGATAAATGTAAATAATGTTAGTTTGAGATTTTCTGATAAAAAATTATTTGAAGATGTAAATATGAAGTTTACTCATGGTAATTGCTATGGGGTTATTGGTGCCAATGGTGCTGGAAAGTCTACGTTTTTAAAGGTATTATCTGGTGAAGTAGAGCCAAATACAGGAGATATATCTATCACACCTGGTGAACGATTAGCTGTATTAAAGCAGGATCATTTCCAGTTCGATGAGGAAATTGTTCTTGATACGGTTATTATGGGTCATACTCATTTATATGAAATTATGAAAGAAAAAGATGCACTTTATTCTAAGGGAGAATTTACAGAAGAAGATGGTATCAGGGCAGCAGAACTAGAAGGGGAATTTGCAGAACTAGATGGATGGGAAGCTGAAGTAAATGCAGAGAAACTATTAATGGGACTAGGTATTGAAAAAAATCTACACCATAAGCAAATGAGAGAACTTAATGGTGGAGAAAAGGTGAAGGTATTATTAGCTCAGGCATTATTTGGAAGCCCTCACATTTTACTTCTTGATGAGCCTACCAACCATTTAGACTTTAAATCAATTACATGGTTAGAAAATTTCTTAATGGATTACGAGAATACAGTGATTGTTGTTTCTCATGATAGACATTTTCTTAATAAAGTATGTACCCACATGGTAGATATTGATTTTAACAAAGCAAAATTATTCGTTGGAAACTATGATTTTTGGTATGAATCCAGTCAATTGGCTTTAAGAATGATGAAGGATCAAAACAAGAAAAAAGAAGAAAAAATACAAGAACTACAAGCCTTTATTGCTAGGTTTAGCTCCAATGCTTCAAAGGCGAAGCAAGCAACTTCTAGAAAAAAAATGTTAGATAAGTTAACAATAGATGATATTCAACCATCTACAAGAAGGTATCCTTTTGTAGGATTCAAACCAGATCGAGAAGCTGGAAAGGATATTTTAACTGTTGAGGGTATAACAAAGACCATTAATGGTGAAAAGATATTAAATAATGTTAGTTTTACTGTTAACAAAGGAGATAAGATTGTCTTTTTAGGGAAGAATGAACTTGCTAAGACAACTTTATTTAAAATTTTAATGGGAGAACTAGAAGCTGATGCAGGGACTTATAAATGGGGTGTGACCACTTCTCAGGCATATCTTCCTAATGACAATAGCTCCTATTTTAACGATGTAGAGTTGAGTCTAATAGATTGGTTAAGACAATATTCAAAAGAGAAGGATGAAACCTATATACGTGGATTCCTGGGGAAAATGTTGTTTTCAGGTGAGGAAGCATTAAAAATGACCAATGTATTATCCGGTGGAGAAAAGGTTCGTTGTATGCTATCTAAAATGATGCTATCGGGTGGAAATGTATTAATATTAGACGAGCCTACGAATCATTTAGACTTAGAATCAATTCAAGCAGTAAATGATGGTTTAACTGCATATGATGGTACAATACTATTTACTTCTCATGATTATAAGTTTATTGAAACTGTAGCTAATCGAATTATTGAGATTACTCCAAATGGATTAATTGATCGTGTGATGGAGTTTGATGATTATATAGAGAGTGAAGAGATTCAAATCAAGGTAGAAGAAATGTACAATGCAGGTTAGTAAAATATTCTATATAGGCAAGTAGATGCATATAAAGATTGATGAGAAATTATAAAATAATTTTCTTGTCGATCTTTATTTTTATTTTTGAAAAAGAATTTACTGTATTAGCAGGTAAACAAAGAATATATACAGAAGAGCTAATTAAGTGATATTAAAACTACTATATGAATAATACTTTTACTAGATAGTTAGTTGGAAGGGGTGAAGATGTTTCATGAATATACATGAGTACCAAGCAAAAGAAATTATGAAGAAATATAATATTTCCGTTCCTAAAAACAAAGTAGTATTTACAGTTGAAGATGCTGTCCAAGCAGCATCAGATTTAGGGAGCAGTATAATAGCTGTTAAAGCCCAAATCCATGCAGGAGGTCGTGGTAAAGCTGGCGGAGTAAAGATAACTAGAAGCTTAGAAGAGACTAAGATAGCAGTAGAAAAAATTTTAGATACTACATTGATTACTCAACAAACAGGACCTCAAGGTAAAATAGTAAATAAATTATTAATTGAAGAAGGGTTAAAGATAAAAAAGGAATATTATCTTAGCTGCATAGTAGATAGTACAATATCCAGCATTGTGATCATAGGTTCTGGGGAGGGGGGGATGGACATTGAAGAAGTTGCAGAGAAAGCACCCTATAAGGTTTTTAAAGAGATTGTTGATCCAGCTGTGGGATTGCAGCAATATCAAGCTCGGCGTCTAGCATTTAATATAGGTATGACTGAAGCATGCTTAGATGATACAGTAGAGCTTATCCTAAATGTATATCGCTTGTTTGTAGAAAAAGATTGTTCTATAGTAGAAATAAATCCTTTAATTATAACGGAAGAACAAAAAGTGGTGGCATTAGATGCTAAGATATCCTTTGATGCCAATAGTCTTTATAGGCATCAGGATATTTTGGAATATCGTGATTTAAGTGAAGAAGATCCTAGGGAAATTCAAGCATCAAAATATGATTTAAGCTATATTTCTTTAGCAGGCAATATTGGATGTATGGTTAATGGAGCTGGATTAGCCATGGCCACCATGGATATGATTGATTATTTTGGTGGAAAACCTGCAAATTTTTTGGATGTTGGTGGTGGTGCTACCTCTAAAAAAGTAAAAGAAGCCTTTAAAATATTAATAGCTGATAAAAAAGTAGCGGGAATATTTGTGAATATATTTGGTGGGATTATGAAATGCGATGTTATAGCAATTGGAATTTTAGAAGCAATAAAGTTGTTAGACTTGAATATTCCATTGGTGGTGCGTCTAGAGGGCACCAATGTAGAACTGGGGAAAAAGATATTTGAATCCTCCTCATTAGATGTTATAGTAGCAAATTCCATGGAGGAAGGAGCTCGGAAGATTGTAGCATTAGTTAATGGGAAAGGAGGTGTAACAAAATGAGTATATTAGTAGATAAAAATACAAAAGTCATTGTTCAAGGCATCACAGGGACTACAGGATTATTTCATACAAAACAGGCTATGGAATATGGAACTAACATTGTTTCAGGTGTTACACCTAAAAAAGGTGGAACAAAGGTAGAGGGAATTACAGTTTTTAATACAGTTGAAGAGGCGGTAAAGGAAACAGGAGGTAATACATCGGTAATTTATGTTCCGCCATCATTTGCGGCAGATGCAATTATGGAGGCCACTGATGCTGGGGTGGAATTAGTTATCTGTATTACAGAAGGTATTCCAATTAATGACATGATAAAGGTTAAGGCATTTATGAAGGATAAAAAAACTCGATTAATTGGACCTAACTGTCCAGGAGTAATTACACCGGGGGAATGTAAAATAGGTATTATGCCTGGATATATTCATAAAAAAGGGCATGTTGGAGTTGTTTCTCGTTCGGGAACTTTAACCTATGAGGCAGTGCATCAATTATCTACAAGGGGAATAGGTCAATCTACAGCCGTAGGTATTGGTGGAGATCCAATCAATGGAACTAGTTTCATTGATGTTTTAGAGGAATTTAATGAGGATGCAGAAACCTATGCTGTTATGATGATTGGAGAAATTGGGGGGACAGCTGAGGAGGAAGCTGCTGAGTGGATTAAAAAGAATATGATAAAACCAGTTGTTGCTTTTATAGGAGGTAAAACTGCTCCGCCTAGCAAGCGTATGGGGCATGCTGGAGCGGTAATATCCAATGGAAAAGGAAAGGCTTCCTCAAAGATTAAAACTCTAGAAAAAAATGGGATCAAAGTAGCACCTACTCCAAATGTAATGGGAGAAACTTTGATTACGGCTTTAAAAGAAAAAAAAATACTAGAAAGATGCATGGTTGATTAAATTGAAGATAGAAAATCAGTTTATACAACAGCTCATGGTATACATCAAGCCGAGTAAGGGATATAAGAATGATAACGTATGAATTTAGTACAATATCATTCTTTTTTTTGTTTAAAGTGATTACAATCACAGCTATTTGTATCATTCTACTATAAAATATAACCATAAGATAAATTGAAAAAAATAAAGGAGGAAAAAAATATGAAAACAAAAATTTATTCAACAGATACTATTGGTGATACAGCATCAGTTTTTCCAGGTGCAATGGATATATTTCTAAAATACAATATTGATTTTTGCTGTGGTGGTAATAGACCTTTAATAGAGGCTATAGAGGAACAAAAGCTAAATGAAAGAGTTATTATGGAGGAGATTAATGAAAAATATGAGGAGTTTATTCACGACAAAAAAGATCTTCAAGACTTTACTAAATATACTTCTCATGAGCTGATTGATCATATAGTAGATACACATCATGAGTATTTAAGAAATGAATTACCCCAATTAAGTAAATTAACAGCTAAAATTTTTCAAGTGCATGGGCCAACACATCCTGAACTTCTAAGAAAGGTAGATGCATTATTTCATGGTCTTAAAGATGAGCTAGAGCAACATTTAGTTAAGGAGGAAGAGGTATTATTTCCCTTAGTAAAGGCATATGAAAAAGAAAATCATGTAGAAGAAAAGACAAAAATATTAAATACAATTAAAGAATTAGAAGATGAACATGAAGCTGCAGGAACATTATTAAAGGAGTTAAGGAGTATTACAGATGGGTATACTGTACCTGAGGACGTATGTAAGACGGTTGAGTTTACCTATAGAAAATTAGAAGAGTTAGAATTAGATCTATTTCAGCATATTCATTTGGAAAACAATATATTATTTAAATTTTTAAATAGTTAAAATATGATAAAAATCACAATAAGATGTGATATATACTACAGAATATATTTCCAATGATTAGTATACTGTAGTTAACCATTAAGGAAATTACATCATTGATGGAAACGTGAAGTACGGTGTAATTTCCTTAACCATAAATTGCAGGATAAGTTTAAATAATAGGAGGTTTAAAAAGATGAAAATAACAAAAAATATGACTATTGGTGAAATTATTAGAAAGTATCCCCAAGTGATAGATACACTTATGAGTTTTGGAATGGGTTGTATGGGTTGTCCTTCAGCACAGGTTGAAACTTTAGAGGAAGCAACAAAGGTACATGGTATAGATGTTGGAACGTTAGAAAAAGCATTGAATGAAGCTATTTAATATAAGGAGGATTTGATTATGAGTTTATTTTTAGGGAAAATACATTATTGGCTTTATAACAAGATACTATGGTTTGAGTCAATCGAAGAGGATTTAATGAATTGGGGACAAGAAGCTGGATTACCTATAACAGAGTGGAAAAATGAGATATACAAGAATTTTGGTATGCCAACACAAGGAAAACCTTTGGAGGATATTATAGATACATCTAATATCCATGGCTGGTTACAGGGAAAAATAGAAAGTGCAGAATTAAGACAAGCGGCTTTAGTTACAAAAATTTTAGATGTTGATGTTGAGTATAAATATATTTTAATGAAGATTTTTACTGAGAAGGGTGTTCAAGCAGCAAAAGACTATCATGGTAATGCTACCACTCCTGAGGAAGTTTATCATGCCCTGAATGATTTTATTCTGGAGGGAATGCCTTGTGACAGAGTAAATGAAATAATCAAGAGCAATGATCAAGAGTTTGTTTGGCATACAACAATGTGTCTACACAAACCCTACTGGGATAAGGCAAAAGGAGATGTAAATAACTTTTATGAATTGAGAGAAGCTTGGGTTACAGCTTTTGTAACTACTGTGAATCCTGAATATAAATTTGAAAAAATGCAAGAAAATATGCAGAAGATAGTAAGGAAATAAGAAGGGAGGAAAGAAGAATGAATAGTATAGAGCTTATGATGGAAGAGCACAAGCACATAAAAAGAATGCTTGGAGTAATGCGTAAATATTGCTATAAAGTTTTGAAAAATGAAACAGTAGACTATAATGATTTCTTTAAAATGATTGATTTTGTAAGAAATTATGCTGATAAACACCATCATGGAAAGGAAGAGATGCTTCTTTTTGAAAAAATGGTGGAGGAGCTTGATGCAACAGCAGAGAAGCTAGTGAATGTTGGGATGATGGTGGAACATGACCTTGGTAGATTACACATGAAGGAACTAGAAGAAGCTTTAGAGAGGGTAATAGTAGGGGATGACGAATCAAAACTAGATGTGATTGCCAATGCTATCTCCTATACCCATCTATTATACAGACATATTGATAAGGAAGATAAACTAGTTTATAAGTATGGTGAAAAAAATCTATCTAAAGAGACTTTAGAGTATTTAGATGTAGAAAGCAATAAGTTAGAGGAAGAAGCTACCGCCAAAGGAATACAAGAAAAATACTTAACACTAATAGATGAACTTGAAGGTAAGTTATAAATAAAAAATCTCATGAGATAACAGTAAAACCACTGTTAAAAATCATGGGATTTTTTACGTGGAAAATCACAAGGAGACACCATATGTTACTAATTGCAATAAAAAGAACTTAGTTATACAATGGAGAGGACAATAGAAGTATTAGCAAAACAAAGGAGAATATTATGGAAAAATTACCATATCGATTACAACATTTGAATTCAGAAAAAATTTTAGCTATACAGGATAACCTTATCCAATGGTATGAAAAAAATCAACGAGATCTTCCATGGAGGAGGACAAATAATCCTTACTATATATGGATTTCTGAAATAATGTTACAACAAACCAGGGTGGATACTGTTATAGGTTATTATAATGCATTTATTGAAAAATTTCCTCGAATAGAGGATTTGGCTAATGCTGATGAAGATCATGTATTGAAGGCTTGGGAGGGCTTAGGTTATTATAATCGTGCCAAACGACTTCAACAGGGAGCTAGAGTGATAGTTGAAAAGTATGGTGGAGAAATGCCAAAAGATTATAAAAAAATTCTAGATCTACCGGGAATAGGTCCTTATACTGTAGGAGCTATCACCAGCATTGCTTTTCATCAGCCGATAGCTGCTGTAGATGGTAATGTGATGCGGGTTTTTTCTAGAGTATTTCATATAAAGGAAGACATTATGTTGGATAAGACTAGAAAAAATATGGAAAAAATAGGAAATTTAGTTATATCCCATAAGAATCCTTCGTATTTTAATCAAGGCCTCATGGAGCTAGGGGCTCTTATATGCACACCTACGTCACCTAAATGTGTTGCTTGTCCTTTATACAATTTATGTGAAGCAAGAAGATTAAATGTACAAGAATCATTACCTCTAAAAACTAAAAAGCCTAAACAAAAAGAAATTATAATGGAGATGGCACTGGTATGCAGGAGTGAAGATATGCTTATTACAAAAAGGCCTAAAGAGGGACTTTTAGGAGGACTATGGGCATTGCCTTCTACAAAAAAAGATAGTGGATTAATAGATGGAGAGAGCATTCGATTAGAGCTATTGGAGAATTACGGTATAAGAGTTTCGAATATGGAATATGTCTTAGAAAAAATTCATATTTTCACCCATATAAAGTGGAAGATGAAACTGTATAGGTTTGATTTGTTGAAAGGCAAGGAAATTGATTATCCAGAAATACAATGGGTTAATAAGAAACAATTAGAAAACTTTGCTTTGCCGACAGCCTTTAAAAAACTTATTAAGACATAAAAAAGCGAGTAGATGTTTTTTCATCTACTCGCTTTTTTTATTATTATTGTAACCACTCTTGTACTTTATCTTGATTTGCATCTACCCAAATACGAGCAGATTCATTTGGATCCATACCTTCAGAGTTCATATCCATTACAGCTGAAATATCAGCATCACTCCAATTGAAGTTATCAATAATGTTATAAAGCTCTGGCATATCCTCATCTAATCCTAACCTAGCTAAAGTATGGATGTCTTCGATTGATCCAAATGATTCCTTTGGATCTTCTAAGAATTTTAATTCCCAACGACCAAATTTCCAGTGTGGAGCCCATCCAGTAACGATAACTTCTTCTTCATTATCAATGGCATCTCTTAAAGCAGCCGCCATAACAGCATCGGTACCTTCTAATAGATTATAGTCTAAGTCATAATCTACAATTGCTGCTTCAGCTGCACTCATGATGCCAGCACCAGGATCAATACCTACAATTTGACCATCGGCAATAGTACCATCTAAATCTTCAATAGAATCAATATCCATATACTCAGGTACTACTAAACCAATACGAGCTTCACCACTGTAGTTAGAACCTAGATCTAATAATTGACCGTCGAATTGATCCATATAGCTTTCATGTGTATATGGTAGCCAAGCGGTTGTCATAAAGTCTAAGTCTCCACTAGCAAGCTCTTGGTATAAAAGAGCACCACTGGCATCTGTTAATGTTACATCATATCCTGCATCTTCAAGTACAGTCTTCATGACATGGGTACTTGCGATAGCACAGTCCCAAGCAACATAGCCTATTTCCACAGATCCTTTTTCCTCTACAGCTTCTTCTACTTCTGTTCCTGCATCAACATCACCAGGTTCAACATCTGCTGGTTCGTCGGCTGGAGCACAAGCAACAGCGAATACAAGAACACCAATTAACAATAAACTCAATAACCCTTTCTTACTCATAAACTACTCACTCCCAATTTTTTTATTTTTTTTGGCAATGCTTTGTGTAATTCTATCTAGAATCATCGCTAAAATTACAACAGCAATACCAGCTTCAAAAGCTGAGCCAATCCATAATCTTTGGATACCGTTCCAAACTTCTCTTCCTAATCCACCAGCACCGATCATGGCTGAGATAACAACCATAGAAAGGGATAGCATAATAGTTTGGTTAATACCCGCCATTATGGTTGACAAAGCTAGAGGTAACTGAACTTTAACTAATTTTTGTTGTGCTGTAGACCCGAAGGCATCAGCGGCTTCAATTAATTCAACAGGAACCTGACGAATTCCTAAATTGGTTAATCGAATAGATGGGGGAATTGCAAAGATAACAGTAGCAAAAACTGCTGGAACCTTCCCCATACCAAAGAAAGAAACTGCCGGTATTAAATAAACAAATGCAGGCATAGTTTGCATAAAATCTAAGATAGGCATAATTATTCTATTAGCCATTTGTTTTTTAGCTGTTAGGATACCAATGGGAACACCTAAGGCAATAGAAATAATTGTTGCTGTTAGAACTAAAGATAGTGTAGACATGGTGGCTTCCCAAAGACCAAGGTTATAAACTAATAACAATCCTAAAAAAGACAATATAGCAGCTGCATTACTAGCTAATTTCCATGCTGCCACAGTAATTAAAGCTATGAAAATAATAATAGGAATAGCTATTAACAAGTTTTCAAACCCATTTAACGTAGCATCTAAATGCCTTGATATATAACGAAAAATGAAACGAAAATTACCAGTTAAAAAATTTATAAAAGCCTCAATAGCATCGCCTAATGGCACTTTAGTATTTAAAAAACCTAATATTTGAAGATTAAGCATTTGCATAATCATTAGTTGTATCCTCCCCTCTTGCAAGACCAGCTAATACTGCTCCTCTAATAATAATACCCCTTAATTTATTATTTTCATCAACTACTGCAACAGGCAGTTTAGAATCAGCTATTAAAGAGAAGATATTATTAAGGTTAGTATCAGGAGTAACGGTGGGGATATCTGTCTGAATAATGGATTCAATGCTAGTCTCATTTTCTTTTACAAGTCTAGACACATCGTCCACCATAGCATAGCCTTTAAGCTCTCGATTACGATCAATAATAAATACTCCAGAAACTTCCTCGGTTTTCATTTTTCGTAAAGCAACACGAGGACCATCTTTTTTGTAATCAACTGTAACTGGTTTAATCATAATGTCTTTAGCAGATAATACTTTAGACATATCAACATCTTCTACAAACTTTTCCACATATTCACTAGCGGGATTCATTAAAATGTCTTCTGGTGTACCAATTTGTACAATAACGCCGTCTTTCATCAAGGCAATTCTATCACCTATTTTTAAGGCTTCATCAAGGTCATGTGTAATAAAAATAATAGTTTTGTTCATTTTGCTTTGTAATTCTAATAGTTCATCTTGCATTTCTTTACGAATCAAAGGATCTAGAGCACTAAATGCTTCATCCATTAGTAATATATCTGGATCAATAGCTAAAGCACGTGCAAGTCCTACCCTTTGTTGCATTCCACCACTTAATTGTGTTGGTAAATTATCTCCCCATCCATTTAGTCCAACTAATTCTAATGCTTCTAATGATTTTTGCTTTCGTACTTCTGGGTTAACTCCTTGTACCTCTAGACCATACTCTACATTTTCTAAAACTGTTCGATGAGGGAAAAGACCAAATTTTTGAAATACCATACCTAACTTACGGCGTCTTACCTCAATTAATTTTTCAGTATCCATAGAGGTAATATCTTCATCATCAAGATAAATTTTTCCAGATGTTGCATCAATAAGACGATTTAAACAACGAATAAGGGTAGATTTACCACTACCAGATAGTCCCATTACTACAAATACTTCGCCTTCATTCACTTCAAAACTTACGTCTGCTATTCCTACTGCCTGCTTTGTTTGTTCTAGAATCTCATCTTTAGAAACCCCTTGTTTCAGCAATTTCAATGCCTTTTCTGGACGATTGCCGAATATTTTAACTAAATTCTCTACTCGAATTTTTGACATGTTTTCCTATCTCACTCCTTGTCTTTTCTTACTATAAAATAGCTTGTTGCATTTTAAGATGAATTTTAATAATTGCTAATTAACAAAAAATATAAATAAAATTAAATTCAAAAAGTAAAAGGGTAATAAAAGATCATAAAACGTACTGTAAAAGTAGTTTATGTAAGTAGAATTTCAACGAAGAATAAAACAAAAAACTTCCTTTGATACGAAAATTAATTTAGGGGAAATTGTATATTTTTTTTGTTCAAATAAAACAATTGAAATATCCTATCAAAATAATAACATAATAAATAGCTCGTTGCAAATCTAGCTTCCTTTTTTTGGTGAGATTACAGGTTTTAAACGTTGTAAAACCAATGATATATAGAAAAATAAAAAAAAGAAGCCTTTAAATGATGACTGAAAATTATGATATGAAAATTATAGTTTTGAATTTATAGAATAATAAAACAGTTGCCCTTGAAAACATGCTATAGTTCTTTAATATATATGAGAAGAGATGAAATTTGAAATTAATAAGTATATATGTTAGGATAGTATTTGTGTCGTCTTTTAAAGGACAAATTAGAAGGGAGTTTTATATATGATACGTAAATTATTATTATTAACTTTAATGGTTGGATTAGTTTTTTCTGTAGTTGCTTGTACAGAAAACACAGTGGATGCAAATGATAATCAAGATGCTGTAGCTATAGTAAATGAAGAAGAAATCAATAGATCTGAGTTTGATAGTATGTTAGAGAGAATGACAAAAATGTATACACAACAGGGAATGGATTTTGAAAGTGAAGAAGGAAAGGGTATGTTACAAGAGTTAGAGCAACATGTATTAGATAATTTAATTAATGAAAAGGTATTAATACAAGAAGCAGACAAGAAGGGGTATGGAGCAACTGAAGAGGAAATAAGCATGGAAATAGAACAAATCAAACTTCAGTTTAATAGCGAGGAAGAATTCCAACAAGCTTTAGAGGAGAGTCAACTAACTTTAGAGGAGCTACATGAAAGTATAGCTAATGAAATAAAGATTAACCAATATATAGAAAACGAAGTAGAAATGCCAGTGGCGACAGAAGAGGAAGCAAGAGAATTATATGAACAGTACAGTGCAATGATGGGTGAAGAAGCACCAGAATTTGAAATGATCCAGCAACAGTTAAAGGTTGAGATAGAAAATCAAAAGCTAAACCAAGAAATGAGTAATATTATACAACAGTTAGTGGAAGCTAGTGAAATAGAAATTTTAATATAATAATGACCAAAACAAAAATCATGAAATCAGTATAGAATTTGTTCTGTACTTTTCATGATTTTTTTATTGTGGAATTTATTATGAAGAATGTAGAAATTTATCAAAAATTAAAGGATTTTCTCTTTGAAACTAGAAATGATATAGGGAAGGGAATATTTAACAAAAAAATGTAAAAGATAGAAACAGCCTTAGGTAAACCGAGTGAAAGTTTAAAGTAATAAAATAAAATAGGCTATTACTGAATTTTTAAAGGAGGCGTTATATATGGAGACAAAGGAAGAAAAGGTATATAGTGTATTAGAGGAGATTGGAATTGAATATAAGAGATATACACATCCTCCGGTTGCAACTATTGCTGATATAGAAGCATTAGCAGAAAATATAGATCCAATTCACTGCAAAAACTTATTTGTTCGTAATTCTAAGGGGGATAAACATTATTTAGTTTTAGTTGAGAGCTCTAAGAAGGCTAATACAAAGGCTATAGCTAGACAGATAGGTAGTACAAGGCTAAGTTTTGCCACAGATGAAAGATTGGATAAATATCTAGGCCTAGAGCCCGGAGCTGTATCGGTGTTGGGGTTAATTAATGATAAGGATAAAGAAGTGGAGGTATTAGTTGATAAAGACTTAGCTGATTTACAGGAAATCACCTTTCATCCTAATGTAAACACCGCCAGTATAACTATTAGTTATACTGATTTTCAAAAATTCCTTAAATGGAGCGGTAATAAGATGCAATATGTTGAAATAGGATAATCATTATAAATAGATAGAAGTCTTGTGGAATTTCGATGAATTTCTCAAGGCTTTTTCTTATATAGAATAAAATACAACAATTTCCGAGGAAATATTTTAAAGGTTTTTGTCACAAAAAGGAATAGGAAAACCCTTCCGGATTTTTATTTTCAACATATAATGATAAAACAGGAAATAGAGCTAGGAGTCTTGATACCCAATCAGCTCTTAAAATAGCAGCAAAGTATGGAGCTACTATACAATTTGATGATAATTATCAAGCTCCCTATTTTAATTATATAGATGAACGTGGTATCAAACCTGTAGTATGATTTGAGGATGCTAGAAGCTTTAGGTCTAAATTTAATCTAGTGAATGAATATGGGTTAAGAGGTATGAGTTATTGGGCACTAGAGTTCAATTCACCACAAGCTTGGTTAGTGCAGGAAGCGATGTTTGATATTGTAAAATATACAGTAGATTAAAATGTTATCCTCCATATAATATAGGTAGCCCCTTGAGAACAATGAAGTTTACTCTCAAGGGGCTATTTTTATTCTAATGATTTCTTTAAGGTATGCCAAGCCAACACTGCACATTTTACTCTAGCGGGAAGATTGGAAATGTTTTGGAAGGCTAAAGCATCCTCTAAGATTTCTAATTCTTCCTCATTGGTGACTTCTCTTTTAATCATGCCTATAAAGGTATCCACAAGGTTCAATGCTTCTTGTTTTGTCTTATCTGTAATTAAATCAATCAGGATAGAAGTGGATGCTTTGGAAATAGCACAGCCTACACCTGAAAAGGCAGCATCTTTGATTATTTCACTTTCTAACTTTAATTGAAGGGTAATTTCATCACCACAACTAGGGTTATGTCCCTTGTGGGATAGGGTGGGGGCATCTATCCTTCTGTAATTATGACTATTTTGACTATGCTCTAAGATTAATTCTGAATAAATACTATTAAGATCCATATCCTAACCACCTCCTTACCTTCTTTAAACTTTCAACAAAGAAATCTATTTCTTCCTTGGTATTATAAAAACTAAAACTAGCTCTAGTGGTTGCAGGAATTTCAAGATAGCGCATCAGAGGTTGAGCACAATGGTGTCCAGCTCTTACGGCAACACCATAGGAATCAAGAATACTAGCTGTATCATGGGGATGAACATCTTTTATATTAAAAGAAATAACAGCACCTCTGTCCTTGCTATTTTTAGAGCCATACAGTACAACCTCATCTAGGTTAGTTAATTTCTCTAAAGCATAGGAGGTCAAATCAGCTTCTATAGCCTGGATTTTTTCCATACCAATTTCATTGATATAATTTATAGCCGTCATAAGTCCTAAAGCTCCTTCAACATTTTGTGTTCCAGCTTCTAATTTGAAGGGAAGCTCTGCAAAGGAAGCATAATCCTCATAAACGTACTCAATCATATTCCCTCCAAATAAGAAGGGCTTCATTTCTTTTAATAGAGCCTCTTTGCCATAGAGGACACCGATCCCCATGGGAGCTAGCATTTTATGTCCTGAGAAGACCATAAAATCTATACCAAGCTTTCCTACATCTATCGTCATATGGGGTACACTTTGAGCTCCATCTAATATTACCTTTGCCCCGTATTGATGGGCATAGGTTGTGATTTTTTCTATAGGATTGATGTTACCTAATGCATTAGACATATGGGTAATACTTACAAGCTTTGTTTTTTTAGTGATTTTTGATTCAATTTCTGTATCTTTGATGCCGCCATCTTTATTTAAATATAGAAATTTTAAAGTTGCACCTTTAAGCTTTGCCACCTGCTGCCAAGGGAGAAGATTGCTGTGATGTTCTAGAATAGATACAACAATTTCATCTCCTTCCTCCACTAGGTTCATAGCATAGGAGAAGGCTAGTATATTTAGAGATTCTGTAGCATTTTTTGTAAAGATAATCTCTTTAGAGGACTTAGCATGTATAAACTTTCTAACGGTTTCTCTAGCATCCTCATAAATTTCTGTAGACTTAATACTTAAATAATGAGCACCACGATGGGGGTTAGCATTGAATTTTTCATAATAGGTGGTTAAAGCATCTATTACCTGTTTAGGCTTATGGGTTGTAGCTGCATTATCAAAATAAATGAGGCTTTTTTCATTGATCTGCTGTGATAGGGCGGGGAAATCCTTTCGAATATCCTGCATGAAATTTTGCATTATACCCCTCCTTTAAACGTCCATTAGACGCTGATTCATTATATTTTGAATTTCTTCTCTCATACTTGAAAGCGGAATTTTATCTATAATTGGTGTAAAGTAAGATTCCACAATAAGCTTTTTAGCTTCCTTTTCACTAAAACCTCTACTCATAATATAGAACAATTGATCCTCATCAATTTTACCAGCACTTGCTGCATGTAAACCTTCTACATCATCCTCTTGGCAAAGGAGAAGAGGAATAGCTTGGGACTTTACAGTTTTATCCAACAGAATGGTATATTCTTCCTCACTGGCCTTTGATAAGGTAGAACCCTTTTTAAAATCTAGAGTGCCCTTGAAAGTTTTTTTCGCTTTACCCATTAAAGCACCGTAGGCATTAATACGACTGAGGGTCTTCTTACCTATATGGCTCATAATATAGTTCATATCTAAAGTTCTACTACCATTTACAAGGTAAATAGAATCTAAATTACTCTCACTAGCTTCTTCTTCTAAATTAGAAATATAGCTGACAACACTTTTATCACTACCAACTTCAATAGAAACATAATTTGCTTTAGCATTTTCACCAATATAAGCGATGTTAGAGTCTAAATTAATAGAAGTGTCATTAAGATCTTGAAGCTTTATAAGGTTTATAGTAGCCCCATCCTTTGCATAAATTTTTGTTAAACCATTATGAAGGGCTGATGTGTTATCGATGGAAGTATAGTCTATAATTACTGTAACTTCGCTATTCTCCTCTGCAACAATAAAATTTTTATCCATAATCATAGGATTGCTCTCATCTGGTTTATAGGAAATAATCACTGGATCTTGAATTTTGTCCTTTACATGAATAAAAGCACCCGTGTTATAAAAGGTATCTACCATTTTGACAAATGTATCCGATACACCGATATTACCTTTATTTTTGAAATAATTCTCTGCTTCTAAATAATGAATATTTTCTGCCATGGCCTTTACATCTATGTTGCCAGAGGGGACAGCTGTAAAGCAACCTTTATTATAGGGTAAAACCTTCTCCATAGTGAAATCATCCAACTGAAATTCATTTACCTTAAGCCATCTCCATGTAATCACTGGCAATCTATTTGTTTGTATGGTTGGTGCTTCATTGATTTCTGCCAATATATCCTTCATTCCTTTCCCTCCTTTTAACCAATAGTACCTTCAAGTTCTAAATTAATAAGATTATTAAGTTCAACAGCATATTCCAGAGGGAGTTCTTTTGTAATAGGCTCTACAAACCCCCGTACTATCATGGCCTTCGCTTCTTCTTCACTAATACCTCGACTCATGAGATAGAAAATGGCTTCTTCGCTAATTCTGCCAATTTTCGCTTCATGCCCTAAGTCAACTTCGTCATTTCTAATGTCGATAACTGGAATAGTATCAGATTTAGATGCATTATCCAACATCAAGGATTCGCAAGTAACGGTGGACTTAGAATGATGAGCATTTTCTGCAATTTTTACCACTCCTCTATAGACGGCGACTCCTCCACCCTTAGAAATGGATTTAGAGTTAATATTAGAAGAGGTATAGGGGGCTGCATGAATTACTTTTGTTCCAGTATCTAAGGTTTGTCCCTGTGCAGCAAAGGTAATGCCGGTAAATTCTGCCCTAGCACCTTCCCCCTTTAAAATACTCATAGGATATAGCATAGACACTTTGGAACCAAAGGATCCTGATACCCACTCGATGGTGGCATTTTTATCGACAATAGCTCTTTTGGTATTAAGATTATACATATTTCTAGACCAATTCTCTATCGTACTATACCTTAAGGTGGCATCCTCCTTCACAAATAACTCTACACAACCCGCATGTAAGTTGATTACCGAATGCATAGGGGCTGAGCAACCTTCAATGAAGTGAAGACTGGCTCCCTTTTCCACAACAATTAAGGTATGTTCAAACTGTCCCGCACCTGGAGCATTTAATCTAAAATAAGATTGCAGAGGAATTTCTACACGAATCCCTTGGGGAACGTAAACAAAGGAACCTCCAGACCAAACTGCTCCATGAAGAGCAGCAAATTTATGATCCTTCGGTGGAACTGCCTTCATGAAGTATTCTTTAACAATAGCTTCATATTCATGAATAGCAGTTTCCATATCGGTATAAATAACACCCTGATCAACTAATTCTTGCTTTATACTATGGTATACTACCTCTGAATCATATTGAGCGCCAACACCTGCCAAAGCTTCTCTTTCTGCTTTTGGAATTCCCAATCGGTCAAAGGTTTCTTTGATGTCTTCCGGGACATCTTTCCAACTGGTATTTAAATTAGTGTCGGGACGAATATAAGTAATGATATTTTCCATATCTACCTCAGAGATATCAGGTCCCCAAGGAGGTAGATCAAGGCTATGATAAACTTCAAGGGAATGAAGTCTAAATTCTGTCATCCATTGAGGTTCATTTTTTTCTTTAGACATTTCCTTAATTATTTCTGGAGTAAGTCCTTTCTCAGCCTTATAGCTATACCGGACTTCATTTTTAATATCATAAATACCACGATCGATATCTTCAATATAAGTCTTTTGTTTCTTTTCCATATTACACACCTCCTTGATTACTTAACCACTCATAGCCTTTGCTTTCTATCTCATCCGCTAGAGATCCATCGGAGGTTTTGACGATTTTTCCGTCAAGAAGAACATGTACATAGTTAGGCTTGATATAATCCAGCAGCTTCTTATGATGGGTAATAATAAGTATGGCGTTATTTTCATTAGCCAGTGTATTTACACCTTCAGCTACTACTTTGATGGCATCTACGTCCAAGCCGGAATCAGTTTCATCAAGAACAGCAAGCTTAGGTTCTAAAACCGCCATTTGAAGAATCTCATTTTTCTTTTTTTCTCCTCCAGAAAAACCTACATTTAAGTATCTGCTGCCATAAGTTTCATCTATTTTAAGAAGTTTCATTTGTTCTCTTAAAGCTTTTTTAAAGGGTAAAAACTTTACAGGCTCGCCAGTAACGGCAGATTTGGCTGCCCTTAGAAAGTTTTCAACCGTAATACCTGCAACCTCTTCAGGGTATTGGAAGGATAAGAAAACACCTATTTTAGCCTTTTCATCGGCAGAAAAGCCGTTGATGCTTTCACCTTCAAATAATATATTACCTTCAGTAATTTCATGTTTAGGATGGCTCATTAGGACATTGGCCAAGGTAGACTTTCCGGCTCCATTAGGTCCCATAATCACATGGATCTCCCCTTGGTTTATGGAAAGGTTAATACCTTTTAAAATTTCTGTATGCTCAATGGATGATTTAAGATTTTGAATTTCTAATAATTTTTTACTCATATAATCTTCTCCTTTTTTAAGGTTATAGTAGCCATTGGCTACAATTTAGTGGGATAAAAGCTCCTTCTAAATCAAGTTTGATTTTATCTGATAGGGTGTTATGTTTACTTAATGAGAAAATCCATACTATATTACTCGGGATTAAAAATAAAAAAACATCTTTACACAAACATAACTACCCAAAGAAAATAGTTATCAATCAATAATATTTATCATTTAATAAGATTATGCCTTAAATCCTTAGTTTTGTAAAGTAGTAGGATAAAAAATATATATGAAAATAGAAAAGCAAAATTAACCTCTCATCCTGAGGTGCTAGGAGAATCGATGAGAAAGGTGAATTTTGCAAAATCCATATAGGATTAATAGTTAACTTGAGTTGTGTAATCAGACTATACAAGTTATAGTATCAAGCGATGTTCTGCAGGCTTCTAAAGATAGACCTAACCCCTTTCCACCAATTGGGATCCTCAGCATATCTGCGGTTGATCCAAAAGAATGGATCAATATGGGGTGGTAAGTCGGACAAGCTAGTGTAGATGGTTCTAGCAGTTATTTCAGAGGTTTGCTTTAAAGAGGTACTATAGACCTGCCAGCTACCGAAAACATTGTAGGGATTGTTTATTATAAGTGAGCTGGAGGGGTGGTCTTTAGGTACAAAAGCTTGCTCATGTCCAGCAATAGCAAATAATAATAGTGGGTTAATATTAAATTGTTTTGCAGTATGTAAAATTTCTGAGAAATGAGGTTCTTCCTTTAAGAGGGATTGTCTATCATTAAGATACTGTTTTAAACTGGCCTCATCAATAGTACGGTAATAAAAATAAGAGGGAAAATTATTGTTAGGCTTTTGAAAGCGGTAAAGGATATGGGCTGGTAGGGAGACTTCTTCCTCCTTTATTTTATGCTCCTCTATAAAAACATGATTCTCTACAGGTGGATTGATATGAAGTAAAAATCCTCCAAATAGCATAAGAGATAATGTCAATAATAAGATCCACTGAAGGCTTTTACTTTGGGAGGAAGTAGTATTTTCTACAGATGCTTTAGTAGGGTTGGATTCCTCTATCTCTGTAGGTGGTGATTCTCTAATTTCCATTACATCCTCTTGAAAAATAGTGTTTGCAAGTAAATCTTCTTTCTTTTCGAACAGCACCTTTTCTACAAGGTTTTTTACTACCTTACTTTGATGAGGATGATCATGAAGAGATAGACCCCGTTCCACCACGTAGGTAACAGAATTATATAGGATAGCCTCTCTTTTTTCTAAGGGTAAATCTCTATATTTTATATTTATGTAATCTCTGAAGTTAGAAATATCTCCTTGACTTATGATAATCTTTTCTTTATTCTCTGCAATGCTACTCATGTCTAGCCCTCCCTTCATACACTTTATCCTTGAGGTAAATTTGGCCACAACTTAATGTCATTTTATACTATTATAATATACTTTTGTTAGATGAAGAAGAGATAAAAGCAGAAGTAAAAGAAAATAATGCATCTGATACTTTAACTTGGGAAAAGCTGTAATGGTATTCTAGGATAAATAAAGTGGTGACGTTAGGTTCAATTTTGGTATTTCATGCAGGAATATATTTACGTATAGTGAACTAATATAGGTATAGTATTTAATTAAAGAAGGTGCAGTTAAGTCAAGGTTGATTAGTAAATTGAAAGTTCTATTAAAGAGATATATACAAGAAAATAATCAAACTATGGCTACATAAGCAAGGAGGAAAAATATGAAACCTACTATTGAAGAAATTCATCATATTGGAAAGCTGGCAAAACTTAAATTTACACAAGAAGAAGCTAAAGCCTTTGCTAAGGATTTTAAAGAAATTTTCGAGGAATTTAAAAATGCTAGTGGAGAGAATTTTCAAGGTTTCACTAAAGCAGATATAGAAGTAAAGAAGACTCTATTAAGAGAAGATGTGGTGAAGAACTTTCAAAATAAAGAAAAATTATTTAAAAATGCAAAAGAAGTGAAGGAAAATTACATTGTGATTCTAAAGGCAATAGAATAGAGGTGAGGAAATGAATTTAGAAGCCATGACCCTTGAGAGGTTAAAGCAGGGCTATAGGATAAAACAATTTTCAGTAAAGGAAATAACCACGGCATATTTAGATAGAATAAAAAGACTTGATAATAAAATCAATGCTTTTATCCATCTTTGTGAAGAAGAAGCCGTAAAGGAAGCGAAAGCTTTAGATGAAAGGATAGCAAGTGGGGCAGAAGTTGGTCCACTTGCTGGCATACCAGTGGCAATAAAGGATAATATTTGCACTGATGGCTTTAAAACCACCTGTGCCTCAAAAATGCTAGGAAATTTTGTTCCACCCTATGATGCCACAGTAGTAAAGCAACTGAAGGAAGCTGGGGCTATTGTTATTGGTAAAACCAATATGGATGAATTCGCAATGGGCTCATCTACTGAAAATTCAGCATTTAAAATAACACGAAATCCATGGAATAGAGATAAAGTACCAGGAGGATCCTCCGGTGGTTCAGCGGCTGCAGTCGCTGCAGGGTTTACACCTTTAGCTATAGGTTCTGATACAGGAGGCTCTATAAGACAACCGGCTGCATTTTGTGGAGTCGTAGGCCTGAAGCCTACCTATGGTTTGGTCTCAAGATACGGTTTAATAGCTTTTGCTTCTTCCTTAGATCAAATTGGTCCAATAACTAAAACAGTAAAGGATTGTGCTTATAGCTTAGAGGTGATAACAGGAAAAGATCCTTTAGACAGCACCTGTTATAAAGGTGTAGTCAATAGAGATTACAAAGAAATACTAGAGGAGAATATAGCTGGACTTAAAATAGGTGTACCAAGGGAATTTTTTCAAGAGGGGGTAGACCATGAAATTCAGCAAGCTATAAAAATCTCCATAAAAAAATTAGAAGAAATGAGAGTTATAGTGGAAGAGTTTTCTTTGCCTATCATGGATATAGGGTTATCTACTTACCGTATCTTATCTTCTGCTGAAGCTAGCTCTAATCTTGCACGATATGATGGGATTCGATATGGCTACAGAAGTGATAATTCTGCTGATCTAGAAGAGTTAATTGTAAATAGTAGAACAGAAGCCTTTGGAAAGGAGGTCAAGCGAAGAATCATGCTAGGTACCTATGTACTTTCCTCCAGTCATTATAATAACTATTATAAAAAGGCCGCAGAAAATAGAATTAGTATTGAAAATATGTTTAAAGAGGCCTTAAAAAAATATGATCTTATTATTAGCCCTACCACATCTCAATTACCCTTCAACATAGGGGAAAAGATAGCACATTCCTTAGAAATGCATCAATCCGATATATATACTGTCTTTGCAAATATTACAGGCATACCAGCTATCTCTATACCATGTGGCTTTAGTCAGTCTCGATTGCCAATCGGATTACAGTTTATGGGTAGCCCTTTTAGTGAAGGGAAGCTATTAACAGTAGCACATCAATTGGAGGAAAGATTAACTCTTCAGCAGCAGGGATTAGAACTGGAGGTGAGGGAAGGATGCGATTAGAAACTATTATCGGATTGGAGATTCATGTGGAATTAGCAACCAAATCTAAAATCTTTTGTAATTGCTCTACGGTGTTCGGTGGTGTACCTAATGAAAACACCTGCCCCATATGTACAGGATTACCAGGAACATTACCAGTACTTAATGAAGAAACAGTAAAGTTAGCAATAACCGCTGGGAAAGCTTTAAACTGTGAAATTAATTTAGTTAATAAGTTCGATAGAAAGCATTACTTTTATCCAGATTTACCAAAAGCATATCAAATTTCACAATTCGATATACCCCTGTGTAAAAAAGGATATATGGAAATAGATTTAGGCGGAAATCAGAAAATAGTTAATATAACAAGAGTACATATGGAGGAAGATGCAGGGAAATTAATTCATCTAGAGAATGAACCTGTAACTTTGGTGGATTATAATAGAGCAGGAGTACCATTAATTGAAATCGTAACAGCACCTGAACTTCGTTCTCCAGAGGAAGCTGTTACTTTTCTAAAATCTCTAAAAACAATTTTACAATACACAGGAGTTTCAGATTGTAAGATGCAAGAAGGTTCCTTAAGGTGTGATGTTAATATATCTCTTAGGCAAGTAGGGCAGGAAACTTATAATACACGGGTGGAGATTAAAAACCTAAACTCCTTTAGGGAAGTATTAAAAGCATTAAAGCAAGAGGAAAAGCGACAGAGGGAGTTATATCTTCATGGTAAGGGAGATACAATACAGCAGGAGACTAGAAGATGGGATGAAAATAAACAGAATACGGTAATTATGAGAAAGAAGGAAGAGTCTCAGGACTATCGATATTTTTTAGAACCAGACTTAGGAACACTAGTGATAGAAGAGAGTATGATTCAGGGAATAGAAGATAATTTACCAGAGTTTCCTAGGGCACGGAGGGAACGGATACTTAAACAGTATGGAATAAAAGAAGATCAAGCAGATTTATTAATAAGAGAAAAGCATATGATCAACTACTTTGAAGCAGTTGTTACCTTTGGTGGCAATCCTCTTGAGATCAGTAATTGGATTACTGTAGAGCTTTTTAAAGAACTAAAGGGTAAGGGTGAAGAGGTGAGAATACCTATAAAACCTAAATACTTAGCAGAATTAATAAAAATGGTTCAGGAAGAAAGCATTAGTCGTCCAGCAGGAAAATTGGTGTTGAAGGAGTTATTAGTTAAGGATAAGTCTCCCGCTGAAATAGTGGGAGAAAAAGATTTAGAGCAAATAAGTGATGTTCAAGAATTGGAGACAATAGCCTTCAACATCATTACTGAGAATCCTCAAGCTGTTGAAGATTATAAGAAGGGAAAGGCTAAGGCTGTAGGCTATCTTGTAGGTCAGGTAATGAAGGCAACTAAAGGCCAAGGAAATCCACAATTAATTAAGGAGATCATTGAAAAGGAAGTCCAAAAGTAGACTTCCTTTTTTTACTACTATCGTGCTATTTATTTCCATTTTGCATATAAATCTTCACGACGATCTCTTCGCGTAGTTACAGAACCTTCATTTCTTGTTTCGATTAATTTGTTTAAGTCAACCTCTCCAGTAACTACCATTTCTTCAGCAGCTTCTCCTTCTGCTACAATACCTTTTGGTGGGAAGAACCCATCACAGGGTGCAAGAATGGCGGCTACACCATAGTGACTTTCCATATATCTAACCTCAGGCATCCATCCAGTTCCACCTGTGTGGACAACATATATTTGATTCTCAACAGCTCTTGCTTGGCAGCAATAACGAACACGATAGAAGCCTTGAGTATCATCTGTGCTGGAAGGACAAAAGAGAATGTTAGCACCTAAATCCGTAGCACGTTTTGCTGTCTCTGGAAATTCCATATCATAACAAATAATTAAAGAAACTTTTCCAAACTCAGTATCAAAGACTTTGATATCATCCCCGGGAGCAATCTTCCATTCATATTTTTCTTCTGTTGTTAGGTGAACTTTATTTTGTTTAACAAAACTACCATCAGGGTAAAATAAAAAAGCACAATTATAAATCTCATTATTTTCTTCAATAATGTGTGTTCCACCTACGATATAGATATTAAATTCTTGTGCCAAACTTGAAAATAAGTCTATATATTCTTCAGTAAATTGGGGTATTATGCGAATACTTTTATAAGGATCTTTTTCCTCTATAAAGGAAAGTAATTGCATCGTTAAAAACTCAGGGAAAACGATAAATCGAGAATCCCAGTCCTTAGCATAACGTATATAACCTTTAACCTGCTGTGCAAACTCATTAAAACCAGCTATTTTTTTCATATTATATTGCACAGCTGATATTCTTAGTCTCATAAAATCACTCCTTATTAGACTGGATTGTTTTCATTATGGTATCATATATAAATAGACTATGCAAATTCTCAAATTTTTAAGGAGGAGAAGTATGTTTAATTTGGAAACTTTTACATTATATAATCATAAGCCCAAGGCTATGACCATTCGAAACTACACAAAGGAAGACTTTGAGGCCATCATGGAGATGGAGGCACTATCCTATCCACCACCTTTTCCCAAGGAACTTTTATGGGATTATGGTCAGTTAGAATCTCATACAAAAGTATTTCCATTAGGCTGTATATGTGCTGAGATAGACAATAAAATAGTAGGGGCATTGACTACTATGATTATAAATTATGATCCTGAAGAAGATCCATCATGGGATGAAGTAACAAACTATGGTTACATAAAGGGAAATCATACATCTAAAGGAGATACTCTATATGTTGTAGATATAAATGTCCACTCTGATTATAGACATTATAACGTGGGAATAAGAATGATACAGAGTGCCTATTATCTGGTTGTAAAGTTAGATTTAGATAGGTTGTTGGGATGTGGTAGAATGCCAGAGTATTACAAATATGTCGATGAACTAGAGCCTGAGGAGTATATTGAGGGAGTTATTGAAGGAGAAATCAAGGATCCAGTTATTTCCTTTATGTTCAAATGTGGTAGAAGACCTGTAAAGATCATCTCTAACTATGTAGAGGACAAAAAATCCTGTGACTATGCCTGTTTAATGGAATGGAGAAACCCTTTTAAGAATGTTACTAAACTGGAACAACAGAAATTTTTCAAAGGAATAAATAGAATAAAATAAAAAAATTAAGAACTAAGGCCATATAAATATTGAAATTTATATGGCCTTGGTTAAATTATATAGTTGAGTATTATTATTTTTTATTTAAAGTCTTCTCTAATTTTTTTAATTCTTTTTCAAGTTCCTTGTCTATCCTCTCTTGAATCTTAACTTTAATTTCATCTACAAGAGCTGTCTTGTCATTATCCATTTTGTCAATTGCTGCTTGCACCTCTGCTGATATTTGATTTCTAGCTTCCCGAAGTTGCATTTCTTCAAAACTATTCAATTCACTTATTATTTCATTCTCCAAACCTTCAACATATTGAATTAAGTCGACTTCAGCATTTTGTCGATCTGACTCTAGGTCGTTCGATTTTTGCAAATATGTATTTTCTATACCCTTAATTCGATCTCTGATGGATAAATAAATTCCAGAATTATAGGCATATGCTACTGAAACAAAAGTTAGTGATGAGACCAGTAGAGTTATTGTTACTTTTTTTAATTTGCCATTCATTATATCTCTCCTCGTAGTTATATTCTTACACACAATAGCTATTATATAATGTAATGGATGGCTTTGAAAAGAAGTAAATATTGGTATTTAAGCAATGATTTCTGTAATTGTTTTTTTTCTATTTTCTAATGATTTCAGGTATAATACATTAATGATAGGAATTAGATATAAATAAAAAGCATAGGGAATAAAACCAGCAACCCCCACCATAAGTGTAGTGGTAGGTAGCAATGAAGCTATATTCCAAGGTATAAGTGGTGCTATTACGACGGAAGTATTTTCTATATCCAAGGCCAATTGTTCCTTCGCTATACCTTTTTCCTTATATGCTTTCTTCATAATATGGGTGGTTAAAACGATAGAAATCGTTTGATTACATCCAAGCATAGATGTAATAATGGCTGTTGTAGTAGTCGATATAAATAACTTAGATCTAGATTTCATTTTTAATAGTACATTTTCTAGTGCCTTAAGCATCTCTGTACCTTCAAGAATACCTGATAAAGCACTGGATATAAAAACAATGACAGCAGCTCTACCCATAGAAAAGATACCTCCACCCTTTAAGATTTCTTGAAGAGGAGAATTAATGTCTAGATGAAATCCCCATAATGTATAGTTAAAAACATCTGTAAAACTATAGTTTTGGAGGGAAATACTAATGATGAAGGCAGATAGAATACTAAATACCATAGATATTTTAACATCAATCTTAAAGGCCGCAAAAAACAATATAATAATTGCAGGGATTAGTACAATCCAGTTAATAGTAAATATTTTGATGATTTCATGATCTATACTACTTTCCATTAAATTCAAAGGGTTATAGATAGAAATAATAGTATAGAGTATAATGGAGAGTGTAAAAGGTAAAACTGCAGTTTTGAACATATTTCTTATATTAGTATAAAGGTCGGTAGCTGTTAAATAAGCCACTAGATTGGCACTGGAAGACATAGGAGAAGTTCTGTCACCAAAATAAGCTCCTGCAATAAGGGCACCAGCAGCTAAGTTGATATTTATATCTCCAGCTCTGGCGATCACCATAAGAGCTACCCCTACAGTACTAACTGTACCGAAGGCGGTTCCCAGTAAAAAAGAAACAACAGAGCTAATTAAGAAAGCATATACAACAAAAAAGTTAGGATTCATAAGACGAATACCATAATAGACTATTCCTGGAACAGTGCCAGCGGATATCCATACAGCAGTAATAATCCCTATTAAAGCGAATATTCTAAGAACAACAAACACTTTTTTACCACCAATGTAGGACATATTCAAAATATCTTTTATTGTAAAATCCCTTCTTAGAGCTAAAATGGCAAACATAAAAAAACATAGGATTAAGGGATACCCTATAAAAAGTCCTTTATATATACTGAGTATTAATGCAGAAAATGATAAAATCATTACAACTATAAGATCCATTGTTTTCTCTCCTTGGTTACATAATTTATAATTTCATGATAACATGAAAAGCTATTATCTACATAAAAAATCTACAAAATAAAATAGAGGTGTGGAAAATGACTATATTGAAAAATGATTGGAATGTTTTGCTTGAGGATGAATTCCAAAAACCTTATTATTTAGAGTTGCAAAAATTTCTTATGGAAGCATATAGAACAAAGACTATTTACCCCAATAAAAATGATATATATAATGCACTTAACTTTACTTCTTTTAAGGATACGAAGGTGGTAATATTGGGACAAGATCCTTATCATGGACCTGGACAGGCCCATGGACTGAGCTTCTCTGTAAATCCAGGAGTCAAAACACCACCATCCTTGAAAAATATTTTCAAAGAATTACAAAAGGACTTAGGGTATGATATACCGAATAATGGGTACCTTGCAGATTGGGCAAAGCAGGGTGTGTTAATGTTGAATACTGTACTAACGGTGGAGGCAGGAAACCCCAATTCCCATAAGGGTAAAGGATGGGAGAACTTTACTGATAGGATTATTACACTATTAAATGGAAGAGATAAATCAGTAGTATTTATATTGTGGGGTAAACATGCTCAACAAAAAGAGGAACTAATTACATCGGAAAAGCATTATATCATTAAATCACCACATCCCAGTCCCTTCTCTGCCAATAAGGGTTTCTTTGGAAGTAAGCCTTTTTCTAAAGTCAATGAAATTTTAAGGGAAATAGGAAGCAAAGAAATTGACTGGCAGATACCTATAAAGGATTAAAGGGAAAAAATAATAAATAATTTGGTAGTATATAACAGTTTAAAGGGGTACCTGAAAAAACCGACTTTTGTCGTATAGTATATTAGGGAGGTGAAGGGGTGTCAAAGCTTCTCAAATTTTTTAAAAAGAAGAATACACTGGAAGAGCGAGTGAAAAACATTCAACAAGGGGACGAAAAGGAAAAAAATCGTTTGATACAAGAATATGTACCTTTTATCACAAAAACGCTCAGTAACCAGTTAAATAAATATATAGAAATAGAGAATGATGATGTTTTTAGCATTGGGTTAATGGCATTTAATGAAGCAATAGATAAATATGATGAAAAAAGAGGAAGTTTCT
Organism: Clostridiaceae bacterium; assembly: GCA_020832135.1. Lineage (GTDB taxonomy): Bacteria > Bacillota > Clostridia > Peptostreptococcales > Natronincolaceae > JAFIFG01. The sequence continues at coordinate 37,206 of JAFIFG010000011.1, forward strand.
TAACCTTTGCTACAACTGTCATTAAGAGTAGAGTTATTGATGAAATGAGAAGAGAAGGAAAACTAAATAATCAAAGAGATAGCACGGAATTATTTCAAGAAGAAGATGAAGGATATAAAGAAAACATAGCAGTTGTAGAAGGCTTCGAGAATACAATTGAACTTAAACTAGATATGATGACATTGGTAGAGAAAATGAAGACATTCGGGGTGTCATTAGATGATTTGATAAAGGAATCTCCAAAACATAAAGATACAAGAAATAATGCTGTGAAAATAGCTAAATATATCTACAAACATGATAATTTAAAGGAAAAGCTTATGAGAACAAAAAATCTTCCTACAAGAGAATTAATCGAAGAACTAGAAATTTCCAAAAAAGTAGTGCAAAAAAGCAGAAAATTTATCATTACTATAGTATTGATATTAGAAAGTGATTTAGATACACTGAACCATTATATCGCCAATGTAGAGGGGGGAGAAAGTGATGAAACATAAAGGTTGTATTATGGAGGTTAGAAATGACACTATGATCATCATGGCAGAGGATTGTAATTTTTATGAAATAAAAAAACGAAGCTCTATACATGAAGGCATGGAAATTGAATTTGATTTAAAAGAAAGAATACAACATAAGAAGTATAAACTACCCTCCTTTGGACTCGTGGCAGCTACAATCATCTTCTTATTTATCACTTCTATTTATGGGTTTAATAATTGGTATGTACACAGTCAACCTGTGGCATTATTGACGATTGACATTAATCCTAGCGTAGAACTGGAAATTAATAATAGAAATGCAATTATTCGTGCTATTGCTTTAAACAAAGAAGCGGAGGAACTAGAGTTATCTTCTTTAAAGAAAAAAAATGTAAGGGAAGCCTTTGATATATTAGTGCACAAAGCTGAAGAAAAGGGATATTTAATAAATGAAGAGAAAAACTACATTTTGCTTACAACTGTTACATTAGATGAGAACAAGATAAATGCAGAACAATTAAAATCTATGGTTCAAGAAATAAAAAAAGAAGTTGAAGCTGATACAACAAGAAAAGAAAAAACAGTAGAAATTGTCACATTAGAAGCTAGTAAAGATGCTCTTAAAAGAGCACAGAAGGATAATGTTTCGGTAGGAAAACTTAAAATGTATGAAGAGATACAAGAAGATAGTAGTGTAGCGGATTTAAATACATTGCATGGATTAAAGGTGAAGGAACTAATTACACTACAAAATCAGCATGCAGCTGAAAGAGAACATCCAGTTTTTGACCAACGCCCTGGTAACAAAAATAAGTCTAAAGAGGCTGAAGGATTAGGAAAACAGCACCCAGTATTTGACCAACATCCAGGACAAAAGAATCAAAAAGACAAAAACAAAGATAAAGATAAAGAATCTATTAAACTAGAAAAAAGAAATGACAATAAAGAGATTATAGAAGAAAAACATATGCAACATCCAGTATTTGATCAGCATCCTGCAAATAAGAAGGATAAAGATGAAAAACAACATCCTGTATTTGAAGAACATCCTGGACAAGGGAGACAAAAGAAATATTAAGATATTGAAATGTAATGAAAATTTGTAAAATAGTTTATATTTTTTTTAAAATAACCCCCTAAATTTTTCCTGTTTTACGTAAGTATATAGTAGAAAAATATAAGGAGGTTATTTTTTATGAAAAAATTTTTAACAAGCATATTAGTAATAGTGATGTTCTGTACTTTTACTACATCTACAGTAGGTGCCTTCACACCCCCAGGTTTAGCAAAAAAAGGTGGGTTGCCACCAGGCTTACAAAAAAAGGATGAATTACCACCGGGAATTCAAAAACGTTTTGTTGACTATGAAGAATTACTTTTGGTTAATAGAGAATATGAAACAGTAATAGAAAATATCAATACTAGTACAAGAAGAATTATTGTAAAGCAAGGTACAGCATCTATGAATTTATTGGTGGATAATAAAGCCAATATAGAGTTAAATGGAAAAGAAGTAGAATTAAAAGATTTGAAAAAAGGTGATAAAGTACATTTGAAACTAGATAAGGATCATACAGTTACAGAAATAAAAGCAATAGGTTCAGAGGATAGAATAAGTGTTTTTGAAGGAACAATTAGGTCTATTGATAAGAGAAGAAATGAAATAACCATAGTAAACAACAATCGTTCAACAGTTTATAAATTGGAGACAAACACAACTATTAAAGTTGATGGTAGAGTAAAGGGCATAGATGATTTAGCTATTAATATGGTAGCTAAAATAACAATAGAAAATGATAAGGTTACATCGGTAGAGGCTTCAACGTCAGGTTATACAAAAATAGAGGGAACAATAGAAGAACTTAATTATAGAAATTTAGAGATGGTAGTAAAGACCGGTTCAAGAGAGCTTTTATACCAAGCCAAAAGTAATACACCTGTATATATTGATAATACAGCTACACGCTTTTCTAACTTATTAGAGGGCATGGAAGTAGAAGTATATATATTAGATTCAGAAATAAGATTTATCAGGGCAAATTCATTAGAAATTGAGACATTTACTGCTACTGTTGGGTCGATAAATTATAGAAATGGAGAAGTAGTTCTAAAGCATGACAACAAAGAGGTACTGTATAACATTACTGATTCTATTATAAAAATAAATGGTACTAAAACAACAATCAGAAGTATTAAAGAAGATATGAAGGTAGAAGTAAAGCTACAAAATAAAGAGATTTTAGAGATTGATATAATTGATGAAACCAATATCTATGAAGGAAGATTAATCGAAAAAGATACAAGCAGAAACCCTTCAATCATAATACGTATAGATGGAACTAACAAAACTTTTGATGTGGATTCTGATGTGAATTTATCACGAGTAAGTGTTGGTAGCACCATAAAGATATATGTTGAAGATGGTGTAGTACTAAGAATTTCATAAATTTAAAAAAATAAAATGGCGGAGAATTCTCCGCCATCAATCTTCTATAACATTTTGTAAGTCCACAATAATTTCTGTCAGTCTATCTACTTTATCCCTTGCTAAACCATCATCTTCTCTAGCTTCTTGGATTTCTTTTATTGCTTCAAATAAAGTTGCCTTCCACATTTCCATAGAACGATTCCTCCAAGTAAATTATATTTTCTTTTATAGAATATCCTCCTTTAGCACTTATTATTCAGATGAATAAAACAGTTGTTTTAAAGAAAATGAGGCTAGAAGGAGCAAATTCTCAAGGAATTTGCTCCTTCTTTTTATTATATTATGCCCAATTACCTTTTCTAAAAATAGGTATTAAATCTCCCTTTGAAGTTTCCCCATCTATATCCATATCAGGAGATCCTATCATAAAATCAACATGGGCTAAGCTGGTATTAACACCTTTTTCTTCCATTTCCTTTGGTGTCATTTTTGTTCCACCTTCTATACAGATAGGGTAGGCAGAGCCTACAGCAAAATGACTAGAGGCATTTTCGTCAAATAAAGTATTGAAGAAAATGACATGTGTATCAGAGACAGGAGAGCGATGTGGCACTAAGGCTACTTCCCCTAGGTAGGAGGCTCCTTGGTCTGTTTCTAGTAGTTTCTTTAATGTTTCATAGCCAGTTTCAGCTGAAAAATCTACAATTTTACCTTTTTCGAAGGTTAGAGTAAAGTCTTCAATTAAATTACCACCATAATTCAATGGTTTTGTACTATGGACTATACCATGAACACCTTCCTTAAGAGGCATAGAAAAAACTTCTTCAGTAGGCATATTAGGTACAAATTCAAATCCACCTTCACATTCTAAACCGCCACCAACCCATATGTGGCCTTCTGGCAATTCCATGGTCAAGTCTGTCCTTGAATCTTTGAAATGGAGCTTTTTAAACTTTTTTGTATTTAGAAACTCTAATTTTTCCTTTAAATTATTTATATGGTCTTCCCATGCCTTCACAGGATCCTCTTCATCAACTCTAGTAACTTTAAAAATATTTTCCCAAAGCTTTTCTATAGCCTCTGATTCATCTAACTGTGGAAATACCTTCTTAGCCCACTCCTTTGTAGGTACGGAAACAATATTCCAATTAACACTGGCATTTTGGATGTAGACCTTAAATGGTTTCATGGCAGTGGCAGTGGTTTTGTTCACAGTGGCAACTCTTTCAGGATCTGCTTCCTTTAGCAAGTCTGGGTTAGCAGCAGAGATAGATAAAAAGGCGGCACCTTCCTTCGCCATTTCCTCATAACCTTTAGCCTTCCACATAGGGAATTCCTTTAGTGCATCTTCAGGTGCAAGGAGAAGCTTAATTAATGTTAATTCCTCATCAGCCCACTCTACATGAACATTTCTTGCTCCCATTTCATAAGCTTTTTTCGTAGCCTTTCTAACAAATTCAAGTGCTGGAATAGGGGCATTAATAACAAGGGTCTGTCCTTTCTGTAAATTAAGTCCTACCTTTAATGCAACTTCTGCATATTTTTCTAGATTCTGTTGAAAATTTTCCATTAGGTACCTCCTAGTTTGTTTAGCATTTTATCTTAATAGTATTTCTTTAGCTTAGGTAAAAAATCCTTCTAAATTTTGAAATTTTACTTAGCTACCTTTTTATTGTAGGAATAAATGTGCAATATGTGTCTTTAAATGATATAATATTGTATAAAACTATTAGATATATGGACAAAGTAGCTATTGGAGGTTTAACAATGAAAAAAACTGAGGAACAGATTGAACTATATACTAAATTTTTTCATGGTTTATCTAACCCTACAAGATACAATATTATTTTAGCCCTCATTGATAAGGAAAAAAGTGTAGGAGAATTAGTTGAAGAGTTAGGTTATTCTCAAAGTCTAATCTCTATGCAGTTAAAATGTTTAAAGTGGTGCAACTTCGTAACTTCTATTAAAGAGGGAAAAAATATTTACTACTCGATTGCTGACGAAAGAATAGTATCTCTTCTTCAATTAGGGGAAATAATTGCAGAAGGAAATACAGAGCAAATATGCACATGCAGTGTAATACAAGTAGAAAGAAGTAAGATGGAAAAAGACGTGGAAATAGTAGAAAAAGGTGTAGCTAACTGTTGTTGTGAAGATTGTTAAAAAAAAGCATAGTATTTATCCAATAGCTATCTTTAGTAAAAAAAGATGTATTTTTACTAAAGGTAGCTATTTTATTTTTAGGATATAGTAAATCTAATGAGATGTGGTGTAATGCTTTCGTTATAATATTTAGATGTATATTAAAAGGTATTAAATTTTTTTATAGATAGATAAAACACTATTGAAAAAATCGAATTAACAAAGTTAATTTTAATGCTATAATGTTAAATGCATATCAATATTTTTTGATATTTTGATATGTACCTTTTAAACAACATGAAAAAACAAATCATCTAGGGGGTGTCTTAGATAAAAAAAATAGTCGTTTTATATTAGTTAAATAAATGCTTGTAGCTCATGTAAAAACAGTGAAATTTATGTATTAAAATCTGATGGAGTTGGTAAAAAGCTTTGGCAAGAATTATGGTGTGCTCAAAGAAGTAGCTTTAATGGTAGCATATAAACATACAGTTCTTTCCTGTATGTATGCCCTATGCAGCTTGGAGAGAAAAGTAAAAAAACCCATAGAAATTTTCTATGAAAATGAAGGGAACTATTTAAAACTTCGAATTGTAAAAATATTAACAAGTGATACAATGAAAATGGTTGTAAGATACCCACTGTATAGGAAGGGGAAGTTATATAAATTTATATTAAATTGTAGGTACACCATTATCTATGTTCAAAATACAAAAAACATATAAAGAAAACAATATATGTTTATGTATAAAAATTACAATGAAGAGGTGAAAAAATGGCTAAGGTTTTAGTAGAACTTATCAATACCTGCCCTAGTTGTGATCAATATGAAAGAATGATTAAGGAAGTAGAGGATAAGTATCCTGAAGCTATAGATACAAAAATTTATTATGCCGGTAAAGATTTTGATTATGTTAAAAAGTACGGTGTAGTAATGAAGGGTACTATGATCATCAACGGAAAGAAAAAAATAGATAATTTATCAAAAGATACTATTGAAAAAGCAATTCGTGAGGCTGTGGAGGAAAATAAATGATAATTTTTGCAATAGTTGAAAGGGCATTGCAAACAAGCTGGCAGCTTTTAAATGGGGCTTCAATGTGGTTAATTATAAGCTTTGTTTTTGCAGGATTTCTGAGAACTTTATTAAATCCAGCTAAGTTTCAAAAAATGCTTGGCAATAAAAAGGTTTCATCTGTTGTGAAGAGCACTTTATCAGGTATGTTTTTACCTATGTGTAGTTGCGGTGTTATTCCTTTAGGATTAAGCTTGTATTATTCTGGGGCGTATTTAGGACCTACACTTGCTTTTATGACAGCGACACCTATTATTAATCCTGCAGCAGTGATATTGTCCTTTGGATTATTAGGACCTCAAATTGCTGTGATTTATTTAGTAGCTGGATTTGTAATTCCTGTAATCATTGGCATTGTCAGCAATATGTTTGCAGGAGAAGAGATTTGCCTACATGGTTTAGAGGAGGCATCTGTAGAAGAGGAAGAAGCGATTGCTTTTGAGACAGAGGAGCAATCGGGTATAGTAGAGAATATAAAATCCTCCCTACAATGGGGATTCACTGACTTAGGACTAACAGTAAGCAAATATGTTATACCGGGGATGTTGTTTGCAGGCTTAGTTTTATCTATTGTACCCCAAAGGTTTTTTCAGCAATATTTTGGAAATCCCGGGATGATTTCTATTGGAGGAGTTGCTGTGGCCTCCAGCCTAATGTATGTATGTGCTGTAGGGCATTTGCCCTTTGTCGCAGCTTTAGTTGCTAGTGGTGCAGCGCCAGGAACAGCTATTACTTTTTTATTGGCGGGAACAGCCACCAATCTTCCAGAGCTAATTAGTATATATAAGTTGATAGGCAAGAGGGCTGTGACGATGTATTCGATATTGGTGGTTTTTTCTTCCCTTGTAGTAGGGTATTTAGCTAATTTATTACTACTACCAGGATTTACTCCCTTTATCAACTTTGATAGAAGTAGTAGATCCATAGAGATGGCAAATCGCTTTATATTCAATGCCCCTGATATCGTAAAATATATATCCTCACTAGCTGTTATATACCTTTTTTTGTGTGCTGCTTTGCCAAAAACAAAACAATTTTTAGAAAAAATACGAATAACCATTAAGGGTGTATAGATATGAAAAATGAAAAGATTTTAGTTATATGTGTATTATGCTGTACCTTTATATTTCTAGTAGGATGTAGTGCTATTTTCATGGAGGACAGTAGTGTTTCTGGGAAAGAACTTAGTGTAGCAGAGGACCATGAAATATTAACCTACTTTAGAGAGAAATACCCTGACTATACCATCATAAAATGCGGTGAAGAAGATGTAACAGGGAATGGTTTTAAAGATTTAATTGTTATTCACAATAGAAACAAAGAACAAAATTCTATGGTTGTAATTATGAACAATGGAGATGGTGATTATGGTTTTTCTAATGAATTACCTGCTCCAGCTGAGAATCAACAAATAGAATTTAAAGATATAGACAATAAGCCACCGATAGAATTTATCGTATCTGGATCAAAGGGAAGTAATTTCGGTTTAGCTATCTTTCGCATGGTGGAAGGAGAGATAGTGGATCTATTTGCTGATGGGTTTGAGGACTGTTGTTAGGTTCTATATTAAATATTTTAAAAAGAAAATTTGATGGCTGATAGTTTTATTTTCAAAAACAAAATTAATATCAATAGATTGGAGAGAGTGAAGTTTATGAAAAAATTTAAGTTTATAGCAACCATGCTGGTAGTACTTATGTTTTCAACTATATTCCTAACAGCTTGCAATGATAGTGGAGATAAAGAAGCTTCAAAGGGGTCAGAAGAAGATTATGTAATTAATATGGGATATTACAATTGTGACCATATGATAGCGGGACCATTGGGAGAGATGGTAGGCTTCTTTGAGGAACAAGGGTTGAATGTAGAGGTAACTGGAAATGGACAAGTACCTCAAGCTATGACGGCAGGGCATATGGATGTAGGATACATAGGGACTACGGGACTTTTAAGGGCTTTCTTACTGGATGCACCTATTAGAATAGTAGCAAACAATCATATAGGGGGATCAATGTATCTTATTGTTTCCAATGACATTAAAGAGCCAGAGGATTTGATTGGAAAGAAGTTGGCGATTGGCTCGCAACCTGAGTTGAATGGAACTTGGATTTCCGCTTCACAGAATTTAGGTATCCCGCTAGAGGCAGAGCATTACGAGACCTATGACTTTGGATCAGATCAAGAAAAATTTTTAGCTTTAAAACTTGGTCAAATAGATGGTTTTACAGCCTGTGATCCGTGGGGCTCTATGGCGGAATACGAAGGTATAGGATATAGAATGAATACCTACTATAAACTTCCTACTGATAAGCTTGGAGCTTGTTGTATGCTTTCTATGAATAAAAACTTTATTGAAGAGCAACCTGAATTAGCTAAGAAAAAGATTTTGGCCCATATAGAGTCTCTTAAATATATTTACCAGCAGCCACTTCAGTCGGCAAAGGCATTTTCACATGTTTTTCAAGTGCCGTTGGAGGTTTCTTTAAGAACGATATATGTAAAAACTGTAGAAGATGGTCGTTCGCTTACATGGAAGGTTTATCCAGAGTATCTTGAAAATATGGTGGAGTTTTTGATGGAGTATGGCTTGTTAGAGAAAGAGCCAAATATTGAAGAAGTAACACATTTAGAATTATTAGAGGAATTAAAAGCTGAAAGAGATGATATTGATTTTGATGCTTTTATTAAGGAATTTGTAGATCCAATATTCCCACTAGGGATGGATTACGAAGAATGGAAGGAAAAGGCATATGAAGTGGATGAGGGATCAAGGATATAACAATAGAATGTTAGACAAATCCTTACTAGATCAATTGGAAATTGAAAGTATACATTCTAATTTGAATTTAAAAGAAAGAGCAGTAAGGAAGTGTTTAATAGAGCATGTGCTAGAAAATAAAGCTTCCTGTGGCAGTCGACACATAGCTTCGAAGCTGAAAATGGGTGTAGAGGAATTAGAAGCAACGATGGATAGCCTTATAGAGAAAAATGCTATTGTTACAGATGAGAATAAAAATGTACAATTTATCTATCCAGTTTCAACCTTGCCAACTGAACACAAAGTAATACTTCAAGATGGTAGATGGCTCTATGCTATGTGTGCTATAGATGCTATGGGGGTAGCCTTTACTCTTCAACAGGATATAAGCATTACATCCCAATGCGCAGCATGTGGAGAAGAAGTGGATATAGAGATGGTAAAGGGTGAAATAACCTATGTTCAACCGGAGGAAGTACATATTCTCCATATGGATTTAAGTAAAATAGATAATTGGGCTGGTAGCTGCTGAAATATTATGAAATTCTTCTGTAAGGAGAAACATTTTGAGCAGTGGGTTGAGGCCAATAAGATTAACAAGGAAGGTATTTTTTGTTTAAATATCCATGAAGCAAGAATCGTAGCAAAAATGCTCTTTAATGTGGAGGATAAGTAGTAGATAAAGGTTGGTATAAATAATGAAATTAATATACAAACATATGATTGCCTTCTGTACACTGGTTATTATAATCACTGGATTTTCACAAATGCTAGGCAATAAAAATTTGCAAGATAAAATAAAAATAGCTGTTGGAGATGATATTTCTGGTGTGGTATTTGACTATATGATAGAGGTTAAAGGGATAGAAGATGCTGTTATGCAGAAGGGCTTTGAATCCTATCCTATACAGGATTGTTGTAGCAATACTACACAATGGGCTTTGGCTTCAGGAGCTTTAGATATTGCCATACTATGTCCCAATGCTGCCGAAGTGTTAATTGAAATGGATGATAGCTTCATGGTGGTTGGACCAGTGATTTTGAATTCAGATATTTTTGTTGTGAAGGAAGGAAAAGTGCCCAAAAAGATAGGCATAACTCAAAATCGGCATTATCAAGAGATACTAGCAAAAAAGAAATTTGGAGAAGAGATAGAAATAGTACCTATGATAACAACAGCATTACCATATACCTATGAAAAGGATATGGTGGATGCTGTTGTCATAGATGTACTTCGAGGCTTAAAGATGGACGGTATAAAAAAAGCAACAGCAGATGTGAAAACACAGCCCTCCTATGTATTGGTGGTACAGGAGGAGTTTTATGGAGAGGACCAATATCATTATTTTATGGATGTACTTGGAGAAACAGTTGATGAGATAGAGGATACAAATACTTTTTTAGGAGTTATAAAAAAGTTTCAAGAGATTGACTTTACCCAGGAGGAGGTGAAAACATGGCAATTAATGAAAACAAAATTTATTCACCCAGAGAAAAAATAGTAAAAAACGTAGGGAAGGGATTGGCTTACAATATTATGTATAAGCTAATCACCATTTTACTAGCTGGGACCGTCTGGTATATTGCTTCCTGGAGATTAAATAGTGATTTATTGCTACCTTCTCCCTTTACTACAGCAAGGGCTTTCTTAAATGCCATTACAGATGAAGTTGTTTTAAAAAACATAAGTATTACCATGGTCAGAGTATTTAAAGGATTCGGTTTGTCTATGGCTATTGGAGTACCTTTAGGATTTTTGATGGGTTTTTCAAAGATAGCAAATAATATACTGGGAACCCTTATTGACTCCATAAGACAAGTACCTATTATGGCATGGGTACCTCTAACTATTATTTGGTTAGGCTTAGGAGATGGCCCTACCATATTTTTGATTACTATGTCTGGTATCTTTCCTGTAATCCTTAATACTATTACAGGTGTCCAGAATATTTCTAAGGATTATTACAATGCAGCAAAGACTATGGGGGCATCCCGTTGGAGCATTTTAAAGGATATTGTTGTTCCAGCTACTTTACCGGATATCATGGTGGGGGCAAGACTTGCCATGAGTTTAGGCTGGATGTCTGTTATCTGAGCGGAGTTCATTGCCACGAGTGCCGGGTTCGGTTACTCTTTAGTTCAAGCTCAAAACTTTTTAAAAACAGATATGTTGTTGGCATTAATGCTAATGGCGGCTATTATTGGTTTTACTATAGATAGAGGCTTAAAATTGGTAAATAGATATATAAATAAATGGAGGTTTATTAATTAATGAGACTTGAAATTAATGATATTAGCAAGTCATTTATAAATAATGGAGAAACCCATCAAGTGTTAAAGGATATTAGCTTTACTATAGAAGAAGGAGAATTTGTTACTTTATTAGGACCTTCAGGCTGTGGGAAAACAACACTGTTAACGATTATAGCTGGATTTCAACAGGCGGAAGAGGGAGAAATAGTATTGAACGACAAAAAGGTAGTAGCCCCTGGCCCTGACAGAGGTTTTGTTTTTCAAAATTATGCACTTTTTCCGTGGAAGACCGTAAGAGAAAATATTCTATACCCTATGAAACAATTAAAGGTTCCGAAGGCAGAGAGGGAGAAACGTCTAGAGGAGCTTTTAAAAATGGCTCAACTGGAGGGAAAAGGAAGTTTATATCCCCATCAGTTATCTGGTGGAATGAAGCAGAGAACGGCTGTTATTCGTGCACTGGCAAGTCGTCCACAGGTATTACTAATGGATGAACCATTAGGGGCAGTAGACTTCCAAATGAGAAAAGATCTTCAAGAACAACTGGAAGCTATGTGGATTAAAGATAGAACAACTGTAATTATGGTAACTCATGATGTAGACGAGGCAGTTTATATGAGTGATCGTGTTATTCTCATGTCCAACGAACAAGGGAAAATCCTTGCTGACTTATCTATTCCACTAGAAAGACCAAGAGATAGAGAAGGTAAAAAATATACGATGTATAAGCAACAGTTGATGGATTTATTAGGAAACAAAACTATAAAGAAGAAGGAGACAATTTACCAAGTTGTTTAAAAAATGAAGGGGCAATAAAGTGAAGGTTGCATATGTAATTAGTTCAGACAATTCAAGAAAAATATTAAGGGATATGATTATTCCACAAATGGAGAAAGAAAATCATGGTGCAGAGGTAAACAGAAATTGCTGAAAGACTACAAAAGCTTCATGATGAGAAGGGACTTGTATTATTAGCCTGTGATCAATGTACTTATGAGAGGGAATTAGAAAACAAGCTAATTCCTGGAGCATCTATTGGTTGTTTTCCAATACTATATGCAACATTGAATTCAGCAGGCGTAGAGCAGATTATAACTAAAAGCTCTACTTCAATGAAGTAGGGCTTTTTCTATGTATTTTTTAAAAGAGGACTCTATAATATTTAAAGCGCAAATAAAAGTTTTGATTTTACTTATAACGAGGGGGATTAGAATGAGCAATTTACCAGAAATGTTCCATGAATTTAGTGAAGCTAGACAAAAGGGGTTTATGGAAATTAAAGCATTAAAAGAACAGGGAAAGAAAGTAGTTGGTATATATTGTACCTATACACCGATAGAATTAATCATGGCTTCAGATGCAATACCTATTGGATTATGCGGGACAAGTGAAGAGGTTATTCCAGAAGCAGAAAAGCATTTACCAAGAAATTTATGTCCTCTTATCAAGTCAAGCTATGGGCATGCTATAACAGATACATGTCCGTATTTCTACTTTTCTGACTTACTGGTAGGGGAAACCACCTGTGATGGTAAGAAGAAAATGTATGAGTACTTAGGCGAAATAAAGCCAATGCATGTTATGCAATTACCACAAACAATGAAGGATAAAAATGCATTCAAAGTTTGGCGTGATGAGATCGTTTTATTAAAAGAGCATTTAGAGAAGGAACTGGAAGTTGAAATTACAGAAGAAAAATTAAAGGCAGCTATTAAAGAGCGTAATAAGGAAAGAAGAGTATTGAAGGAATTTTATGAATTAGGAAAACTTTGTCCACCACCTATTACTGGAACAGAAATGTTTCAGGTTTTATATGGCTCGGAATTTAAAGTGGATAGACAAGAAAAAACAGCCTATATCAAGAATATGATTAAAGAAATTCAAGAGAAATATGAAGAAAATAAAGGGAAAGTTTCTCCAAAATCCCCCAGAATCCTTATTACTGGTTGCCCAATTGGTGGGGTATCTGAAAAAATACTAAAAACCATTGAGGAGAACGGTGGCACGATAGTGTGTTTCGAAAACTGCAGTGGTGTCAAATCAACAGATCGATTAGTAGATGAGACTATTCATCCTATTGATGCATTAACTGAAAAGTATTTAAATATTCCTTGCTCTGTTATGTCTCCAAATAAAGATAGGTTAGAACTACTATCTAAACTGATTGATGAATACAAGATTGATGGTGTTATAGAAGTAATTTTACAAGCCTGTCACACCTATAATGTAGAAAGCTATAGTATTAAAAAATTTGTCAATGAAGAAAAGAATAAGCCCTATTTATACTTAGAAACCGATTATTCACAATCAGATACAGGACAACTGAAAACCCGTATTGCTGCCTTCCTAGAAATGATGTAAAAGGAGTTTTCTTTGAATATAGAAACTTTCGATGAAAGTTTGTTAACCCATTATCAAAATTAATTGGACATGTAGGTTAGAGGAAGATACAATATTTGATGGAATGAACAATGAATATATATGAAGGAGATGGGTTATTGTGATTAAAAAAATGAAATTAATCAGTGTTTGCTTACTTGCTATTACCATTCTTTTTGGTTGTAGCAATGATCAGGAAGTTGTGGGAGAAAATCTTGAAAGTGTACCGACATTAGGAATAGGTTATATGTTTAGTAATCATCAAACTCCGCTGATTGTAGCAGCTGCAAAGCATGAGGATTTTAAAGATGAAGGTGTATACTTTAAAGAGGTTATGCCAAAGGAAAAGTATATTTTGATGGAGGGAGATAAAGAGGTAGCTAATATTGACTTAATAACAGCCAACAATGGGGGAGAAGTAATGACTATGATGGGACAAGGTCATTTAGACATGGGATTATCCTCCATGACTCTACCTATTACGTCCATAGATAAAGGAGCAAAAATGAAAATTTTAAGTCCTATTCATGCTGATGGGATAGCATTAGTTATGCCGCATGATTCAAGTGTGGAGGATCTAGATACTTTTATAGCTTATACAGAGAACAGAGAAGAACCAGTAAAAATAGGCTACCATTCACCTGTTAATGCACCAGTGATCCTTTTTGAAACAGCAATGAAGGAAATGGGAATTAGAAGCACGGAGAACCCAGAAGATGTAGATGCTGATATTCTATTAATAAATTTAAAAGGAACAGCTAACTTGATGCCGGCACTACTTAGTGGAGAGGTAGATGGATGGGTTGGACCTTCGCCTTTTCCAGAGTTAGCAGAACTTAATGGTGCAGGAAAGATTGTACTAGATATGAGGGATTTACCGTCAACTAGTGAGACTAATGAAGTTGAAGAATATGGTTACTGGCATGAATTTCCTTGCTGTGTTTTCTCTGCCAATGATAGTGCTATCGAAGAGCATCCAGAGGTTGTAGAAAAAATGCTTGAGCTTTTAACGATAGCATCTGACTTTGCTAATAACAACCGTGAAGAAACAGGAAAAATTGTGTCTGATTGGATGGGTGTAGATGAAGAAGCGGCTAAAAATACTATAACAGTATTTACAACAAACCCAAATGAAAGATGGCAAGGTCATGCTGAGCTTATTTATGAAGTATTACAAAATAGTGGTAGACTTGAGGAAAATTTAAAAGAAAGATCATTTGAAGAGGTAAGGGAAAACATGTTTGACCTTAGTTTTGCAAATAGGATTTTACAGAACCGCTAAGAAGATAGATTTTTATTTTAAGCTTTAGGGGGATATGGATGAAAAAACTCAAAGAAGTAGTAATTACTTTAATTTTTCCAATCTTATTTTTAATTATGTGGCAAATCCTTTCAATTCGCATTGATAATCATATGATCCTACCTGAGCTACAGAGGGTTATAGGGATTCTTTTAGAGCCACGTCAAAGTCTCATTGGAATAGGGTCTTTATTTTGGAATATATATATTAGCCTTATGAGGGTACTAATCGGATATGGTATGGCTATTATACTAGGGGTACCCTTAGGCATTATGATAGGTTGCTCTAGGAAAATAGAGAAATTATTAAGTGGATTTCTAAACCTGTTTAGACCTATCCCCCCTTTAGCTTGGGTGCCATTGGTTTTAGCGTGGTTTGGCATAGCCAGTATAGCAACAGTAGTAGGTGTTACGTCTGGAAAACTATATACTTTGTTAAATAATTTAAAATTATCTATGTTATTTATAATTTTTATGGGTGCTTTCTTTCCTATATTAACAAATACTATATTTGGCATAAAGGGTGTGCAAAAAACCTTGGTTGACTCTGTATTAACCTTAGGTGCAAATAAATGGCATGTCCTATTAAAGGTTTTACTACCAGCTTCTATGCCTTCAATTTTAACGGGATTAAAAATTGGATTAGGAGTAGCTTGGATGTGTTTGGTTTCTGCCGAAATGCTTCCAGGAAGCATAGCAGGAGTAGGTTATTTAATTACACATGCCTATCAGGTAACAAGAATAGATATTGTCATTACAGGCATTGTTACTATTAGCTTAATAGGTATTTTCTTTGAAGGAATCTTTAGATTTATAGAAAAAAAGTTTTTTAAATGGCAGAGTATGTCAAGGTAAAGGTGGTAAGGTATGAAGGAAATTATTAGGCTTAGGGAAGTAAATAAAACTTTCACTTCAGAGAAAGGCCATAACATTGAAGCTTTACAGGATATTAATTTGTCAATAGAAGAAAGTCAATTCATCTGTTTGTTAGGACCCAGTGGATCAGGGAAATCAACCCTTCTACGACTAATGGCTGGATTGATGGATGCTAGTGAAGGTGAAGTTGAAGTGATGGGGAAATCTATAAAGAAGCCTATATCAGAGGCAAGTATGGTATTTCAAGAATACTCCCTATTACCGTGGAGGAACATAATTGATAATGTAGCCTTTGGTTTAGAGGTAAGGAAGGTTCCTAAAAAGGAAGGATATGCAATAGCCCGCAATATATTAGGAAAATTCGGATTAGAGGGATTTGAGAAAAACTATCCCTATGAGCTTTCCGGAGGGATGCAGCAAAGAGCTGCTATAGCGAGGGCGATGGCCGTATCTCCTGAAATACTATATATGGATGAACCCTTTGGGGCGTTAGATGCACATACAAGGTTACAAATGCAGCAGGAATTAATTTCTTTTTGGTTGAAGGATAAGAGAACAATTGTATTTGTAACCCATAGTGTGGAAGAAGCTATCTTCCTAGGAACAAGAATAATTGTCATGAGTAGCAGACCGGGAAGAATTATAGAAGATTTTCAAATAGATCTACCTTATCCTAGAGATAGGTGGAGTGGAAAATTTGGACATTATTTTAATAGGCTCATGGATTTGATGAATGGAAAAAGCAGTATAACAGAAGAATATAGTGAAGTTTATAATCAATGTAATAACCTATAGCATAGTAATCAGAAGTAGAAAAGTTTTTGATCTAAGTAAGTTGCCTATATAATTTCCCCTTAATATATAGAATAAAAACTGGTGTTAACCTATAAGGTGCATCAGTTTTTACTTTTTTCAATAAAAAGATTCGTCTAGGATAACTATTATTCAAGATTTTATAGCTACTAACTTTAAGTAATTGATGATGTGAGGTTACGAATGAACTTAGTACTAGCAATTCAGTTATTAAGAAAGTTTTATCTACATAGGATTAGGGTAAACAAAAATAAAAAGGAGGTTTTACTATTTTTGTTGTAAAGAATTTTTATAAAGTTCCTGAATTGGTGAACCTTACACAACAGCTAGTAAGGATACCTAGTCATAAAAATGTACCAACACGAGAAAAGGAAGTGGCTGAATTTATTTATAACTTTTGTGAGGACCATGGCATAGAGGTGGAATTTCAACATATTACAGAGGATAGAAAAAATGTGATAGCCTATATAAGAGGTAAGGGAACCGGAAACTCCCTTATGCTCAACGGACATATAGATACAGTAACAGCAGACAATATGAAGATACCTCCGCTAGCTGCAGAGGTTAGAGATGGGTATATATGGGGAAGAGGTACGGTAGATATGAAGGGAGCTGTGGCATGTATACTAATGACGATGGTTGCTATAAAAAGAGCAGGCATTGTTCCAGATGGAGACATTATTTTCACAGGAGTCATAGGAGAAGAAGGAAAGAGTGAAGGTACGGAGCACATCGTCAAGTCTGGTTTAAAAGCTACTGCAGCTATTGTTGCAGAACCTTCAAACTATAAGTATGCAGTAGGGCATAGAGGTTTAGAGTGGTTTGACGTTTTCGTTAAAGGAAAAGGAGCTCATAGTGGAAGACCTGAAAGAGGTATTAATGCTATAGATAAGGCTATGACTTTTATACACAGAGTTAAGGAAGAGCTTTATCCAAAACTAAAAGAAAGACAAAATGAATTTATGGGAGAATCTGTTATGAACTTTGGAACCATAGAGGGAGGAACGGAACAAAGTACTGTGGCGGACTGTGTTTTAATTAGAATTGATAGAAGATATATACTTGGTGAAACAGTGGAGTCAGTGATGCAGGAATATCAAGAGATTATAGATGTCTTAAAGGAAGAAGATCCTGAGTTTGATGCAGAAATAAGAAGAACACCTGATAGTGTATTGGATTTAAATCATCCTCCAATGATCACTTCCATGAATGAGCCAATTGTAAATGTAGTAAGGAAATCTATCAAAGAAGTAATTAAAAAAGAGCCGCAAATAAAAACAGGATATGGATGGACAGATGCAGCATTACTGACAAATTATTTAGAAATCCCTGCTGTTGTTGTAGGCCCGGGGGATATCTCTGAAGCACATACCCAAGATGAGAAGATACACATTAATGATCTAGTAAACAATGTAGAAATATATGCGAGGATTATAGATAAATTTTGTATTGAAGATAGAATTATAGAGTAGGAAATGTAAAAAGGAGTTAATGGTGTAATCCATTGACTCCTTTTTACGGTTATCTATTTTAAAGTTCCACTTTTTTATCATAGACAGCACTGGTTAAGAAAAAGAATATTATAGAGATCACCAACATAAGTCCAACCTGAGCTAGGAAAAACTCTGAAGATATACTTTGTCTAGTAGATTCAATATGCAAGTGCATGAATAATTTTAGCATTTCAGTATAGATTCTTCCGATAATAACGTTAGAAATAACAAAAATAGCAAAAGTAATAAAACCTGAAAATCTTTTAAAGAGACTACCAACAATACTGCTGAAGAAGGCTACAAAAATGATTTGTATTACTCCTATAAATAAAAGGGTTACAAACTTTAAAAGCTCTTGTATTAACTGGTATTTAGATATAAAGCCTAAACCTTCTACAAGAAGGTCACTACCTAAAAAATGCAAAGAACTTAATATACCAAGTAAAACACTGAGGCCCCCAAAAACAACCAACTGTGTTAAAATAGTTAATAGTTTAGATAAAAAAATAGTTTTTCCGCCAACTGGTAAAGACATGATAAGATAGATAGTATTGTTATTCCATTCACGTCTAATAGAGCTAAAGGTTCCAAGTAAAATAACAAATAAAACGATGGAAAAGATGGTACTACTGGTAAAAGGGATAGTGCCAGGGTGCCAACCGGTGCTAGCTTTGTAAGCAAAATATAAATGTCCTAATAGAATACCTACAAGCATAATTATATTTTCTAATTTCATAGACATGATGTCCTTCTTATAGAGAGTAGAAAGCATACTACCATTGGCTATTTTCATTTGAATAGACCTCCTTCATTATTTCAATAAGAGATGCTCCATGTTCTTCCCTAAGTGTCTCTACATCACCATTTAGGGCAACTTTACCATTACGAATAAAAAATACTTCATCCAAAATTCCTTCTATTTCTCTGATTTCATGGGTGGTAATAAGTATGGTCTGGTCTCCTGCCCTATAATCCTTAATGATGGTTTCGATAATTCTATCTCTTGTTAAGATATCAATACCAGAAAGAGGTTCGTCTAATAAAATCAAATCGGCATTTCGAGAAAAGGAAAGTAGTAACTTAGCTTTTGCCCGCATACCTTTAGAGATTTTTTTAATAACCATAGAAGGTTTCAATTCTAAAAAACTCAATAATTCTTTATATTTTGCCTCATCCCAATCTCTGTAGAAGCTCTTTACAAAATCAGCTGCTTGTTGGATCGTCATCCAGGAATATAAGTAGTCTATTTCAGGTAGGTAAGAGATAGAATTTCTTGTCTCCTGACTAGGATTTTTTCCATCAATAGAGAGACTACCTGAATTTGCTTTATTTAAACCTACCACCATTTTCAATAGGGTAGATTTACCTGAGCCGTTAGGGCCTAATATGCCAATAATCTTACCCTTAGGAATAGACAAACAAATATGATCCAATGCTGTAGTTTTACCAAAGGTCTTTGTTACATTTTTAAATTCAATCATGATAGTTCCTCCCCCAGTTTTTGTTGGTACTTCTCCACCAATTTAATTATTTCTTTATCGTCATAACCCAAAGATCTGATTTCTAAAATAAAGTTTTTTAATAAAGCTTCAGCCATTTCCAACTGCAATTCCTCCAGTAATTGTTTTTTTTCAACGATAAAGGTTCCTTGACCTCGGATGGTTTCTGTTAACTCCATAGCTTCCATTTCACGATAAGCTCTTTGTACAGTGTTAGGGTTAACCTTCAACTGTTGAGCTAATTCCCTCTGAGAAGGGATTTTATCGCCTATTGTTAGTTCTCCACCTATGATTTGCTTTTTTATATAGTCAATAATTTGTAGGTATATGGGTTTTGTATGGTCAAAATTCAAAGTTGCACCTCCAGCATTATGATAGTGCACTAGTATTATAGTGCACTATCATAATACTGGTTATACTCGAAGATGTCAAGGGGTATTTAAAATTATTCTTGCAAAACCTGAGAGAAATAAATAAAATGCTAGGTAGGAAGAGAAGTTTACTAAGAATGAGGTGAAGACTGTGAGTGTAGTTTTGATTATAGAAGATGAAGAACCTATTAGAGAGCTAATCAAATTGAATTTAGATATGGCAGGTTATGAAATACTAGAAGCTTGTGATGGGGAAGAGGGTCTTGAATATATAAACAATGAAAAAATAGACTTAGTACTTTTGGACATAATGCTTCCAAAACAGGATGGTTATGAATTGCTGCCCAAAATTTTAAAAAAGAATATCCCCACCATCATGCTAACAGCTAAAGATAAATTAAAGGATAAAGTTAAAGGTTTAGATATGGGTGCGGATGACTATGTTACAAAACCTTTTGAAGCTATGGAGCTTCTAGCTCGAATCAAATCTGTTTTAAGGAGAGCAGCTACAGAAAAAACAAAGGTACTATTTGATGATCTTGAAATTTGTTTAGAGCAGTGGAAGGTTTTAAAGGATGGTAAGGAAGTAGATCTAACCTATAAGGAGTTTGACTTATTGCGTTTATTAGTTCAAAATAAGGGAAATGCCATGTCTCGTGAGAGATTGCTGGAGTTAGTATGGGACTATGAATTTGAAGGGAATACCAGAACTGTTGATATGCACATTCAACGACTTAGAAATAAACTTGGAACAGATAAGATTAAAACAATCTATAAGGTTGGCTACCGCTTGGAGGATTAAAAAATGAAGTTTGGATGGAAAATTTTTCTGCTTTGCATGGGAATTTATGTTATTTCCCTCACTATAACAGGGGTAGTAGTTACAGAAAACACCTATAGGAATTTATTGAAAAAAGAAGTGGAGCGTAGTTTAGAGGAAGAGAGTAATCTTCACTCTACTTTGGTTCTATATTTACTAAATAATCAACGTATTGCTACTGAAAGAATAGAACTTAAAAATTATAGTAAGAGCATGGTTGACATGATGAAAATGGATAGGAATTATTTAGAGATTTTTGATGAAAATCTCGATCTGTTAGCTACAAACGCTCCTGAAGCTTGGTTTTTTTCCCGGGAAGAGTTGGATGTAGCTTTAAAGGGTCAAAAAAACTTTGTTATGCGA
This sequence comes from Clostridiaceae bacterium, assembly GCA_020832135.1. Lineage (GTDB taxonomy): Bacteria > Bacillota > Clostridia > Peptostreptococcales > Natronincolaceae > JAFIFG01. The sequence continues at coordinate 58,257 of JAFIFG010000011.1, forward strand.
AGAGATGAAGATAAACTTTATCTATTTGTTTCAAATTTATTAGAGATTGATGAAGAAAAGATTGTTTTATCTCTTGTAAAAGATATTACCCATGTGGCACATCATCGTCAAGGACAATACTTGTTTTTTATAAGGATTGGTCTGATGGGTTTAGTTTTCGTAGCCCTGATTAGCTGGGGATTAAGCACATTACTTTTAAGACCCTTTAGAGAATTGAGTTTAACAGCACAAAATATTGCATCAGGAAATTATCATGTTCGGGCTCAAGTCAATAGGAAGGATGAAGTAGGACTATTAGCAGAGCAGTTTAACATCATGGCTGATGAGATTGAAGAAAATATTAGTCAATTGAAGGCAGAAGGACAACGACAGCAGCGTTTTATCGATAACCTGACCCATGAACTTAGAACACCCCTTACATCCATTATTGGCTACTCAGAATATCTATTAAAGGCAAAATATAATCCTCAAATATTTGAAAAGAGCTTAAATTATATTTACTCTGAAGGAAATCGCATGTTGAAACTGGCTAAAACTTTAATGGATATGATTTTAGTTCGTGAAAAACCACTACAGATTAAAGAACATCCAGTGATGCCTTTGTTAATAGAGGTCCAGAACATCATGAAGGTAAAGGCTAAAAAAAGAGGAATAATGTTAAATGTAGAAGGAGAGGATACTCTAGTTTCAATAGACCGAGATTTATTTAAAGTTGTTATTATAAACCTTGTGGATAATGCTATCAATGCCAGTAAGAAGGGGCAAAAAGTTACCTTAGGTACTCAGAAGATGTCAACAAAGACATGTGTTTTTGTGGAGGATGAGGGAAATGGCATGGAGAAGAGCGAAATCAACAAAGTAATGGAGCCTTTTTATCGTATTGATAAATCCCGTGCTAGAAAAGACGGAGGCATTGGTTTAGGATTAGCTATTTGCTATCAAATATTAGAAGAACATGATGCTACATTAGAAATAGAAAGTGAAGTTGGAATTGGCACAAGAATGAAAATGGACTTTCACCGTAAAGTTTACAAAAATGTTACAAATTAGAAGTAAGTTAGATAAACCTCCCTGCTATAATAACCTTGTAAAGAAAAAAAATAGTAGGGAGGATGTTAAAAATGAAAAAAATAATTACACTTTTAATGGTGCTTGTACTTGGATTAACTGTAATGGTTGGATGTACTGGTGGGGATGAACCAGCAGTAGAACAAAATGAGCCTGCAGTAGAGGAAGAGGTAACTATTGAACTGGAAGAAAATGAAGAAGAAGTAACTGAAGAAGAGGCAACTGAAGAAGTTGAAGAGGAAGAAGAAGTAGCTGGTGAAGAAGATGAAGAGCAAGATTTAGAAGAAACAGAAGAAGAAGAAGAAGAGAAAAACTAAATAATATAAATAACCTAGAGATCTGTTTTAAAGCGGATCTCTTTTTTTTCTATTTAAAAAAATGTATAATAAGTAAGAGATCCATGAGAGGAATGATAGCATGAAAAAAATAGTTTTTCTCTTTTTATTCATAGTCCTTCTGACCGGTTGTGCTCAAGAGGAAATAAAGGAGGGAGAAGTTTATGTGGTGAAAGTGGATCATTATTCCGAAGAGTCGTTGGGTGATTTGTTAAACGTTGAAGGAAGAATGCCCTTTCAAAAGTATGTTAATCAAAGTTTTATTGATGAGAGCAATGCTAATCGAATATTATTGACCATCGATCCAAATGGAAAAGAAATGTATTGGATGGAGAGAATAGAAATAGATGGTTTTATGCCAGTGGTAAAGGGAGAGACGAGAGAGAAGGTTAGAATTAGTAAGGAAGACATAGCTACGGGAGAACAGAAGATTGTAATAAAAGAAATTCCTTTTGTATCTAAGGTGCTATGGAATGCTAAGGGGAACCTGGTGGCTTTTGGTGGTGGAGAAAGACTAACAATTTATGATGCAGAAAATAAAAGCACCATTATGAAAGAAAAACTGCAGGAAGATACTATAACTAACTTTTTTTGGTCTCCTACTGATGAAAACAAGCTTTATTCGGAACAAACTAATTTAGCCAACGGCAGTATTTATTATCTAACTTCTCAAAAAAAGGTGGAGGCATATGAAACCAGAGAGGAAACCTACTACAAGGGAAAATTAGATAGTAATTACTACTATGGAACAAAATGGGATTTAGTTAATGGGGAGATTAAAACAGTTATTTTAGATAAGCAAGGAAAAATTATAAAGGGTTTAACCCCTGGTAGATTTAGAGATGCCTATCAAAAATCTCTAGTGGTAGTGGGGGAAGGAGAATTTGGATTATATTATATTAAAGATATTAATCGTTCACAAGAGGTGATCACTCTAACTGAGGAGCATGTCTATGATGTTAAATTTATTACTGATGGAAAGATTGCTTATACTACAAAGACAAAGGATATAGAGGAAAATTCCTTCTATTTAAATATAGTTAGTGATACTGGAAGACAGCTAAAAAAGATGAAAGTTTATGGTGATAGTATTGCGGTTTTACCGGATGGAAAAGCTGGATATATTAGTGGACCACATTGGCAGCTAGTAGATTTTATACAGAATAATAAGGTTAACAGTAGTACCGTAGAAGGTGAAGAGACTAATGACCTTCAGGAAATATATCCAGTAATTAGGGGGGCAATGACTACACTTTATGATTTTGAACTTAAGGGCCAACAAAACAGAAATAAAATAAAGAAGTATTTCAAAAATACCCATGCTCCTGAGCAATGGGCATATTTCGATATAGAAAAGATGTTTGAAGAAAGGCCTGCCAGCAAGCCAACAGGAGATTACGTCATAAGCATTGAATTAAAGAGCTACGATATGACCTTAAGTGGTGATGAAGCATCTATAACAATTGGAGTTAATACAAAAAACTCTTATGGTAGAAGTGTAGACATGGAGTATGCTTTAGAATTAATAAAAAAGGAAGGCAGTTGGTATATAACAGGTTTCAGCACATTTCCTTATTCTCCAGAGTACAAGGAAATAAGTATCATAGTTGAAGAAACTATAGCTAGTATTCAAAAGGGAAAGCTTTTTTCAGGAGAACTTAAGGATAAGGAAATAAGCATTGGACAAATTCAATTTTGGATAAGTGGGATGTCTCAATTAGCCCCCAGTGTAGAGAATGCCAATGCAGCAAAAGTTTTTTTAAAAGTAAGTAATCAAGATAAAGAAGAAATTTATAAATTGGTATTGGAAAAAATGAATGAAAGTTATTGGGAGCCTACTAAGCTTAGTGGAGAGGATTTGAGTTCCTTGTAGTAAAAGTACTAAAAAGAGTTGAGGGTATTTAGTTTTAACTAAATACCCTCAACTCTTTTAGTACCAAATAAATCTGGTAACCATGTGGTTAAGAAAACTCTATAAATTCCAAAGCTTATAGTTACTATTAAGGTAGTATAGCTAAAATAATAGGGGATAGATCCACCCCATAGTACTCTCCTTCAAACCATGCTATCTTTAATGCATCATCATATAATATAACATTTTCAAGCACGATAGTGGTATCAAAAGAACTAGTATCGAAGGGGTGACTTGTAAGGAAAAAACCATAATAGTTTACATCATTTTTAGTAATACCTTCATTACCATTTAATATTGTTTCAAAACTGGAAACAACATTGTTATCTGGAGTGATTTTGTTATTTTTTTGGATGCTGTCTAAAAGTAGCTGAAAATCCTCTACAACAATACGTTCTACTTGAGGATCTGAATTTTCATCAATAAGACTAGTATGGAGAACTTCCACTGAAACGTAATTATTTAGGTCTTTAAGCTGTCTATTTAAATCCTTTAGGATTGCTTCTAGTTCAGGTCCTTTATAGAGGACCTGTTGTTGATTTTCTACAGATTCTACAAAATAGTCCCCTTGCCAGCTTATTATTTTAGAATACCATTTTCCTTCAGGTCTATAATTGATCCACATGGTACCCTTGTGCTCTTCAAAACTATATTGTGATGGGTCTACTACTTCTACCAATTCTAATCTTTGAAGAGCTTCACCGAACTCCTCTAATAAGGTCTCTTCATTCTCAATGCTTATGCTTTTACCATATAAAGTTGCAGATGAACCGCTATGATCTTTGCTAATTATAAAGCCAACTTTTGGAACTTCAAACCGAAAATTCAGCCTAGTAGGTCTGGTTGCTTCAGCATTTCTTACATAATTAACCGCTTGGATACGAAAGCTAGCCATGGTCATTATAGGCAATAATAACAGAGCCACTATGCCTATAGCATATTGTTTTTTACATTTCTCTATAGAACATCTTTCAATAAACCTAGTATAAATTAAATAACCTATTGAAGCCACTATAATAGCACCCATAATTCCTGTATAAAATCTAGGCAAATGGCGGTTATTCATAGGTGGTAGTGTCCATCGCAGTAATCTCCAAATGATTCCACTAAATATGGATAACCCTAGATAGTAACCTAATAGGCCGCTTCCACATAAAGCAATAATTTTATCTATTTTTATCTTCATTATTTTATACCTCCCGATACTTCTATAAGATGCGATAGTGTGTCATCTGATAGTTGATGAAAATGACGACTACCCATAAACATGGTGCCGGTGTCTGTGTCCACATGGGCAATGACCTGACCTCCACCTTGGAACTGAATCAATAACTCCAGGCCTTCTTTTAGATTCATAGCAGGATAAGAATCTAAGGAAGTGGCTTCAGAAAGACCGGAAATAATATTATTATATCTGGCTTCATGGAGATTGTATTGGTCAATTTTGACTATCCAGCTAGTACTGAATTCTTGTTTTTCATAGATGATTGCAGATTTGATTCCTTCTAGGTTTTCTATTTTCGTAAGGGTGTTATTGTAAACACCATATATAGCACCAAACCAAAGGGCAAAGATCATTGTAGCAGATAGAATAAATCGAAGAATTCTTTTCCGCTGAAAAACCCTCTTGTCACTGGTTAGATAGCCTACTGCCATGGCAAGAAACATAGCTACTAAAGCCGGTGTTACTAGTTCTACGATAAGACCTAGTATAGGATTGTAGGGGAAATAGCCCATTCCCCTTTGAAAATGGGAATACATTGGGTCCCACTGGTTTAATTTGTATCTAGAAAAAAAGATTCCCAACATAAATTCTGCAAGTTTATAGGGCAAAGCCATGATAGCTTTGGTTACAATAAAACTATCAGAAGTATATTTGAGAGAAAATAAACCCAATAAAAATCCTAAGAAACCATAGGCATAAATCCGGCGAATGCCTTTACGATGAGCCTTTATTTTCTCCACCAATATTTCATCACTTATTTCAATAGTTTGCTGTTGAAGCTTTAAAGGATGATCCAACAATTCATCTAACTTTTGTTGACAATCATCACAGAGATCGATATGTTCCTCCATTTTTTTCATTTTTTCAGGAGAAAGTTTTTCCTCTAAATAATCTGGTAATTGATGTTTGTATGGGCAAGGCATTTAATATCCCTCCAATTCTTTGTATATTTTCTGAAATTCACTTCTTGCTCGATAAATAGCCACCTTTACAGTGTTTAATTTTGTGTCTGTAATTTCACTAATTTCTTGATAAGATAAATTTTGCAGATCCCTTAGAATAATAAAGGTTCTATGTTTCTCATTCATTTCCATTAAAGTTTCTTTAATATATCTCTGAGATTCATTATTTAAAAGGTGATCTTCAGGAGTAGAACCATTGGCAATCATAAATCTCTCCAGTACATCCATTTCATTGGTTAAGACTTCAGGTTTAGATTTTTTTCTAAAATCCAAAAAAGTGTTTTTAGCAATACGGTAAATCCAGGTTTTAAAGCTAGAACGACCTTCAAATTTATCGATATTTAAATATACCTTTAAGAATACATCCTGACAGATTTCTTCTGCTTCAGTAGTATTCTGTGCAAGGTAATATATATAAGAAAAAATAGGTTCCTTGTATTTTTGATACAAGAGAGTAAAATCCTTATCCAAAGCTATCTATCCCTCCTATGTTGCTGGCCAGCAAATGCAATTCCCTATTATAGACTAAGAAACAGAAAAAAAGTTACATAAAATAAAATTAATTTTAAATCATGTATAGCATAACACAAAAATAAGAGAATAAAATAAGAACAAGCTACTCATTCTTGAGAAGGAATAGCTTTATGATATATTGTGAAAAAATAGGGTAGTAATCAAAAAAAGGAAAAAGGAGAGATAGTATGTCTCAAGAATTTCGTGCTTTAGTAGTAGATAAAAAGGAAGAAGATGTTTCGGTAGAGATAAGAAATCTAAAAATGGAGGATTTACCTGATGAGGATGTAACCATTAAAGTGGCATACTCCAGTGTTAATTATAAAGATGGATTAGCATCTATACCAAAGGGTGGTATTGTAAAGTCCTATCCATTTATTCCAGGAATTGATTTAGCAGGAATTGTAGTGGAGTCTAAGGATGATAGATTTAAAGAAGGGGATGAAGTAGTTGTTACAAGCTACGAGTTAGGTGTTGCACATTATGGTGGCTATAGTCAGTACGCAAGGGTACCTGCTGATTGGATTGTACCTTTACCAGAAGGTCTTAGTCTAAAGGAGGCAATGACATTTGGCACGGCTGGTTTTACAGCTGCTTTATCCATTTATAGATTAGAAGAGAGTGGTTTAACACCTGATAGAGGACCCATACTTGTTACTGGGGCTACAGGCGGTGTGGGTAGTATGGCGGTGGCGATGCTGAGTAGAAAAGGCTATCATGTGGTGGCCAGTACAGGAAAAGAATCTCAGCATGCTTACTTAAAGGAATTAGGTGCTAAGGAAATAATTTCAAGGGCGGCATTAAACCCAGAAAAAATAAGACCACTGGATAAACAACAGTGGGCAGGTGTAGTAGATCCTGTAGGTGGAAAGACACTGGCCTATGCTTTAAGCACTATTCAATATGGAGGTTTGGCGGCAGTATGCGGGTTAACAGGAGGCACATCACTACCTACTACTGTATTTCCATTTATTCTAAGAGGTGTTAGTCTACTAGGAGTAGATTCAGTATATTGTCCAATGGAGATACGTCTTGATGTATGGAGTAAAATAGCTAAAGAATTAAAGCCTGACGGGCTATTGGATCGCATAGAGCGAGAGGTTACCTTAGATGGACTGCCAGAGGTATTGTCTAAAATTCTTAAAGGTGAAACTATAGGTAGGACTATTGTAAAACTTTAGGTAAAATTTTTTTAAAAGACAAAGATTAAATCTTTGTCTTTTAAAATGGATTTATTTAAATAGAATTTAGCTGAGGTAAAAAGCATTTTTTAAACCTGCTTCTCTAGCGGCTTTCAGAGCAAAATCTAATTCTTCTTTAGTGATTTCACGGTTAAGTTTCTCATAATCATAAGCTTTATAGGCAGGATAATATTGAGCCATAATATTGACATAAGTATTCTCTGAAAGCTCATGGGCTATAAACTCCATAATCGCCTCTGTACCAGCAAGGTTTTGAGGCATGATGAGGTGTCTAATCAATAGACCACTATAAGCAATATCGTCATCATTTGTTTTTAAATCACCAACTTGACGATACATCTCTTTAACTGCTTCCTTAGAAATCGTTGCATATTTCTTTACTTTTAAATACTCCTCTGCAGTAGTATCATCAGAAAATTTAATGTCCGGCATGTAGATATCGATAATGCCCTCTAAAAGTTTTATGGTATCTGTTAAATCATAACCGTTAGTATTATATACTATAGGAATATTTAAGCCCTCTTGAGCAGCAATATAGATGGCTTCAACAATTTGTGGAACAATATGACCGGGAGATACTAAGTTAATATTATGACATCTTTTAGCTTGAAGGTGAAGCATTACTTTTGCTAGGCTATCTGCTGTAATTTCATCTCCTTCTCCACAATGACTGATCTCATAATTTTGACAAAAAACACATTTAAGGTTGCAGTGGGAAAAGAAAATAGTACCTGAACCATATCTACCAACTAATTCTCTTTCTTCACCAAAATGTGGATCAGCACCGGATATAACCACGTTATCTAACGTTCTACAAAAACCTCTTTCACCCTGAAGACGGTTCACCTGACAATGGTGTGGGCATAGCACACAATTTGTAAGCATTTCTTTTAATTTATCTACTCTTTTTTTAAGTTCATTATTATCTAGCAAGGACAAATAACTGGGTCCCATGATGAATTCACCTTCTTTAAAGAAATATAGTCATAGTATGTGCAAGATAAAGTTATCTATAGATGACAATTTAATATATAAATGATTTCTATATGTAAAAGTAAAAACTCCTATTTTGTAGGAGTTAATACTTTTATATATACTTCTTTATTTTGTTCTACTGTTTTTTCAAACCCCATCTTTTTTAAATAATTAGCATGGGATTCACTAAAGGCATAACTATATAATTTGTTATAGCCTAATTCTAAAAAATAATCTTGTTGTTCTTCAAAAATATATTTTCCTATTTTAAAATCCCTATACTCTGGAATAACAAAATCTAATTCTACTAAGAGTGTGCTATTATCATGCTTAGAAGCGAGAAATACTCCAGCAGGAACCAAATTTCTTAAGATATAAAATCCTACAGTATGATTTTTAATTTCAAAATCGTTATTTGAGAAATATTTCTTTATTTCATCATGATAAAACTCTAAAAAATACTGAAAGTACTTGGAATCTACATCAATAGGGAGTGTCTTAAAGAATTCCTTAGTGCTATAAATCTTTGTCAAATAATAAATGTTAATAATCGCTATAGCAGAATTCACAAGTCCTACTGGAAGTGCACCTATTAAAAATCCATAAATAGCAAATATAATAGAACCTAATAAATTAATCCACCTTAATTTTACAATAGAACTCATTAATAAAGAAATTAAAACTAAAATAGAAGCAAGATATCCAAGCCATTCCAACAAGTCAATATGTAACATTTTTATTCCTCCAGTTTTATAGTTTAACCATGCATCTTTTATAACCAATAGGAAATTATAAACTGTTTTAATTTATAGCTAAGTTATAATTTCCGTATATTGGTTTCAAGAAAAGCTACATTTAACACGTCGATAGATGCTTTTCTTATTATACTAGTTATAACAAAGATTAGAAAGATATATTGTATAGTTTAAGTAGAAAATTAAAATAAATTGCTTAATTGGTTAATATAGCATAAAAAAAGCTTACTATCTAACTGATAAAAACAAGTTAGATAGTAAGCTTTTTATCTATTAAGCTTCAAATACCTCATAAGCTTCTTTTTTCGCTCCACATATAGGGCATTGATCAGGAAGTCCTTCTGTCGTTGTATGTCCGCATACATCACATACATAGACTGCATCAATGTCTATATCATCACCATTTCTAGCAGCATCTTGGGCTTCTTTAAATAAGGTTGCATGAACTTTTTCTGCTTCTAAAGCAAAATGAAAGGATCTTTCAGCACCTTTTTCCTTTTGGAAACGTGCAGTTTCTAAATAAACAGGATACATTTGCTCGATTTCGTGTAGTTCCCCATCAATTCCGCCCTGTAGGTTTTCTACCGTGTCTCCTATACCAAAGATAGCACCAGCAGGAACGGTAAAATCTCCTTTTTGATCTTTTAGTTCTCTAAAGTGATTGTCTGCATGGGCATATTCCGCATAGGCAATTCCTCTAAAGAGAAGTCCTATATTTGGAAAACCTTCCTTATCGGCAACATCTGCCCAAATAAGATATCTCATATGAGCCATACTTTCTCCACCATAAGCAGATCTTAAGAAATCTGCTGTCATAGCATTTTTAACAGCCATAAAACCATCCTCCTTAACAAATTTTTCATTTGTAATTATTAGCTAAGGGGTGATGCTCTATACACTATAGAGGAATAGATACTCTTTATTATTGTACTAATGACTGGTATTCTGTTATAATAGTGGTAAATTTCTTGAGTTATAGAGAAACATAAGGAGTCTTTCTCTATAGCTCTTAAACTTTAAAATCTAGAAAGTCGGTGAAGGTAAACGATGAATTTACAGAATAAACTGGTAAGTTTAAAGAAGCATTTAAAAGAATTAGAAAGCGTTGCAATTGCCTACTCTGGAGGAGTAGATAGTACCTTCTTGTTAAAGGTGGCACATGATGTTTTAGGAAAGGATGTTGTGGCAGTTACAGCTCAATCCTCTACATACCCTGAAAGAGAATTTAATGAAGCTAAAGAATATGCTGAAAAATTTGGGGCAAAACATATTGTTATTGTATCTGAAGAATTAGACATTGAAGGCTTTGCCAAAAACCCTGTAGATAGATGCTATTATTGCAAACATGAACTTTTTACTAAGATCAGAGAGGTTGCAGACCAGAACAATATAAAATATGTTTTAGATGGTTCTAATTACGATGATATAGGGGACTTTAGACCAGGGATGCAGGCGGCTAAAAAACTAGAGGTAGTAAGTCCTCTTAAAGAAGCACAGATGACAAAAGAAGATATTAGAACACTATCTAAGGAGATGGATGTACCTACATGGAACAAACCAGCCTTTGCTTGTCTTTCTTCTAGGTTTCCCTATGGTAATGAAATTACAGCAGAGAAGCTAAGTATGGTGGAGCAGGCAGAGCAGTTATTATTGGATATGGGATTTAGACAGTTGCGGGTAAGACATCATGGGGAAATTGCTAGAATAGAAGTAAATCCACAGGAAAGAGAAAAATTCTTCAATATTGAAATGATGGACACTATCGGAATAGCCTTGAAAAAATTAGGTTTCACTTATGTTACTTTAGATATGCTAGGCTATAGAACTGGTAGCATGAATGAAGTATTAAGTGAAGAGGAAAAGAAGGTGAAGAATGAAGCATAAATTTCTTTCTAAAAGATATTGGAATGCTGTTTCTACTCCTATGGGAGAAAGTGGAGATCTTCTACGTAAGTATGATGATTTAATTAACTTTAGTTTAGGAGATCCTGATTATACAACAGATGAGAAAATCATAGAGGCTGCCTTTAAAGATGCTAAAAATGGGCATACCCACTATACTGATTTTTTAGGAGATGTAGAATTAAGGGAAGAAATTCTTAAATACTACAGGGATGTTTATAACTACAATGTAGAGCTACAGCAGTGCATGGTTACCACCAGTGGTTGTCATGCTATGTGGTTAATTTTAGAATCTATTTTAGATGATGGAGATGAAGTAATTATTCATGAGCCTTATTTTACTCCATATCCACAGCAAATCCAGCTTACTAGAGGCATACCTGTTATTTTAAAGACCTATGAAGAAGAAGGCTTTCAAGTGAATGGTGAAAGGTTAGAAGGCCTTGTTACCAATAGAACAAAAGCTATCATTATCAATACACCAAATAATCCAACAGGAACATGTTTTAGTAAAAAAACATTGGAGGATATAGCTAAAATAGCTATTGAAAGGGATATCATTGTGATAGCCGATGATATTTATACTGCCTTCAGCTATGACGAGCCTTTTATTCCCATCACCACAATAGAGGGCATGAAGGAGAGAACCATTACCATCGGCAGTTTTTCCAAGGATTATGCCATGACGGGGTGGAGGATAGGCTATGTTTTAGCACCTGATTTTATTATTAAAACCATGAAGGACGTAAATGAAAACAATGTATTTACAGCTCCTTCTATTTCCCAAAGAGCTGCCTTGCATGCTTTAAGGCTTAGAGACACTGTGCAACCCTCCATGATAGAGGAGTATAAAAAACGTATTTATTATGCCTATGAAAGAATTAAAGCTATACCAAATATGTCGGTGTTACCTCCAAGGGGAAGCTTGTATTTATTTGTAAATATAAAGGAAACAGGTTTACCTTCTAAAGAAGTGGCGGAAAAGTTATTACATGAGGCACATGTGCTGGTGATTCCAGGAAATGCCTTTGGTGACTCGGGAGAAGGGTACATAAGAATCGCTGTTACTGTAGGGGTAGATCAGCTTAAGGAAGCTTTTGATAGAATAGAAAAAATTAGCATATTTTCGTAATAAATAAAGGGGAGAAAAATTTCTCCCCTAAATTAATTGTTTAAAAACTCTTCTGGATTATGCATATGCCAATCCCTGATTTTCTTGCTGAAATTAACTCCAGTAATTTCTGTATGTTCCCAAACCTTTTTCATTTCATTTATATTTTGTGAAGTAGTGTGAGCCACTGGCAAAGTAACGGTTTGAGTATAAAGATCATTATTTATTTTTACCATATAAGTATATTGGTTATTTAATGAACTATAATCGTAGAATTTGGTTTCATCTTCTTTGGCAAATTCATTCATTGCTGTTAAATCATATTCAGTAGTGATTTTATATATTTGGATATCGTCTATATAAGCAGATTCAATAGAAACAGTAGCTAATCCGATTCTTATCTCATCATTGTACAATAGATTTTCAACATATTCCTCAATAATATCATCAAGTTCTCTAGCATCAAGACCAGCCATCATAGTGAGTTGTAGGGTCTGATCCCGATGGTATGCATAAATACTTTCTTGATTTCTCATGTATGGAGAATAATGGTTCATGTAGTAATAATCATAATAACCATAGTGATAACCCATATTAAAGAAATCATTATTTGTATGCCAATTCTTGGTCAAGGTAGTTTTGAAATTATACTTTTTCGTTTTAATTTCTTTTGTTTCATTCCAATTAATCAGATTAGAAGGGTCTAGAATTTTTCCTAAATAAATGCTGCGTTCTTGTGTTAATCTAAAGGATTTCAACATACTTTCAAAGGCTTCTTTGGTTTTTGGTTCGTTATATTTTTTATCTGAAATATTGGCAACTGCCTTATATTTATAACCATTCCCTATAACATAAACTGTGTCTACAACATAAGGATTTTTGGGTACAGTCTTATATTTCACCTTTACACGATACCCCTTGACATTGCCCAAAGATAATTCTTCTGATATCAACACATCATACAGATCTTCATGGTAATTTTGCTTCAGCTTCTCCACCTCTTCTTTGGCCCAACCTGCAGCAGTTTCAGTGGGAAGGGCAGAACTTACAAGACTTACAGTGATACCTTCTCTAAAGGGAAGGTATCGCTCTGGAGCATGCATATCTTCAGCTTCTTCTTCCTCTACTCCATAAATTTCATCGTGACTATAAACTGCATTAAATTGTTGCACTCTTGCATTGGATATACCCTCTTCTTTCCAATAGGGATTTACAGTTATATTCCATCCATAACTGGTGTTTTCATAGAGTCTATGTTCACTAACAGAATCTGATAACTCTTTGATATGAGGGTTAGTAGTGTCATAGCTTAATTTAAAAGAAGAAGTGAGCTTATCAAACATTTCTGGATTTTCCCTGTAATATGCTCCATCCATATTGAACTCTATATTATAAATATAATCATTTTTTACATAAATTCTATTTTCTATATATGAACTAAATTCTTCAGCAGCATCATCTACAAGATAGTAGTCATAGAAAGGATCCATCTTCACTATTTTAATATGTTTCTCCCCATTAGAATCCACTGCTATAGTAGATATGAACTCCTTTTGTGTAAAGTACCAATAATAGCTATAGTTGTTATTGTTTCTTTGTTGGCTATAAAGAATATCCTCTAGGGTATGTTTATTTTCATTCTTTATTACCTCTAAATTAACTCTTGATTTGTAGCTATCGGTGTACATATTAAAGTAATTTACTCTATCAGATTTATAAACGATAGCATCATCTGGAAGATGCATAGACCATTTGAATATTTTACTGCCTACTTCTGTGATCATTAGATCCTTTTTATCAGAAAAAACCTCATATAGATCGATGCTGCCATCATCTTCTAAAGCTAATACATTTAATGGAAGAGAGGACATAAGGATAACTAGGCAAATAAAGATACAACACAATATTTTATGTTTCAAATTGTTCAACTCCATTTCCAATTTTTTAGTGTATTTAAGGACGTTCTTTTAACGTGATGTCTATTTCAAAAGTCTCAGTATCTCTAGAAAAGGTTAAGGTAACCTGGTCACCTGGTAGATGCTTTTTGAGAGCTTCATTATAGGCAGCAATGGAGGATATAGGTGCACTATCTATGGCTTCTAACATATCCCCAGGCTGTACTTGGTCAGAGGTTACCACTGCATCATTTCTTAAAGTAACCACCTTAAGACCTTGTGTGGTTGGAATTCCCAGCATAGCCGCCCAGTTTTCTTCAAATTGAATACCTGTATAACATCTTTTGATTTTGCCGAATTTTTTATAATGATCTAAGAAATAAGCAACATTTTCTACAGGGATAGCAAAATTCATACCACCATAAAAAATATAGCCCAGAGTATTAATGCCTACAAGCTTACCTTCCATATTAATTAAAGGACCCCCACTATTACCAGGATTTATAGAGGCATCTGTTTGAAGATAAGTATATACTCTATCAACGGGACGATTTAAGCCACTGACTATTCCTCTGCTGGCACTATTGCGATAGCCAAAGTATAGAGGTGTTCCTATAGCAATAACCGTATCTCCGACTTTAACGTTCTCTACCTCTTCTAACTCAATAGGTTTTAAATTCTGTCTATTGATTTTAATTAATGCCAAATCTATTTCCTTATCATTGTATAAAAGCTCTGCTCTATAGGCTTTGCCATCATACATTACTACATAAATTTCATCCATGTCTTCTACTACATGATTATTCGTAATGATTTGACCTTCTGTGGAAATAATAACTCCAGAGCCATGTTGTAAATTTTTCGGCATTTTAGAGTATATGTAGTCGTGTTCTCTGTAGGTTTTGTTCCTACCAATGATAGCAACTACCGATTCATTCATTTCATCGATTAAACTAGCGATTTGCACATCCTGTTTTTCTTTGTTTAACATTTCTTCAATAATACTTTTTACTAAATGTTCTAATGTTTCCTGCTGTACTGCATCAAGACTTTGTTCTTGCTGTACATCAGCAAAAATTACTAAAGGCTGAAGACAAGCGATCGTGATGATAAGTAAAAATGCTATAAATTTTTTCAAAAAAATAACCCCCAATACAAATTTTGAAATTTTAGAATATATTTCCAATTTATATGAAATCTTTTAAATTGTCAATCAAAATAAAATGAGGTTTAAGTCAGTGAAAGCTTTTACTATCAGCAAACTGCAGTTGAATTTATAGGACAGATATATTATTAAGACATATAGTTATGAAAATGGTAGTTCTACCAATAGACTCAAGATAAATGATTTAGATTTTCTGTTTATTATGATATTATGCTATTATAAATGCATAATTTAAATATCGTGCTATAGAACTATCGTTATAGGAAGGAGACATCGTTATAATGTATGATGCTTTTAAAGAAACCATGAGAAAAATTGATACTGAAGAAGATAAAAAAATAGTAGAAACCTTTTTAGAAGGACAAAACCTTACTTTAGAGAAGGATGTGGAATATACTATTGCATTATTTCAACAGGATGAGATAATCGCTACAGGGTCACTAAGCGGTAGAATACTAAAGTGTATAGCCGTTGATCCACAGCATCAAGGAATGGGTATATCCAGTAAAATAATTACAGAGCTTGTCAATGAAGCTTTCCTTAGAGGAAAAATACATTTATTTATCTATACATGCCCTAAAAATAAAGTTTTGTTTACAGATGTAGGATTCCATGAAATTGCTGAAGTGCCTAATAAGGTTTGTCTATTGGAAAACAAAGCAAATGGTATAAAAAATTATGTGTCAAAATTAGAAAGGTATGATAAAGAGGTGAAACAGGTAGGAGCTATTGTAATGAACTGTAACCCCTTTACCCTAGGACATCAGTACCTTATAGAAAAAGCAGCTGCTGAAAGTGACATATTACATATATTTGTCGTATCAGAAGATCGTTCAAGCTTTCCAACAAAGATACGCTACCAATTAATACAAGAGGGTACGAAACATTTAGATAATGTAATAGTGCACCAAGGACAGGACTATATTATTTCCAGTGCTACATTTCCTTCCTATTTTTTAAAAGAGAATAAAGATGTTGTAAAGATACAGACATTGTTGGATTTAGAGATCTTTAAAAAACATATAGCACCTGCTTTAAAAATAAATAAAAGATTTATAGGAGAAGAACCCTATTGTCCAGTAACAAAGATATACAACGAAACCATGGGTGAGATTTTACCATCTGCAGGTATAGAAGTAGAAGAGGTACAACGAATACAATCTGAAGGGGAATATATAAGTGCATCTAAGGTGAGAAGGTTAATTGCTGCTGGAGAATTAGCTAAAATAAAAGAACTAGTACCACAATCGACTTATGAATTTTTAATGTCAAAAGAGGCTGAAGGAATTATAGAAAAGATTAAAGAAAGTAGTAGTAGACATTAAATTGAAAATTCTTAAAAGAAAAAATAAAAAATTATAGAAAATTTGTGGAATTCATGGTATGATACAAATATGAAATGAGATTGTATACTGGGATACAAATAGAACTATATAATAGGATATGTATTAGGAGGAACCAAAACAATGAATGTAGAACTTAAGCCAGTAGATCCCCAAGATTTAAGGCCTATACGAGATATTGTCTTTGAAAGTATAAGGCATGCTATTTTTGATGGAAAGTTGAAGAAGGGGGATCATTTGGTAGAAAGTGCTGTAGCTGAAAAAATGAAGGTAAGCAGAACACCAGTAAGGGAAGCTTTGAGACAATTAGAAAGTGAAGGCTTGGTTGTAAACGTTCCCAGAAAAGGAGCTGTAGTACAAGGTATATCAAAAGAGGATGCCATTGAAATATATGACCTAAGAGAAGTTTTGGAGGGATTAGTGGCAAGACTAGCCTGCCTAAATATTACTGATGAGGATATTGATAGATTAAAGTACATTCTACAAGAAATGAAAACAACTATTGAAAATAATCATGATGATAAATTAGTGTCATTTGATAAAGAGTATAATATGCTTCATATGGAATATAACAGTATTATACTAAATAGTAGTAAAAGCCAACGTCTCCAAACTATGATGAAAAATATATATGATTATTTAACTAGCTTAAGAAGTGTTTCACTATATAAAAAGGATAGAAGGTTAATAGCTTTAAAGGAACATAGAGAAATTGTCAAAGCATTTGAAGAAAGAAACGAAGACGAAGCAGAGAATTTAGTAAGAAAGCATGTTAAAAAGGCTAAAGAAGCTTTTTTAAATAATGCACCAAAAGAGTAACTTAAGTTATTCTTTTGGCCTATATTGTATACCGGCATACAATATTTTTTTATAGCTCGCATTGTATACCGGTATACTGCAAAGGGGGTGGAGAGTTAAAGTATAGAAATAAAGTTTACAAGAATTTATGTAAATATATAGTAGAGGAGTATAAAACAAGATAGTTATTTTGAAAGTCTTAAGTGTTTTTACTAAAAGCACATGATACACTTAGGAGATGGTAAAAGGCTAAAAGAATATTTTAAAAAAACAATACAATGTTAAATTTATGACTATTTAAAACTAAGGTTTCATTGTATTTAATTGAAATAAAAAAATATATTAGTGAGGTGTAAATAATGAGTAATGTAAAGGTTTCTAAAGATATAAAAGATTTTAAGATGTTTGGTATGCCGCTTCATGTATATGCAATATTTGCAGTTATAATGGTTGCCGGTCTTGCTACGGAAACAATATCAAGCGATTTGGCTGGTGGTTTTGCAATACTATTTTTCTTAGGGGTAACTTTTGGCGAGATTGGTGACCGTATACCGATATGGAATGAGTATATTGGTGGAGGAGCAATATTAGCATTTTTAGGTGCAGCATACTTAGTGTACCAAGGAATATTACCTGAGAGATATGTTGACTCAACAACTAATTTTATGGCTAGTACGGGATTTTTAACATTATTTATTACAGTATTAATAACAGGGTCTATACTATCAGTAAATAGAAAACTATTACTAAGATCTTTTGTAGGATATATTCCCGCTATATTAGGCGGTATAGCCGGCGCTATGTTATTAGGTGGAATTGCTGGATTATTAATGGGTGTTCCTTTCCAAGAGGTTGTAATGAGATATGTTTTACCTGTTATGGGTGGAGGAAATGGTGGAGGTGCTATACCTTTAAGTGAAATATGGCATGAAGTAACTGGTGAATCTCAAGATGCATATTATTCCTTTGCTATAGCGATCCTTACTATTGCAAATATTGTTGCAATTTTCATTGCTGCTTTACTAAATAAGCTTGGAGAAATGAAAACAAGTTTAACTGGAGATGGTTCAGATTTAATTAGAAACCAAGAGGCATTTATAGATACAAAAGAAAAAGAAGAGAAAAAAATAACCAATAGAGAAATTGCTGGTGGATTAATATTAGCTACGATGTTCTTCGCACTGGGAAGACTTTTCTCTGGGGCTATACTTCCATCAATAGGTGGTGTAGTAATCCATCAATATGCATATATGGTTGTGTTTGTAGCGATCTTTAATGCTCTTAACCTTATACCAGAAGAATTAAAAATTGGTGCTAAAAAACTTCAAAAGTTTTTTACAGGTCAGTTCATATGGGTTATAATGGCTGGTGTAGGTATAGCTTATACAGATTTAGGGGAGTTATTTGCAGCTATTACACTTGGTAACGTGTTTATAGCAACTGTTATTGTTGTTGGTGCTGTTGTTGGTAGTGCCTTAGTTGGTTATCTTGTAGGATTCTATCCAATTGATACAGCCGTTACTGCTGGACTATGTATGGCTAATAGAGGTGGTTCTGGTGACTTAGCAGTATTAGGTGCTGCCAAAAGAATGGACTTAATTTCCTATGGACAAATCGCTTCTAGACTTGGTGGAGGAATGGTATTAATTATAGCTAGTGTACTTTTCAGTATATTCGTTTAAAAAATAATCTGTAAGTGTTTCATTTCTTTGCTAAAGCTATGGGAATCAAAAGCTGCTAAGCACTTCGATTCCCATAGCTTAGTGAATTGTTAAAGAAGGAGGGGTTATAAGCATGAAAATAGAAGGAATAGGTCAGGCAGGAAGCTTAGAGTCCAATGACTTAATGATAATGGTGGATTTAAACCAAAAGGAAAATCTAATAATAGAAATAGAAAGTATTGTTAAAGAAAAATTTGGTGAACAAATAGAGGCAGTTATAAAGGAAACTTTAACTGAAAATGGTGTAGGGAATGGATATATAAAAGTAGTAGATAAAGGAGCTCTAGATTTTGCCATAAGGGCCAGACTTAAAACAGCAATTAAAAGGGCAGAAGGGAGGCAGTAGCGGATGAAGAAACTAAGAAGAACCATGCTTTTTGTACCGGCCAGCAATCCAAATATGATGGTAAATGCTCCAATTTTTAAGCCGGATTGTATTATATTTGACCTAGAGGATGCCATCTCCTTAAGGGAAAAGGATAGTGCTAGAGACTTGTTGGTGGAGGCATTAAAATCTATTGATTATAAGGATTGTGAAATATTTGCTAGGGTTAATCCCCTTTATACTCCGTTTGGTGAAGAGGATGTGCGAGCCTTGGTGGCGGCAGGATTAAGAAATGTAAGACTGCCAATGTCTGAAACAGAAGAGGATATTAAAAAATTAGATACTTTATTAACAGATATTGAAAAAGAATTAGGATTGGATAATGGAGTTGTAAAAATACTAGGAGCTATAGAAACTGCTAAAGGTGTTCTAAATGCAGAAAAAATAGCTGTTGCCAGTTCTAGAATGATAGGAATTTCCTTTGGAGCTGAAGACTTCACAAGGACTATAGGTGCAGAACGTAGTAAAGGTGGAGAAGAGCTATTTGTAGCTAGATCAAAAATTGTACTGGCGGCAGCAGCTGCTGGAATTGATGCGATAGATACGGTTTTTGCTGATGTTGATGATGCAAAAGGGTTTAGAAAAGAAGTGGAATCGGCTAAACAATTAGGTTTTGCAGGTAAATCTGTAATTCACCCAGGTCAAATACGTACTGTACATGATGTATTTACACCTTCGCAAGAAGATGTAGATAAGGCAGTTAGAGTTATTAATGCTATAGAAGAAGCAGAAAGCAAAGGTCTAGGGGTAATATCACTAGATGGAAAAATGATTGATGCACCAGTTGTAGCAAGAGCTGAAAGAATCGTGACATTAGCTAAAGGAGCAGGTATACTGTAGGAGGTGACCAAATTGAGTGAAATGATTAAAAATGCATTAGGTAGAGAAATACCTAAATATATAGAAGGAATAGGGGAACTTAAAGCATTTCAAGGAGCCTTTGTGTATACTCCAGAGGAAAGAAAAGCAGCTCCTAGAATATCTAAAGCTACTCCCGATATGAATAAGATAGTAGAAAACATAAGGAGAAGTTTAGAATTATGTGGAATAAAAGATGGTATGACACTGTCCTTTCACCATCACTTTAGAAATGGTGATTACTTAGTTAACATGGTAATCCATGAAGTAGCAAAGATGGGAATAAAGGATATTACTATTGCCGCCAGTTCTTTACAGTCGGTACATGAACCATTGATTGAGCATATAGAAAATGGTGTAGTAACGGGTATTGAAACCAGTGGACTTAGAGGGAAGCTTGGAGAGGCTATTACTAGAGATGGAATATTAAAAAAACCTATTATTATCCGTTCTCATGGAGGAAGACCAAGAGCTATTGAAGCAGGAGAAGTAAAAATAGATATTGCCTTTATAGCTGCCCCAGCAGCGGATCACTATGGAAATGTCAATGGTGTAGAAGGACCTACTGCTTGTGGATCTATGGGTTATGCTATGGTGGATGCAGAATATGCTAATAAAGTAGTAGTAGTAACCGACTATATGGTGCCATATCCTGCAAGTCCTATAAGCATACCACAAACACTAGTAGATTATGTTGTAAAGGTAGATAAAATTGGAGATCCTAAAGGTATTGTATCTGGTGCAACTAGAGTCACTAAAAACCCACTAGAATTATTAATTGCTGAGAAGGCATTCGAAGCTGTTGTTGCATCGGGCTTAGTAAAAGAAGGGTTTTCTTTTCAAGCAGGAACCGGTGGACCTTCCTTAGCAGTAGCTCAATTCTTAAGGGAGAAAATGAAGGCAGAAGAAATTAAAGGTAGCTTTGTTTCTGGAGGAATCACAGGGCATTCGGTTGACATGTTGGAAGAAGGACTATTTAAGACATTGTTAGATGTGCAATGTTTTGACCTAAAGGCTGTAGAATCCATTAAACATAATCCAAACCATATGGAAATGTCAGCTTCCTTCTATGCAAATCCTCATAATAAAGGTTGTGTAGCAAACCAATTAGATATTATGATTGTAAGTGCAACAGAAGTAGATGTAGACTTTAACGTAAATGTTATTACAGGTTCAAATGGTATTATTATGGGAGCATCGGGAGGACATAGCGACACAGCAGCAGGAGCTAAGTTATCTATTGTAATAGCACCACTTTTAAGAGGCAGACTTCCTATCGTGGTGGATGAAGTTACAACAGTAATTACCCCTGGAGAAACTATTGATGCTGTAGTTACTGAAAGAGGTATAGCAGTGAACCCTAGAAGAAAAGATTTAGAAGAGCTGTTTAAAGCTGCTGGATTAGATATTATGAGTATACATGATTTAAAAGATGTTGCAGAAAAATTAACAGGAAAGCCACAAAAGATACAGACTACAGATGAGATTGTAGGGTTAGTTGAATATAGAGATGGAACCATTATTGATACAATTAGGAGAGTTAAATAATGCAACAGGATTTAATACAAAGAGTTTTAGAGGCTAAAGAAGAACGGGCCACTTATCAAAAACAGTTGATAGCTCAACATCAATTACCCTTGGTTTCTCTAACCCTAAATCTACCAGGTGGATATTTTCAATATAGTCATTGGGAAGAGGTTATGAAAAAGGCAATAGAGGCTACTGATGATGTTTTTGATAAAGATGTAATCCTTAAAGACACCAGGGTAGGAAAATGGGGTCCAGAAGGATTCTGGGTTATCATGTTACCTATTGCAGAAGTAAAGAAAAAAACTATAGTGATAGAAGAGCATCATCCCTTAGGTAGGTTATTTGATGTTGATGTAATCAGTTTAGATGGGAATTCTATATCAAGAAGGGATTTTGATATAGAAGGAAGAAAATGTATAGTCTGTAATAATAGTGCTGTAGACTGTTATGTAGGGAAAAGACATACAGGAGAAGAACTAAAGTCAAAGATAGATGAAATTATTAATAAGGGACTGAAGGCTGGATGTTAGAAAATAACTCTATGAAAATATCAAAGGATGCTATAAAAATTGGACAGGCCATGACGGCTGGAGTTTTACTGGAGGTATCTTGTCATCCATCCCCAGGTCTTGTAAGCCCTTATTCAATGGGGGCCCACAAAGATATGAATTTTATGAGCTTTTTATTAAGTACTTCTGCAATTTCTCCATATTTTTCTCTATTTGCCCAAATGGGTATAGATTGGGATAGAAAAGAATCTTTATTGGGGAATTTAAGACCTATAGGAAAAGAAGCTGAAGAAGAACTTTTACAAATAACAGGTGGAGTCAACACCCAAAGAGGTATTTTGTTCCTAGGTGGTATTATTGCAGCAGCCAGTGGTGTTGCTATAAAGGATGACAAAGTAAATATTTATGAAATAAGCAAAAATGTTGCTGAAATATGTAAAGGTATTGTAGAGACAGAACTAAAAACTTTAAAAAGCCATCCTAAGAATACCAATGGTGAAAAACTATTTTTACATCAGGGTATAACAGGAATACGAGGAGAAGTAGAGGAGGGACTTCCTTCCATTACGGAAATTGCCTATCCTCAATTTGTAAGGGCAATAGATTCACAGGTGGGATTGAAGGATGCTATGGTAGATACTTTACTACATTTAATGGCACTTGTTGAAGATACCACAGTTTTATCCCGTTTAGGTATAGAGGGGTTAAGAAAAACCCACATAGCATCTAAGGAAGTTATAAAAAAGGGTTCCGTATATACAAAAGACGGAAAAAGGGCTCTAGAGGATTTAAACAAATACTTTATTGGAGAAAATATTAGTCCAGGAGGCTGTGCAGATCTTTTGGCGGTAACAGTGGGTATATATATTTTAGAAGGAAATGAAATTAGTTTAAAAAATATATTAAAAGTATAAAAATAACATATATCAATATAATAATCGATTGAATAGAGGTGCATGAAAGCATCTCTTTTAAGTTTTTGCAGGAATATCTATATATAATGCAGTATTAATTAAAAGAAACAATTTATTTAATTTTCTTGAAATGGAGGATTCCTATGAAGGTATTTGATGCACATTCTGATATTCTAACGGATGTATTTAATAAAAGAGAAGATGGTGAAAAAGATATATTGAGAAAATATCATTTAGATAAGCTGAAGGAAGGAGGGGTTTTTGCAACAGTTTTTGCCATATGGCATGACCCTGAATACAGTGGAGATAGTAACAAAAGAGTTTTTGATATTTTAAAATATTGGTCTGAAGAAGTGAAGGAAGTAGAAGACGCAGTTGTACAAATTAAAAAATATGAAGAAATTGCTAAGGCAGAGGAGGAAAGAAAGTTAGCAGTCATATTAGCCATGGAAAGTATGGCTCCAGTAGATAAAGATTTAGATGACCTATATAGACTACATCAATATGGAATTAGGTGCGGTAGTTTAACATGGAATGAAGAAAATCTTTTAGCAACAGGAGCTGCAGGAGACAGCAACAGAGGTTTAACAAAAAGAGGCATAGAGGCTATAAAGATTATGGAGAAATTAGGGATATTGCTAGACATTTCCCATTTAAATGAAAAAAGCTTTTGGGATGCAATGAATAACTGTAGTAAACCTGTTATAGCATCTCACTCCAATGTATATAGTTTATGTAATCATGTAAGGAATTTAAAGGATAAACAAATCAAAGCTATTCAAGAAAGTGGAGGGGTTATTGGTATTAACAGTTGCACAGCATTTGTAGATAGAGAGGAACCTACCGTAGAAAAGCTATCTCATCACATAGATGTTATTGTGGATATGGTGGGGATAGACCATATTGGACTTGGCCTTGATTTTTGTGATTTTTTACGATCTGAGACTTTAGGGATTCAAGACCAAGAGTACAAAGAAATAAAGGATATGCCTAAT
>JAFIFG010000136.1 GCA_020832135.1 Clostridiaceae bacterium
ACTAAGCTTATAAATATTGAAACCTTTAACTGGCATCTTTGGCTAGGAGGGTAACGCATAGATAATTCCATAAAAATCCAAAATGTATGTTCTCGGGGTTAGGTGTATACCTTTTTAATGGAAATTAATTCCTAAGCCTGTAATCTTATGGTTTTGGAAAAATATCTAGGCAATTTTATGAAAGTCAATAGAAACATTTTCTAAGTTTTGAACACTAGTGACAGGAAGAGGTAAAATAGATAAATTAAAGGAATGAGTGAAGAGGGATTTTTATTTCCAAGTAGGCAGAGGAATAGCAAAGGGGTAAAAAGTTGCACATTATAAAGGTACAAGCCTATTGTTATATAAGAAGGCTATAGAAGAAAAGACTATTGAAAACTTCGGCATGCATTCCTTAAGAAATAGTTTTGAGTACTTATATTATCAGGAACAAAAAATTATAGCCAAACTGATGCAAACATTTAATCATAGTTAAGAAGTAACTAAAAAGCATATAGGGCTGACTTAGGAAGAAAGTGATGAGAGTTTGCAGAATTTATTTTTCTAATTAAAAGATGTGTTGGTTTTTAGTAGTAGTTTATGAGGAACTGGGGGAATTATGTTGAAAAAGAGGTTTGAGACAATAAGACTACTTAAGTCAATTAAAAATAGTTATTCACAAGTGTCTGTAATTAGAGATACTGTTACAGAAAAACATTATGTAAAGAAAATTATTAAAGGTATAAATACCCCTCTGTATAATGTTATATTTGAGAGAGAAGTTGGAGCCTTAACTAAACTAAGAACATGTGAGTATATTGTTAAATTAGAGCATTATGATACTTTTAACAATCAAACCTACGGGAAATGTGGACGAGTTTATTTAGAATATATTGATGGAGATACTCTTGAAAATACTGACGTATTAGAGTTGAGCAACATTGATAAATTTCGCATTATCGAACAATTAATAAGTGCGGTTCAAGTAGCACATGAGAATAGTATAATTCATAGGGATATTAATCCTAAAAATATTATGATTACTCAAAATAAACAAGTTAAACTAATAGACTTTGGTATTAGTAAGATTAAAGATATGGTAAACACAGATACATTGTATCAGTTTGCTACCAATAGATATGCTGCTCCTGAGGTTCATAAACATAGCGAAAATGCTACAGAAAAGAGTGACATATATTCATTAGGGGCAGTTTTATTTTATATTTTTACAGGAAATGAACCTCCATTAGCAGATGAGTTCGAAGCAAAACTTATCGAGTCTGGCGGGATAGATATAGATCTGAAGGATATAATTCAGAAAATGATAAAACTATCGCCAGAAGACAGATATAATAATATTTTTGAAGTGAGAAAATCTTTACTAAAAACACTTAATAGATTTACTAAATCAAATAAGAACTTTGTTATTTCAATGAGCACAGGTAAAATAGAACATATGCGAAATCTTTCATTAGTTCCTAATAGTGGAAAATACCAAGATTTAATTAATAATCATATATTTGAAGATTTTTTAGAATCATATGTATTTGTAGAAAATGAAAGCAAGACAGACGAGTTATATAATTTTTACGGAATACATTACTGTTTTAAATGTATTTATAATGATAAACATCAAGTATTTGAAGTGATAAAAGTTGATAAATTACAGCCTTATAGACGAGAAGAATTAAAAAAGAAGGCGATGTTTATAAACGGTAATATAGAATTTATTTTAAATGGTAGTAGAGTACCAGCAAACAACAATTTTGAATTAACTATTATGGCTAAAGATAGCAAAAAAGAGTATTTGTCATCTTCTAATGTCAATAATGAATACTCGAAAAACTTTTATGCTTGGCATAAGTTGTTAGAAATAATGGAAGAGGAGTGTAAAAGTAAAGTAATAAGAATTAGTTATAACTCTTTTGAAGTAAAGGAAAGTTTGTGTATTTTTTCTATAAATGAGCAAGATTATTATTTGCTTGATGAAAGCGATACTGAAATTACATTTATATATGAAATGGATGACAGTAAACGAGAAAAGACTTATGAGATAGGTAATTATAAAAGTTTTTATATTGATGAAGGAAAATATTATTTAATGGTAAATCTTTCAGCAAAAAACTTGAAGAAAAAATTACCTCAACAAGGAGTTATCTGCGAAGATTATAGAAAGAACATTGCATTAATTAACAGGCAAAAAAGAGCATTAAATGCTTTCAATAATGAGG
Organism: Clostridiaceae bacterium; assembly: GCA_020832135.1. Lineage (GTDB taxonomy): Bacteria > Bacillota > Clostridia > Peptostreptococcales > Natronincolaceae > JAFIFG01. Next base: position 2,211 of record JAFIFG010000136.1, read on the forward strand.
ATTATGTAAGTACTTCAAATTTAAAAAGTATTTTTTCTGGTATTCAGCCTTCTAGTTTTTTTAATGCACCAAATAAACGGAACTACTTTAATGAGAATTTAGATCCAGCCCAAAAAAAGGCAGTGTCAAAAGCATTAAATTCTCAAGATATCGCTCTTATACAAGGCCCCCCTGGCACAGGCAAAACAAATGTAATAATTGAAATGCTACGACAAATACTTGAATCAAATCAACAAGGCTATATATTTAAACAAAAAATACTACTGGTTTCACAGGCTCATGCTGCTGTCGATAAAATGCTTGAGGATTTAAGTGAATGTGAAAATGACAATAATAAAGTTATTAGAGTAGGAAGAGATGAAAACTTATCTGATATGGTAAAAGAAAAGTTTGCTGTAGACTATGCTCAGGCAAGATGGGTAAATAATATTGTAGAGAAAAGTAATACTTTTGCAAACAAACTACTATCCTCACTAAAGATTAGTAAAGGTGAGTTTGATAAGTATTGTGAATCAAGTGTTGAAATAGAGTTTAGCAAGGAAAAAAAAGGTGAGCAATATGAAGAGGCAACATCTTTTGTGAATTATTTTGAAAAAAAATATAAGGAGCATTTAGATAAAAAAGAATTTAAATCTATAAAAATTCAAAGGGATTGGGTTAAAAGAATTATCGGTAGAAATGATGTTCAGCAACACTTTATAAAAAATGCTACAATTGTATCAGGAACTTGTACTGGTGTTGTATCTAATTTTATTATTAGTGATATGATTTTTGATTATGTAATAATAGATGAGGCAGCAAAGGCAACTTTTCCTGAATTATTGATATCTATAATAAGAGCAAAGAAGATAATAATGGTTGGTGACCATAAGCAACTCCCCCCAGTATTAGATGATGAATTAATTAATAGTAGCAAGCAGGTCTTTGAGAAAAGCAATTTAGATTATTCGACATTATATAATAGCATATTCATGAAATTATTTAATCATATTTCTAATGAAAACAAACAGGTCTTAAATACTCAATATAGGATGCATCCTACAATAGGCACAATGATAAGCCAACTTTTTTATGATAATCAGATTTCAAATGGAGTTCCTCTGGCTGATAGAACTCATAATATTGAACAATATAAGGGTTTAGTTATTGTATGGATAGATACATCTAAATGCTCTGATAAATATGAAGAAAAAATATCGACCACATACAGAAATTCTTTGGAGGCTAATATCGTAAAGGAACAATTAAAATTTATAAATAGCGACATAACAGATTGCAAATATGATGTAGGGGTTATTACACCATATAGTGGACAAAAAAATCTTATTAGAAGCGAAATACAGCAAATAGACTGTAACAATATTGAGGGTAAAGTTGTAGTAAATTCGGTTGATGCTTTTCAAGGTGGACAAAAAGACATAATAATATACTCTACGGTAAGAAGCAGTTCTGAACATAAAAATATAGGTTTTTTGAAATCAGAAGAAAGGCTAAATGTTGCATTCTCAAGAGCCAAAAGACTCTTAATAATCGTAGGAGATGCCGATTTCTTATGTAATTCAATCACTAACGAAAACAAATTCCCTCAGATAATTAAGTATATTCATGCAAACAATGAGAGTTGCAAAATTATAGACTATCTTACTATGAATGGAAGTAACGGGAGGGGTGTTTAGAGATGTGGAATATTACTTATGATTTAAATAAAATGGTTCCTCCTATAAAAAGTGGATATGAATTTGTAAAAACTATCAAATTATTCATTCCTCATAAAGAAATAGGATTAAAAACACTGGTAAGAAAAGAGCAGCCACTCCCAATATTTTATGAAGCAATATTAAAGTTAATTGACTGTAAATGCAATGAAATTATATATATTTCAGAGATAATAGGTGTTGAAGAGGAAATTTTAAATGATGTAATCGGAGAGATGTCGAGATTAGACTTAGTTTATGTTAAAAGTCATATAATTACACTAACTCCAAAGGGAAAAATTGCATTAAGTGAATTGAGAAAAACAGTGATTGAAAAAGAAGAAATTAATAGAATATACATAAATTCTATTACTGGAAAAATAGTTGATTTGAAACAATCAGCAAAAAAGCCGACATACAAAAATCCTTGTTTAGATGAGGTAATAAAGATAACGGATGAATTTATTACTAGTAATTTCAATAACTTTAATGATTATTATCAGAAGAGACAGGAAGAATATGAAGGAAAAGGGCAACATGCTGAAATTAAAAATGAGATATATCAAATTATCGGAAAGGAATATGAAGAGTTATGTTATTCTGAAGAGAAAGCATTTGTTTATAAAAACATTAGGGATAATGATTTGATATATCAATGTGAGAACGACCCTGAAAATGTTTATGGAAATACTCTTGCTAGACAAATTAGTAATAGAACTGGTACACGAAATTTTTTGGATATGATTTTTCATATAGATAAATATTTAAAAACAGAAGTCGAAATAGATACAGTGAAAAAAGAAAATACGGAGAAGTTAATTCAAGCGATCGGAAATAGTAGTCATAAGAAAGATATGGAAGAAATAGAGAAGTGCTATTTTGCCGATAGATATCTTCTTGAAAAAGAATACATGGATATATTAGTTTACATAAGAAATATTAAACCATCTGAAATTATTATTTCTTCAGGTAGTCTATTTGAACTTCTTGAACATAATGTTATTGCGGCACTACAAGAAAGTTTAGATAATACTAAGGTATCTATTATGTGTGATACTAAAGATAAAAGGGTAAAACAGTTAAAGGGCAAAGTTATGAACCATAAACTGAAAAAGAAAAACAAGATACAATGGTTAGAGATAGAAGAAATTAACGAAACAAACATAATACTATATCCTGACTGTGCTATTAACATTAAATATCTGCCTATTCCGGTTGGTAAAGATTATTTAAATCAAGAAGTGGCTGAAATAACTTTCAATAATGAAAAAGTATCACAATTAAATAATAAATTTGCTAAAGTTTTTGGCACCCATACAAATAATCAGGTATAAACATTAGGATAAAATAGTTTGTTTTCTGACGAATATAGAAAAGATTGAATGAAGAGGAAGAAACCTCGTGGATATAATCGGCAGAGGTCTATAATAAGCCGGGTATTTTTATGGATAGGGAATAATAAAACACTATGCAACCAGTTATATATCAATTGGCACATAAGATATGATGATTGGCATAATCCTTCTTACTCTTTTTTTATCTTGTTTATCCTAGCGACTTTGAATAGGCTGTTTTCTTTATTTATCGGGACTTCATTGTAAAAATTCGATGAGTTCTTAATACATTTTAAGTTGCTCTCCGTGGCAATTTCTGCAATGTTTACTTTAATTGCTAACTACAGGAGAACAAATTGAAAATAAGAACATGCTCAAAAACATACTCAAATAATAAGAACGTAATCAAAACGTAAATAAATGAGTATGTTTTTAAAGTTATGAGAAGATAAAAAAGAAATAAGAGAATTAGAATAAGAACATGCTCAAAAACATATTCAAATAATAAGAACGTAATCAAAACGTAAATAAATGAGTATGTTTTTAAAGTTATGAGAAGATAAAAAAGAAATAAGAGAATTAGAATAAGAA
>JAFIFG010000141.1 GCA_020832135.1 Clostridiaceae bacterium
CTCTTATATATATACTGAAAAGGAAATTCGAAGGCAAAGTAGACCTTGTTGATAAAAGTTTAAAAACTTATAAATAAAAGCAAGGTGAGCATAAAAATTTTAGGTGGTATGCTTACTCCTATTATTTGAGGAATATTTAAGAGTAGATTTAATTTCTGCACCTAATAAAGCAATCAGGCTACTTAGATAAAGCCATATTAAAAGAATCATAACTCCACCAATACTACCATAAACCTTCGTATAATTAGTGAAATTGTTAATATAATAAGCAAAACCTAAAGATATAACAATCCAACCTAAAGTTGCAAAAATAGCACCTAAATAAACATTTTTAAACTTTAATTGACAATTAGGGCCAAAACGATAAAGTAATGCAAAAGTAGTGAAGAGCGTGAACAAGGGAATGCCATAACGGAATATTTCCCAAATGAATTCAAATAATCTTGTTAAACCTAAACTATGCACTAAAATTGCACCTAGTAATTCACCAAAAACCAATAGAGCCAAAGAAAATAAAATGATAAAAGCTAAGCAGATAGTGAAAATAATACCTAATCCTTTACCCTTCCAGAAAGGGCGACTTTCTTTGACATTATAAGCTTTATTCATCCCTTTAATCAAAGCGGATGTTCCTCTAGAGGCAGTCCATAATGTTCCAAGCATACTGAAGGAAAGTAGTGTAGCATTATTGGAATTAGTAATTTCTGCCACGATCTCTTGTATAACATCAAAGGCTTCATCAGGTAAAACAATAGCAAGTTCTTGAAGGGTATGTTCATGAGTTAAGGGTGTGTAGCCTATCATGACAATTAAAAAGATTAAAAAAGGAAAAAAAGATAAAATAAGATAGTAACTGATTTGAGCACCCAGGGCTGGGACCTCATGTCTTTGAAACTGGGTATAAAGGTTGTATGAAAAATTTTTAATATAATCAAAAGACATAATAAAACCCCTCTTTTTAAAAGATAATGAGTATAATAATATAACGTCACAAATGTACTCTTATTATATGTAATGCTGATATGGAACGTCAATATAATGCTTAAAAATAATATACCCTAAATAATGTTTATTTCACTTTTTTAAGGAGAAAAAAATACATTAATTTCCTAAAAGAGTATTGACATATTATATGGAAAAAGTTTATAATAAAATCATAAAAACTTAAGAATGAATGAAAAGATTGCCATGAAGGTGATATTCAGAGAGATTAAAACCATGAAGGTTGTGTAAATGACTTTATTGGTTTTTGTTGTTTTAAAAGATAACTCCCTGCTGTTTGTCAAGTATGTTACCCCCTAGCAACTTGATAAGCAGCTTATTTATTTTTTGTATAAATTGATATTTAGAGGACTAATTTAACTCATCTTCTTATATTTATAATAATAGGACGTAATTATAAATAAAGGGGGATGAGGGCTTTCCGTGGAAAAACACATATACTTATAGGAACTTTAATAGGGTTGCTGATTATTAGAATAACTAAAATGTCACTAGAAATCAATACATTTCTGTTTATAGGTGGTGTTTTGATAGGGTCATTATTACCGGATGTAGACCATAAAAATGCAAGGATAGGAAGATTTATTCCCTTGTGGCGATTTTTAAAGCACAGGACTTTAACCCACTCCATTTGGATTGTATTGTTAATGGTTCTCATCACAAAGGTACAGAATTATATAGGATACGGTTTATTTGTTGGTGTCACCACCCATATCCTAGCAGACCTCTTTAGCATGTCTGGATGTTGCTTCTTTTTTCCTTTATTAAAACACCCTCAACAATTTGCAGAAATAAAAACAAACAGTAAAGAAGAGGATAAAATTAGAATAATTGTAGGTGCTTTATTAATCATTGTGATAGGTGTATATGCTTTGGATTTAGCTAAGTATCTATCGCAGGGATTACCTTTTTAAAAAACACATAAAAAACCACTAGTTGGACTATACCTTATAGTTCAATTAGTGGTTTTAAAATTTTATAAATTAAAGCTGACCCAATGTAGATTGTACCATTAAGGATACGATTACTACAGTAGAAGAAACTAAAAAGCCTAAAATCATAGGATTTATTCCTGCACTGACCATCTTTTTAATATCGGTATTAAGTCCTATAGCACCTAAAGCCATAGCCATTAAGAATCTGCTTGTAGTATTAATGGTGACACCTACTTCTAAGGGGATATAACCTAGACTATTAATGATAGCCATCAAGATAAATAGTAAAATAAACCAAGGTGCAATTTTAAGAACATGGTGATATTTATTTGCTGGTAACTCTTCTTTTACTTGAGTTTCTTTTTGCTTTATATAGGTTCCTACAACAGTAAAGATTAAAACAATAGGAATAATAGCTAAGGTTCTAGTAAGTTTAACAATAGTTGCAAATTCACCTGCTGCATTACTAAAGCTATAACCGGCAGCAACAACAGAGGAAGTATCATTTACAGCTGTGCCGGTCCAGAGACCATAGGCTAAGTCTGATAGCCCTAGTAGATTACCCATTATTGGGAAGAGGATAATCATTAGCATATCAAAAATAAAGGTTGCGGCGATGGCATAGGTAATATCACTGTCATCTGCATCAATAGTTGGTGAAATTGCTGCAATAGCGGACCCACCACATATACCCGTACCGGCAGAGATTAAAGTGCTCATCTTCCAGTTGATTTTCAACAAATGACCAAAAAGGTAGCCGAAGCCAAAGGCAGCCAATAGAGTGAAGGTCATAACATAAAGAGAGTATTTACCAACCATAATCATCTGAGAAATACTAAGACTTGCCCCCAAAAGAACAATAGCGGTTTTTAATACTGTTTTAGAGGTGAATTTAAGGCCTCTAGTTAAGCTTGAGCTATCTTTTATAATAAAATTTAGGATAATTCCAATGATTAAAGCCAATACACTTGCTCCTACATGAGGTATGATACCGCTTAGAAAATAAGCCATAAAAGCGATAAAGAATGCAATGCTCATTCCAGGTATATATTTTTTATAGTCCATTATTTATTCCCCCTTTTATACATTATAAAGTATAGCATTATCTTGCTGAAAAAGTAAAATACTATTATGATATAAATATAATAGGTATATACCTATGAGTATACTACTGAAAATAATAGGAGGATTCGACTATGAATTTTCGACATTTAAAAATATTTATTGCTGTTTGTGAGGAGAAAAGTATGACTAGGGCTGCTAAACGACTTTATATTACACAGCCATCTGTAAGTCAAGTTATATGGGAATTAGAAGAGCACTACCATGTTAAACTATTTGAACGTCTTTCTAAAAAAATTTTTATAACAGCAGCAGGGGAACAGTTATTATCCTATGCTTACCACATAACCTCTTTAAATCAAGAATTGAATGAGACTATGAAAAACAATAGCTTTGAAAAAACCATTCATCTAGGTGCAACCGTTACTATAGGAACCTATCTTTTACCACAAATACTTGCTGCTGCTATCAAGTCTTATAAAAATAAATTAGAGATAAATATTGCAGTAGAAAATACTGCATTCATCGAAAAAAACATACTGAATTCAAAAATTGATATTGGCTTAGTAGAGGGAGAAATTCAATCTAAGGATATTAAAACCAATTCATTCTTTCAGGATGAATTAGTGATAATATGTAATAAAAATAGTTCTCTAGCTAAAAAGGCAAGTCTCACTATTCATGATTTAAAAGATAAGGGATTTTTAATGAGGGAGGAAGGCAGTGGATCCCGTACATTATTTGTAAATGCAATGCATGCTAAAGGTATTTCATATACAATAAAAGGAGTCTTCAACAATACAGAAGCAATAAAAAATGCTACACTGCATGGGTTAGGGTTGGGAATAGTATCTAAAGCATCTTTACTATCAACAGACACTGATTTGTATGTTTTACATATTAGTAATTTTGAACTAAAGCGGTTTTTCTCTATTGTGTATCATAAAAATAAATATTTAAGTGAAGAACTATCTTATTTAATAGATTACGTATTGAAAAATTATACAAAGTTAACGGATTAATTCTTATGTGTCTAATCATTTCTCATGCATCATAGATTTAATAACAGGGGGGAGAGGAATGATAATACATAGAAAGTATATTGTAAGGATAATTATAATCTTTTTAATAGGTGCTTTGTTATTTTCAGCTTTATTCCTTAAGGTATTAAGTGATAAGAAACATGGGAGTAATTTGAAAATTGGAGGCTATGTACATAACCAACAAAATAAAAAAATAGATTTAGAGCAATCGGTGTTCTATAGTGATAAAGATAGCTTAGAAGTGGAACGTTTTCAACGTCCTTCAACAGAGTCACAGCTACAATTACAGTATGAGTTAAATGGTGTGGAGGGAGATCAGCCACCCTATATACCTAAAGGCTACCCAGAAGAGTATGAAACCTCTTTAGATGTTATTCATGGGTATTATTCTTTGCTGAAGGAGTCATCTAATATGGTAGACTTTGCCGGTGGTTGTGGCAGTATAGGGTGGGGAAAAATTCCATACTATCATGCTTATCAATTATTAACAGAGGATACAAAAAAACAAATATCACTAGATGATTTTGCAGCCTCTTTTGCAGGAATAGGACATATGACAGTATTAAAATTATTGCCAGCCTATAGACCCCAGGGTACACCTTATAATATAGATTATCATTTCTTAGAAGTAGAAGTCATTACTGGACCATCCCGTGTAAAAGAAAGGCTACAGCCCAGCTATTTTGCTTATTATTATGGCATCGTGGCAACAGAATTCAGTGAATATGAAGGGTGGAAAATAAAGTCTGTTCATTATATTCCACAGGATTTCCTCTGTGCTCCCTATCATTTATGGCAGTGGGATAGTAGAAGTTTAACAGAATTCCTCTATACTACTAGGTATGATGTTATAGATAAAATAGATGGTACAGACAAAAAAGATGGTAAGATATCTATTTATGCCAGTGGAAAGGGCAAAAAGTATAAATTTGATTTTATTAGACTAACAAATGGAGAAGATATTTTATTACATGAATATGTTGAGGTAGGTGGAACATGGAGGGAGATTAATATTTTAGAAGGAGAAAACCAAAGCTATAAAATGTCTCCCCTAAGGTTTAACATTTTTAAAAATTAAGATAGTCGTGCATGATTTAATAATGCCAAGCACTTTAATTGGAATATTATTGCATTATCCTATAAATACAAAAAAGTAGCTGTTTTTGGATCAGCTACTTTTTCTATGGCTCAACAATAAATTATATTAATCCTCAGCATTATATAAATTATGGAAATGATGCAAAGGTCCTACACCTTTACCTATAGATAAACCATATTTGATTCCCTCCGTTACATAGTCCTTTGATTTAGCTATGGCAGTGATTAAATCATGTTGTAGGGCAAGATGGGCTGCTATGGCAGAGGATAGGGTGCATCCAGTTCCGTGGGTATTTTTCTTATCAATTCTCAAAGAGGTTAATTTGGTAATAGTAGAGCCATCATAAAAGACATCTACTGCATCCCCGGATAGATGACCTCCCTTTACCAATACACTTTTAGGCCCTAGCTTATAGATATCTTTAGCTGCAACCTCCATTTCTTCAAGGGTGGTGATTTTTCTATCCAAAATAACCTCTGCCTCTGGAATGTTGGGTGTTGCAATGGTTGCTATAGGTAATAAATCATTGATGAGGGCCTCCTTAGCTTCTGGCTGTAACAGGTGATGACCACTTTTAGAAACCATAACAGGATCCACAACAATAAAAGACGGTTGCCAATGCAAAAGAGATTCTTTAATCTCTCTAATGATTTCACTACTGGAGACCATGCCGATTTTTACGGCATCTACTGTAATATCACTAAAGATAGCATCTATTTGAGCCTTCACCATAGCTTTATCTAATTCAACTACGGCATCAACCCCTTGGGTGTTTTGGGCAGTAATTGCTGTAATAACACTCATGCCATAGGTTCCTAAAGCACAAAAGGTTTTAAGATCCGCTTGTATTCCTGCACCACCGCTAGAGTCTGATCCTGCTATAGTAAGTAAATGTTTCATAAAAAACCCCCTACTTTTTCATATTTTTGAACTTTTCCATAATGTCATAGAAGTCATCAAATTTATAAGCATTTATTCCCGTGGAAATACAATGATGATATAGTTTTCTTCTGGCAAATACGTGGTCAGTTTCTTTAGCTGCACAAAAATCCGAGGTACCATCACCTATATATACACTTTGTTGATTAGGTTGCTTTAGTTTAGATAATATTTCTGTTTTGCAAACACCGCATAAATCACAGTTTGTAGACTGGTGGGGGGCTTCAATGTCTATGTCAGGAGTAAAAATCAATTTATTGGAGTAGACGGGTAGAGATAATTTTGCACTTTCCAATATATAATCTATGTAATAATCATAGCCATCACTTAGGATATAGATGGGGTAATGATTTTCCCTACAATAGGCAACGAATTCTTTAAATCCCTCCTCAAGCTCCATAGTATCTACGATTTCCTTAATAGATGCAGGGCTTTTTTTCTTGAAGGTTTTAAAGGTTTGTCTAGCACATTCTACAGTGGATAATTGTCTAGTTTCCCACTTTTCATTGATTTCCTCCCAACCATCCCCAGCTAAGCTGGTAACAATGGCCTCGCATACATCCTGCTTTGTAATAGTACCATCAAAGTCCACAAAGAAAATATAATTTACTTTTTCCATAGGTGAATTAACTCCTTTGCTGCCTCATAGGTATTATCTTTAGCTAAAATAGCAGAGATAAGGGAAATACCTTGGGCTCCAGTTGCTTTTACTTCAGCAATGTTGGTGGTGGAGATACCACCTATACCTACTATAGGGATGGATATATTTTCAACGATCTGTTGTAGTGTTTCTATGCCAATAGCATCTCCTGCATTACTTTTACTACCGGTAGGAAAAACAGCTCCAACACCTAGATAATCTGCTCCATGCTGCACACCATACTGTGCTGATTCTAAGTCTCCAGCAGAGTAGCCTAAAATTTTATCTGGTCCTAGAAGTTTTCTTGCTATATGAAGGGGGAGATCATCATCTCCAACATGTAGGCCATCAGCATCTATAGCCAAGGCGATATCTAGCCTATCATTTATAACTAAGGGAACTTTATACTTTAAAGCAATGGTTTTTAACTTTAAGCTAATATCATAAAAATCTTTAGAGCTAATATCCTTTTCACGAACCTGTAGAAGGGTTACACCACCCTTTAAGGCATTCTCAATAGAGTCAAAAAAATCTTTATCTCCTACTAGTTTACGATCTGTGATCAAATACAAGCTATAATCTACAGCCATTGTATCCTGCCTCCTTCTGTAAGACTACTTTCATCTAATTGATATATTTCATCAAAAAAATTCACCCTAAAACTACCGGCTAGATGACCATTTTCCCCTAAGGATGCTCTTTCTCCAGCTAATGCCATAGTCAAATGACTGGCAACAGTAGCTGAAAACAAATCATCATTAGCACCACAAAAACCTGCCGTAAGGGCTCCTAGCATACAACCTGCTCCAGTGATTTTCGTTAGCATTTCTGTACCATTTTCAACAAGACAAACTTTATCACCATCAGTAATAATATCAGTTTTTCCTGTTGCTGATACGATACAATGCCATTTGTTAGCTAATGCTTTACATACCTCGATGCCATCATCTCCATCATCAATGGAATCTACACCTCGAACTTTACCGGCAATACCCAAAAGTGCTTTGATTTCCCCTAGATTTCCCTTTACTACATGAATTTTACCGAACTGTCTTAGTTTGTGAAGGTACTCAATTCTTGTGGGGATGGCACCACAGCCTACAGGATCTAAAACAACAGGTATGTTTTTTTCGGCTGCACCCTTTACTGCTAAAAGCATAGCTAATTCCTGTTCTTTTGTAAATGTACCAATATTTAGATAGATAGCATTGGATATTTTACTGAATTCATAGGCTTCGTCCGCTGCCTCACACATGGCAGGAGATGCACCTGCCGCCAAGAGTATGTTTGCACAATCATTAATGGTAACATAGTTTGTAATTGCCTGGACTAGAGGTGTCTTTTTCTTGACTGATTGAAAACTAGCTATTATATTCTCCATGTATATTCCCTCCTAGATTTTTCAGCTTTACAGAAAACCTTCCCGTGGAAGATGAAAATAAAATAACTTCCTTTTTAAGGAAGTTATATAAAATCTTGGTTTATTTTCTACATAAAGGGTTAACCTGTAAGTAGTAAGGACTTTATATTAGCTTCCTACGATGGTATGACCCACATCAGGTTCAAGGGTTAATGAATTTAAATTCATCTCTCAGCACTCAAGGCACCCCTGCTAATAAGAGTATTATTTATTTTTGTTTAAGTATAGCATCTCTTTCTATTTAGTGTCAACTTATAGAAAATTTAACTTTTTACTTATATTTAAAAGGAAATTTCATAAATATATTGAATAGTTAGATTAATGAAGGAAAAGGAGGGTGTATGAATAATGTATAAAGTAAGCAAGGACCAATGTATTTATAGTATGAATGCTAAACAAGAGACAGTACTAAAGGTTTCCACAGGTAGTACTGTAGAATTTGAAACCTATGATTGCTTTGAAAATCAAATTACAGATCATACCCAATCAATAGATAATCTTGACTGGAGTCGCATTAACCCTGCTACTGGGCCATTGTATGTTGAAGGAGCAGAAGAAGGAGATACACTAAAGATAGAAATATTAAAAATAGATGTTGGGGAAAAGGGAGTTATGGGGGCTATACCAGGAGTTGGAGTTATGGGGGATAAAGTTGAAAATCCTGAGATGAAAATAGTTCCTATCAAAGACAACAAGGTAATATTTAATGATGATATTCACTTGCCATTAGAACCTATGATAGGGGTAATAGGTGTAGCACCGAAGCATGAGGATATATCCTGTGGAACACCTGGTCATCATGGTGGTAATATGGATAATAAGAAGATAAGAGAAGGGGCTACTCTTTATTTGCCAATATTTACTGAAGGAGCTCTGCTATCTATAGGAGATCTCCATGCTGTTATGGGGGATGGAGAAGTGATGGTATCTGGAGTGGAAGTATGTGGTAGGGTGCAGGTGAAGGTAGAGGTTATAAAGGGAATTTCCATAGAAAATCCTCTGTTGGAGGATAAAGAAAACATTTATACCATAGCTTCTGATGAAGACCTTTTTACCGCAACCAAAATGGCAACAGAAGATATGCAGAAAATAGTAATGAAGCAACTAAACATCTCCTTTAATGAGGCAGGTATGTTATTAAGTGCTGCAGGAAATGTTGAGATATGTCAAATCGTTGATCCCCTATTGACAGTAAGATTTGCCATGCCTAAAAAAATTATAAATAAGCTCTATTAGAGAATCCATTAAAATGACAAAGTTAGTATAATTAAAACATAAATGATTTTAGATGATATCATCTAAAGTCATTTATGTTTGTATAAAAACTATTATAGATTTGACAAAAGAGATTTACAAGCCTTAGCAACATCATTTGCTGCCATCATTCCCGTCTGTAATGATCCCTGCATCCAAGCTCTAGATACCGATACATGCTCTCCTGCAAAAAACACCCTGTTATTGTATTCTGGTGTTATGGATACCTTTGAAAATAAGCGATTTTCGCTAGGTGAGTAAAAAGAAAATGCTCCCCAAAACCATGGTTCCGTATTCCAGTGAACTGTTTTATAATCCTGCAAGAGATAATTAAGGCTTCCTCTGTGGAGGCCATGCACTGCTTCAAGCTGCCTTAAAATATCATATAGCCTTATGTTATCAGGGATATTACCTAGTCTAACTGCATCCTGTCCCCAGTTATAGGAAGATAAAAGTACACCTGGAATCCTGGGGGGAACGGTATCTACAAAATCTCCGTGATCCGATGGATACCATACGGTATTGATGGGTAGGTCAGTCTTGGATGCACCACCTATAATCCTTTCCTCTGGAGACCCTCTTTCCCAAAAACGATCTTGAAACAAAGAAGCAGTTTTTTGTGCTGACATATAGGTTAGTATTCTAATGGCCTGCATTTTTTTACTGCTAAACAAAGGGAAAAGCTCGACACGTCGTAGACTAGAAAAAGGTAGGGTACATACAACAAAGTCAAAATCCTCTTGTTTTATTACAGGGTCATCTTTGGTGTTGTAGTGGACACTAACACCGCCATCTACCCGATGTTGACTTAGTGCCATCACCCTATGGCCTAACTTTAAAGAAACTTTACCTAGATCCATAGGAGAAATTCCATCATAACAATCCATAGGCATATCATGCAACAAAGCATTCAAGAAGGCTTGAGGTAGTAATGCTAAACCTCCTGGTATCTCATATAAATAAGAAAAACTGGCGGGGTAGGTTTCCATCAAAAACTCAAAGAAACTATTATAAAGAAAACCTCCTGTAGAAGGGTTAACATTAGTTAACATTTCTATAGCTCCATCACTGAGGCCTAGCTTTTCCATGACTTGCCGGAGATTATAAAAGTCTGCAACGTCAAGAGAGGGGTGATAGTTTTCTCTGATTTGCAAAATTTCTTTACGAATTTCAGGAGGTATTTCCTTTAAAGGATCTAAAAAAACACTATCCTCCAAATCAAACCATGGTGTATTTCTTTCGTCTTTGGTCATATCGAACTTTGGATAGATACACTGTTGCACACCTCTTCCCTGAGGGTCATTTCGTACTCTTTCACCTCTTACATAAATAAAGGCATTTTCATTGGTTTGAATAAAAGGTCGTGTATTAAGATTAAAAAGGTCAATGTAGTGCCAAGTACTTTCATGGCTGACGGGAAACCTCATGGCACCTAGCTCTCCATAGAAGTTTAAATCCTTGTCAAAATAATGGGTATAGATCCTTCCACCAACTCTTTCTTCTTCTGCCTCCAGTAAGGTAACGTGGAATCCTAATTTCCTTAATTCGAAGGCTGCAGCTAAACCTGCCAGTCCTCCACCTAGAACTGCTACTTTAATATATTTGCATGAACCAGGAGTATGGATGGTAGTAATATCAGGTGGGGGGCTTAGTAGTTTTATAATATTTTTAAAATCTTCTGTACGACTTTCCTGTTGTAGGGCTGTATATAACAAATCATGTCTATCTTTAGTAGAAGGGTTATTAGGTTGCATAACGGATGATGTCATTGATTAACCTCCTTTTATAAGAGAAAAGATTTAATAATATATATGACAAAATCCATGGGAATATTTAATTTTTTGATTTATTAAGTGAATTAAATTTTAGAAACTATTTTTAAAGTAAGCTTATAACTTTGTATAACTTGACAAATAATAAAGCATAATGAAAATTAAGTAAAAGAAAGGAGTACATAAATGAAGAAATATATAAGTTTTTTTATGATGATAGTACTTATATTTACTATAGTTTTTACCAGTACAGGCTGTAGACCAGAAGATGTACCACCAGCTGAAGATCCAGAACCTGGAGAACCCATTGTAGAGGGACCTCAGGTACCCTGGGGAGAGGTGCCAGCTATTGAAGACATGATTATAGATTCCGCAGCATGGGAGGAGGAATATCCACTGATTTATCAATCCTTCCTGTTAACCGCTAGAATGGGTGACAACACAGTAGAGGATAGTACATTAGGAGGATTACATCCTACAGATTATTTAGAAAAATACCCCAACATTAAAATTCTTTACGAGGGCTTTGGCTTTGCCAAGGAGTACTATGCCGCAAGAGGCCATTATTACTCTATGGAGGATGTTATTAATACAGCTAGACCTAAACCAGGAGCCAACTGTTTAGCTTGTAAAACTGGAGATTATGAAAGATTGTTTGTAGAACATGGTGAAGATTTATTTCTTATGGATTTTTACAAAACAGCCCAAGAGGTGGATCATCCTATAAGCTGTTATAACTGCCATAGAAATGAACCAGAAGGAGAGATACAAGTTACAGGACCTCATTTAGCAGTAGGGCTGACACATTTAGAAGAAGAACCACCAGCGGGTACCTTAGCCTGTGCCCAATGCCACGTTGAGTATTATTTTGATACTGAAACGGGAGCAGTTACTCTCCCTTGGCATAATGGAACAGGTATAGATGAAATTGAATCTTATTTTGACGAAATAAATTTTGCAGACTGGACACATCCTAGAACTGGAACACCACTTATTAAAGTACAGCATCCTGAGTTTGAAATGTATACCGGCAGTGTTCATGATAGGTTAGGTCTAAGCTGTGCCGATTGCCACATGCCTACCATGACAGAGGATGGAGAAGAATATGTATCCCACTGGGCAAAAAGTCCTTTAAAAACAGCCGAGGAGTCCTGTGGAGAATGTCATAGAGATAGTGAAGCCATCATTACACAAACTGAAGACATTCAGAGGGAAATAGATGCAATGCAGGTGGAGGTCAGTGATTTAATTGTACAGTTGATAGAAGAATTTGCTGATGCACTAGAAAGAAGAGTTATAGATGATGATGAAGTGATAGACAGGGTACGAAGTCTTCACAGAGCTTCACAGTATAGATGGGACTTTGTCATGGTGGAAAACTCAACAGGCTTCCATAATGCTAGTAAAGCAAGACAGGCACTAGAGAGAGCAAAAGAACAAGCAGAAGAAGCATTAGATATTTTAGCAGAGTATCAATAGATTCTTTAACTACCACTATCCAGATTTTAACAGATAGTGGTAGTTTCATTAAAATTACATAGAGGAAGTGAGAACTTGAATAAGGAAAATACAAACACTATAAATAAAAGTATAAACTTTTTAAAATCCATGAAATTTGGATTGATATTTTTGGGACTCTCGGGAGCTATATCCGTCATAGGTTCTTTGATACCACAGGGGAATGAAGCTACATTTTATGAAAATAATTACTCATCTTTTTGGTCCAGTATGATCCTAGCATTAAAATTTGATGATATATACCATGCTTGGTATTTTGTCATTTTATTTGGTGCACTATGCTTGAGTTTGCTTCTATGTAGTGTTACAAAAATAAGTGGCATTATGAAACGGATGACAAGAATACCAGACAATAAAACAATGGTAAAACTATCAAAAGTGGATCAAGAGGCTGCAGATGTAAAAGAGATATTTAAGGCCCAAGGGTTTAATAAGTTTAAAATGTTGCAAAAAGACAATAATAAAATAATGTACTATAGTAAGAAGCATAGATTAGGCTATTTAGGCTCGTGGTTTATACATGTAGGGGTACTATTAACCATTGTATTTTATGGTTATGGACAAATTGCTTTTTTCTCCACCAATATCTACGGTGTACCAGGTGAAATCAAAGCTGTACAGGGTACTGATTATCAAGTGGATATACAAGATTTTTATGTGGATTATAGAGAAGATGGTTCTGTAGAGCAATATACATCTAATGTTGAGCTTATAAATAATGACGGTAAACTAGTGAAATCAACGAATGTTTATGTGAACAAACCCATGCGGCACGATGGTTATGCCTTCTATCAAACAGCTACTGGTTGGGCCACGGATTTCAAGATCTATAGGGGCGATGAATTAATCAAGGAGGATATATTTTATGAATCTACTGGGATTATAGAGGAGAGAGAAGAAATTGCCATTCAATTTACTAGGTTTTTTCCAGACTTTCGAGCTACAGAGGGTGGCATTGTAAGTGTATCTAGTCAGCCTAATAATCCAAAGGTTCTGTACACTATATTTTTTCGAGGCCATAGGGTGGCAATGGGTGTTGCAGAGATAGGTGAAACCATAAATTGGTATCATTACAATTTTGTATTCGATAACCCTAGAATGTACACCTATTTGCATATTAATAAAATGCCAGGAAAAATTGGAGCTATGGTAGGATCTCTTCTTATTATGGTAGGATTGTTTTTATGCTTCTATATGAAACCAAAAGAAATGGTGGTAATGATGGAGGGGAATAGATTGGTTATTTTTGGAAATGATAAAAATAGATTTCAATCGATAGGATAAAATGAAACGGAGGAGAAAGAATGTTTGATGAAAGACATGCCTTTGCTATAACATTAATACTGTATAGTCTGTCTATGGTAACCTACTTTATTTTCTTTATGTTAAGAAGAGAAAACTATGCTAGCTATGGAAGTTTATTGGTGAAGTTAGGACTAATTTTTCATACTGTATCCTTGGCCAGTAGAACAGTGGCCGCCAGTAGATTACCTTTAGCCAGTCAATATGAATTTGCTACTACCTTTGCTTGGGGTATTGCCTTAAGCTTTGTAGGGTTTGAGTGGAAATACAAGTTCAAAGCAATGGGGACCTTTGTCACCCCGTTACTATTGGTTGTGGCATTTTATGCAGCTATGCAAAACAGGGATATAAGGCCATTGATGCCAGCTCTACAAAGCAATTGGATTGTGTTGCATGTAAGTACTGCTGTCTTTAGTTATGGAGCCTTTGCCATTGCCTGTGGTGTGTCTATTATGTACTTAGTTAGGGATAAATTCAAAGCTGATGCCTTCATTAATAAATATATGCCTAATTTTGAAATGTTGGATATTATAAGCTATAGGGCAATAGCCTTAGGGTTTATTATGTTGACGGTGGTAATTATCAGTGGTGCCATATGGGCAGAGCAGGCCTGGGGAAGGTATTGGCAATGGGATCCAAAGGAAACATGGTCCTTCATTACTTGGATTATATACTCCATTTATTTACATGTAAGACTAAATAAAGGATGGAAAAATAAAAAAGCAGCATGGTTTGCTGTATTAGGGTTTATGGCTGTATTATTTACCTATATAGGTGTAAATACGATTTTAGTAGGCTATCACTCCTATGCATAAAAATGGGAGATATGCTATAATAAATAAAAATAAAAAAGGAAGGTGGAAGCCTTGAGAACAAAAACAACAGTAACGATGATGGTGATTTTAGCGATAATGTTGTTGATGATGGGTTGCTCTCCAAATGAAATAGCTGATGCTGGCGATGAAGAAGAGATAGATATAGAGATAGAGGGAGATATTGATTACATAGATAGAGAAGTCAGTCCTCCTGTAAGCAAAGATTTAAGAGAACAGCTTTTAGGTGCTTCCTCCATAGAACTAAAGGATACTCAGAACAGAACCATAGGCATGTTACAGGATCGAGAGGAGATCGCATCCTTCATTAATCAAATATTTGAATACGATAGAGAAGAAGAATATGTTGTAGATCAGCAAGTTAGAGTTATAGGTCCCATGAATTTTTATTTTGCTGATGATGAGGCTATATTTGGATTGATGAATGAAGCATATATTTATGTAGAGGGAAACTATTTTTTATTAGATAATAGGAAAGCAGCCAATATAAAGAGAACATTTAAATCTGATGTAGTAACAGCACCTGCAGGAAACTAAAAGCAGGTGCTAGATTTTTTTCATTGAGATTTTAAGACATCTAAAAAGTCCTTTAATATTTTAGCAGTAATTCCCCATATAATATAATCCTTATATTGATAAAAATAAACATAATAATCATTGGTACGCCATTTGTATTTTTCACCATTTTCAATAAGGTGATAGGGAAAACTTTCATCAGGAATAGCCTTTAGTTTCACCTTGTGAACTAAGGGTTGTTGATGTATTAATTCCTCTAAAGGGACAGTGAAGATATCTGCCACTTCTTCCTTGCTATAATTGATCTTGTCTACCTCCACATCTTCTAGAGTACCTACAAAAGGATAAATAATCATATCAAAGGTTGTGACAATAGGCTCTAACTCTCCCAGCACCTTAATTTTCTTTTCATCAATATTTAATTCCTCCATAGTTTCTCTGACGGCAGAGTCTAATGGAGCTTCTTTTTTCTCTACCTTCCCTCCAGGAAAACAGATTTCCCCCGGTTGGCTATTAAGATGAAAGGAACGAATTTGAAATAGCAAGGAGGGTTTGTTACCTACCTTAACCACAGGAAGAAGAACAGAGGATTTTTTCAAAGGATGAGGAGCAGTATTTTTTTCTTTTTTAAATATGGTAGTAATTTTTTCTAAATCCATCATTGCTATACACCTCAAATTGTAATTGTAGTATAAAATCCCATTAAAACAATGCTTCTACAAATCTTATTTCAAATGAAATCTAAGATACTTTACCCATATATAAGAGTATCATATTCATAATATATATACAAAATAATATATATAAAAAATAAGATGATAAGAGTAAAGAAACAATAGCCACATATTGTTAAAAAAGTAACATTAAATTATAAGTGTTAGAAGGAAAATCTATAGAAATGTCGAAATAAGTTTAGTGAGTACAATAAATTTTAGGAGGGTATATACATGATAGGAAAAAGAATAGCTGAAATTAACGTTGGAGATAAAGCTAGCTTTGAAAAAACACTTACTGAAACGGATGTATATCTATATGCTGGAATAACTGGAGATTTAAACCCTGCACATATTAATCAACCTGCGGCTGAGAAAAGCATGTTCAAAGGACGTATCGTACATGGTATGTTGACGGCAGGACTTGTATCTGGAGTTTTAGGTATGCAGCTACCAGGACCAGGGACTATTTATCTAGGTCAAGAGTTAAAGTTTAGAGCACCTGTGAAGTTTGGCGACACTATTAAAGCGGAGGTAGAGGCTATAGAAAAAAACGAAGAAAAAAATCGAGTGAAGTTTAAAACTACCTGCACCAACCAAGATGGCGTTGTAGTACTGGATGGTGTCGCTACAGTAATGCCACCTAAGTAGCTGAACCTTCACTTGAACTTTAAAGGAGGTTAATTATGAAAATTTATACGAAAACAGGTGACAAAGGAGAAACCAGTCTTTATGATGGGAAAAGAATCAACAAGGACGATGTTAGAGTAGAGAGCTATGGAACTGTAGATGAATTGAATTGTGCTTTAGCCTTGGCTAGAAATTTTGTAGAAGAGGAAGAGATAGTAGAATTCATTTACAAGGTTCAAAGAGAATTATTTGATGTAGCTGGGGAGTTGGCTACATTAGACAGAGACTTGTTTCCAGAAAAAATAGCTACGGAACATGTGGATTTTTTAGAAAAAATTATCGATGACTATATAGCTAAAATTGAAAAAATGAATGCTTTTATCATCCCAGGTACAAATAAAGCCTCCGCCAGTCTACATGTAGCTAGAACCATATGTAGGAGAGCTGAGAGAAGGATTTTAACCTTAAATAGGGAAGAAGCTGTGAATCCTACTCTAATAAAGTATGTAAATAGGTTATCTGATGCCATCTATGCTATTGCCAGGTATTTAGAAAGTGATTTAAAATATGTTGAGTTTAAAAAATAGATATTAGGTTTTGATAAGCAAAAAGGAGCTGAAACGTTACATGGAAAATGATATTAAAGAAGTTATGTTTACAAAAGAAAAGATCCATGGAAAAGTAAAGCAATTAGGAGAAGCGATTACAAAGGATTATAATACAGGAGATGAAATCGTAGTCATTGGAGTATTAAAAGGTGCTAATGTATTTTTAAGTGATCTCATAAGAGAAATAGCTATGCCTGTATATTTAGACTTTATGGCTGTATCTAGCTATGGTCTTTCTACTGAAAGTTCTGGCACAGTGAGGATATTGAAGGATTTGGATTTAGAGATAGAAAATAAACATGTATTAATTGTAGAAGATATTGTGGACACGGGGTTAACTTTAAAATATTTGACGGATAATCTAAAGTCTAGAAATATTGCCAGCTTAAAAATATGTACATTGCTTGATAAACCCTTTAGAAGAAAGTGTGATTTAGATATAGATTATGTAGGGTTTGAAATACCTGATGAGTTTATTGTAGGCTATGGTATAGATTTTGCAGAAAAGTATAGAAATTTACCCTATATTGCTACACTAAAAAAAGAAGTCTACAATTAATATAAAAAATCTTGAATACTTCCTTAAATATTTCTCCATACTATAAACATACTCTATTGAGGAGGAATGTTTGATGGATACTAATGTAAATTTTCAAGAAGTAAAAAGACGTTTTATTGAGGCGGATGTAGATGAAAAGATTCAAATTTATACTTCTACAAGAGGCTTGTCTGTAGATCAATTTAAAGAACTGTTGAAAAGTTTTCCATTACAGCATCTTGATAAGTTAGAAAGAGCCATGCCTTAATATATTGAGTTTAAAACCTTCTTGCTTAAGCTATACTTAAGTAAAGAAGGTTTTTCTTCACTTGCTTAAAAATCTAAGTAATAAGGAGGGAAGAAAAGCACATGCAGAGCAAAGTCATTGCTGTACAAGAGGGCTTGCACGAAGCATCCAAATTGTTAAAGGAAAAAGGCTACAAAGTAACTACTGTGGATAAGGCAAATGAAGCCATAGATGTTATCGTATATTCTAATAGCAATAAAGAGTATTTAGCTCATAATATGGAGGGAAGTCTAGGCATTCCTTCTTATAATCAATTTGTTAGAATGATTAATTTAGATGAGGTGGGCATAGAAAATTTAATAGCTACTGTTGAAGATATTGAATAAGAAAAAAATCCATAGGAGTATACTATGGATTTTTTTGGTAATAAATTAAAGATAGAAGGAGGTAGAAAAATGCAGAGACTATTTAATGAATTTAATGAGCACTATAAGAAATACAAGAAAAATCGATCTAACAGTAGAAGGTTTAGATTATATTATAATCAAAACAAAGAGGATACTAGAAGTAGTACAGCAAAGATAGTAGATTATGTGATATGGAGAATCATCTTATTTTTTGGAGTTTTATTTATGTTGTATTTTAGAGGTATGACTATATATACCTCCACCATTATTGCCACCTTGACTTTAACTGGACTACATATAGTATCTATAAAATTACGTAGTAATAGAATAGAGGATTTAAAGAAGGAGAAAAGACGGGTAGTGGCCACACAAAGAATATATAAGGAAATAATGAATAAAACCTTTGATGAACTAAAGGAATATGTAGAAAAAATTTTTTCTGAACGAGGATTCAATAACATAAGGCATTTACACAGTGACACTAGAAATATCTTAATGGAGGGTTTTTATGGAGGAGAAAAAATAATGATTTCCTTTTATCTCCACAAAAACGATTATGATGTAGAACTGAAGGATATAAGAGAATTTCTATGTAAGGTTATAGAGCATGATGTAAAAAAAGGCATTGTTATAACAACTGCAGATTTCACTCAGGATAGTTATAACTTTATAGAAAATATTAATAAAAACTATAAAATTAGCTTAATGAATAAAGAACTTTTAATGAAAATCATAGAGGTAAATGAAATGTTTCCTACAGAGGAAGAAATTGATGAAATAATTGATAACAAAATTAGTAAAAGCGAAATAAAATGGCAAAAATATAAGACGGCAGCTTTTTCTAGTAAAAAGATTAAAGGATATGTAGGCCTCAGTATCTATCTGATCATAACGGCTTTTTATATACCCTATACATTTTATTATATAGTAGTGGCTAGTATTACTTTATCCTTAGCATTAATATCCTTTATTTTATATTTAAAAAAGAATATGGAGAAAGAAGAGGGAGAAAATCAAGAAGTAAAGAAAATATTTGAAAATTTATAAAAGTTCCACTGTTTTTAAGTTTGATTTTTCCAATAAACAGATGTATAATAGTGTATGAAAAGGGAAAAATTAAAAAATTAACAAACTTATTACAGGAGGGGTACTGATGAGTGAGAAAACGTTACCGATTGCATTGTCAAACAGACATTTACATTTAAGCCAAGAGGATATCGAAACATTATTTGGGAAAGGCTATGAGTTAAACAAATTAAAGGATTTATCACAGCCTGGTCAATATGCTGCAGAGGAAAAAGTAGACTTCGTAGGACCTAAGGGTACAATTAAGGGTATTCGTGTTCTAGGCCCAGCTAGACCACAAACTCAAATAGAAGTTTCTTTAGCAGATGGATTTGCTTTAGGATTAAAGGTACCTGTAAGAGACTCTGGAGACGTTGCAGGAAGTCCAGGGGTTAAAATTGTTGGACCTAAAGGTGAAGTAGAACTAGAAGAAGGTGTAATTGCTGCTGCTAGACATATACATATGCATACTGATGATGCAGAAAGATTTGGAGTAGAAGACAAACAGAAGGTAAAGATAAGAACAAAAGGTGAGAGAGCTGTTGTCTTTGAAAATGTTTTAGTAAGAGTAAGTCCTAAGTTTGGTTTAGAAATGCATGTAGATCTTGATGAAGGAAATGCTGCAGCTGTAAAAAATGGGGAAATGGTAGAGTTAATCCTAGAATAGGTGGTAGTGAAAATGAGTATAGCAAAATACATAGATCATACTATATTAAATGCTGATGCTAAGCAAGATGATATAAAAAAGATTTGTGAAGAAGCTAAGGAGCATGGGTTTTTTTCTGTTTGTGTAAATAGCTGTCATGTTCCCTTTGTAGCAGAAGTACTTAAAAATAGTGATGTAAAGGTAACTTCTGTAGTCGGCTTCCCATTAGGAGCTATGTCGATAGAAGCTAAAGCCTTTGAAACAAAGGATGCCGTAGAAAAAGGTGCCAATGAAATTGATATGGTTATCAACATAGGTGCTTTGAAAAGTGGAGATAAAGACTACATAACAAGAGATATTGAGGCAGTTGTAAAGGCAGCCGCCAATAATGCTCTAGTTAAAGTAATCATTGAAACAGCCTTATTAACACAAGAAGAAAAAGTAATGGCTTGTAAGATTGCTAAGGAAGCAGGAGCTGACTTTGTAAAGACCTCCACCGGATTTAGCGCAGGAGGAGCGACAGTAGAGGATGTTAAGTTAATGAGAGAAACTGTTGGACCTGAAATGGGTGTAAAGGCCTCTGGAGGAGTTAGAGATCTTAAAAAAGCTAAAGAAGTAATTGAAGCAGGTGCTACAAGAATAGGTGCCAGTGCTTCTGTTAGTATAGTTAAAGGATTTGAAGACGAAAAAGGTGGATACTAACCACCGAAGGATAAAATGAGACTTGATTTAGGAGAGTATTTACTCCTGTTTAATTGTAGTACTAAAATAAGCTCTATACTGTACTGGGTATAGGGCTTATTTTTTTTTACAGAAAACCTCTTAAATGTAAAATTATGTGAACAGAAGAAAAAAGAAGTTAAATAAAAAAATGATACTGTGAAAAAATATAAATAGGAGGTGAGGATTTTGAAAAACAAAAAACTATTTTTTGTATTATGTGTTTTTCTAGTTTTAGCATTAGCTTTTACTGGTTGTAGACCTGCCGAAAGACCTGTACCAGAAGAAAGGACACCGCAGGCGCCATTGCCAGATGAGCAAAGACAACCCGATGGTACAGATATGGGAGATCCTAGAGTTTCTGAAGATCCAAGACAAGAGCCTAGAAATATGCAACCAGGTGAAATGGAACAAGATTTAACGGTTAGAGCTGATAGAATTGTAGAAGAAGTAGTAAGACTTGAAGAAGTACGTAGTGCTACAGTGATAATTTCTGATACTACAGCAGTAGTAGGTGTTAACTTGGTGGAAGATACAGCGGGGGAAATTGACCAAGGTCTTGAAACAAGAATAGAAGATGTAGTAAGAGAAACCGATAGAAACATTGAAAATGTAGCAGTAACAGCAGATCCTGATATATTTACTAGAATAGAAAACATAGCTAGGGAAGCTGGAAGAGGTAGACCATTAAGTGGATTTGGTCGAGAAATAGAAGAAATCGTAAGAAGGATTACCCCTAAAATATAAAGCATAAAATGAATGAAGGTGGAGAGATCTCTACCTTTATTCATTTTATATAAAAACCCATCATATTTATATAAAATAACACTTAATTTAGAGGGAATTGCTACTTGTGCTAAATTGTAGCTTAGTTTATATAAATAAAATCTATAAAAGGATGAGATATATGAAAATGATGGGTATATGGGGACTATTAACAATATTGTTTTTATTTGCAATGGTGACTACGGGAGTGATAGAGAGAATTCTATGGGTGTTGGTTAGTATATTGATAATACTACAGTACATAAAACAAAAAAGGACTTATAGATCCAGAAAAGAGCAATGCAAAAAAATTTCCATAGGTATTTTAACGGGATATATTTTATCTATAATATGCTTAGTGCACATACAATATCATCCTCAAGAAATCTATGTAGGGCGAAACTATGTCCCTCAAGATAAATCTGCTATCATACTAGTAATTAAGAGCGAGCCTCCTCATTATGATATGCCCCTTATAGTAAAAAATCATAGAGATCATTCTTCTTTTTGGACTCATAGCATACTACCCTTCACACTTTTTCGGGACAAATTAAACTATGAAAAAATTGATGGAGGCCTTAATTATAACTATGGAAGAAGATTACAATATCATCTAAATAAAAAATTCCAGGAAACATTTACTGTATACATAGCTTATTCACATACTAAGCCTTATTTAGATGAAGTGATAAACTTAGCTATGGCGGAGGGGAATCAAAGAATTATTTTAACTCCTGTTTTCTTAACAGAATCCAAAGATTTTAAGGCCATAGAAAATAAAGTAACTCAAATTAATCCAAGTCAATATAAGATAGATATAAAAACCACCAAGCCACTATGGGATAGTGAAGCAGTGGCTACTTCTTTTGTCGAGCAGGTTAATCACTTTAATTCTAGTAGCCGAAAAGAAAACATAGGTGTTATTTTAGTGGGGAAAGAAGTGAAGAAGGCACATGGAGACTCAATTCATATAAAACAAGACTTATTATTTAGAGATAAGGTAAAGGATTTTTTGGTAGTTGATGGGTATAATAAAAATAAAATTAGATTAACCTCTTTTGACAAAAAAAATATTGTTCATGAAGCACAGGCATTAATGGAGTATGGTGTGGGAGAAATAATTGTTGTGCCCACCTCCACGTCATTACAGAAAATAAAATACAAAATCATATTAGAAAGAGCTATAAATTCAATTAAAACTCCCTATGCAGTAAGGGTCTATACAATAGATCCTTGGAATTTTAATGATTATGTTATAGAGGAGTTGCTTAATAGAATAGAATTATTAAATCTATCAATTTGACTTTTTTAAGCAAATTCACTATAATATTGCATATTATTGTGAACATAAGATAAAATATATAAAGCGAAAGAGGGATATCAATGGACCCAATAGCATTTACAATATTTGGAGTACCGGTTGCATGGTATGGAATGCTTATTTCTATAGGCATATTCTTAGGAATTATACTAGCTACCCATAGAGCTAAAAGAGAAGGGTTATATGACGACGTGATCTTAGACTTAGCTTTAATTGCTGTTCCTGCAGGAGTGATAGGGGCTAGGTTATACTATGTTATTTTTAAATGGGATTATTATGGACAAAATCCTAGTGACATTTTTAGGATGCGTCAGGGTGGATTGGCTATCCATGGTGGAATTATAGCAGGAGTCTTAGCAGGATATATATTTTGTAGATATAAAAAAATTGGATTCTGGCAATTGGCGGATATTTGTGCCCCAAGCATTATCTTGGGCCAAGCTGTAGGTAGATGGGGAAATTATTTTAACCAAGAGGCCCACGGCACTGTAACTAATCTTCCTTGGGCTATAGAAATAAACGGAGAAATGGTGCATCCGACTTTTTTATATGAGTCTATTTGGAACTTCGCTGTTATGTTTTTTCTGATTTATTATACCCATAAGAGAAAGTTCAAAGGACAGATATTTTTATATTATCTGATCCTATATTCTGTAGGACGATTCTTTATTGAGGGCCTTAGAACTGACAGTCTTATGTTGGGACCTTTAAGAGTTGCACAAGTTATCAGTATAGTTAGTATTATAGGTGCATTTATTGCAATGCAGATGTTGAAAAATAGAAAAAAATAATAAGCTGAAAACTACTGCAGCCTATTGGGAATCCAATAGGCTGTATCTATATATAGTGCTCAATACAGTGTGGTATCTATAAAAACACAATATATTGTTTGTATTTTTTTGAATCTTATAATAATATGGAGGATTTAGAAGAAAAAGAAAGAATCTCTTGGATAAAACACTAAAAATTACCCTGTGCATTCTTTGACAAAATATACTAATTTACTTTAAATTAATATATAAAGAATCAAAAGAAGACACATAAAAAAATAAGAGGTGAATTTTATGCTAAAAGGAGATGTAGAGCTTCTAAAAAAATTATTGCTAAATAATGAAAAAGGTCTAGTGGAATTAGATAAGGATATGCTACTTCAGACTAGCCAAAAGCTTGATCGCATTATTTGTGAATATCAAAATAATACAAAATAAAGATAAAATACATAAATCTAATAGATAAAATACCATTGTAGAAAATGGTGTTTTTTTTTGTCTGAATTTAATAGTTCTCTAGTCCTGACATTGAAATAAATTTATTATTTATTTTAATAACTAGCAGGAATTTACAAGTAAGTAGAGAAATAATATAAAAAAGTGGTGGAAAGTGGTATAAAGTGGGGAGACTTCCCTAAGGTGGGGTAAATATGTTTATTGGTGAATATAATCATACGATAGATACAAAAGGCAGACTAAATGTTCCTTCTAAGTTTAGAGAAGCATTAGGAGATCACTTCATTGTGACTAAGGGACTAGATAACTGTTTATTTGTCTATCCTATAAATGAATGGAGTATATTAGAAAATAAATTAAAACAGTTACCCATGACCAATAGGGATGCTAGAGCATTTGTAAGATTTTTCTTCTCAGGAGCAACGGAATGTGAATTAGATAATCAGGGGAGGATAAGAATACCATCTAATCTTAGGGATCATGCTTTTCTTGAAAAAGAAGCTGTGGTAATTGGGGTAGGGACTAGATTAGAAATTTGGAGTCAACAACAATGGACTGATTACAATAGTGATGAAAACTTAAGCTATGATGATATTGCAGTTAAGATGCAGGAGTTGGGAATTTAATAAAGGCGAAGGTGATAAAATGAATTTTAAACATATATCCGTGCTATTAGAAGAGTGTATAGATGGATTAAATATAAAGCATGATGGTATTTACGTAGATGGTACTTTAGGTGGTGGAGGCCATTCCAAGGAAATAGCAAATAAATTAAGTGAAAAGGGTATGTTGATAGGAATTGATCAAGACAAAAATGCCCTTAAAGCAGCTGCAGAGAAGCTAAAAGATGCTAAATGCAAAGTTCAACTTGTATATAATAACTTTAGAAATTTGGAAGAAATTCTAAATGAATTAAATATTAAGAAAATAGATGGGGTTTTATTAGACTTGGGAGTATCCTCTCATCAATTGGATGAAGCTGAAAGAGGTTTTTCCTATATGCAGGATGCTCCACTTGATATGAGGATGGACAAAGGAAATACTTTTAGTGCCAAGGAGGTTGTTAACCAATACTCCCACGGAGAATTAACAAGAATCCTTCGGGAGTATGGAGAAGAGAAGTGGGCTAAAAGAATAGCAGAATTTATTGTTGAAGATAGAAAACAAGGTGAGATATCTACCACCTATGAACTGGTGGACATCATTAAGAAAGCCATTCCAAAGGGTGCAAGGAAAGAAGGGGGACATCCTGGAAAAAGGACTTTTCAAGCAATAAGAATAGAGGTCAATCAAGAACTAGAGATTATTGAAGATACCATCAATATAGCAGCAAAGTATTTGAATCCTAGTGGAAGGATATGTATCATTACCTTTCATTCTTTAGAGGATAGAATTGTAAAAAATACTTTTAAAGCCTTAGAGGATCCTTGTACATGCCCACCACAGTTTCCTGTATGTAACTGTGGTAAAGAGAAGATGGTGAAGGTTATAACTAGAAAACCGATTGTACCTAGTAAAGAGGAATTAGAAGTGAATTCTAGATCAAAAAGCTCTAAATTGAGAATAGCTGAAAGGGTATAAAGAGTTCTAAAGGGGGAGGAAGGTGAATAAATTTGGTAGTAGCACCTAAGAGAGACCATTATATTCAACCGCAGGAACAGCAACAGCAACAGCAAAGAGTATCAAAGAACATAAAAAGAAAAAAGAGTTATAGGTTTGAAAAAATAGCATCTGGACTTGGGGTTTCTATTGTATTAATATTAAGCTTGGCATTGTTAATAAGGTTTGCAGCTATAACGGATGCAAGACATCATGTGCATAGTCTTAATCAACAAATAGAACAATTAGAAAGCCAAAGAGAAAATTTAAGGGTGGAGGTTGAACGCTCATCTAAATCTCAATGGATTGAAAATGAAGCCAAAGAGCGTTTGAATATGCAATACCCTCAATCACAGCAGATGATTTATATTAACGTAGATCCTATAGAAGTAGCTATGATATCCAGTAGGATTAAGGAAGCTAATGAAAGAAACAATAATATCGAGGAGGGCTCTAGTACAATTCTAGATAGAGCTTTTAACAAATTTGTAGGGTTTTTAAAAATTTAAAGGGGGAAAGTTCTAGTGTCGCAGCCTAGTATTTCTAGCAAAAAACGACTTATTTTTATTTTCATGTTCGTGTGTCTAGCAATGCTTGGACTAATCCTACGTTTGGGATGGATACAAATAGTTCAGGGAGAAAGATACAAAGAACTGGCTAATGCACAACAGACAAGAGATATTCCAATCCCCTCTAAAAGAGGCACCATCTATGATAGAAATGGAAAGGAATTAGCCATAAGTGCTAGTACCAATACTGTATGGGGGAGACCCAGAGAAATTCAAGATGCAGAGGCTGCAGGTAAAATTCTATCAGGTTTATTGGATTTAGATACAGATGATACCATAGAAAAACTAGAAAACACAAGATACGGTTTAGTTAGGATAGCTAGATGGATTGATGATGATCTTGCAGATGAAATAAGATCTAAACGTATTAAAGGTGTTTGGATTGCTGAAGATAACAAAAGACATTATCCCTATGGAAATTTTGCATCATACATTCTAGGACATACCACCGATGATAATAGGGGGATGTCTGGAGTTGAGTTGGAGTATGAAAAATATTTAAGCGGTTTGCCAGGCAGATGGATTAAAAACACCGATGCTGCGGGACGACAGTTACCCTTCAGTGTGGAAAGGTACCATCCTCCTGAGGATGGGCTAAATGTAGTCTTAACCATTGATGAGGTAATACAGCATTTTGCAGAAAAGGCTATAGAGAATGCACTTGAGACCAATAAGGCAAAACGGGTCAAGACCATTGTTATGGATGTTAAAACAGGAGATATATTAGCAATGGCAGTTAAACCAGACTACGATCCTAACGAACCGAGGATACCTTTGGATGGAGCACTAAGAGAACGGTTAGAGGGAATGAGTGACCAAGATAAATTAGAAGAATGGTTTAGTATGTGGAGAAATCCTATTTTAAATGACACCTATGAACCAGGGTCAACATTCAAACTATTTACTACTTCAGCAGCTTTAGAAGAAGGAATAGTTACTCCAGAAACTCAATTTTATTCAAAGGGTTTTATTATGGTGGCGGGACAAAGAATTCGAAGTTGGAGATGGTATAATCCTTTTGGGCAGCAAACCTTGACAGAAGCAGTCCAAAACTCAGATAACCCTGTATTTGTAGAAATAGCACAAAAATTAGGTGTGGAGACTTTTTACAATTACCTAGATGCCTTTGGCTTTTCTGATACAACAGGTATTGATTTACCAGGGGAACGAAAATCAATTATGTATAATATAAATAATGTAGGTCCAGTAGAACTGGCTACAATGTCCTTTGGGCAAAGTATTTCTGTTACACCTATGCAAATGCTAACCGGTGTATCGGCCATTGCTAATAATGGAAATCTTATGAAACCCCGTATAGTAAAGGAATTAGTTGATCAACAGGGGAATGTTGTTCATAGATTTGAAGAGACATTAGTCCGACAAGTGATCTCTCAAAAGACTTCACAAGAGATGAGAGAAATTATGCAATCAGTTGTATCAGAGACTTCTTTAGCTTATGTTCCTGGATACCGTATAGGTGGAAAAACCGGGACAGCTCAAAAAGTTGTAGGGGGAAGATATGCACCAGGTGTATATGTTTCATCCTTTGTAGGTATAGCCCCCAGTGATGATCCCCAAATAGCCTTATTGGTGATAATAGATGAACCTGGTGGAGCTGATCATTATGGTGGTGTGATAGCTAGCCCTGTTGCAAAGGAGATTTTAGAAGAAACTCTAAGGTACTTAGATATACAACCGAAATATACAGAAGAAGAAGCTGAGAATCTAGTAAGAGCTGAAGTGGTGGTGCCAGATTTAAGAGGATTAACCATCAAAGAGGCTTCGGAGATTTTAGTAGAAGGCAATTTAACTCATATCTCCGCTGGTGAAAATGTTAATGATGCAAATGCACTTGTTGTAGATATGTTTCCTAAGCCAGGAGCTAGAGTGCCAGACAAATCAGTTATTATGCTATATACAAAAATAAACCAAGAAGCTTCTTCAGTTATGGTGCCAGATTTGCAAGGAAAAACCATAAGAGAAACAAATACAATATTATCTGCTATGGGTTTGAAATTAAAAATTGCCGGGAGTGGCTTAGCCCATAGTCAAGAACCGGAGGCGGGAACTGAAGTAGAACAAGGGACAATTATAGAAGTAGAATTTAGGCCCGATTAAGACAAAAGGAAAAATTTAAGACTTTTAAAGAAAAAATATATATGTATAATAAAAAAGGGCAACTGAAATTAAAGTTTACAAACTTTAATTTTAGGTTGCCTTTTAAAAAGTCTAAGAAATGGAAATACAACATATATGAGTGAAAAAGTGTAAAAATCATGTAAATATAGACAGGAGGATATAGATGCTACTAAAAGACCTACTAAAAAATATAGAAATAGAAGAAATTAAAGGGAATGAGACAATAGAAATCACTAATATAGCCTATGATTCTAGGAGAGCAAAAGAGAATGGTCTATTCTTGTGCATAGAGGGTTTTAAAACGGATGGACATTTATATATAGAAGGTGCTATAGAGAAAGGTGCAGTGGCTATCGTTATAAAGAAGGATAGACAAGTTAGGATTGACGGGGTTACAGTAATAAAAGTGAAGAATACAAGAAAAGCCATGGCTTCTATAGCGAAAACATTTTATGGGGATCCCAGTAGTCAGATGGACCTCATAGGTGTTACTGGAACAAATGGTAAAACCTCCACCACCTATATGATTAAACAGATTTTAGAGATCAGTGGAAGAAAAAGTGGTCTAGTTGGTACCATATCCAATTGGATAGGGGATGAAAAAATTGAGACAGAAAGAACCACTCCAGAATCATTAGAATTACAGGAGCTATTTTCTAAAATGGTAAAAGCTGAGGTGAAGGGTTGTGCTATGGAGGTATCCTCCCATTCCTTAGAACTCCAACGGGTAGAAGGTACTGAATTTAAAGTAGGTGTATTTACCAATTTGACACCAGAGCATTTAGATTTTCATGAAACCCTAGAGGATTATAGAAATGCAAAGAAGAAACTTTTTTATAAAACCGGTCTTTGTAATATTATTAATATTGACGATGAAAATGGAAAAATAATTGCAAAAGAGATCAGCGGCTTAGAGGTGCCTGTGTTGACCTATGGTATCCAGGAAAAGGCAGATATATTTGCAAATAATATTAGTTTAAACATGAAGTCTGTAGCTTTTGATGTAATTACACCTAAGTGCAAAGAGCACATAACCTTAGCTATACCGGGTATGTTTACTGTTTACAATGCACTAGCCGCTATTGCTGCATGCTATAGCATTGGTATAGATATTAAAGATATTAAAAAAGGTCTGCAAGAAATTAAAGGTGTTGCAGGAAGATTAGAGACGGTAGATGAATTTGAAGATTTTGCAGTGCTTGTTGATTATGCACATACTCCTGATGCTTTGGAAAATGTTTTAAAAGCGGTTAAATACTTTACGAAAAATAAATTGATCACTATATTTGGCTGTGGAGGAGACAGAGATCAAAGCAAAAGACCAATCATGGGTGAAATTTCTGGTAAATACAGTGATTTAAGTATTGTTACTTCTGATAATCCTAGAACCGAAGATCCTAACCACATTATAAGCATGGTTGAGGAGGGCATAAGAAAAACTGAAGGACAATACAATATTATAGAAAATCGTAAGGAAGCCATAAGATATGCTTTAAAAAAGGCAGTGAAAGGTGATATTATATTAATTGCAGGTAAAGGTCATGAAACTTATCAAATCATAGGAGATCAGGTCTTTGATTTTGATGATAAAAAAGTATCAATAGAAGTTGCCAGAGAGGAAGGGTTGATATGATAAAACAATATATTCCTAACATCATAGAGGCATGCAAAGGAAGACTGGTACAAAAAGGACCAGTAGATTATATTGAAGGTATATCAACAGATACTAGGAACCTGGAGGAAAAGAATCTCTTTATTCCCCTAATAGGAGAGAATTTCGATGGGCATGACTTTATAACTAAGGCTAATGAAAATGGTGCTAGTGCTGTTCTTTATCAAAAAGATAAAAAGATTCCTATAGAAATGCTAGAGGATATAACCGTTATAGAAGTAGAAGATACATTAATAGCTTTACAGCAAATCAGTAAATACTATAAGGAAATTTTCCCAATTCCCTTCATAGGTGTTACTGGTAGTGTTGGAAAAACATCCACTAAGGATATGATTAGTAGTGTCCTGGCGAATAAACATAAAGTGCTTAAGAATATTGGTAATTTTAACAATCATATAGGACTTCCCTTAACTATTTTTAACCTGAATGGAAGCCACGAAATAGCTGTTTTAGAAATGGGTATGTCTGGCTTCGGAGAAATACAAAAGCTAGCTGAAATTGTAGAGCCAAGTATAGCAGTAATCACCAACATAGGTGTATCTCATATAGAAAACTTAGGTAGTAGAGAAAATATTATGAAGGCAAAATTAGAAATAACTGCCTTTCTTAAGGAAAATGAGTATTTGTTATTAAATGGTGATAACGATCTACTAAAGACCCTAAGAAAAGAGGACACCCCCTATAGAAAGATCTTTTTTGGATTAACTGAGGAAAATGATATTTTCCCTAAAGATCTAGTGGATCTAGGAGAGGAAGGTTTCAGCTTTACCATAGAGGTGGAGGGAGTAGACCACCGATTCATGCTAAAACAACCAGGGTTACATAACGTTTATAATGCCCTAGCGGCCATATGGATAGGATTAAAACAAGGCATGGATATTGAGGCTATAAAGGAAGGGTTAAGGCTTTATGCCCCTTCTAAAATGCGGATGGAAATGATAGAGCTACAGGATATGAAAATCATCAATGATGCCTATAATGCAAGCCCAGATTCTATGGAGGCAGCATTAAGTGTATTAGCAAAAACCAAAGGCAAGAGAAAGATAGCAGTTTTAGGGGATATGTTTGAAATGGGCCATTTCTCAGAAACGGGACATCGTTTAGTGGGCAAATATGTTGTGGATCATAATATAGATGTATTAATTACTGTAGGAGACATGGCACAATGGATAGGTAACGAAGCTTTAGAACAAAAATCAAACCAAATTATTTATACTGCCAAGGATAATAAAGAAGCAATAAATGTACTAAACAATATGATAAACAATGAGGATGTCATTTTAATAAAAGCCTCAAGAGGAATGGCGATGGAGGAAATTGCCCACTATTTACAAGAGAGGAGTTAACTACATGATAGAACAAAGCCAACTAATCTATACAATAATCATTGGATTTTTTATTACAATACTACTAGGACCACTAATTATACCCTTTCTAAGAAGGTTAAAGGTTGGGCAAACAATTAGAGCAGAAGGACCTCAAAGTCATTTAACAAAAAGTGGTACACCTACTATAGGAGGTGTAATTATTATTGTTTCTGTTATACTAACATCTCTAACAGCAGGTATTATTAATAGAGATTTATGGATGGCTATAGGGGCTACAGTAGCCTTTGGAGCTATAGGCTTTATTGATGATTTTATTAAAGTTGTCTTAAAAAGATCTCTTGGTTTAAGAGCATATCAAAAATTATTATTACAAACAATAGTAGCAATCATATTAGCTATTTATCAGCTAGGTGCTTCTAGTGTAGGAACAAAAATTATCATCCCATTTATAGAGGGAGAGTTTCAATTAGGAGGAATAGCAATTCCTCAATATCTAGATTTAGGAATTTTATATATACCTTTTATTGTGTTTGTAGTGGTGGCAACTGTAAACAGTGCTAATTTAACTGATGGTTTAGATGGATTAGCGGCGGGGGTAACTTTAATCATTGCAGCTTTCTTCAGTATATTAGCTATGAGCTGGGGATATACAAGTCTTGCAATATTTGCTAGTGCGGTGACAGGGGCTTGTCTAGGATTTTTAAGATTCAATACCCATCCTGCACAAGTTTTTATGGGAGATACAGGCTCTTTAGCTCTAGGGGGTGCAGTGGCTACCTTAGCTATTCTAATGAATGTAGCTTTAATAATACCGATAGTAGGAGGAATCTACTTTGCTGAGTCTCTATCGGTTATTATACAGGTTATTTCCTTTAAGACTACCGGCAAAAGAGTATTTAAAATGAGTCCCCTTCATCATCATTTTGAATTAAGTGGATGGGCAGAGACAAAAGTAGTAACAACATTTTGGATTGTAACAGTCCTACTGTGTCTAGTGGGAATTTTAGCTTTACATTAAAAAGGAAGGTGCAAAATGAATTTAAAAAATAAAACAGTATTAGTAATAGGATTAGCTGTAACGGGAATACCATTAGTAAAAACCCTTCTGAAGCTGGGTGCCGATGTCATTGTAAACGATTTAAGATCTGAGGAAGATTTAAAGGATAGCTTAAAACAATTGGAGGCCCATGACTTTCAATATATTCTAGGAAAGCATCCTGAAGATATAGATCAATTAGGAGAAATAGATCTAGTAGTGGTGTCCCCCGGTGTACCTTTAGAAATTCCTTTCATTAAGGCATTAAGGGATAGGGATTTAGAAATTATTGGTGAGATAGAATTGGCCTATAGATTCAACAAAGCACCCATTGTAGCCATTACTGGAACCAATGGTAAGACTACTACAACGGCTTTAACCGGTGAAATATTTAAAAATGCCTCAAAGAATACCTTTGTAGTGGGTAATATAGGTGTTGCAGCTATTTCAAAGGCACTGGAAACCACCAGTGAAGACGTGATGGTAATGGAAATCAGTAGCTTTCAATTAGAAAGCACGGTGGATTTCCACCCTAAGGCGGCTGCTATACTAAATCTAACACCTGACCATTTAAATAGTCATAAAACGATGGAAAATTATATAAAAGCTAAGTTCAATATATTTGAAAATCAAAATGCCAATGACTATGCTGTTATAAATCATGATGATGAATTATGTAGAAGTCATAGTGAAAACCT
>JAFIFG010000146.1 GCA_020832135.1 Clostridiaceae bacterium
CTAGTAATGACAGAGGAAGGTATTGAAAGAATGCAGGATATTATGACAGAAGCTGGAGAACTGGATAAAAGAGTTCCTTATGAGGCTATTGTAAATACTGAGTTTGCTAAAAAAGCAATGGAGAAGTAGTTCATTTCAACATAAAACCTCCTAAAGTAGAAAGCTTGCTTTATTTTTAAGCTTTCTCTACTCTAGGAGGTTTATATTTTTCGTAATTATATACAAGCATGTATCCATATAGCACCTTCCACTAAATTGTTCTTGATTACTATTATGAGTTAATGTAGGTGGTATATTACAATTCAATTTTAGTAAGTCTTCTTCCTAAAACTCAGGGCTGAGAAAGTGTTTCTATTGAAGAAATTTAGGAAATGAAAGAGAAGGAAGTTGCCCTCTAGTTAATGAAAAATTTAATTGATTACTTCTTATTTAAAGGTTTATTTGTGTCGTCTAAAATAAAAAGTATGCAATATCACTCAACCTCTATAGCTTTTTTCTTTTCATTTGACCTTGAAAGGAAATGTGCTATCCAAAATACAATAAGACTCCTAAATAGGCTTATAGAGAATAGCCGCAAATTGAATTTATCGGTAAACAAGTTATAACCGAAAGCATCTATACTGAAAGCCCCACCTATAAAACGACTGAGCGTAGCAAGTACAACATAAATAAGAAATAATTTTATAGCTTTTATATTTTTTTGCTTCTTCAATTTGAACCCTCCTTTTATCATTGTCATATTTTGAATAGGTTTGTATTCGGAAGTTGAGCCGGTTAAAACCAACACCTTCAAAGTAAGTTAAAAGTGTTGGTTAAAGTATAAAATTGCTCAATTTCCGAAACAAATTATAGAACGAAGCCGCCCAACGATACCTATGGGGATTCGATCTTCTCTACCTTCATAAAATTTCTACTCTTTGTTTGACTTCCTATTTAAATTTGTAAAAATGGTTTTCTCTCTATTAATATTTTACAACATTTTCCTAAAAAAGGACAGACTTCCCCCCTCCCCCAACTAAATTGGTTTATGCAGTTTTAGTTTTGATTTTTGGTGGTGAGCATATTTTAGGTAATAGGGTTTCTTTTGTTAACATTCTTCCTTCTTTACAACATGGACAGCTATTAATATCTATGCCTGTTATCTCCAAAAGTAACTCTCTTGCATTTAGCTTAATTTCTTCAACTTCATTTTTTCTTAAAATTACTCCAGTAAGTATTTTACACCTTTTAAGCTTAAGATTACGATTTCTGTTGCTTAGAATGCCATAATGCCTAATTTTTACAAATTTAGAAGGTAGAACATGCATTAAAAATCTTCGGATGAACTCTTCTGCTGTTATGGTCATGAATTTTTTCTTGTTATCATCTTTGTAATCTCTGTATTTAAAAGTTACATTGCCGTTTTCCATTTTTCCAATTCTGTTATTGGATATAGCTACCCTGTGGGTCTATCTTCCAAGATATTCTAATACATAGGCTGCATTTTTAAAGGGTGCTTTACAATATACTATCCACTCTTTTTTGTATTGCTTATCTACAAAACTTTTGAAATGAGTTTCCTCTTTTAATAACTCTACATCTCCTGTAAATTTCAGCTGTTTGGTATAGTAGGCTTTCTTGAAGTAATATAAAAATTTACCTCGAAACTTTCTTGATAGTACCTTCACTGGAATAAAGAAGTCTTTTTTACTGTTCATCCAACGCTTGCCGTCAAGGGACAGTCCCCCACTAGGGACAATGCAATGTAAATGGGGATGATTCATTAGATTTTGTCCCCATGTATGTAAAATAGATATAAAACCAATTTCAGCACCTAAATATTTTGCATCTTTTCCTAGCTCCAACAGTGTTTCGGATGCTGCCTTAAATAATATAGAGTACATTTTTCATCTTTTTCCTTAATTCCGACAATATAAACACTTCCTTTCTTGGTTTTTGTCTTGTCAACTTAAATATTAAAGGAAGTGTTTTAATAAATAAAGCCATATCTAAATTTTAGATGCTACTTTATTTTTATATTCTTTTATAGGTTTGTCTTTTATCTTTTAGGAAGGTTTTCTGCCACCGCCTTGGGCGGTTTAGTTCTTAAAAAGATGATGTGTCTCATCATTTAAAGAGTCTTATCTTCTTTCAATTCTTTTATTGCATTTTTTACAGCCAGTTTAATAATAAAGTACAGTATAACTGCTGGGATAGCGAAAAATATTGGAAGTAAAAATATATTAATAACATTGAATGCTGCCATAAACTTTTCCTCCTTACCATTGCATATTTTTTATCTGATGTTTATTTAATAGATGATGTGTAGTAAGTGAACTGTAAATGACTACAGTTTAGTTTTTGTGATTTTACTTGACTTAATAAACATTTGGGTTTTGTTTTGACTCAATCCGCTTTCTAGTTTTTATATCAATTTCATTGCGCAACTCATCTAGTACTTTTTTTTCTCTTTCAACTGTA
Source organism: Clostridiaceae bacterium (assembly GCA_020832135.1). Classification (GTDB taxonomy): domain Bacteria; phylum Bacillota; class Clostridia; order Peptostreptococcales; family Natronincolaceae; genus JAFIFG01. The sequence goes on from JAFIFG010000146.1 coordinate 2,461, forward strand.
AAAGAACCAAGATGTTCTCTGGGAATTGTTTTGTGTATAGATGGTAAGTAATCCTCTCCTAAACTAGGTTCTTTATGACTAATAACTTTATAGCTATTCTCTTTTTCTTCTCTTATAATTAAGACTATCGAGTTGAATCCTGATGGTCCTTGTTTCATCTCATCATTTTCCATATAATACGATGTGTACATAACATGCATATATAAATATATATTATAATATCTTTTTTTAACTCCATGTATTTTATGGGCTTGGAATTTAGTTAGATTGTTATTGTCTCTTTCAAAATAATTATTTTTAATATAATCACTTATCAATTCATTTAAATTTGATTTGTCTAGCTCTTCAGAATAAACTATATTTTTTTTCGGGAAATAAAAATATTTTAATTCTTTACTCAAAATGCAAACAAATAATAATAGTATAAAAAAGCATATTATCACTTTAGTCTTTGTTTTCACAAAATACACCCTCTAACCTAAAAATAACTATAAAATAGGTAGTAACATCTATAAATCATAGTTTGTTGCTTACTTAAAGCCATATGAGACTATATAATCAATATACTTTCATTACATCTTTTACATCTAATTTGTCTTGCAAAAACAGTGTATCAATAATTCAATATAGAAATTAGATCCTACTATATGACTATTTTTTAAGAATATTTTTTGTTACAACTACTAAATTTAAGACACTTAAAGCCATTATTACAACTGCTAATATCGTATTCATCTCAATTAAGTCAAGTAGAAGAAGAATCCCAATCATTAGCATAACTATATTGAGAATAGTATAGGTAACAGTAACAAGTTTGTTATTTTTCACTTTTCCACCCCTTCCCTTAAATCACATAATTCATCTTGAAAAAAGGTAATGTGTAGCAGGTGAACTATAAATAACCATAGTTAAACTTTATGATCTTGCTATAAAAGTTTATTTTTTATAGCAATTACTTTATTTTTTTCTTTATGAACATAACAGCAAATCCCTACCATCAATCCATTTCCAACTATTAATCCTATCAATGGTACCGAATCCAATCCATTAGATATTAAATAACTAATGCCACTGACAGTTCTAGTAATAGTCAACACACAGTATACAACAATTATGCTATAGTAAGAGATTATTTTTTTATCTTCTAATTTTATAGCTGAGAAGAATAATATTACTCCATAGATAATCATTATAGAAGGATATAAGTATATAATTTCTTTTGTAGCTAAAAAGCTACGTAAGTACTGCCAACCCATATAAAGATAATATAACCCGTGTAGTGCTGTTATTGGTTGTATAAAGTTCACAAGAAATAGCCTCCCTTTTAAATAATAAAACAGCATACCATTGATGCTCTATTAAAATATATAATATACCTTAAACTTTATACAGCAATTATTCAACATCACTTATTTCAAATAAACTGTCTATCAACTCTTCATATATCTCGACAGCTTTAGTAGGTGTTTTAACTGCATATGGAACTCCTAAAACTTTATTCTTCCTATCATATCTAAGGTACACCCTTTCCATACCTCTAATTCGTCTTAAGAAAAAATAATGCACCTCATTATTTAGAAAGTTTTATCTTCTTTTAATTCCTTTATTGCATTTTTAACAGCCAGTTTAATAATAAAGTACAGTATAGCCGCTGGGATAGCCAAAAATATTGGAAGTATAAATATATTAACAATATTGAATGATGACATAAACTTTCCCTCCTTACCATTGCATATTTTTTATCCGTTACGCCTTTAAAGGACGATATATATTATCTTAATGTAGATAATAATATTGTATTATTCTTTATCTAATTTTTCTTCCATTTCTTTAATATGAATCTCTAGTTTTCTGATTTTTTTATTTAAATCATCGTATCTTATCCCATTGAAAAAGCTATCTAATATTATATAAAATACAAGTAAAATTGCTCCCTGCATTAAAAAGTCCATGAACTACACCCCTCAATACCTTCCTTTATTGTTATACATTTTTTATCTGTGTCGACTTAAACAGACCATGTGTCACTCAAAGGAAACTAAATTAAGATACTTCACTGTGCTCAAAAAACTGATTACATAAATGTTATGTCATTTCGATAAATACTATAAACTTTACATATTATTTTTGCAGAATTCATTAAGGTCTTCTA
>JAFIFG010000004.1 GCA_020832135.1 Clostridiaceae bacterium
TTTTGTGAAAGGTATTCTACTGTAACAGCATTTCCTTTAATTACTCTTCCTGTGTCTGGGACCTCTGCACCAGCAATAATCTTTAGAAGCGTGCTTTTACCAGTACCATTAATCCCTATTACCCCTATTTTATCCCCTTCGTTTATTCCAAGATTTATATTATTTAAAAGTTGTTTTTCTGTATAGCTTTTTGAGATGTTTTCTGCAGTTAATAGATTCATTTTACTTCCTTCCTCTGTAGCAATTTATTTTTACTTTCTTTATAACACATTAAAAGAAAAAGAGCAACTATTGGCTCTTTGAATTCTTACTTGAGTTAATAATTGCCTTTATTTATTTGCTCTTCCACTAAATCAACAACTTCCTGATCTATAGAGCTATACTTGCTATGAAAATAATCTATTAATTTTTCCTTTAGTTCTTCTTTCTCTATTTTTACTTTTTCTATGTCTTTAAGATAAGTGATTAACAGCTGTTTTTCCTCTTCGGTTAACCTGTTCTCTAGATTTTGTGGAAGACTCCTATAAGTATCATAGCCTATCTCTTGTTCTACTTCTATTACCATCGTCGAAGATAGAATGTCTCCTAATCTTCCATGATCTCCCCTAAAAAATATCATCAATATGCCTACTACATAATTGTCAATAAACACCCTAAATAAGTTTCTAATTAAAGAGTGCGTAATACTTATTGGTTGCCCATTCTTTCTTATAGTCTTGATTCCCAGTACCCTTTTGCCTACTGTTCCTCCCTCCATCAGCATTTCTGATACAACAAAATATCCATAGTTAATCAATGCTATAAGTAATAATGCTACCGCTAGAAAATAAGAGCTTTTCGTTTCAAGATAAAGTAGAGGATTTTTTGATTCTATAAGAAACAAGAATATCAATGCATATACAGAACCTTGAATTAAATAATCTAAAAATGCTGCAGTAATACGACTACCCGTAGCTGCTAGCCTATATTCTATTTCAATATTTTCTGGGGTAGTAACGGTAATTGTATTCATTCTAATTTTCCTCCTTTTTCCTTGTATTAAAATTTGTTACAATAGTGTTGAGGTGATTTTCTTGAGAGAAGAAGTCTTTATTGAAAAAAATAAATCTTACTGGAAACAATTGGAGCACTATATCCATTTGTGCACCAAAAATAAAATATATTATATGAGCTCTGAAAAAATAGAAGATTTTCTTTATCTCTTCAGGACTACCAGTCATCATTTGGCTTATGCTAGAACTCATTATCCAGGATCTCAGGTTGAAAAATATTTAAATTCTATAGTTGGCAATGCCCATCATCTACTTTATACTGTTAGGAAGAACCCTTGGTATGATTTGAAGGATTTTGTGCTGCATAGCTTTCCTAGGAAGCTACTTCAATATAAGCTTTATATATTATCTAGCTTCATTATATTTCTCCTAGGAGCATTGATTAGCTTTGTGATGGTAGCCTATGATACTTCTTATAGCTTGTATTTTATACCGCCAAAAATTTTAAGCAGTATTGATTATAGCTTTGAAGCCACCCAATGGGATTATCCATTGATGACCAGTATTATTATGATTAATAATATTACTGTTAGTCTAAAGGCCTTTATCTACGGTATCTTTTTAGGTATAGGCACCTTATATATATTGTTTTTAAATGGTGGTATGCTGGGAGCTTTAACTGCTCTAGCTTATTTCAATGGAGATTTTTTAAGATATGCCTCTTTAATTCTACCCCATGGCATACTAGAATTAACCGCTATTTTCATTGCTGGAGGTGCAGGTCTACTTATAGGCAAAGCTATGTTGATACCTGGAAAATATGCACGTTTAGATGCTGTAATTAAAAATACTAAAGAAGGGGTGTCTCTTATATTGGGTGCTGTTATCTTTCTTGGTATTGCTGCACTTATAGAAGGCTTTTTCACACCACTACCTATATCCCCTGTGATTAAGTTGGTCTTTGCTTTTTTGACCTTTATATGTATTGTATTTTATGTTAAACCTTTAAAGTAGTGCATTCTATAGTATATTTGTATTTTTCACCTTCATATATTCATTCACTGCTTTATAAACAATGTCTTCCCCATCACATTCTATAGAGGTTACTCCTATAGCATGAAGTGCCCTAATGATTTTTTTTCTTTCATCACTCATTTTATAAGCTATGCCTTTGATATAGACATCCTTTTTATTTTTTATATTTATTTTCGTTGCCTCCTGTAATTTTTCATCCTTTAGTAAAAACATGACTACGTGATGTTTTCTTATGATATATCCAAGTGATTTCTGTATATAGTCTACTTCTTGTAATGTATCTATATCAGTGAATATGCATATTAAGCTTCTTCGCTTTTCATATTTACTAAGATGAAATAGTGCTTCTTCATAGGATGAGGTAAATTTTGTTCCTTCTATTTGATAAAGTGTTTCTAGTATTCTATTTCTGTGATGATCTCCCTTAGATGGTTTTATAAAAGTATCAACCTTTCTATTAAAAACCAATAATCCTGATTTATCTTTGTTATAGCAGGCTACATCTGATAAAAACAAGGCAGCATTTATTCCTAAGTCCAGCTTTGTGTATGCATTTACTTGATAACTCATGCTCCTACCTGTATCTAAAAGGATATAGATATGTTTATTGTTCTCAGGTTCATATTGGTTAACCATCAGTTTATTCTCTTTAGCACTTTTTATCCAATGAATTTTTCTAATATCGTCACCCTTTACATATTCTCGTAGACTCTCAAATTCTCCATCTTGAGCTTTCTTTTTTATGATATTATTTCCACTACTTAACAAATAATCTTTTCTGAGCATCTTGTGATACTTTTGTAAGTTTTTAAGACTAGGATACACTTTGTATTCTTCTACGCAATTTATTACTGTATCTTTTTTTATTAATCCTAACTTACCTTGTCTTCTAATATAAATTTCTTTTAATATGAATGTCCCTCTCTTTGTTGGTTTTACCATCAACTCAAACTCTTCATTGGTATGGGGATTAATCTTGCCCTTTAATATACTATTGTTGCACTCAAAGGTACTGGGAATCTCATGTAACACCTCTATAGTTGCTATAGCGGAATCTTTATTGTACACCTTAAAACTGATTATTTCTTCCTCTAGGAGAGATAATTTATAATCACCTATCCTTTCTATATGAAAGACCTTTTTAACAGGAGTTATATAGTAATCCACCATAACCAATATCAATGCTAAACCATTTAGAACAATAAAGGTTTCTAAATGTAAATTGAAAGGCATACTTATTGCTATCAACATCATGTTCAATATCATCAGCATTAAAAATTTCTTCGTGAATGTCACTTTCTCACCATCCTTAACGAGGAACCTTTATATTGGATAGAATCTCATGAATTACATCGTCCTCCTTAATTCCTTCCACATAGGCTTCTGGCTTTAAAATCATTCTATGTCTTAATACTGGATAAACAACCTTTTTTATGTCCTCAGGAATAACAAAATCTCTCCCCATCAATACTGCATTGCCCTTAGCTGCTTGCAGTAAAGCAATAGAGCCTCTTGGACTACTACCTATCTCTATTAAAGAGGTATCTCTAGTAGCTTTGATAATATTTATGATGTAGTCTATTAAGGAGTCCTCAACCGTAACTTCCTCAACTTCCCTCTGATAACTAAAAATATCTTCTATAGTTGCTATAGTATCTATGTTAAGATTTACTAGATTTTTATCCACTCCCCTATGATGTCGTTTTATTACTTCGACTTCTCCAGCTGTAGAAGGATATTCTATGTGAATCTTCATAAAAAATCTATCTAATAAAGCTTCTGGTAAGGGGTAGGTTCCTTCATATTCTATGGGATTTTGGGTAGCGAAAACCATAAAGGGATTTAAGGTTTCATAGCCTTTACCATCAATGGTTACCCTTCCCTCCTCCATTACCTCTAAAAGTCCCGCTTGAGTTTTTGGTGGTGTTCTATTAATCTCATCCCCTAATAAAAAGTTTGTGAATACGGGTCCCTTTATAAATTCGAATTTCTGTTCCTTCATATTGTAGACCCTAGCTCCTGTAATATCAGAAGGCATTAAATCCGATGTAAATTGTACCCTTTTAAAATCTACACCAAGAGTTTTAGCCAATGACTTAATCAGTAGTGTTTTTCCTAGACCCGGTGCTCCCTCCAAAAGAACATGACCTTTTGTAAATATAGCTATTAACATTAAATCTATTACTTCCTCCTGCTCAATAATTACTTTGCTAAGTTCTTTTTTTATATTCTCTATAGATTCCTTTGCTTTAATTTTATCCAACCCTCTTCCCTCCTGTCTTTTAGCATTTCTGTTAGTTGGTTCATATCTTTTATTATACTTAAAGCTTCCTTTTCCCCCATAGGATTTTCAGATCTTTTATACTGAAACACCCTCATAGTCTTTTCTTCAAGGGGAAGACCTTGTTTTTTCCACAACTCTATCCAGTCATAATGGTTTGCTGTTGTTTTAAAGGTTCTTTTTACTTCCTTGAGAAATTCCATATAGAAAGCATCGTATATACTATCTATGCACTTACCTTTTTCATAAAGGTTAGCAGCAGCATAGAGATACTCATTTTCTTCTCTTTCCACTTCCTCCATCAGCCTTTTAGCTCTACCAAATCTTTTTCCTAAGTAAACGGTATAGCCTATTAAAAGGAATACCAATTGAAGCAACAGAATTTTTATAGGAAAAGGTAAATTCCTATATAAGGATGGTGATTCCCCTTGAGAAAATCTATGATGTTCATTAAAATAGATATTCCCCTTTAATGTATCTATCCAATTCACAATAAAATAAGCACCTTCCCTATCTTCCAATAAGGTTTCATTGGTAATTAAATCTATATCTCCTATGAGCATCGTCCCTTTCCCTAAGGAATATATATGAGCTTTTTCTTCAAATTTTTTTATTAAATTAGGATAATTATATTGATGGTAGGTATCTGTCAAATAAATCAGTTTACCTCCGTTTCTTATCCAATTCTCCGCCTCCTTTAGATCAAAGGAAATAGCCTGCTTGCTTTCTGTTACAATATAAATATCTTCGGGACCTTTTTGCAAAAAATTTTCTGTATCAACCTTAACACTATACTCTAGATCTCTCAAAGCATCATAAAAAATCGATACTCCTTCATGGGAAGTATTCAGGGGTAGCGCTTCATTTCCCCTTTGGTGCTCCCCTAGCCTTCTATCTACAATACCGAAGTAGTGATTGAGAGCAAAAAACACTACAACACATCCAATAAATAATAGTATCAGCTTATTGTTTTTCATGGTGTATTTCAACCTCCATTAAAAGGTCTTCTATCTTTTGTCTATAATGTTGGAAATCTAATTCCTTAACTTCTTTGTTCCCATACCAAATGTATTGAAAATAATCACTAATATTTTTAAATATATCTGCTTTAGTAAATTCTGCCTTATGTAGTGCTCTTATAATTTCAGCATTTGTCCTAGACTCATCTAAAAGGCATAAGGATTTTTCGTTCATATAGAAGAGTAGACTAACAAAATAGAGTCTAACGGCCTCTACATACTTTTCTTCCTGCTGCCTAAGGAGGGCTTTTTTATACAGTCCTTCATAGGTTGTATTTTCATCTATTACTTCACCATAAATAACTTGTTCCTTTTTCAACTTAGACTTTGGAGATTTTAAAGCATAATATAATAAAGCTATGGCTACAATAAAAAATAGTAAGAAGAAGGTATTCTGCGTACCAGCAGTGCTTATACTGTTAGAGGTATAACCTCCTGTAGAACCTCCACTAAAAAACTCTCCTATTCTCTCCGCAATCCCATCCCTTATGTTTTCTCCTTCTTGGAGATGTTTATATTTACTACTATCTATTACTTTCTCAATTGCTTTTTCAAAAATTTCCTTATTAGAGAATGTAATATTTTCCATACTTTTTCCCTCTATTCATTATTCAACCCTATATTTTCAGTAGGTTCTATCGTCTCCTGCTGCTGAAGATTATGCAGCATTTTATGTAGCTTGTAGCCCTCTTTTTTATATCGTATATTTGCATAATAAAGTGTCCAGATGATAGAACCAATAGGCTCTAATATAATTCCTAATAGAAAATCAACATAGGGTTCCAGTGTATCAACATATAGCATGATTTGAGCTATCAAAGAATAGCCGCTCTCCATTTTTCCTAAAACAAAATATAATAGACCAGAGCCAGCTGTAATGGCTGCATATACGGATAAATTAATACCCCATGCGATGATGAATATACTAAAAACCCTAAATATATTTTTGAATACCTCTCCTTGGGCAAGCTTTATACTTTTATTAAATGCCTGCAAAGTTGTTTTTTCTTCAAAAATAGCTATGTGTAGTGTGTAAAACAAATAGCTTCCCATTAAAGCTGCGATAAAGGAATACAATAACACCTTTACCAAAAATGTCAAAATAGGACTAGCATCCATTCTACTTTGAAAAAGTGTAATAGTTGAAATTTCTATCCCCATCAAGGCTAAGGCAAACATTAATGGCAGCAAACAAACCGTAAGTAAGGTAACCACCTTCAAAGTAGGTTTAAAACTAGAAAAAGCTTTACCTATAGCATCAGATGCTGTCATATCTTGTCCTTCTATATAACTATGGGCTATATGGAAAATTCCAGCTTTACTGATGCCTATCAAGGTACCTAAAGCGATGAACATTAAGAAAAGAAAAGTAACCAAACTAAACATACCACCCAATGGAACATGTGCTAACATAGGTCCTAAAATAACTGCAAATCCAATAATCATAATCACTAAGACAATAGTAAACAGGATATTATATCCTATTAACGTTTTAAACTTCTTTTTAAAGATCTCCATGGAAAGATCTAATACCTTTGCATCGGATATTTTCTCTGAAAAGCATTTTTCCATTATTTATCCCTCCTTATAAGTCTTACGTTTCCATCTTAACATAATTTTCAAATAATTTTTAGAGTTTTTACCAATTATATGGTATATATGTTAAATTATGATAGTCTAATAGAAAAGGCTACTGTGCAAATTCTTCAATAGAGAATTTTTTAATAATAGCCTTGATTTCCTATAGCCTATTAAAAAAAACATTTCATTTAATTAGAAAACCTACTAATTAATTTCTCAAGATAAACAGACTTCATCTGTTTACTAGCCATTGCCTTTTTTGCAGGTGGAAGCTTTAATATTACAGATAAAACAGCCGCCATGGCCCTATGACTACCAAGGGCTTGGTTATCAAAGATTAAATCTTGTAATTTTCCTTTTTCTATTGCCATCAGTACTGACCTATGTACAGAATTTACTGGAGTTATGATTTCTTGTTTTCTCCTTTTAAGGTAAATACTTTTTTTAGGACATGCTCTAACACATACACCACATCCAAGACATATCCCTTTGTTAATATCCACCTTCTTGTTGTTATTTTCCTCTGTAACTTCATCAATAGCCCCTATAGGACATGCTTTAATGCAGATACTACAGCTTGAGCAGGTCTCCTCCTTAATTTCAGGAATAAAATGTGTAGTCTGTACTGGATGAAGGTTACCAAATTTACGTGCCGCCACCATACCTTCACAACAACAACCACAGCAATTACAAATAAAAGTAACATTTTCCCTAACATTCTCACCACATTGAACTAAATTATTTTCATAGGCTTGATATAAAAGTTCTATACATTCAGATGCATCTACTTTTCTAGCATAATTATGTTTTGTTAGAGAAGCAGCTGTATTATTGAAGGTCATACATATGTCCATAGGAGCATCACAGGCTTTTCCTACATGCTGCATTTTATGTCGACAATAACACATACTTATGGCTATGTGCTCTGAAGACTTTATTATATGGCTTGCCCTTTCAAAGTCTAATATATGAACTGCATTGTCCTTCGAAAGTACTGCCTCCTGTACAAAAATTCTTCCTAACCTAGTTTCACTTCCAAGGAATAAATCCTTAATAAAGTCCTCCTCAACATTTAAGTATTGGTAATAAAGCTCTGCCAAAAGCTTTTGATCAATATCTTTTCTTGTACGCATTAAGGAAAATTCAAAAAAACCCGCCATGGGTGGAGGTAGCATATATTGTTTTGTACCATTATTATCCATATCTAATAAAATTGCTCTACTGGCCAACTCTTCCAATACTTTTGCTGCTGTAGTTTCATTGGTTTTCCACACTCTACTGGCGGTTTTAATCGTGAAGGGCTTTATTGGTAATTGTGCAACAAGCTCGGCTTCTTTTTCGCTAAATAACATCATTAAAATTTTATATAGTGTTTCAGAGGGAGGTGCCCCTTGTGGAAATCGATTTAACCTCTCCTCTAACTTTTTATAGGCTGATTTTCCTGTAATATGTCCCATAACATCACCACCTGTTTTTATATAGAAGTATAACATAATTTGGAATAATTTAGTAGCTTATATGCTATTAGTTATACTACACTCAAAAGTCTCTATCTTACAATAGTAAGATAGAGACTTATTCATACTTATCTTCAGCTAAAAAGTTTCCCAATGAAGCACTTCCTGTAGAGACCTTTTTGTTACTTCAGGATTTTCAGCACTATAACCTAATGCAATCATGGATATTAGAGCATAGTTTGATGGAACACCCAATAGGTTGTTAATTTTTTCAGCATTTTTAACTTGGTCTGGCAATGGTTTACAGGGCATTCCTTCACACCAAGCTATGTCATCTTCACCTTGATAAAGTCCCTTTGCACCTGCTACCCAACAGCTTTTAAGTCCATGAATATCTGCTGCAGTAATCATTGTTTGTGTTGCGGCACAGCCATCTTCAAGAAAGTATTCTGTGCTTTCAGCATTACAAAGCACAAGAATAACCGCACCTGCATCCTTTACAAAGTCCGAGCTTTTGTGAAAGGTAGATATATTCTCAAGTTTGTCTTTATCTGTCACGACAATAAATTCCCATGGTTGAAGGTTTCTCGCGGTAGGCGCCAATCTGCCACAGTCAACAATATCCTCTAATACCTTAAGGTCAATAGGAGTAGCATTAAATTTCCTTACACTTCTAATTCTCTTTAGAAATTCAGTAGAATATTGAATGTTTTCCATTATTATCCCCCCAACATAATTTTTATACTGACTATACAATCTTTTCATATAAATACCCATAAATTTCTATATTAACTAAAGAAATACTATATATTATAAAAATCTTCATATTATCAGTAAAGTTCTTTGTTCTATCTTTATTAAAAATAAAATAACAAGCATAATTAAAAGCCCTTCAAAAGGAAGGACTTTTAATTATGCTTATATCTTTTTAACCGTATCAATAACCGTACCATCTCTATATTCAATCACTGCTACCAACTGATCCTCTGCTTCTATTTTTTCAGGTGTTCCTGTCATCTTTTCAGCTATTTGTTTTAATTCTTCTATTGACATAATAGGCAGCTTTGTTTTTTCTAATTTCTCTATTAAATCCTGTCTTTTGGGATTCACAGCTATACCTCTTTCTGTAACCAGGACATCAATAGTTTCTCCAGGAGTAGTGACAGTAGTAACATCATCAACCACAATAGGCAACCTTCCCTTTACAAGCTGTGTAACAACAATAGCTAACTTTGCTCCAGCAGCAGTATCGCTATGTCCTCCTGAACCTCCCATAATCATGCCATTAGATCCAGTTGTAACATTGGCATTGAAGGCTGTGTCTATTTCAGTAGCTCCTAAAATCATCACATCTAGGTTATTTACAACAGCACCTTTATTATGGGGATTACCATACATAGAAGCTGACATGTTTTGATGTCTTTTGTTTTCTCTATAGGATTCTACTGCCTTTAAATCAAAGCATTGTACATCAAAAAGGGATTCGAATAATCCTTCTTCAAACATTTCAACCATGTAGCCAGTGATTCCACCGGCAGCAAAACTTCCCTTTATGTCTTTTTGTTGCATCAACTTTTTTACATAATCAGCTACTGCTAAAGAAGTTCCCCCGGCTCCTGTCTGAAAAGAAAAACCTTTCTTTAATAACCCAGATGCTTCAATGACCTCCGAAGTCATTTTTGCTATTTTTAAGCCAACAGGATCCTTAGTAATTTGGGTAGTTCCAGATACAATCCCATTAGGGTCTCCAATACTTTCTACCTCAACAACAAAATCTATATATTCTTGAGTAATCTCAATTGGACAAGCTGGGTAAGGTATAAGATTATCAGTGATAGCCACTACTTTTTCAGCATACATAGCATCCGGCACAGCATAACCTAATGTTCCGCAGGCTGATTTCCCTTCTACACCATTGATATTACCATAGGTATCGCAGGTAGGTGCAGCAATAAAGGCTATATCAATTGAAATATCTCCTGATTCAATAGCTCGAGCTCTGCCTCCATGGGTATGCATAATAGCGGGATATTTTAACTCGCCTCTTGAAATGGCTTCAGCTACAGGTCCTGACATATAGTTAGCACAAATTCCAGTAACCATACCACTTTTCATGTGTTCAACAAGAGGTGCATGTACTGGAAATATCGAACTAGCTGCAACCCTTATATCTTTAATGCCGGTTTTTGAAAGCTCTTCTAAAACCATATTGAGGACATAATCGCCATTTCTTAAATGATGGTGAAAGGAAACCGTCATTCCATCTTTTATAGTACACTTTTCAATAGCATCTTTGATAGATGACAGTACTTTTTTTTCCGTTGGTTCTGCACTCTGTAGTTTTACAGCTTTTCGTTCTACCTCTCTTAAACTTGCAAAGGCACCTTTAAAGGCTTTAACGGTTCCATAGCCTTCGATATATTCTGGTATTTCTCTTCCAAGTATATTTTTCATATCCTTCACCTCTTTATACCAAGCCAGCAAGCTTTGCTTTTTTTACTACGTTTTGTGCCCTTGCGATAATAGGTGCATCCACCATTTTTCCGTCTAGGGAAAATACACCCTTACCTTCCCTTTGTGCTTCTTCCATTGCTTTGATTACCCGAAGTGCATATTTTATTTCCTCTTCAGCAGGTGCAAAAACTTCATGAATGGTATCTACTTGCCTCGGATTGATGGCAGCCTTTCCAGTCAGTCCTAAAGACTTTGCCTTATGAATGTCTTTGTTAAATCCTCGGCAGTCATTCATATCAGCAAAAGGGGTGTCTATAGCATCTACTTTACATGCTCTGCAGGTAGAGGCAACTTTACTTCTTGCATAAAATATTTCTTCACCTTCCCTTGTTCTTTTAATACCAAGGTCAGCGGTTAAATCTTCTGCCCCCAATAGGACACCTATTGCTCTACTAGAGGTTCTAATAATACTATCTATATTTTCAAGGCCATAGGCCGTTTCTATCAAAGGGAAAATTTTTATGCTACCATGAGGAAAACCCTCTTGAGTTTCGATGCTACTAAGCATTTCGTCTACTATTTGTATGTCCTCTTCAGTTGCCTTTGGTACCATGATCGCATCAGGCTTTGCTTTTGCTATTTCCTCTACATCCTTTAAGCCGAAGGAAGATGAAAGGGGATTTATTCTTACAACAACCTCTGTCCCATAGAATTCTACATTTTTTATAGCATTCCTTACTAATATTCTTGCTGCATCTTTTTCTGTTATACTTACTGCATCCTCAAGATCTAATATAATGCTATCTGCTCCTAGGATTCCTGCATTTTGTAGCATACTAGGGTTATTCCCTGGCATAAAAAGCATGGTTCTTCTAAGTCTTTCCATCAACTCACCCCTTACATCCCTCTTTTTACTGCTGTTTCTACCCTTGCCTTTATTGTATAGTCAAGAGCACCTCTATCCTTGGCAGAAAGATGAATATTTTTAATATTTAATGCTTCTAACGTTTCTAGAATTACTTCTTTAATCTTTTTTCCAAATTGCTTCATAACAATGCTTTCCAGTTCAATGATAATACCGCCCTCATCATTAGGTTGAACAATCACATATATATCGTTTGACTCCATAGTTCCTGCCTTTGCAGGAGTTTTTATATCCATACCCATAACACCTACCTTAGTGTTTTAAAATATTCCTGCTGTCCAATTTCATAATAATTATTTCCTTCAGCATCTATTACCACTACTAAAGGAAGGTCTTCTACATAAAGCTTTCTTATTGCTTCTGCTCCTAAATCCTCATAGGCAATAACTTCTGAAGTCTTAACACATTTTGCAGTTAAGGCTGCTGCTCCACCAATGGCTGCAAAGTAAACAGCACCGCATTTCTTCATGGTATTAATAACAGCATCACTTCTTTTACCTTTTCCAATCATGCCCTTTAATCCATTTTCCAGAAGAGGTGGTGTATAGGAATCCATTCTATAACTAGTGGTAGGTCCTGCTGATCCTATAGGCTGTCCTTCTTTTGCCGGAGTAGGTCCCACATAGTAAATAACTTGTTCTTCTATATCAAAAGGCAGTTCTTTTCCTTCTTCTAATAAATCAACTAACCTTTTATGAGCAGCATCTCTAGCAGTATAAATAATTCCAGTAAGTAGAACACTATCTCCTACTTTTAAACTCTTAACCTTATCCTCTGTTAGAGGCATAGTTATTCTTTTGCTCATTTTAACTAACCTCCTATATGTGGGCTTCCCCATGTCTAGTTGCATGACAGTTTATATTTACTGCAACCGGTAGCCCTGCAATATGGGTTCCATAGGTTTCAATGTTCACTGCTAGGGCAGTAGTTCTACCACCAAAGCCCTGTGGTCCTATCCCTAAATCATTAATTGCATTTAATAGTTCTTCTTCTAGTTCTGCATAAAGAGGTTTCTCATTTCTTTCACTGGTAGATCTTAAAAGAGCTTTTTTTGCAAGAAAAGCTGCCTTATCAAAGGTTCCTCCAATACCAATTCCTACAACAATAGGAGGGCAGGGATTTGGTCCTGCCTCCCTCACTACTTGTAGTACAAAGTCTTTGACTCCTTCTATTCCATCTGCCGGTTTTAGCATTTTAAGTTGACTCATATTTTCACTACCGAATCCTTTTGGAGCAACTATAACCTTAAAATCATCGCCTGGCACAACGTTGTAATAAATAACTGCTGGAGTATTATCCTTTGTGTTTATTCTTTCGATTGGATCACTTACAACTGACTTTCTTAAAAGACCCTCAGTATAACCCTGTCTTACCCCTTCATGAATAGCTTCTTCTAGACTACCTCCTACAATATGAACTTCCTGACCTACTTCTAGAAATACTACAGCCATTCCTGTATCTTGACACATGGGTCTTTCTTCATTTTTAGCTATATCAGCATTTTCTATAAGTATATCTATGATATTTTTAGCCATTGGAAAGCTTTCTTTTGCCTTCGCCTCCTGAAATCTTTCTCTTATATCATCTGTAAGATTATAGTTTGCATCTATACAAAGCTTTTTGACAGTTTCAGTAATCTTAGAAACGTGTAACTCTCTCATTACATTGCACTCCTATTGATTTCTTCTCCTGTTTCCATTAGTGCCAATTGTCTTCTTTTAGCCAATGTTAGAACTCTGTTCATTTCATTATAAACAATCATAAAACCTTCATCTACACCCATGCCTGGTTTTGCAAGACACTGATCAGCTCCACAAGCAATAGCTATATTTGTACATATTTGAGCAGATCTATCTGTTTCGTTACAGGTTCCACCAGAATAAGCTCCAACACCATTTTCTTTGCAATAAAGAATAGCTTCCACTATATTGTTAACTCCACCAAGATCTGGCGTTTTGATTTGAACCATGTCTGCTGCTTCTTCATCTACAAATAGTTTTATATCTTCCCATGTATTACACCATTCATCAGCAACAAGTTCAACACCGATTCCTTTTTTCTTAAGGGCCATTCTTAATTCCTTAAGCGCTTTTACTTGACCATCTCTATTTTCAACATCCATAGGACCTTCTATTCTAAGTTTAAAAGGTGCTGCAGCTTTTTCAAGCTCTCCAAGATAATTACTCATTTTTTCAATGTCATTATCAAATGCAATACCAATTGTTCCATATACATCAATATGCAGTACGAAGTTATCCTCTTCACTCGCTCTAAGAGCTTCTATTCTGTTTTTTAGCCAGCCTACATATTCCTTCAGTTTGCCACCATCTTTTCCTAACTTTGTATCAACATTGTTAATTAATCCATGAGGAAGAACGTCGGCACCCTTGATAATCATTTTATCTACATTGTTATATCTATCATCTCCACATTGAGTGAAAATAGGAACTCTTTTCAAATCTACATTGGTATTATATTCTTCCTTAATCACCTCTGCCATAGTCATTTTCTTTACTTTTGCAGTGGCATCAAGAATTGATTGAGTGATTCCATATCTTATAGCTGTATGCAGTTTTTTTCCTTCTACTTGCATATTATCTATCTCTTCAGCAAGTTCTTTAAAATTTACTATTTCTCTTCCAATAAGTTTTGGTGAAATATGTTCTTCTATCAGTGGTATAAATTCATCTGCAAGAAACAGAGGATCTCTACCTCCTGCCCCTGAGTATTGAACTGCTGCACAGTCTCCATATGCCACCTGACCATCTTCTAGGATAAGCATAACTGAAATAGATTCTCCCGCCTGTCTTACATTTGTAAAACCTTCAGTAACAGCTTCTCCTACGTAAGTGAATCCATCCTGCTCTGCACCTTTTTTAATAGCTCTTTGATCATCAAAGTAAAAACCCGTTTTTCCTGCGGAGCATACGATATCTATAATTTTCATGTTAATGATTCCTCCAGTTTTTAGTATGTTATTTGCCTTCAGGTCTACCTACAAGTGTTCCTTTACCAACAGCATAAATATCATCAACAACCATTTGGAAGCTAACATCTCTTCCTTCTACTTTTGCTCTTTCCTCTAGTAATTGTTTATTAAAGTCCTTCACATCTTGACTCATTGGAATATTACCAAACTCTAAATATCTAACTGCACCGTTATTATCTCTAGCTGGTAGTATTTTCCCTGCATTGTAGTTACTTGGAGCAAATGGAATATCCATAACACCTGTTTGGAATGCTTTTACAGCTCCCACTGCAAGATCTCCTTTTCCTAACTCAAACACTTTGTCTAATATACACTTTGTTTCAGCTTTTATTAGATTGATTTCTAATTCTAATTCCTTTGACATAGGCATGTGTTGACCTTTTAGTAGATTTAAGACTTGTTTTGTTGCTTTTATTCCTTGTGCATTTGCCTCCATCGTTGGTATTCCAATAGCCTCGTGAGGTGTTTTAACAATTACCTTTGTAGCTCCTGCTAATGCAGCGGTTGCTGCTCCCCACGAAATAACACCAAATGATTTTGATTCATCTGCAGGGAATCCTCCCATCCATTGATGAAATACTGTTGTCAATTCTATATCGTAACCATAGGTTGTAAAATATTCCTCTGCCTGCTGTATAAGTCCTCTAATTGCAGCAACATCCTGCACTAAATTTCCACATTGTCCATACCCTAAAGTTAAGTTTTTTACACCTTGTTCAGCGGCTAGAAGTCCCTCTATAATTGCTACTGCATTAGACATACTTGGAGGTACAAGGGTTCCTGTTAATGGACCAAATGGTTCTCTATTTATTTTAACGCCCATTTCTTCATAAAGACCTGTGACTCTATCACAATATTGCCAATCACGTATGGTTTTTTCTAAGCTTACACTTTTAGCATAAGGAATATTATAGGATATACCCCCACCCTCATTAGATGTCCATCCGCCAGCATGAATAATTTCAGTAAGCAATCTTGCATCTGGTGTACCATGTCTTGCCTGTAGAGGAAGTTCTACAGCATCTAAAATTTTTCTGCAATTGTATACTCCATGGTTTACTACAGGAAAACCATTTAACATGGAACGTTTTTCTTTTATACTTTCTTGAATGCCTACTTCACATTCATTATATCTATTTTGTCTAGTATAACTATCAATGGTATTTGGTAGAAGATCTGCTCCACCCTCATTTTGAAGGTATTGTAGTAATTTAATGTGTTCATCTACTCCTGCTACCCCTGCTCTCGGCTGTGCTAGAGTAATTCCTTCTTCCTTTGCTTTTCTAAGTTTTGCAGCAAAATTTTTATGCTCTGGAACCTTTTTTAGATAATCTACCGCCTCTTGTAAATCTACATCTTTTCCTGTTTCCCAATGGGTTAAAACTTCTTTTCTTTCTTGCATAAATTCTGCTTCACTCAACTTTTTATTTTTAAGCTCCATGTCTCTGCCTCCTATTATATGATACATTTGTAAGATGTTTTTTAAGTACTCTAATTGCTTTATCAGGATATTTCTCTGCCATTAAGCCCATTGCTGAAAGGATATAAGATTTATCTACCAACAACTCTGGATTTTGAGGCTTTAAATATTTACCATTTTCTTCACTGTATAAGCCAGCTCTTAATATCTTCTCAGGGTTATGACTATTGATTAATACACCACCGGTACCTATTAAATACTTGACTTTAAGCAAGTCTTTCCCAGTTTGAGAATAAATTTTACCCATAGGTGTGTACATACTTTCTATCACACCTACATGTCTCTCCATTGCAACTTCAGTTGCCGCCATACTTAAGGCTTCATCAAATTCTATTTCTTCATCAGTTTCTGGAATTTTATTAACATGCTCTGAAAGATATTGACATCTTTCTTGTACATTATATTTTAAATTAGGAGCAAACTTTTTTATCTTCCTTGTTGCTATAGATTGACATAGGGAATCTGCACTTACCCGCATACCTAAGTCCCCTTCAACAGTTCTCTTGGCATAGGGTTCCTGTAACCCTATTTGCATGGCTCCGGGCTTTGTAGGCTCACCATCAGCTATGGAATGAATATCCGTAGTAGCTCCTCCTATATCCACAATGATTAAATCTCCTATACCTTCTTCTTCATCTGTTCCATCAGCCAAGATTCTAGCTGCATTCAAAACCGCAGCAGGAGTTGGCATTAAAATACCATTAATAAATGCTTCAGCACCATCCATGCCTTTAGCATTAATAATTTTCTCCATAAATATTTCTCTAATGGCACTTCTTGCCGGTTCAACATTTAATGTATTTAATTTAGGCATGACATTGTCAGTGATTTTATAGTAGGTCCCATGCTCATTAAATATTTCTTCAATTTCATCGCTTGCCTTCGTATTTCCAGCCACCACTACAGGTACATCCTTGACATTCTTGGCAATCATTTTCGCATTATGTAAGATGCAATCTTTATTGCCACCATCAGTTCCCCCCGCCAGAAGAATAATATCCGGTTTGTTTTCAAGCATATTCCTTATTTCTCTCAAGGTTAATTCGTGGCTATAAACACCTAATATCCTTGATCCAGCACCTAGTGCTGCTCTTTTTGCAGCTTCTGCTGTAAGGTCTGGCACTAAACCAACCGCTATCATCTTCAATCCACCAGCAGCACTGCTACATGCATATTTTTCGATAAATTTTACATTTTTATCCTTACATTCTTCCTCCATAAGAGAGTAGGCATTTTGGAATCCAATCATGATATCACTCTCTACAGTAGTTAAAGCCTTCGTAGTGGTAATAATCTCTTCGTTTTCCATATCAACTGCTGTAAGCTTTGTATATGTGCTTCCAAAGTCAATTAATAATAATGCATCCATTTTATCACCTTCTTATGAGATTTTTTTCAATTCTTGTTTTAAATCTTCTTTTAAATCTCTTATACCTTCTTCTGGTGATGTTCCTGGTGCATAAACACGATCAAATCCCATGTCTTCAAATCTCTTTTTCACTGACTCCCAGTCCTGCTTACCTACTACAAGGTTTCCTCCAGCATATAATAATATCCCTTTCAAACCTGCTTCTTCACACTTTTCTCTTAATCCTCTACAATCGATCTCCCCATGACCATAAAGAGATGATACTAAAATTGCTGATGCATTGGTCTCAATAGCTGCATTAATAAAATCCTCCTGTGAGCTTAATACACCAATATTTGTTATTTGAAATCCTGCCTCTGTGAATGCATAATCAAGCACCTTATTTCCAACCGCATGGCAATCTGCCCCTATAACACCTAATACTATATTTGTTTTCATAATAATCCCCTCTCCTTATAAATGATTTTTCATTTCTATAACTTTAGATATAATTGCTTTCACTGAATGTTGATCTAAAAGATAATCAAATCTTATAACTTCCTTTTCTTCTCCAACCAATAGTTGTACTTCTTCTCTTCTTCCTGGTGATACCACCATCACATCTGATGTATGAATTACCTTTAGTAATTCTTCTTTTTCTCTACTTGTTGTAGCTATCGTATCAAGATTTTCTAATCCAGCTGATTCTAATGCATAATGAATCTTAAAAAGAAATTCTTTGGAATAACATATTTGGCCAAACTTCGTTCCCTTAGGATACTTGGCGATTTTTACTATTGTTTCTAGACTAGGATTAATAGCAACCCCCAGCACATCTTTTCTTACATCGGAAGTCAGCGTTTTGACTTCGTTTACATGATTAAAGGTAGTGATAATAATTTGTGCTTCCTGGATACTTTGTTGATTTGTTTCATTTCTTTCCTTCAGCTGAGCTACAGTTATCGGCACTACAGTAAGATCTGTGGTTTTACTAAGCTCCTCTGCAAAGTATCTTGCTTGTTCTATATTACATTCTACAAATACGGCACTTATATTTTTAATGAAAGCTTCTTTTTCTTTCACTCTTTCTTTTACAATAGATATAAATTCTTTTGTATCTAACCCCATCTCCAATGCTTCTTCTAATGCTAAGTCGATAATTCTAAATACTCTATCTTTAACATTATGTTGCTTCCAGGTTTCTTCCTCTTCACCAACAAAGGTGCCTTTGCCTTGATAGGATACGAGAACCTTTTCCTGTTCTAATAGATTATAGGCGGCAGAGATTGTGTTCCTGCTTACCTTTAGCTTTTGAGATAACTCTCTTTCTGTTGGTAATTTATCTCCTATTTTCAGCCTTCCATTTTTTATATCATCTATAATAAAATTTTTTACTTGTATATAAATAGGTACTCCACTTTTTCTATCTATTTTCATCCTATACAATCACCTCTTTTCTCATTGGTGCATTGGACTAATCCATTGACTTTCACATGTAGTGTATCACGATTTTTTTAAATTGTATAACCCCATTTATCGCTATTTTAAAGGCACTAGGTGTCGGAAAACGTTTTCTACCATATATATATCCCTATTCTTCGTTTTTCTTGCTTTTTCCCCTTGTTTTCTCTTGTTTATGCTAATTGAAATTTAGTAAAATCAATCCTTCACAACATACTATTTTCTCTTTTCATGACACTTTTGCAATTGTTAAATCATTATCATGCATTAGTCCACTGGTACCTTTTTTATAAATTGGCACCATTTTACCCACCCTATAACTCATATTGCATCAAGTTGATTCTTTTCTATTTTTTCTGTCTTTTTCAACCCTAGTGATGCTTCTAAAATCATTATTGCATTTTAAAAGATCATTATTACTTCCTTTAATAGCTTATTAAAGTCTTCTCTTTTGTTATTTTCAATAAATTTTTTAAAAAATTTATTGAAAATAACTCAAAAAAATTAACCCTTGTAAAAATCACTTTTTACAAGGGTTAATATAGATTCCAATATTCTTCTAAATTATTAGATGCTAATAAAAGTTTTTGTGTATAGTTCATTCATATGTGATATTTAAAAATCACTTTCATTTCTCTGCTCTTCTTTATTATGATCCAGGTTATACTGCTCTATAAAAGCTCTAAAAACCTTCCTACTCAAATTATAGGTTCCAATATCTTGAAAATCATCACCAACAACATCTTTTATATGCTCCCACATTTCTCTGGACATATAACCGTCTTTGCAGTCAGTATTATTGCACTTTTGTATAGAAACATCAGAAAATTTATAGGTCTTCCCATTGTGTTCTATTTCTACATCTTTCTTATATTTATTAAGCTTTCCTGGACAAAAACACTTACAAAACATATGCAACTCCCCCTTCTCAATCGTGTTGTATGAACGATTATTACTTTTTATATTTTCTAATAAGCTTTATATCCACTCTATCAATATTCGATACTGCGTTTTTGCCCCTTAAGGTAACCTCTTCATGAGGAATATTCATTTCCCTAGCTATTATTTCTCTCACCTTTGGTCTGCAAAAATTTCCTTGGCATAATCCCATGCCAGCTCTAGTTCGTCTCTTTATAGCATCTGTCGATTTAATAGGTACTCCTCTTTGTATTGCATCTATTATTTCCTTTTCTGTTATTTTCTCGCACCTACATATTATATTCTTGTCTTTATCTTCATGGTCTATCTTCCCGTCAAAATCTTTACCTTTAGTTGTAAATATAGCTTTTCTATAGGGATTGAACTCTTTCTTTGTTTTCATATGAAGACCAGTTTCTTCAAGAATTTCTCTTACTCTTACGGCTATAGCTGGTGCTGCTGTAAGACCGGGTGAATCTATCCCCGCAACATTAATAAATCCCTTTACCTTGCTTTCTTCTATGATAAAATCTCCAATGCTACTAGCGGCTCTTATGCCAGAAAATGTAGTTAATGCTCTTTTAATATCTAGGTTTGGTATAGATACTTTAGCAGTCTCTATTACATATTCTAAACTTTCCATAGTAGTTGCCACATCATTTTTATCGTCTATTTCTTCTGCATTTGGTCCTATCATAAAGTTGCCATGGTAGGTAGTTGTCACAAGAATTCCTTTTCCTTGCTGTGTCGGCACTTGAAATATAACTGAATTAACTAGATATCCTTGGTCTTTTCCAAAAAGTATATATTGTCCTCTTCGTGGTAATATTTTAAAACTATCTAAGCCTACCATATGTGCTATTTTATCACTATATAGTCCCGCTGCATTTATAATATATTTGCTCTTTATCTCTCCTTGGTGGGTTATAATGCTGAAATAATCCTCTGTTTTTTCTATGCCTAAAACTTCTGTTTCCAATTTTAATTCTACCCCATTAGCTATAGCATTTTCTGCTAAGGCTATGGCCAACTCATAAGGTGAGGTAACTCCTACATCCTGACTATATAGTGCTACTTTAGCTTCTTTATTTATATGGGGTTCCATTTGCTTTATTTTATCATTGTCTATAATCTCTAGATCCTTACATCCTACTTTTAATCCATTTTCATAAAGAGCTTTAATTTGCTTCTCATCTTCTTCAGTAAACCCCAATACAAGTGCACCGGTTCTCCTAAACCCAAAATTTAGCTCTTCTTCGAGTTTTTCATACATTTGATTACCTTTTATACAAAGTTCTCCTTTTAATGTACCATGTTTTGCAGCATATCCACCATGCACAATGCCACTATTAGCCTTTGTAGCACCAGTGGCAACATCTTCATCTTTCTCTATAATACATATCTTTAAATTATATTTTGATAAATGCCTAGCAATTGCTAGGCCAACAACTCCAGCACCTATAATACTAATATCGTACATAGAACCATCTCCTATATTTTATAATCATTATTCTTTACTATACATTTTAATATACTATATTAATATCCATATACAGCTGTTATCTAACAATATTTTTTTAATTACTAACTACTTAAAGAACAGGTATTAAATCTAACATCTACCCAATAATCTATTAGTTTAACTTCTTCTTGTAACAGCAGAACCGTGTATATTACCTGAATAAATTTGTTTTTAAATAATATGTATATTTTGGTATATATCTTATTTTGGTTTACATAATGTATCTCTTCCTGTATAATAACCCTAATATTGCATAACTTTACAACTGCTGAATCCCAAATTTCTTGGGTACGGAGGAACCAGTATTGGGGGTTAATCCATAGACATGGTAGGGAGCCTTCTATCCCGAACCCGACAGCTAACTTCGGAAGCATGATTCAGGAAGGAGTGTACGTAAATGCAATTAAAAAAATTGGTATCAATATTACTGATATTACTATTTTTATCAGTGCAAGTAGTAGGAGTATTTGCTAATGACTCCTATGTGACATTGCAGTTCCGTAGTAGAGGAAATGAAGTTGTAAGGCTACAGCAAGCACTACAGAACAAAGGTTATTATAATAGTTCTGTAGATGGTATCTATGGTCAAATCACAGAAAGCGCTGTTATTAATTTTCAAAGAGATCATGGCTTAAGGATTGATGGTATTGCTGGAAGAGAAACTCAGTCAACATTATATGCTAAGTCTTCAAATGCAGCATATACAACGTTACAATTTCGTAGTAGAGGAACCGAAGTTGTAAAGCTTCAACAAGCACTACAGAACAACGGTTATTATAATAGTTCTGTAGATGGTATTTATGGTCAAATTACAAAAAGAGCTGTTATTAATTTTCAAAGAGATTATGGATTAAGAATTGATGGTATTGCTGGAAGAGAAACTCAATCTAAACTGTATGCTGTTTCCACAGCCGTTACACCTACGGTTGCAGCAGCAACTACACCAACCGTTTCTCGAGGTGGTACAACCACTACTAGAAATTCAGACTCTTCAGATGTATATTGGCTGGCTAGAATCATCCATGCTGAAGCAAATGGTGAGCCATATCAAGGAAAAGTAGCTGTAGGCAATGTAGTATTAAATAGAGTACGTTCCAATGAGTTCCCTAATACAGTTTATAATGTTATTTTTGAATACTATAAAAACATTCCTCAATTTAGTCCTGTTGCTGAAGGTACCATTTATAACACCCCTTCACAACAAAGTATACAGGCAGCTGAAGATGCTTTAAATGGGTCAAGACCAGTAGGTAATTCAACTTACTTCTTTAATCCTGATAAGGCAGAAGGTAGATGGATTGTAAATAATAAGTCCTATGTAACTAGAATAGGTGGTCATACTTTTTATCAATAATAAAAAAGGAAAGGTGTAGATACTTTTTATCTATACCTTTCCTTTTCTAGTCTATTATTACCTAATTTACATAAGCATCTATAACTTTTATTACATAATCTTCGCTTCCAGATTTAGCTAATACCACAATAGATTGATTCTTATCACTAGGGATTGTAGTAGTATAAGCCTCTATTCCACCCCTGTCAAACCTAGCATCTCTATCAACGGTTATTTCATTGCTATTTGCAATTTTATAGTCCTCCAGTATACCTGCAACTCGATATCCCAGATCTCCAGTAGGACATTCAAGTATTTTTATTCTGTTAACTGCATTTTGAAGATTATCCATATGATCTTCCTCCTAGATAAGGTTATTTCACCTCCTATTATCTCCTTTTCTCTATCTTTCATTCTTCTATATCATTTAAGTAATAAAATCATAATTATTTTATACTTTATCTCCTACTGAACTTTACTTATTCGATATTTTAGTAATGTTTTTCAGCAGTATAGAAATGGTACCATCTGGATTGTTTATAAATTCAACAACATCTTTATTATCGTAATATTCTGCTGGTAGCTTAATTTCAATTCCACTATCTGTTTTAAATTTATGAGACCTAAGTTTTCTTTCAACAGCTTTTGAGGGTTGTATATTTATAGTATCTTCGTTTAAACCTTCTTTTTTCATCTCTTCTATATACTCATTTTTTATTTCCTCAATATCCTCAAAAACTTCCTTTGCAATATTATCTATTTTAATTTCATTTGATTCTTCAATGCTTTCAGCTAAAACATTTTGCAGTTTTGCTGTTTTGGAAAAATCTTCATCAAAATACTTTTTGTTTAATTTTTGTGCTACTTTATTAAGCTTTTTAAACTTATCATCGTTTGATAAATCAAAACTGCATTTTAAAAATAACTTTGATAAATAAAAATCTTTGTTACCATTGATTTCATATTCTTTTTCCAATAGTTGTATTTCATAATTTGACAGATTAATAATTATACATTCATCTAGGTTTTGTGCATGGCTTGGCAATGTAGTGGTTTGCTTAATTAACTTATTGACATTGCCTTCATCAGTATTGACAACGTAATGTATATAGCTTGATTTATAGTTAAATTTCATGATGGCCATATATTTAATGTAATCTATTTCAAAAATACAAAACACCACATCTCCTGGTGGTATATCTACATGCTTTGTCATTATACTAAAGAGATTGTTAGCTAATTCACCACTGATATTAATGAACTCCTCAGTGTCAGCCGCCACTTTTCTACAAAGGTTATAAATTTCATTATCTTCATGTTGGAAAATACCATTTTTTACTTTGCCACTATCTATGACCTTTGCAATGTGACTTCCAACAAAGTGAAATATATCCTCTTCTTGCTCTATCTCCTTGGATGAAATAACTGGTATATGCACATTATTATCTAAAATGTGTAAAATTACTTTATCTATTCTTAATGAATATTCTCCCTCCATACAGTACCTCCTTAAATTATACCAATTCTATCTTTAGTGTATTGCTAACGTTCCATCTAAATTGAGTCATATCCTATTTTCACACCAACTACTATCTTAATATGTTAAGCTGTATAAAGCAATATAGTTAGTATGATTTTTCATTATACCTTATAACTTTCTTGAGGAAGATACATAATAGATTAAAACTATTCAATCAGTTTTCGCAATAGTAATATCAACTAATATTAGTAAGTATAATAGTTAGTTAACATAATGCTACAAGCATCGTGAAATATAATTGTTAATCAAAAATCCTATATATACTAAAGTTTGGAGGAGTTTATATGGAGAAATTAAAAATCTATTTTACATCAGATGTCCATGGCTACATATTTCCTACAGATTATCGAGACCAGGACACAAAGGCCCTAGGTTTTCTAAATATAATGGAGGAATTTCATAAAGATGGCAATACATTAATTATTGATGGTGGTGATACGATTCAAGGGTCACCCTTTGCCACCTACTTATCCAACTTAGATTTTGATTACCACCCTATGGCTGAAGTGATGAATGAAGTAGGGTATGATTATATTACTTTAGGTAATCATGACTTTAATTATGGCTATGATTACCTAAAGAAATATGTGAATAACTTAAATGCAAAATGCTTATGTGCCAATGTTACAGATATTTCTAATGGTATTCCTATTCTATCCTATGACATAAAACAAATGGCGAACGGATTAACCGTTGGAGTTATTGGGTTTACTACAGACTTTATTCCCGTTTGGGAAAAAGAAGAACATCTTACTAATTTTCAAATAACAGATGCACACTCTTCTATAAAAGATGCTTATGAGAAGCTAAAAGAAGAGGTGGATTTACTAGTTGGTATTTATCATGGGGGCTTTGAATACGATCTTGAGAACCATAAAAAATTAAGTGATACATCTGAAAACATTGCCTATGCAATATGTAAAGATTATGATTTCGATATATTGCTAACGGGACATCAACATATGGAAATAGAAGGCAAATACATTCATGGCACCTATATTGCACAACCACCTCACTATGGTAGAAAATATATTGATATGGATATTACTTTTCAGGATAGTAAAATAAAAAAAATTACCTCTTGTTTAAAAGAACCCGGACTACAACCCCATGAGAAGATGTACAATAAAATGATTGAAATAGAAAATAAAGTGCAGCAATGGTTAGATCAGCCTGTAGGGTTTTTAGACATGGAGCTTCACCCCAAAAGTCATTTAGAAATGGCATTACATGGTTCTTATCTTGCCAACTTTATTAACCAAATTCAACTAGAGATAAGCGGTGCTGATATTTCCTGTACCTCCTTTGCAAACTCTGTAAAGGGTTTTGATAAGGAGGTTACTATTAGAGATATAGTATCTACTTATATCTATCCTAATACTTTGCTTGTTTTAGAAATAACAGGTCAAGACCTATTATTAGCTCTTGAAAGATGTGCTAGCTATTTTTGTAACAACAATGGTTCTATTACCATCTCTGATACCTTCCTAAAACCAAAGGTAGAGCATTATAATTATGACTATTTCTCTAATATTTATTATACCTTTGATTTAACAAAGGAAGTAGGCAACCGGGTTGTTGATGCTGAGTTTAATGGCAAAAACATTTTGCAGAATGAAGCCTATACATTGGTGATGAATAATTATCGTGCCAGTGGTACAGGGGGCTATGATTTTTATGAAAAAGCAAAAATTATAAAGGAAATTCAAATTGTAATGCCAGAGATTGTTATTAACTATTTCCAAAAGCATAAGAAAGTTGTAGTGGATAAAACCCAATATATGAATAAACCCATTAGTTAATATTAAATAAATTTGCAAATACATAAAAAAAGGCTGACCATAGTTTCAATTTGCTCTTATAACATTTTAGATACCATATCATGAGAAATCAATTTAAATTCACAAAATATTAAAGTAAGAAAAACACAACATAACTCTTATTGATCCACAGTAGGAGTTATGTTGTGTTTTTTAAAAAATTATCTTATTGTTGTATTTACAAGGCCTCTAAAAATTTGCCATGTTCCTGTAGATATTTCAAAATTCTCTACCTTTTCATTCATTACCATAACATTATTTCTATGAAAAACCACCAACACCGGTGTGTTTTCTAAAATTTCAGCTTGAATCTTTCGGTGTAGATTTAATCTTTCCTCTGTATCTAAAGAAATATGTAGCTTCTCTATAGAAGCATCTAATTCAGGTGAAGTATATATGCTATAGGTGGAATCACTGTGCCAATAGCCCCTTAAATAATGGTTGGTAGGATCATCATGGGGTACTAACCATTGACCAATCATAATCATATCATAATTTTTCTCCACTAAAGCTTCTCGTAGAGCACCACTTTCTAAGTGTACTAATTCAAGGTCTATACCGATTTCACTTAATTGATTTTGTATAACGGCACTTAATATTTTATCCTCTTCATTACTAGCACCTAGGGTAAGTTTGACCTTTAACTGTTGTCCATTTTTCTCTAATATACCATCACCACTTACATCTTGCCAACCAGCTTCATCTAGTAACGATTTTGCTTTTTCTACATTATATTGTGGTAAAGTAGTATCATTATTCATAAAGCTATTATAAGCTTCTGCAAAAAAATTACTTGGAGCCTCTGCTAGATCTTCCAAAAGTTTAGGTACTATATCATTAAAGTCAATAGCATGGGCCACCGCCTGTCTTACCCTTGCATCTTCAAATGGACCTTCATAAACATTGAAGAAAATAAGCTCTGAGGTCTGTCCCATTTTTTTAACAATTTTCATATTAGGAAGACTCTTTAATCTTTGTACTGCTGTAAGAGCTTCTCTACCACTCATCATATCAATTTCTCCAGCCTGTAGGGCTAAGGCTCTCGTTTCTGCATCTGGTATCACTTTAAAGGTTAGTTTTTCTAAAGTAGGTGTACCTCCAAAATAATCTTCATTTCTTTTCATGATAAACTCACTATCTTTAGTCCAACTTTCAAGTTTAAATGGTCCTGTTCCAATGGCCTCAGTAACATTTCCTTCTTTATCAAATGCATTGGGACTTACCATAGCTAAGAAAGGTGGTGTTAAGTCAGAATCAAAAGTGTATACTGGCTCTTTTAAATGGATGGCTAATGTATGGGTATTCACTACTTCTACTTCCTCTACTGCAGAAAGCCAACCCTTTCCTGTTCCTTCTCTTCTTATCTCAAGATTTATTTTTGCTGCATCAGCATCCCATGGAGTTCCATCATGGAATAGAACATTTTCTCTTAATTGAAAGGTCCATGTTTTACCATCCTCGCTCATTTCCCATGATTCAGCTAAGCCAGGTGATTTTTCAAAGTCCATATTCAACTCTACTAAGTTGTTATAAATTAAAGCACGTACAAAGTCTGACATAGAGCTTCCTGGGTCATAGCCCCTTAAATCAAATTGCTCACCTATAATTATATGTTGAGGTGTTATTATTTCCAATCCCTCTGATTTAACACTTTCTGTGCTAGCACTTTCAATATCCTCTCCTGATTGACATCCCACTAGAAAAACTGATCCCATTAAAAATATAATCATAATTAAGCTAAAATACTTTTTAAATACAATATGCTTCATTTCTTAATCCCCCTTATAATTGTTTTTTGTAAAATGACAAGCTACTCTATGACCCTTTGCTACATCTTTTAAAGATGGTTCCTTTTCCTTGCATACATCCTGTCCTTGAGGACACCTCCCATAAAATCTACATCCCTTAGGTGTATCTAATGGGTTAGGTAGTTCTCCTATTAAATGATGATGCTTTAGGAGGTTTTTTTCTCCTTCTGCTGTAGGGACAGCTGAAAGCAATAGCTTCGTATAAGGATGTTTCGCCTGTTTTATTAAATTTTTACTGTTTATTACTTCAACTATTTTTCCTAAGTACATAACAGCAATTTCATCACTAATATATTTTACCGCTGCTATGTCATGGGAAATAAATAGATATGACAAGCCTAGAGTTTCTTTTAACTTTGTTAATAGATTTAAAATCTGTGCTTGAATAGAAACATCCAAGCTAGCTGTAGCTTCATCACATAAAATTAATTTTGGATTCAAGGCAAGAGCTCTTGCAATAGTAATTCTTTGTTTTTGTCCCCCACTAAATTCATGGGGATAACGTTCTAAAGCTTCTTCCCCTAAACCCACTATAGATAATAATTCCTTTGTTCTCTCTTTTCTACTTTCCCTATTTCCTATTTGAAAATTCATTAAAGGTTCTTGGATAATATCACATACTTTCATTCTAGGGTTCAAGGAGGCATGTACATCTTGAAAAACTGCCTGTATATTTTTTCTCACTTGCTTTAATTTTTTCCCCTTTAACTCTGTGATATCCTCTCCCTCAAACATTACCTTACCTTCGGATGGTTCCTCTATCTTTAAGATTAACTTTCCCAAAGTGCTTTTTCCACAACCACTTTCGCCAACTAAGCCTAAAGTTTTTCCTTCTTTAATTTCTATAGATACATTATCTACTGCCACCAATTGTTCTTTACTTCTAGAAAAAAAGCCTTTCGATATGGTGTATTCCTTTCTTAAACCAACGGTTTTTAACAATATTTTTTCTTTTGAATCATTGATCCTATTACAGAGCCATAGCTGTTTTTCCAATATAGGACTCCTCGCCTATGACATTTAGAACATTGGCTTTATGACAGGCTACCCTTACTCCTTCTGCTGTTTCCATAGTTATTGGCTTTTGAAATTTACATAGACCATCAGCAAATTCACACCTGGGGTGAAAGACACAGCCTGAAGGTAATTTGTGCAAAGAAGGTGGGGAACCAGCAATAGAAATTAATTTTTCTCCATCGTTATCTAAACTAGGTACAGATCCTAATAATGCTTTTGTATAAGGATGTGTAGGATTTTTAAATATAGTGGAGGTCTTGCCATATTCCACTACTGAGCCTGCATACATCACAGCTATAGTATCTGCTACTTGATACACTACCCCTAAATTATGTGAAACTAAAATAATACTGGTACCATAGTTTTCTCTTAATGATTGTATCTCTTTAAGAATTTGTGCTTGCACCGTTACATCTAAAGCTGTGGTAGGCTCATCTGCAATCAATACTTTTGGTCTTAATGCCAATGCCATAGCAATCATCACTCTTTGTCTCATGCCTCCGCTTAGTTGAAAAGAAAAACGATTCATAATTCTAGAAGGGTTAGGCAGATTTAACTTTAACAGCATTTCTTCTGCTAATTTCTTTGCCTCCTTCTTATCTATCTTAAGTCGGGAGGATAAGGTTTCTATAAATTGACTGCCTATCTTTCTAACGGGATTTAGAGCCGTCATGGAGTCTTGAAAAATCATGCCTATTTCTCTTCCCCTTACCTTCCTCTTTTCTTCCTCTGTTAAATAAAGTAGGTCTTTACCTTGGAAAATCATTTGTCCTTCCGTCACTCTACCTGTAGATGGTAATAAATCTAGTACGCTACGAGAAAGGGTGGTTTTACCACAACCGCTTTCCCCTACTATCCCTAATATTTCCCCAGATTTCAATTGTATCTCCGCTTGGCTTACAGCATTAACTCCAACACCATTACTAGCAAAATTAACAGATAAATTTCTAATATCTAGTATAGTTTCCATCCTAGTTCACACTCCCTTGGAATTATTACACACTTTTAGGATCATATAAATCTCTAAGTCCATCTCCTATGAGATTAAATGCCATTACCACTAGCAAAATAGCCGCCCCTGGAAAAAAAATCACCCACGGAGCTGTTTGTATATAGGATCTGCCATCATTGATCATAGCACCCCATTCTGGAGTAGGTGGCTGTGCTCCTAGTCCTAAAAAGGATAATCCTGCAATCCTCAAAATAATGCTGCCTACATCTAATGTTGCTAAAACGATAATAGGAGAAATAATATTAGGTAAAATATGTCGTAAAATAATAGAAGTATGTGAAGTTCCACTGGTGCTCGCTATTTTTACATAATCCTTTTCTTTAATGGAAAGCACCATACCCCTTACAATCCTCGCATAACCTACCCATTGTACAGCTGCAACAGCGATCATGGTGTTCATGAGGTTAGGCCCTAAAATTCCAGCTATTGCCAATGCCAATATTAATCCCGGAAAAGCCAATAGTATGTCTATCACTCGCATAATAAAATTATCAATGAAGCCTCCCAT
The DNA here is from genome assembly GCA_020832135.1 of Clostridiaceae bacterium. Classification (GTDB taxonomy): domain Bacteria; phylum Bacillota; class Clostridia; order Peptostreptococcales; family Natronincolaceae; genus JAFIFG01. Next base: position 30,501 of record JAFIFG010000004.1, read on the forward strand.
ATATCCTGATAATAGTCCAATGGAAACTCCAATGGTTAAAATAATAATTAAAACAATAATTGCTATTGTCATAGAAACTCTGCCGCCATAAAGTGTTCTAGCGAAAATGCACCTTCCCAAATGATCTGTTCCCATAGGATAAGTTCTACTGGGAGGATTTAATCTCTCCATCAAATCTACCTTTACTGGATCATTCCTTGTTAACAAAGGTGCCATAGCAGTAAGGAGTAAAACCAAGATTAAAACAACACATCCTACTAATGCCATCTTGTCTTTGAACACCTTATGTATATTAAGGCTTTTGTAGGTTTTTACTTGTTGGGTAAGGTTAATCTTATGCTCCATCCTACATCTTCCCTTCCGTAGAAATTCGTGGATCTAACAGTCTATAGGATATATCTACAATAAGGTTGACTACTACGAAAGTTAGTGCCGTCCATAAAACATAACCTTGAATCACTGGATAATCCCTACTGAAAATCGATTCAACTAAAAACTTTCCAACCCCAGGCCATGCAAAAATGTTTTCTACGATAACTGTGCCGCCTAATAGATGACCAAAGCTCATACCAAAGGCTGTCACCACTGGAATTAGAGCATTTTTTAAAGCATTATTTATAATAATGATATTTTCCCTTAATCCTCTTGACCGGGCTGCTAAAATAAAGTCCTCTCCCAACACCTCTAACATACTGGCTCGAATTAATCTAGCATAGGTTGCAGCCATCCCCATTCCTAAAGTTACTGAAGGTAAAAATAGATGTCTTAAGGTTCCCCTTCCCATTACTGGAAAAATAGATAGTCTTACTGAAAAAAGATAAATAAGCATTAGTCCTAGCCAAAAGGAAGGCATGGATGCTCCAAAGAAAGCAAAGATACGGCTTGTATGATCTATCCATTTATTTTTAAATATCGCTGATAAAATACCTATAGGAAGTGCAAGAAAAATCATGATCACAAGACCTCCAAAGGTTAATTCTATAGTAGCAGGCAATTGATATAAAATTTCCTCCGCTACATCTCCTCCTGTTCTAAAGGACCTACCTAAGTCTCCCCTTAAAACATTTCTAACCCATTTGGAATACTGTACCACCAAAGGGTCATTGAGTCCTAATCTGTCTCTCAGTATCTCAACTTCTTCTGTTGTTGCCTCCATTCCCATTTGTCTGAGGATTAATTCCGCAGGATCTCCTGGTATTAACTGACTTAATCCAAAGGTAAGGATAGATACACCTATCATAACTATAATTAGATAAAAACTTCTTTTTGCGATGTAATTTATCAAATTATATACCACCCTTCAAAAAACAAGAGACTTGCCCTTTTATTTAAAATAAAAGATAGCAAGTCTTCATGACTTTTTCTTATGAATTTTCAAACTCATAATAAATTAGTAAATATTAACTTTTTATTTATATTAAGTATAGCATTATTGATAAAGTTTTGTCAATTAAAAACTTCAAATAATTGTAAGTTTTCTCGTATTTGAATATTACCAAAATTCGCTTAGGAATTAATCTTGTAAAATAGTAGAACTTTAAATATAATTAGAGCCATACAATCAAATTATGACTCTAATTATATTTAAAGTTCAAAAGGAATTGGATGGTGAATAAAATTGTTTAATAGTAATTATAAGGATTTGTTAGATAAATTAAATTCTGGTGAAGAAACGGTCTTGTTAACCTATATGAAGTCGATTAATGAAAAAAGTGGCTCTATTACAAACAAGGTCTCTTTAACTAAAGATGATATTGATACCAAGTTCTCTTCTTTGGGTAAAAAAAAGGACCTTCATGAAAGGGTTTATCAAGTATTGGACTCAGGTAGCCCTCAACTTTTTAATAATCAAGGGGATGAAATGATCTTAATTGAACCGTTTTTTCCCAAACCTCGTTTAATCATCTTTGGTGGTGGACATATCGCAAAACCTTTGTCTGAGTTTGGAGACAAAGTAGGATTTACTATTGCCATTATAGACGATCGGCCTTTCTTTGCGAACTCCAATCGGTTTCCTGAAGCTAGTCAAGTTATCTGTGAGGATTTTGAGAACTCTTTTAATCTGCTTCAACCAAATAAGACTGACTTTATGGTAATTGTAACAAGAGGTCACCGACATGATGAGACCTGCTTGCGTAAAACATTGAATTACAACCCTGCCTACATAGGAATGATTGGATCAAAGCGTCGAGTTCAAGATTTGAAGAATAAATTAATACAGGAGGGTTATTCTACTGAAGAACTGAATAGAGTCAATACTCCTATTGGATTGGATATAGGTGCAATAACCCCTGAGGAAATAGCGATCTCCATTATAGCAGAGGTTATCAGTTTTCGCAGAAGAAATAGAAATAAAGGAAGTAGTAAAACTAATAAAGGATTTAATTGGCCAGAGTTTGACCTTGAGGTGATGCAAGAAATAGTTAAAGAAAAAGAAGATCCAAAAGCACTGGCCACCATCATTTCCACAAAAGGATCTGTCCCTAGAAAAGCAGGAGCAAAAATGATAGTTTATCCTGATGGCAGAACCATCGGAAGTATTGGTGGAGGTTGCAGCGAAGCTGCTGTAATCACTGTAGCAAGAGATGTTATATTAAATAAAGGATATATAATTCAGCATGTGGATATGACTGGTGATATAGCTGAAGAGGAAGGTATGGTTTGTGGCGGTACCATGGAAGTACTAATCGAATCTTTATAAATTTCTTCATAAAAAGATACTACCTTTAATGGTAGTATCTTTTTGTGTTTTTATCTAATATATCTTCTCACTAGACATAGTAAAGGCTTTCTGTGGGGTATTCAGGCTCCGAGGTTATATCTATACCTAGTTTTCTAAAGATTTGTTCATCATTTATACTTAAAATTGTAGTTGAATGAGCTTGGCATCCCTTTAGCATTGCCAGTTTGTCCATAGCTACCTGTGCTGTTGGATTGGTGGCAGCACATATACTTAAGGCAATCAATATTTCTTCACAATTTAAGGCTGTATTTGAACCACCTAATGTTTTTGATTTTAGACTTCTAATTGGTTCAAGTATCACTGGAGAAATAAGGTGAATTTCATCAGATATATTAGCAAAATGTTTAACAGCATTTAAAATCACTGCTGCTGCTGCATCCATAATATCTGAACTTTTACCAGTTAGTATTGTTCCGTCATTAAGTTCAATTGCTAAAGCAGGATAGATTTCATTCTTATTAGATTCTTCTTTTAATCTAGCAGAACGCTCTCTTGCAGGTATAACAACCCTTCTATCCTCCTGCTTTAACTTAAGTTCCTCCATAATAAGCTTTACCCTTTCAGAGGTGTCCTTATCTACATAACCTTTTTTATACTCACATGCTATTTTAAAATATCGTCTAATAATTTCTTGCTTAGATGCTTCTTTAACAACCTCATCGTCAACAATGCCAAAGCCGACTCTATTAACTCCCATATCTGTTGGGGATTTGTAGGTGGCCTCTTCTCCTGTTATCTTTTCTATGATCCTTCTCAGCACAGGAAACGTTTCAATATCTCGATTGTAATTTACAGCTATATCGTCATAGGCATCCACATGAAAGGAATCAATCATATTTACATCTTTAAGATCTGCCGTTGCTGCTTCGTATGCTATATTCAAAGGATGTTTCAAAGGAACATTCCATACAGGGAACGTTTCAAATTTCGAGTAACCCGCCTCTCTACCTTGTTTGTGCTCATGATAAAGTTGACTAAGACAGGTAGCTAATTTGCCACTTCCTGGTCCCGGTGCAGTTACCACAACAATAGGTTTTGTTGTTTCAATATATGGATTTTGTCCATATCCTTCATCACTTACAATGGTGTCCACATCAGAGGGATATCCTTTTGTTGTTCTGTGCTTATACACTTTAATCCCTCTACGTTCAAGTTTATTTATAAAAATATTTGTTCCTGGTTGTCCATCATATCGAGTGATGACAACACTATTAACATCCAGTTCATATGCCCTTAAATCATCAATCGTTCGTAGGGTGTCCATATCATAGGTAATGCCAAAATCTCCTCTTATTTTATTTCTTTCTATATCTCCCGCATATACACAAAGAATCACTTCAACCTTTTCCTTCAGCTTGTGTAGTAACTTAATCTTTGCATTTTCATCGAATCCTGGTAACACCCTTTTAGCATGAAGGTCAAACAAAAGCTTTCCACCAAATTCCAAATACAACTTATCATAATTATTAACTCTCTCTAAAATATATTTCGATTGTTCTTCTAAATACTTTTCGTGATCGAACCCTATTTTCATATTTATACCTCACTTTATGAAATCATTATGTCATTATTTTATTATTAACAAATCTAACAATTAGTAACTTCGAAAACTTCTTCACAACTTTCCATTATACATGATTTTGATTTAAAGTAAATATCATTTACTTTTATTTATATTTTAAAGGATAAATAATTTTTTTCTAGAGAATATAATGCTATAAGCCTTTTCAATTCTGAGTTAGAAAGGATGAATAGTAATGCAATTACATAAAGTTATTCAATGTCCTCAATGTTCTGGCAAAAGCTTTACAGCGAAGTATGAATCAACCTACGTATACTCATATAAGATTGAGCCTGCTGAAGGTAAGGAGATAGATGATGGAACTAATACACTTCCATTTTTATTTGATAACCGTGATCAAAAAAATGCTAAACAGTATATTGAATGTGGTGATTGCAAAGCACAATATGCCTGTGAATTCACCTTAGACTCGAAGCATCTAGATTTCACTATTTTACAGAAGGCTATTCGGGGTGATCATGCTGAAAAGCCTGGGTTTTTTGGATAGAAAATAAAAACACTGCTCTCGATATAATGCTGAGAGCAGTGTTTTTATTGCTATTCATCTGTTATACTCCTTGTTCATACATTGCATTACCAACTTTTAAGAACCCTGCTATATTAGCTCCAACCACAAGATTGTTTTCATGGCCATATTCTTTTGCAGCATTGCTTGTATTTCTATAGATACTGACCATAATATCCTTTAATTTAGCATCTACTTCTTCAAATGTCCATGAGTATCTCATGCTATTTTGAGACATCTCAAGACCTGATGTAGCAACGCCACCAGCATTAGCTGCCTTTGCAGGTGCCAGCACCACTCCATTTCCGAGAAATACCTCTACTGCCTCAGGTGTTGTTGGCATGTTGGCACCTTCTCCAACTGCAAAACAACCGTTAGCAATAAGTTCTTTTGCTGCCTGCCCATCAAGTTCATTCTGAGTGGCACATGGTAGGGCTATATCACACTTTACTGACCAAATATCTGAAGCACCTTCAACATATTTTGCATTAGGATGGTATTTTACATACTCACTTATTCTTTTTCTATCAACTTGTTTAATTTGTTTTACAGTATCCAATTTAATGCCTTCATCATCATATATATACCCACTAGAATCACTTAGGGTTACAACTTTGCCACCTAACTGTTGAGCTTTTTCAGCTGCATGAGTAGCAACATTACCAGAACCTGAGATTACAACGGTGGTACCTTCGAAAGATTTACCCTTTATGGATTTCATTGCTTCTTCCATAAAGTAGCAAAGTCCATAACCAGTAGCCTCATTTCTTACAAGGCTTCCACCCCATGTTAGTCCTTTACCTGTTAATACCCCTGTAAAATCATTTTTAATTTTTTTGTACATACCATATAGATAACCAATTTCACGTGCTCCTACTCCAATGTCACCAGCTGGAATGTCAGTGTTTTCTCCTATATGCCTGTAGAGTTCTCTCATAAAATTTTGACAAAATCTCATAATTTCTCCATCTGACTTTCCTTTAGGATCAAAATCACTTCCACCTTTTCCACCACCTATGGGTAATCCAGTTAAAGAATTCTTAAGTATTTGTTCAAATCCAAGGAATTTTATTGTACCTAAATAAACAGATGGATGAAATCTTATCCCTCCCTTATAGGGTCCTATTACACTATTAAATTGGACTCGAAAGCCTCTATTTACTTGCACCATACCATTATCGTCAACCCATGGCACACTAAAAATAATTTGTCTATCAGGTTCAACAAGTCTCTCAAATATTCCTGCTTGAACCCACTGTGGATTTCTTTCAGCTACAGGCTCTAATGATTCCAAAACTTCTTTTACTGCTTGATGAAATTCTGGTTGATTGGGATCTCTTATCATAACTTGTTTCATTACATTTTGTAGTAGTTTCATAATATATATCTCCTTTTCTATAATTTTCATTTAATAATTTACTTAATTAAAATCAAACTATTTCTATAATATTTATTCCCAAAGTGTATTAAACAAATCATAGGAAAATAATATAAATGTAAAAATATTTAATATTATGAATTTTATAATTGTTATTTTGTGTATATTATCATATAACTACTATTGCCTGTGTACTATCACATCACACAAATCACAAGGCTTAAAAATGAAATGTAGGAAGTCCTTACTATGTAGTGTGCTAATTAATTATAATATGTATAAAATAACATATGTGTTAATTAATGTGTTACAATGGTACATAGCATTTAATAGATTTAGATGATTTGAAAATAACACACTGCTCTTTAACAAGAAGCAAGTATATATAATGGTGTATATATTACCCTCGCAGTGTTATTATATATAAATAAGGAGTGATTTAATGAGAAATATTAAGTTGATAATAGAATATGATGGAAGCAGATATCGTGGTTGGCAAAGACTAAAAAATTCCGAGGAAACAATTCAAGGAAAATTGGAAAGTGTCATCAGTAAAATGGTAGACTCACCCATAGAGATTATTGGGTCAGGAAGAACCGATGCAGGTGTTCATGCTAGAGGACAAGTAGCTAACTTTCACACTAAATCTACTATGTCAATTAAAGAAATCCACAAGTATATTAATCACTATTTACCACAGGATATCATAGTGAAGGAAGTAAAAGAGGTATCAGAAAGATTTCATAGTCGCTACAATGTAAAAAACAAAAAATATGTTTGCTATGTTTGGAATCATTGGGTACCATCAGTTTTCCAACGTAAATATAGTCATCACATTGCTGATAAGCTAGACATTGGATTAATGGAAGAGGCCGCAAAAAAATTGGTGGGAACCCATGATTTCATTGGTTTTTCGTCAGTTAAAAAAACAAATAAATCCACAACTCGTACCATTGAAGAAATAACCATTGAAAAGGAAGGCAATATGTTGAAATTTACTTTTGTCGGGGATGGTTTCCTATATAATATGGTTCGTATTATCATGGGTAGTTTAGTAGAAGTTGGTTTAAGACGAAAGAAAATTTCCTATATTGATGAAATACTAGAAAGTAAAACTAGATCAATGGCTGGCCAGACATTTCCCCCTGAAGGTTTATTTTTAGAAGAAGTTAATTACTAAAACAACTTTCTATTTTAGTTGTTAGGAATTTATGTGAATGTCCATAGTATAGAAGAAGACCGAACTGAGAAAACAGTACGGTCTTTTATTTATATAACACTAATACAAGATATACAATAATTTTAAATAAATACATATCACCCAAACAGCATTAATATTTTTCCAGAAAATTACTTTATATCTTAAATATATTATGTATTATTATATTTATTGGTATAACCATCAAAATACCTAACATCATAAATTTTAATATAATCCTACATCTACCTAAAGTGACATAGAAGTCCTCTTAAGGAGAAAATTAAGTGACCTTAATTTCATGTTAGCATGTTCTTATATCTAAAGTAGTACATACTATGAATAGGAGATATATTTAAAATAAATTCTTCTAAATCAAATACCCGTTTTTGAATTTGTATATAGGCTAATCATAAACAATTATGAAAATAACTCTATAGATCATGTTAAAGAAAGGGGTAATAAAAATGCGTGGAAAGCTAGTATCTACTAATGAAGTTATAAGTGCTGTAATATGTATTGAAGAAGCTCAAAATTATATAAGCGATCTACCATATCACACCTTATTTGTTTATGAGACTTTGGGTATACATGGTATTGACAAAGCAAACCAGTTAGTTATTACAATTTTAAAGCAATATGAAATCATTCGCTCCAAAATGAAATCCATAGAGCATATGAATATATGCCCTGAGTTTAATGATAATACTTCTATTATTTTGCATGATGCTAATAAAAATATAAATTATTTCCTAGATGTTTTAAATAGAATTAAAGATATGAAAGAAGAAATTATTGATTAAAAACAAAAGCAGCACTGTTCTTATTAATACACAGTGTTGCTTTTGTTTTCTTATACTACAAGAATCATTACTAACGTTAATAGAGTAGACACTATTAGTCCTGCTATTAAAGATATAGACATAATTTATTTTCCACCAGGTTCTGTATTTCTACTGAGCTGTAGCCTGGTTTCACATCACTTTGGTAGGTAACTTTTTTTATCATATATTGAATTCAAATATTTCATCTGTCTACCTTGCTGCTAATTTCGCTCTTTTTCAATCAATCTATTGGCTACGGTTGTTTCAGCTAAACCTACTTCTTCAGCCAATTCCTTTTGGGTTAATTCCTTCTCTTTTCTCAATTTCTTCAATCGTATCCCAAAGCTATCCATTTTACACCTCCTATGTCCTTTTATTTGTGATACCACATTTTGTATTAAAAAATCTATAAACTTAAATTATTTTGTTTTATCACTTCAATTCAAGTTATTTGTATAATCTAACTATTTCAAAAAGAAATGATTAATGTCTATTTCCATATTTATATTTTAAATTTGCATGGCGATCAAATATCATTAATGAATTTTTTCCTTTTAAGTAGCCCATTATACTTAATATACTATACTTAGGTAGTATATCCAACACCAAGTGGATATGATCTTTACATGCTGTTGCTTCAAAAATTTCTATTCCTTTTTATTCACACAGCTTTCTAAGTATTTTTCCTACATCTTTTTTATTTTGCCATATATCACTTGTCGTCTGGATGAAGATTGTGTAACCATATGGCTGGCTTATAATCTCCGATATTACCATTTTCTAACTTATCAATTAAAGAAACTGGATTCTCAAGCAGAGTTGGTAATAATTGATTTTGATATGTATCTAAATCCCTCTTACTCTTTGCTAACATTACAAAAGGTATTTCTCTACCCTCATAGGAATCACCTAAGGATTTGTATTCTACATATCTGTTATTTTCTTTAGCTGAGTCAATGATATTCTCAATGGCTGGTCTGATTTCATCATAGGTATGATACCAGTGGTACACATTTAATTTTAAAGGTGTTTTAGCAGTGCTTCCTGTTGTAAGATACTTCACTGCAAGGTCATATTCCCCTATTAAATCTTCAATATAAGGCCTAAAAGCTCTAAAACTTAAATCATCATATCTGGTACTTCCATGCCTATAGGGTAACTCAAACTTTATTGTTGCTACAACTTTATCATCTTCAATAGTTGGCTCTTCACTGAAATTAATAAAAGATGGTCCTGTATATCCACCTATTTGGTTATTATAGGACTTCTACTCTTCAAATTCCAGCCCTCCAAAGTCCACTCTAAATCATTTAGATCTGTGCCATATACATGATCTACATCTACCCTTACTTCTCTTTCCTCCGTTAGAGAAAGTAGTTTTGTACTTACTTCCATTGTTGGTTTTGCAGACATGGACATAATACCAAAGGTTCCTCCTCGGCTTCCATCCTCTTCTGCATAGGTTGCTCCAAATGGATTTTTTGCTTTTCTTAATTCTTCACCCTCTGGATTGATTTCAACATATCTGTCACTATCCTTTAAATCTCTTGCAGGTGATGTTGTCATTCCAAAGGCTGCAGCACTCCTTCCATTTTCATTTGGCACAGCAAATACCACAGAGCTCATTGCTAACACTTACACAAGCACTAATGCTAACAATCTTGATTTTTTAATCATCTTTCATTCCTCCTTAATATTTTTTAATTTATATGTAAGTAGAGAAAGTATAGTATGTCTCTAAATAAGTATTTTGTTGTAATTTGTAGGAGGTCGATACTTGCTAAAAAAGCATTAGATTTTTTTAGAAAATACTGAAACTTTTGTATCAGTTCCGAAATTATGTGCGTTATGATTTAAATAATGACATAGATGTGCTCTAGGTAATTTATTTTCAGAAACAATAAAACGAGCTATGATCAATATATCTATAATCATAGCTCGTTTATTTTTGTGTTACATATCTTTTCCTGCAATCTATTCACTTGTCATAATATCTGATGCTCTTCTCTTATATTTATGAGATTTTTCAATTTTCATAGCCTCTTCAGATTTAGTTTTTGCATTAGTAAATTTCGCCCATCCATAAAAACCTACTCCAAGTATTATCCAGCTAAGAACCATTACCCATTCATAAGGCCATACTAGAGATGCAGGACCTCCTGGAAGATACATTAAAGTCATTCCTAGACATAGAATCACTGCTATTGAACCAACTACAATGCCATTTTTTACTTTATAAGGTCTTGGCATTTCAGGCTCTTTCTTTCTAAGAACAAGAAATGATATGGAAACCATAAGATAAGAAATCACAATTCCAAGTGCCCCTGCATTTCCTAACCATACCAGCATACTTCTTCCTAAAAGTGGAGCAAAAGTTGAGATAACTCCTATAAGTAGAATAGCATTTACAGGTGTTTTGTATTTAGGATGAAGCTTTGCAAGAAAGGAAGGTAACATATTGGATTCTGCCATAGCATATATCGCCCTACTTCCTCCAACGAAAAAAGAATTCCAACTTGTGAGTATTCCGCCGATGCCCCCTAGTATTACGATTTTAGATGCTAATGAACTATTGAAAATAGCCCCCATTGCATCTGCAGTAGCAAGACCTGAAGATGAGATTTGATTTATCGGTAGAGCTCTCGAGGTGCTGTATATCATCATTAAGTACCAGCCTACTGCCATTACTACGGACATTATAATTATTTTTCCTATGGTCTTAAATGGAACATTTATTTCTTCAGCCGCCTGAGGTATAACATCAAACCCTACATACATAAATGGTGTCATTACCATCACTGCAAATATACCACTTCTACCATTTACAAAAAGGGGCTGCATATTTTCTACTTTACCATTAAATAAAGCTCCTCCAAATAATGCAATTCCTATACATAAAATTAAAATTGTAACTACACCCTGCAAAAAGGCTGCAGGCTTTACACCGAAATAATTTACTACGGTTATAGCAATAGAACTTATAGCTCCTACTAATACCCATGAAAGATAAACATCATGTGCTGCTATAGTATACATATAGCCTTTTAAATAAGATGGAAAAAGATATTCAACCACTGTAGGAAGTGCAACTGCTTCAAAGGAGACAACAGAAACATACCCAAGTATTATGGCCCAAGTACAAATAAACGAGGCATTCGTTCCAAGTGCTCTATGACTAAAAACATGTTCTCCTCCGCATTTAGGCATAGCTGATGTAAGCTCAGCATATGTAAGCCCAACGAATAATACCACTATACCTCCTAGTACAAATGCGATCATAGCTCCTAATGCCCCTGCCATTCTGATCCATTCACCTGTGAGGACTACCCAACCCCAACCTATCATTGCTCCAAATGCTAGTGCAGTAATGTCCTTTTTTGACAATACCCTTTCAAAATTACTATGCCTGTCGCTACTCAAAAAAATTCCCCCTTAAAAATTTTATTTAAAAAACTTTACAATAAAGAATGTAAAATTTAATAAAACTTAAGCGATATTAAGTTTATTAAAAATGACAATATTTTTAGAAATGACAAAAACAAGTAATAGTATATATTAAATTCGAAACTTAAATCATTTTATATGATATGTGATTGTTTTTATTTAGAAGTAATTCAATGAAAAAATATACGATATAAACAATATAGGTAATATAGATGATATGTATAAAATGTATTGATACATATCCTTAAGATAGGGATTCATATATGGTAACTATTTCCTTTTGTATGATTATACACTATTTCTTACAGTTTTAAAAGAAAAAATTTAAAATTTAGTTACATAAGTATATAATTTAACAAATTGTCAGAAGTGCTTAGCCCTTTATTTAACTAAAGTTGAATTATGTAGTAAACTCAAAAAAATAATGAATTTTTTTCTTAACTACTATCCATATTGTGTATTTAGTATTAATTAAATATATTTAAAAGATAGGGTGAGAAGATCACAAGATCCTGTTCTAAAATCTGATTATAAACAACTAAAAAACCCCTTAAATAGTTATCCTATTTAAGGGGTTAAATATTTAGTAATTATATAACTGTAATGCTTTCTGCTTGAGGTCCTTTTGCTCCTTCAACTACGTTGAAAGAAACTTTTTGACCTTCTTCAAGTGATTTGTAACCATCTGAATTTATTTGAGAAAAGTGTGCGAAAACATCCTTTCCGTCTTCTCCTGTAATAAATCCAAATCCTTTTTCTGCATTAAACCATTTTACTGTACCATTCATCATAATATATACCTCCGAAATTTTATTCTTAAATTCATTGTAATAATTCACTAATAAAATCTCGATATAAGCATACTTATGTTCATTAAGTACTAATTGAAATATATTGGTGTGCATTATTTACTATTAATTTAAGTTCTTACTAAGAATAACATAGTTTCTTATATAAAGCAAACTTTATTTTCATATAATAAAATATTGCTCTATTAATAATTAATCCTTACTGATAGAAATACACCCAAAACAACCATTGGTCATATCATCACCATGGAACTTCGGTGCTACATTAAGCATATTAGTATATCCATTTTTTTTCAGGTTCCCAACTTTCTAGTACCTCACATACTTTTTGTGCACAGCTTCGTATACTTCAAGCTGAACTTTGATTCATTTTGTGTTTTAAATGTGACTTATTACCAGTTAATATAAAAGCAATTATGAATAAGCCAGTCACTATATTCCTGTTGTTTATTTGCATATAAAGATAACTACATATCTTACCAAAGCAATGACAATAAAATGCATATACTATAGATATGTTACAGAGATAAATAAGAGGTAAATAAGTTGTAATTAAAAAAACATCATACGACAAAATTTTATAAATTTCAACAATTTATATATATGTAAAGTACAATAGTATATAATATGATTATACTAATTAATAGTTTGATTTATGAAAACCACTAAATAAGATCAAACTGGGACATTAAAACTATGATTAAAGGAATGGTTATTAATATGATAAAAATTATGGCGGATTCTACTTGTGATTTATCTCAAGAAATACTTGATCAATATAATATTAGTTTAGCTTCCCTTACTCTAAGTATAGAAGATAAGGTTTATAGAGACAGAATAGATATTGAACCAAATTATTTTTATAGTATTATTGAAGAAATTTCTAAAGCTCCAACTACTGCTATGCCAAGCCCTATGTCTTATTTAAGTATAATGAAAGAAGCTGTTGAAAGCGGACATGCCTCTATACTTTGTATTTGTATGTCCAGTGGTACTAGTGCTGCATATCAATCCGCAGTCATTGCTAGAGATTATTTTTATGACGAAAATACTAATTCAAAAATAAAAATTCATATTGTGGATTCAAAATGTATGAGCCATGGAAGTGGCTGGTTAATTATAAAAAGTGCAAGACTTAGGGAAAGTGGTGCTAGTTTTGAGGAACTTGTAGATTTTAACGAAACCTATAAAACTAATGTTAAGCATTTTTTATCTGTTGATGACCTGAATCATTTAATAAAGAGTGGTAGGATAAATAATGCCAGTGGATTTATTGGGAAATTATTAAAACTGAAACCAATTATGTCAATGAAGGAAGGCAAGGGCTCCATTGTAGCAAAGGAAAGAGGCCGTAAGAAGGTATTAGAACATTATGTTAAGGAGTTTGTTAAAAGAAATGATTCCCATCTTACAGATTTTATTATTATCGGATATACTTCAGATATAACCTATGCTGAGGAGTTAAAGCTAAAAATAACCCAGGATACTGATTTTACTGGAGATATTTTTGTTATGCAAATGGGTGTTGTTGTTGGGACTCATGTCGGATTAGGTGCTATTTCAATGTTTTTTGTTGAAAAGGATCGTATGAGAGATAATTCCTAACCAATGAAATTTAAGATTTATTCATACTGTACAGCAGACAACTATAGGAGCTACAAAAGGGCAAAATAGCCATAGAAAGTAATTTATATTGCTAATATGCCCTTTTCTTGTCTTTAAATTTTATTTTA
>JAFIFG010000006.1 GCA_020832135.1 Clostridiaceae bacterium
TAGAACAGGATGGAATTCTAACAGTAACAGGAAATAATAAATGGTGTGATATTACAATAACCTTGATGTTGACTAATGAAAAATACTATGGAGCATTGCTTCAGCAAAAGACGGTGACGGTAGATTTTCTAACCCATAAGCGAGTGAAAAATCAAGGTTTCGCCGACCAATATTTCATAGAAAACAACCATGAACCCATCATTCCTAAGGAAATATGGCAGAGGGTACAGGAAGAAAAAGAAAGAAGAGCACTTCTCAAAAATAACAAAAAAGGGGATAGAGGTAAATACTCCAGTAAGTATCCTTTTAGTGGAAAAGTCATCTGTGGAGATTGTGGCAATACCTTCAAAAGAAGAACTTGGATTAGTAATAATAAAAGCAAGAAAATTGTATGGCAATGTAAGACCTATATTCAACAGGGAAAAGATGCCTGCTATATGAGGTCAGTTGGTGAAGAAATATTAAAGTATGTTTTTGTAAAGGTTTTTAATGATATGCAGGAGAATAAAGAGAGTTTTACAAAGACACTGTTAGAGAATATAGAGAAGGTGCTTAAGAAGAGGTCAAGGGACAATAGGATAGTGGAAATAGATGAAAATATAGAAAATATAAAAAATGAATTAAAATCCTTAGTGAAGTTACAAACCACTGGAAAAATTGATGGGGAAGTTTACAATGAGGAATATATGAGGATATCGCAAGAGCTAGAAAGCTTAAGGAAAGAGAAAGGGAAATTTGAAAGGGCAAATGAGGCTGAGGAGGAATATAAGGATAGAGTAAAAGAAATTATTGAAATATTGGATAGTATGGACGGATTACTAGAAGAATTTAATGATGAAATATTTAATGCCTTGGTTGAGAAGATTGAGATTCTTGAACCAAGGCATTTTGTTTTTGTTTTAAAGAGTGGGGTTAGGGTGGAGGAAATAATGTAGAAATTAGAAGGAATTTGTAATGAAATATCGAAGTGATAATAAGACATTAACTATGGATGATGTATTATTGAATATTTAAATATTAGTGATTATCATTTATCATAAGAAACTTTAAAATAGTATAAGTTAAGGGATTAGAAGAATTGAAAGGGGATAATTATAATGAAGACAGTGTTAGAAGCAGTTTTGCAATCTGTTTTAGGGAGTATTACTACTGGAGCAGCTTGGGATTTTACAAAAGGTGTAGGCTTAGGAGTTTTGAATAGTTTTAAAAATAGATTTCAAAACTCACAATTTTTCAAGTCGGAAGATCATATTCAAGATTTTTTGAAGGATTTAACAAAAAAAGAAGTTTATAATACTGAAAATCCACTTAAAGATGTTGGAAGCATATATGAAAAATGTACAAGAGAAAATAATAGCAATGATTTTATAGATTTTTTTACAGAATGGTTAAAAGAAAATAAACATCAATTTGAACAGAAGGGAGGACATAACTTAAATCAGTCGGCAACAAATTATATACATGGTAATCAAACTGCTATTAATGGTGGGAAAATAATAAATGGTAACGTTACAAATTTTTAATGTTTGATGCGAAGGTGAGGGAAGCCCATTGTCAACGTATAATATTAAGGATCAGAGGGTAAGCGGAAATGGTAATAGTATAATAAATTGTGGTAAATATGAAAATCATTATTATGATGATATGTTAGATTATTACTTTAAAAGGGAAATTCAAATAAATGAAGATCTAAAGTGCTATTATGATATAATAATGCAAATTATAAATAAAGATATGTTAAAGATGAGACTTGGAAGTATTGATATTGATTCTAAATATAACGAACTTGCTAAACTAGCTAGCGATGTTGTTAGTGAGAAACGTATAGACGAATTAGTACCATCAAATAGATTGGATGATGGTTATAAGTCTATTATTTCTTGTATTTTAAATATAGCATTATTGTTTAATAAAGTACAAAGGATAGAAGAGGATGAATGTTTACAAATAAAAGGTGAAGATAAAATTATTGCAAAAGTTAGGTCAGCAACCTTAAAATTTGAGTTTTTAAGTGAAAAAATTTCATCTGCGATAGAGTATAGAGCACTAAAAAAGAATGCAGATGATTTAGAGAAGAAGGTATCAGTTTTTTTATATTGTGTCAAATCATATGGTAATTTTTTAAAATTTAATAATGTTTGCGTTGAACCTTCAGAAGATTTGAATTTTGTTGACAAAGAAGTGAAATTTAATGTATCTCCTTCAATTATTCCATCATTAATTGAACCACTTTACGGAGATAAGCCAGAATTCGGAGCTCGAGAATTGATACAAAATGCTGCTGATGCATGCAAAGAAAGAATATTAAGAGATCCAAACAAAGATTATAAATCTAAAGCGAAGATAGAAATTTATATTATTAGAGAGAAAGATATATATTTGGTTATAAAAGATAATGGAATTGGTATGAATGAAAGCATATTGACAGATAAGTTTCTTGTTATTGGAGAATCTACAAAAAAATCATTAAATAATATTTATACTGGTAAGTTTGGAGTAGGTGTTTTAGCTAGTTTTTTATTAGGTAATAAAATACATGTAAAAACAAAGCATATTAATAGCAAGGAGTTTCTAACATTTACTGCATATGAATATAATGAAGATACGTCAGATATAATTAATATTAGTAAAATAAAAGATACTGAAAAAGATTGCGGCACAGAAATAAAAATAAGGTTAAAAAAGAGTTTAGCGGAATTAAATGATAGTCAACTAATTAAAAAACTAAGATTAAAAGAGTGGTTTTTAACTGAAGAAGTAAAAATAGAAGTAATGAATAAAGTAGTGCCATCTGTTAGAAAAGAAAACTATGATTGGAGAAAATTAAGTATTTCTAAATCGAATTTTCAAATTGAATATCTATATACTATTTATAAGAATGTAAAATCTGATGAATCAATTACATATAATGAATATGATGTAAATGGACAAATAATTTGCAATGGGATTTTAATACCAAATAAATACAAATTAGACAGTAAATATATAATAAATAATCCAGCGCTAATAATTATTGATAGAGATAATAAATTGAAAATAGATTTATCTAGGAAATCGGTAGATGATATCTCATGCTTTAGAAAAGAGCTTATAAATCAGCTATATAAAGATTCATTTGCAGAACTAAACCTACTTAGAGAAAAAGTATGTCATAGTAATTCTATAAAAACAAACAAATTTTCTAATGGCAGTATTTCTAATATAAAACTTGTTTTTTCAAAAGATGGATTTGGATTATTGAGTCGTGCTGTACTTGAGTATTTAAAAAGCAAAGAATACAAATATATAATAAA
The DNA here is from genome assembly GCA_020832135.1 of Clostridiaceae bacterium. Lineage (GTDB taxonomy): Bacteria > Bacillota > Clostridia > Peptostreptococcales > Natronincolaceae > JAFIFG01. The sequence goes on from JAFIFG010000006.1 coordinate 3,294, forward strand.
CATATATAATTGCAGTGAATATCAAAACACACTATTTGATAAAAATTATTTACAAGAAGGGTATGTATATATATTTCACTACGGTGAATTAAATAAATCTGGAATTGCAGATGTAATAGAAAATAGTTATTTGGGAGTATATATGTTGAGTGATATAGTGAAAAGGTACGGCATAAATGAAAATAATAGTACTTATGGATTTAGAAAGGATAGTATACTAAAACTATATGATCATGCTTATGTAAAAACTAAGGAAGAGCAGTATAAGAAAGTTTATGATACATTGAAAAACAAGAAATCTACAGAGATTTGGGAGGAACATAATAAGATTAAAAATTTATTAGAAGAGGCTGTTTTAGGTGAAGATATTTACAGCATATCTAAATTAAATGATTTAAATGTTAAGATAATATATAATTTTCAAAGTAATGCAATTGTAACGGTTGAATCTATAGATACTTTTGTACAATATAAATGTTTCGAATATGAAGAAGTATACAAAGAAAGGTTAAATCAAGGTCAAGATATTGTATTTAGCTTTTCATAAAATTATTATTGATATTATAAGCAGTTGATTATTTGGAAGATACATTGAAAACACTACAACAAATATAGCTTGTTATATCCTTTTTACTGTCTCCACACACGTTGAGTGTGTTGTCTTGATAGAGAAGGAATAGGTTGATATCAGTAGTTTAGAAGATTTTGGATGAAAATTGATAGTGTAAATATGTTCCCCTAGACGAGTGTTTAGGGGATTTGATTTTACAGGGGGAAGGAATTTGGCAGAATAAGTATCCTGAGAAAAGTTAGTAATTCGTGTCGAAATAATTATCTGTAATTTAAAAGTAGGACCTTTGCTAGAAGAAATGTAAACTCCCTAATGATAGGATCTATACTAGGATTTCAACAAAGTAAATATAGATATAGATTACAGTACGATAAGGTGTATTTAAAAGTGAGTCATTGACATGAAATATTAGCAATGCTATAATCTAGTTAAAATTATTCGGAGGTGATTAGCTAAAATGATCAAATAATCTTATCCATTATAAAACAATAAAGTAGTATTGGTAAAGTTAGAACATCTTTAGTTATTTGTATACAAGATGTCTATTTAAATTACCAGAAACTGCTACAAAAGTTTTGGATAGGATTATGATAGTGTCGTTTTAGTTATACTCATAAAGAAATTCTAGTTGTTTTTGTTTGAAAAACCTTTCTTTGTGATAACCTAATTTATATTGTGGTGCTTATAAACCTTCCAAAGCTTTTAAACTGGGAAGTTTTTTTGTTTTTGTATAAATATTTTAAAGGAGTGATTAATATTATGAATGTAAAAATAAATGAATACAGTTTGATATCACCTAAATCAGGACCTTATGGAATGACTTTAGGTCCTGATCAAGAAGTATGGCTTACTGAAAATCAAGGGAATAGGATAGGAAAAATTACAGAGGATGGAGAAATAACTGAGTATTCAATACCAACTCTAGATGCAGGACTTTCAATAATTGTACCTGGTGTAGGAAAAGAACTATGGTTTACAGAATATAAGGCTAATTAAATTGGTAAGATTACATTAGAAGGTGAAGTTACTGAATATAATCTTCCAGTGTCAAATTCAGGTCCCTTTGGGATTGCGTTAGGTTCTGATGGAGCAGTTTGGTTTACAGAGATTACAGGAAATAAAATAGGTAGACTAGATACTGATGGGAAGATAATTGAATATGATTTGCCTGAAAAAGCGTCCTTTCCTTCAATGATTGTAGCAGGACCGGATGGTGCTCTTTGGTTCACAGAAAATTAAGTCAATAAAATAGGAAGGGTTTCTACTTCAGGAGAGATAACAGAATACCCTATACCCACCCCAGCATCTGGGCCGGTAGGAATAACCAAAGGAACAGATGGTGCACTCTGGTTTGTAAAAATTAGCGGAAATAAGATAGGCAGAATTACAACAGCAGGAGAAATTACGGAATATCCAATACCTACAGAAAATGCTAAACCACATGCAATTACACATGGCAAAGATGGAGACCTTTGGTTTACAGAGTGGGGGGCAAATCAAGTTGTGCGTATCACACTTTGTGGAAAAATTACTGAATATAAAATCCCTACACCTAATTCAGAACCCCATGGTATTGTACTTGCACAAGACGGAGGCATCTGGTTTGCTGAGGAATCTAATAAGATAGGTCAATTGATTTATTAGATACAAAATCGTTTCAGATTTTTTCAAATAAAAATATGAAACAGAATTTAGAATTGGATAAAAAGCTTGAAAGGGGAAAGATTATATGACAGGACCAGATAAGAAAAAGTTATATCCAAATGAAAATATAAAAACTATTTGCTTTATAAGTAATCTACCTAAAAGACCTAATGTTGAGATTGGAGATTACACTTATTATAGTGATAATAAAAAGTCTCCTGAAAAATTTTATGATAATATAGAGCATCATTATGAATTTCTAGGAGATAAGCTAATCATAGGTAAATTCTGTGCAATAGCAGAAGGCGTTAAGTTCATTATGAATGGAGCAAATCATAGGATGGATGGAATAACAACCTACCCCTTTAATATCTTTGGAGGCGGTTGGGAAAAGGTGACTCCAACAATAGAAGAGTTACCATTTAAGGGTGATACTGTAGTTGGCAATGATGTATGGATAGGTCAAAATGTTACTCTTATGCCGGGGGTTAAAGTAGGTGATGGTGCCATTATTGCTGCCAACTCAACTGTAGTAAAAAGTGTTGAACCATATTCAATATATGGGGGAAATCCAGCAAAATTTATTAAAAAACGTTTTAGTGATGAAAAGATAGATTTTTTGCTAAAGTTGCAATGGTGGAATTGGGATGAAAGTAGAATTCTTGATAATCTAGAAATGTTAGTTTCAGGAGACGGACTGGATCGATTAGTGGGAGAAGATTGGTAATTAAATGTATACAATTTACTTAAAATACAAATTCCCCCTTAAAACCCAGAGAGGGTAAACTCTTATATATTCTGTGAAATATTATCATCTTTCTATCAAAACCCATGTGGAGTGTGTTGTGCTGATAGAGAGAGAATGATTTGGTATCAGTGGCTTAGAAGGTTTTTAAGTGAAAATGAAGTGAAATTTATGTTCCCCTAGACTACGGTTTAGGGGAGTTTTACTTTAGAGGGGGGAGAAATTTCTATCATATTTCCAAGAGGATTTTATTGAAAATATAGTCACTATCTATAAGGGACTTATCTTCCTATAATATTACTATAAGAGCAATTAAAAGAGATCAGGAAAGTTTGAGGGAAATTCGTGAAAAAACAATGGAACTGGAACATCATGATTGAGAGGAGAAACTATAGGATAGCAGTCACCTACACGGAGTAAAATTTAAAAATTGGAGTGAATCAATTGAAAATTCCTAATGAAATCCCATGGCTATCCTTCTTTCAGGTGGAACCACAGTTATTGGATGGAGATGTACCCTATTATTACAACCAGGTGAAATACAAATTTACCAATGGTAATCATGAAAAGTTTATTGTAACCATGGTACCCTCCTACAGTGAATTGAAGCTAGAGGTTTTTAATAGTGACACCAATGAACTACTGGGGCTATTGGACTTAAAGAATATTGAAACCATAGAAATTCTAGCCGATAGGAAGGAAGAGAAAAGAATCATGATCACCTGTCCCTATGGGGTCATGAAGGTTGATTTTGTGCCTAGGTGCAAAATTTTTATAAACCAACTGTCAGTAGATTAAGGAGAGTATCTATGCACAACATCAAAAAAGACATGAAATTATTTTGGAAGAATGAGAATTATAGAGAACTTACTATCTTTTTTCTCGTACCCTTTATATGTGAAATCATCATTTTTTCTTTTTTGTTTCCTGATCCATACTCTTTTTATAAAACCTATAGTTTTTTTGCTGCCCGGACAGGTATTTCCCTGATCATGTTATATTTAACTTTCAAAGACAATACAATAGCTTTGGTTTTAACCTTCGTATTAGGATTTCACTCCATTAAGCTTATATTTTTGTATGTCTTTATATTTTTAGGGATATTCTTTACCAGTTAAAGCTTGGAAGACGTTGATAGGTGAATTTGATAAAACTGAGGACAAATATACAATGAACAACTTCGATGAAACTGAAGTCAATAGAGGGAAAAAAGCTGCTATTGTTATCGTAATTTTATCTTGTATTTATATGACTTATATGGCTGTATTGGTAATCGATGGATTCCTCTCAAGTGAATTCTTTTCTATTAGAGAGATACCTATATTCGTTGCTATATGTGGGGCACTGTCTTTGGTATTATATTTATTTTATAAAGGAAACAAAAAGGCAGCATTAAATAAAGGTAAAAGAAATACAATGATCGTTGTTCTAGTATTTAGCTTGCTATATATTCAAGGACTTATAGACGATATATTTTTCTCAGAGAGAGGACATCTATACTAGATGCAGCTAGAACAGGATTTGGATTTTTAATACTATATCTTTTTTATAAAGGAAATAGAAAAGTCTATGCTTTTGTTCAAGTAATAATATTTGCTTTACTATTTTTTATTATTTCGATTTTATTAAATCTTTTATATGATTTCAGCCCATGGATACATGGCTTTAATTACCTCATATTCCTTATTCCAGGGGCATTAATAAGTCTAGGCATACCAATTATCTTCATCATGAAGAGCAGGTTTATGGGAGACATTGAAGCCTACATGGAGTATAGAAGACGATGAAGTCCAAAGGTTAAGACTGAGGAAAGAATGGAGAATTGATCAATGAAAAAAATATCAGGGGCAATAAAAGGAATATTGGTGTATGTGTTAATGATTATTGGTATTATAGTGGGAGTTTTAGTATCTTTACTAGGATTTACATTATTGCACAACATAATAGCAGGAGCCAATCATTTATTTGAGAGAAGTGATTTTATTGCCTATATTATTCCCGGCAGGAATTATGTTTTTGCTATTATAGCCTTTGTTCTACTAGTAATAGGGCTTCTTGGTATCAAATTCATAACTCCTACAGAAAAAGTAGAATTACAGTTTGAAGAGGCTGATTTTAACCCCAAAGATCTTAGCTTATTTTTTAAAGCCGTATATATCCAGTTTCGATTTAAAACTCGTGTTTATGTAGCTTTGTGGCATTTTCTTGGTAAACATAAAAGAAGGGCATTTTCCCTCACCCTTGCTGCATCCTTACTCCTGGGATATTATAGCTTCACTGACTACAGCATCTTGTACCAAGACACCATTGTACAACATAGATTTTTCAATCCAAGGGGACAAATCTATAGGTGGGAAAATATAGAAGAAGTTCGGGTGGGGATCAAGGAAAAAAGGCGTGATTATGATTATTACTATGCTATTGAATTTAAAGATAAAACCATCATTAACTTAAATCCTTCTACCAGCATCAATTCCCATTCCTATGATTCTTATGATGATCTTCTGATCATTGACCATCGAGTAAAGGAGTTAGGCATCAAAAAAGTGATTGATAGGTTTAATTTAGATAAATGGGGTAATGAATATTATCCAGATCATGTAGAGAAGGTGCGAAGGTTATTTGAGGATTAGTTTCAGAAGGGAGAAAATAGATGAGAAAATGGTTGAAGTATTTTATAATAATGTTTATATTTGCAGGAATACGTCAGTGGATATCCAGCATAAACCAAGGGATAGGGTTTGTCTTTGGTCTGGTAGGACTAGGCATTATATTATATCTCTGAGACACTAAAAAAATATAGAGGAGCAGGGATTTTATGAAATTAGAAACCTATATAAAAAAATTTAAAAAAAGAGTAAGAAAATATCCTGATGACTGGTATATGTATAGGAAAATAGCCAAGAGATTGGTTTATAAGCTTAAGAAAAAGATAAAAAGAAACCCTAAAGATATAAGTCTAATAAATTGGTGTGGTATTATAGCCTTGGAATTAAATGATTCAGACTTAGCTCTAGAGATGTTTCAAAGGACTGTTGCTGTTAGCCCTAATGTTCAGACGTTAAATAACTTTGCATACTTTTATCAAATTGAGTATGATGATTATCAGAAAGCTGCAGAATTGTTGGAAAGGGCCATAAAGATGAATCCCAACTCAGAATTTCCCCTGGATGGATTAGTCAATATCAATATTCCCTGATCCAATGCGGAAAGTTGCAGGAGGCAGAAGTATTGCTTAAAAAGGTAATCTTGGATACCCAAAAGTTAATGGAGGAGATTGTGGAGGATGATTATTATACTCATGAGGAACAGCAACAACATATCGAGGATTATGCCCAGCATATAGAAGAATATAAGGATTTATTCCAGAAGGTAAAAGAAGGTCATCGTCCTTCGATAGACTTCTATCCTCGAATAATGGGGAATTGTTATATGTTTGGTTGTATCCGCCATGGAATGCCAGAGTATGAAAGTTAATACTTAGATTGTGGGGTGAATTAACTGAAAAATACAAGCAAAAGCAAAGAAAAGAGGTGGAATATGAAAAAAATATTGAATATTACTTTAAAGTGTTTGATGGTTTCTATACTGGCTACACAACTACTAGCCTGTACCAATGTTCAGCTCCAAGGGGAAGTACCCAATACTGAAGATCAAGAAATAAAGGCAGATGAAATCCTAGAAACACAATTACCTATGCAGTCCCTTGTTGAAGAGGAGGGGGGAATCATTGAGACAAGGATATTACCACCCCTAGATTTTCAACGGGTTACCGTAGCAGAGGGATCTTATGCTGAATATTTAAGAACTCTTCCCTTAAAGCCCCATGGTTCTCCAGCACTTTATTATAATGGTGCTGAGAAAAATAAAAGAAATATCTACATGGCAGTAGTGGATATGGAAATAGGTGATAGGGATCTACAGCAGTGTGCGGATGCGATTATGCGTCTTAGAGGAGAGTATTTGTACGAACTCGGTGCCTATGATAAGATACACTTCAATTTTACCAATGGATTTAGGGTAGATTATAGTAAATGGATGGAAGGCTATCGCATTGTTGTGGAAGGAAATCAAAGTTTTTGGGTAAAAAGAACGGAACCTTCTAATACATATCAAGACTTTAGGCGTTATATGGATATTATTTTTGCCTATGCCGGCACCATTTCATTAGAGAAAGAATTGATCTCAGTTGATTTAAGTGAAATGGAGATCGGAGATGTATTCATTCAAGGGGGTAGTCCTGGTCACGCAGTAGTTGTTGTGGATATGGCAGTAAATGAATCTACAGGAGAAAAATTATTTTTACTAGCTCAAAGTTACATGCCAGCTCAAGAAACACAGATATTAGTAAATTCCATGGATAGGGATTTGACTCCATGGTACTCCTTAAACCTTGAGGAAGAGACTATCTTTACTCCTGAATGGACCTTTAAAAGAAGTGACTTAAAAAGGTTTCCTTAAAAATGACTTTTACTTAACCGAGGGGAACTGCCCTTGGTTTTTTTACATATATAAAAAACAAGCAAAAAAGTTGATGTGGTTTTCACACTATATTCTTGGAGAAAGCATGAAAGATTTTAGGGTTTTATCAACATAAGAAATGAATACCTTCATAGAAAAATTTCTGTGTGTGCCCAACGAGAAACAAGAAACAAGAAACAAGGGGACGGAAGACTGCATGATAAATGAAATTAATACTGATATTAGAAGGCACTTATGAAGTGTCTTTTTTTAGTTTTATTTAAATAACTCAATAACAATATTTAGTTAGTACATATTCGACAAAGATAAAATTCTAACATAGCTTTTTTAATAAATCAACAACAATAGAAAATTTATATAGGTTATATATAATATATAGAATAAATTAATTAGACAGCAACTAGTTGATATTATAGACTAATAATGCTAAGTAATTAATATGCATTTAACATAAATAATAACTTTAAGTAGAATTAAAAATTTTATAGAAATAATTCAAAATTTAGATGAGATGGTTTCTTATAAATTAAATACTCTAAAATGCAAATAGGATCATTAGTATAATCCTGAGAGCTACAAGGAGGAATTACAACGTGTTGGATAACAGTATAAAATCTTTAGCCACAAAAACAGATCAAAAGAAATTTATTGTTAAAAATCTAAAACATTCATTTATTGGAAATGATGGTGAGTATGTAGATGTCATTGATAACATTAGCTTTTCGGTTAAAGAAAAAGAATTTATTTCAATTGTAGGTCCCAGTGGGTGTGGCAAAAGCACGATTTTAAACTTAATGTCTGGGCTATTAAAACCCAATAGTGGAAATATACTTTTAGATGGGAAAGTACTCAATAAGATAACACCTCGTATAGGATATATTTCTCAATCGGATTCATTACTGCCATGGAGAACCGTACTATCAAATGTTGAGCTAGGAATGGAGATTCGAAAGGTTCCAGAAAAAAGTCGGCGAAAAAGAGCACTAGAGCTAATTCGTCAAGCAGATTTAGAAGGTTTTGAAAATTCATACCCCTACCAATTATCAGGGGGAATGAGAAAAAGAGTAGATATCATCAAAGTCTTGGCAGTTGAACCGGAAATTATATTTATGGATGAACCCTTTGCATCTCTTGATGTATTTACACGTGAAATGCTACAAAGATACATATTAAATTTATGGCAGACTACTAAACAAACTATCATTTTCATAACACATGACTTAACAGAAGCCATTACATTATCAGACAGGGTTATAATTCTTACAAAAAGACCTACAACGATTAAATATGAATATAATATTGATTTGGCACGTCCTCGATCTCCAGAAGAATTACGTTTTAACCCTGAATTTATTCAATTGCACAAATCAATTTGGGAAGACTTAAAAAACGAAGTGGAAATGTAGGTGACTTGATGAAAGATAATACAAATAAATTATATAATAACACAAAAGATGTAATGATTAGAGTGACTGCATTTTTTGTACTGTTAGCCTTATGGGAGGCTTTTGTACTTTTAGGTATACTAAATCCTTTCTATACCAGCCAACCAAGTCGAATATTTCAAGATCTTTTAGAGTTTTATAAAAGTGGAGATTTGATTAAACATACAAGTATTACTGTACAAGAGGCACTATGGGGGTTATTCATAGGGTCTATTCTAGGCATAATCGTAGGGTTTATATTAGGACTATCTAATATTCTTGCTAAAATTTTCGAGCCTATTATTACCGGTTTATATGGTATACCTAAACTAGCCTTAGCACCTATTTTTGTTTTATGGTTTGGGTTAGGGATAGAGTCTAAAATCATAATGTCTAGCATGTTGGTATTCTTTTTAGTTTTTTTTAACACATATGGTGGCATTAAAGACGTTGATCGGAATATCATTACCTCAGTAAGGTTAATGGGTGCATCACAGACACAAATTGTATTAAAAGTTATTTTACCTGCCTGTACCCCTTGGATATTAGCTGGGATACGTGGAGGGTTAGGTGCATCGTTAATTGGAGCGATTGTAGGAGAATATATGGGAGCAAGTGCTGGGTTGGGATGGATGATATCCTATTCAACTTCATTTTTTCAGGTTGATCGAGTTATGACATGCATATTAATACTGTTTTTTATAGGTGTTATATTTAATATGATTTTGAAGAATGTTGAGAGAGTCTTATTAAAGTGGCGACCTCCCACAGATTATGGTGAAACGTTTTAATAATTTATTAAAATGTTTTTAAATAATATTATAAACTTATACGAGGAGATGAAACAATGAAAAAGAGAATAGTAGCTATTATTACTTTATTAATGATGTCTATGTTTTTTTTAGTGGCATGTAATGAAGCAGGAGAAGCATCTAGTAATGAGGAATTAACAAAAGTTGTGGTGGCAGAATTGCGCAGTGAGTTTTGGATGCCAGCTTATTTAGCTGAAACCCTAGGATACTATGAAGAAGAAGGTTTAGAAGTTGAGTTTGTTACCACAAAGGATGGTCCAGTGGCTTTTCAGGCCATGCATGCTGGTAGTTCCGACTTTACAATGCTTAGTACAGAGCCTGTATTTAGAGCCCAAACAACAGCTGGACTTGAATCCAAAATAATTTTGTCAACACTTACAAATAAACCTTACATGCTAATCGGTGCACCAGAAATCACTGATATATCTCAGCTAAAGGGAGAGACAATTTTTGCCGGCATGCCAGGGTCTGCTCCTCACTCTTTTGCTATAGCCATTTTAGAAAAAAATGGGATGAAAGAAAGTGATGTTCAGTGGGCTCAAATGGAGTATGGAGCATCATTAGGAGCTTTAGAGAATGGACATATTGCAGCAAGCTACCTTCGCTCGACGGCAAAAAATGAAGCTGCTGAGATAGGAGCAAACATTCTAGTTGATGTCTCTGATGCTAATCAACATCAAGAAATTTATGGAACTTCTAGGTATGAATCTTCTATCATTACAGCTACAAAAGAGTTTGTAGAAGAGAATCCTGAAACAGTTCAACAATTTACCAATGCGATTGTGAGAGCCATGATATGGATGGATGAAAATAGTGATGCAGATGTTGCTGCGAAGGCAACACCATTATTTGGAGGAAGAGCCGTTACAGCTGAACAAATTAGTTATTTAAGACCATCTGTTTCTAAAGATGGATTTATTACGGAAGAGGGTCATGAGACGATCGTAGAATTTTGTTTAGAGGAAGGTATTATTAATAGATACATTCCTTACGATGAGGTATATGATATGTCTTTTATAGAAAAAGCACTTGAAAAATATAACAAATAAAGTTTAACCAAGCCAAAAATGGGAAGGTGAAGGAGATGCAAAGAAGTAAAAAAATGGTACTCTTAGCACACTGCTTGTTAAACGTAAATTCAAAGGTTGATGGGTTAGCTCTCTATAAAGGAGCACATAAGCAAACCATTTGCAAGTATATTGAACAAGATATTGGAATAATCCAATTACCATGTCCAGAAATGACCTATCTAGGAATTAATAGATGGGGAATGTCTAAGAATCAGTATGATACACCAAAGTACCGAAAGCATTGTAGGGGAATACTAATAGATATTGTAGAGCAACTAGTAGACTACAAAAGAAAAGGGTATGAGATTCAAGAAATTGTGGGGATTGACGGTAGTCCTAGTTGTGGAGTGAATTATCATAGTCATGGATATACCGGGGGCATGGTGGAAACTGCAGAAAAACAAAAAAAATTACTTACTGAAAAACAAGGAGCAGGTATCTTCATGGAGGAGCTCACCAAACTACTACGTGAGAATGATTTACAAGTTAAAAAAATTGCAATTGATGAAAAAGAAACCCCTTAATCATTCTAAGTAGTATCTTCATAGGGATATATATATAATTGTCGTTGAACTCCAATAGTGCCAAAAGCCTTGGAGATTAACGACAATTTCATTTTTTCTATGTTTGTAAGTTAAAATGGAAAATGAAGTGCATCGGTTGTATATTATAAAGATTGTCTATGATGATTACTTAAGTTATAGCAATAAAAATTTGTTGTATTTCTGGTCATTGACATAATTATCACCATGGCAGGGCAGTCGTGTTGGTTTTACCTTATGTACATTCTTTTATATTGAAAGATTCCTTGATTTCAAAGAGAGGAAAGATGAGGGGGGACTCCCTATTTTTTCTGCGAAATATTATCATATTTCTATCAAAACCCATGTTGAAACCATCGCTAAACTATCTAGGATTTATAAGGGTTTCAGAGTTTGAATATCTTAAAACTTGCCACCTTGCCACCCATTTGCCACCGCTTTTTCTAAGTGGGTGGCAAAATTACTTTATCATGCTTTCAAAACGATCTACACTATCCTGTTTTAGTTTGCTGGTAATATGGGAGTAAGTGTCCATCGTGGTGGCAAGTTTACTATGACCCAATCATTCTTGAATCTCGTTAATATTCGCTCCGGCCTCTAGAAGCATCGTAGCATGGGTGTGTCTATTATGGAGAGCTCTCCATAAAAGGCACAGCTTTGCTACCCACCTTGTGGAGGCAGGAACTAGCATTTATCATATCCAACAGCTTATGGGACATACCAGTCTCAAAACGACAAGTGTATATGTCCATATCAGTAGAAAAGATATTCTACAGGTTAGAAGCCCATTTGACTCAATGGTGGATTTTTAAGATGATTGAAATGGCAGATATATTAAATCAATATGGTGAAGTGTACAGACAAAGCAGAAAACTATCTTTAATAGAATTAAAAGTTATGAATGCAATACAAGCCTGCCGTACAGCCGAGCTAGGAGGTCATGTAGATATATGTGAAGACTGTGAGCATATGAGAATTTCATACAACTCCTGCCGCAATAGACACTGTCCTAAATGTCAAAGTCTTACAAAGGAAAGATGCTTAGAAAGAAGAAAAAAA
>JAFIFG010000008.1 GCA_020832135.1 Clostridiaceae bacterium
GAGAACAAACTCTCAAATGTCGTGACTATAGCGAAGGGGTCACACCTGTTCCCATACCGAACACAGTAGTTAAGCCCTTCAGCGCTGATGGTACTTGGCGGGTGACTGCCTGGGAGAGTAGGTCGTTGCGATATATCTAAAGATACTTCACATAATCTGTGAAGTATTTTTTTTACTTTACTTTATAGGAATTTATAAAAATGGAATATTGTGGATAACTCTGATCAATAATTGAAAAAACAAGAAAAACAGGGTTAAGGATATGAAAGAAAAGATAGCAATTAAAACAATATTACAAAAGAATTGACCAAGGTTTAAAAAAGAATATAATGGACGCATGGTCAAAGAAATGAGAGAGCATATCATAACAACAGTAGAAAAATCCCTTAGTTGTGGAGATATAGAGGTGGGATATGCAGAATACATATGCCTAGAGTGTGGAGAGAATAAGAAAAAAAGATTCACATGTAAAAGCAAATTTTTTACTAGATCCGGAAGATTGTACACATTAAAATGGGTAGAAAGGCAACAGCAACTGATGTTAAAAGTAACCCATAGGCACAGTGTATTTACAATACCAGAAGAATTAAGAATATACTTTTACAGGAATAGAAAGTTGTTAAAAGAACTAATGGATGGAGTATATTGAACAATAGATTATTGGTATAAAAAACACAAAAGTAAAAAATATGAAGTAGGAGTAATAGCAGTACTACATACATTTGCAACTAAATATATAGGGAGATATTTAGGAAGAGCAGCAATAGCAGAGTATAGAATAGAAGCCTATGATGGGGAAGAAGTAACCTTTTGGTACATAGATCATGACACAGAAGAGCAAAAAAGAATAACAGTAGGTGTATTAGAGTACATAGGAAAATAATGCAACATATACAGCTCAATCCTTTAGCATGTAAAAATTGCAAAGAAGAAGGAGGTAGTACCAGATGGAAAAGGAACTAGACTGGGAGGAAATAATACCCTTCGATGGGGACACGAAAGACACAATGTACAAATATCACTGTTGTAAATGTGGATATGAAGAATATGTACCAGACTTTATAGTAGATGAGACGGCAGGAATGATAGAGTTTTGGAAGAAGAACTAGAGAAATAAAACACTGAATGGCTTTAGTCATTCAGCTGAGAGTCCCCGTTAGGGGATTTTTTTCGTTTTTGATTTGTTTATAGAATCAATGGGTGGAATTTTATTTTATTAAAGCTAAAGAAGAATAATTGAATAAAAAAAGCTATGAGCTTTATAATAAAGTATAATATACTTTTAATAAATATCCAGGCAACGAAGAGTAGATCTAGCCAGAATAATGATAGAATCAAAAGCACATATTAATTATAGGAGGTATAAATTACTGTAGTTTTGCACTTTTAAAATAACTACCAAAAACTGATGTAATAATTTTCAAAATATAAGAGGAATATATAGACACAATACCACCGTCACCCCTGGCATAAGGAGTGATAATTGTGTACATTTATATTCCTCTAGAAGTACTTCAGTTGCTATTATTTCCAAAGGAATTGTTGTCAATACCTAATTATAAATATTTTGTTACCTTTATCTGGTGTCTACTAGTTACAGAAGGTAGAAAGACCACTAGGAATATCCATAGATACTGTTTCTTCTATAAAAAGAACCTTGTTAGTTGGGAACGCTTTTTAGCTAAGAATCAATGGGACTGCTTTTAGGCAGAGAAAATCCTATTCATGTTGTCACAAAATTAAAGACGAATGCGGTTGGTTTTTTAGATCCTGAAAAACCAGAAAAAAAGAAGTGTGGTCGTCCAAGAAAAAAGGGGCAAAAGGTTAAAATCATTAATGTTTTTAAAACTGAATCTATAGAATCCATTTCTGTACACTTATATGGTGAAATTAGAAATATTGATGTTGTAGTAAAAGATTTATGGGTACTTGATCTTAACTGTAAAGTGCGAGTAGTCATCACTAAAATTGGCAGTAAAGCAACTGCTGTTATTAGTACAGATGTAACATTGACTCCATCAGAAGTTATTGAAATCTATGGTGCGCGATTCTCTATAGAAGTAGCTATTAAAGATATGAAACAGTACCTAGGTTTAGGTGATTATCAACATCACTCTTTATTGCCTACTTTTAGGTTCTTACACCTCGTAGCCGTAGCCTATAGTGTAGGAAAGATAACGTTGTTTAAATATTCAAGTAGTAGCTAGATACAGATACAAGATTACCAAGGGGATACCCCATAGACATCTGAACTTAGTTTTAATAGACTACACATTTGCTTAAAAAGATATTCCTTGGAAAAACTTGTTTTCTCCAAAACCGTATTAGATCAAGAAATAGAGAAAAATATATCCGTCAAAGATGCCATACTTACTATTGCTTCATAATAGGCTAATAGCTATTTTAATAAAGTTGTTATTTTGCAAAACTATAGTAAATTATGGAAACAAGAGAAAAAAACCTGAGTTTATGAGTGTTAGTTACAATATGGAAAAAGAGATAGTTAAAAAATTTGAGACATTATCAAAATAATAACGTGGGAGTGAATCTTCATTGGTAAATAAAATGCTAAAAGATGCTTTAAAGGATTTGGATGAACAAGGAAAGGTACGAAATAGACCTAAGAGGGATGAAATAGTAAGTCAACCTCTCAACATTTGATGATTGAGACAAATAAAATATTACCTAGATTCTACGTATAGATTATCAAATAGTCCTTTAGATAAGTATTCACAATAATTATGTCCATCTGACGCTTTCGCCCAATGGGTGAAAGGAAATAACGATTTCAAAAGACCAAAATTTATGTTTTTTGACTTGTGTGTTGGGTAAAAATAAGTAACGGATACTATACGAAGGAGAAATGGTCTATGATTAATAAAATTGATTTAAAGGCTAAGAATCTAACATCAAATGTAGGTCTTTTTCTTCTGCTAGAGAATGCTAAATCCAATGGACTTTTCGAAATGATTGAAAACGATCTGGTATTTGACAGTGACTCAGTGAAAAAAATCAAACTGAATCATGTTAAGACCATGCTCTGCGGTCATTTTATAGGAATAGACAAGCTCGAATGATTGAAACTCCAACAAAGTGACCCACTCATTCATGAATTCGATATATCTGTAAAAGAACCCGAAACAGTATCACTGACATCCATCACGATTGATATTGATAGCAGTGTTGTAAACGTCGAAGGCCATCAAGAAGGTGTTACCAAAGGATACAATCCTAAAAAGTTAGGAAACCGATGCTACAATATCCAGTTTGCTTTTGCGATGAACTAAAAGCATATGGTACTGGGTTTGTTAGAAGTGGCAATACCTATACTGCAAATGGTGCTGCTGAAAAGATTAAAGAAATTGTTGCTACCATAAAAACAGACGACTTAGAAATTTTATTTCGAATGGACAGTGGCTACTTTGATGAAGAGATCATTCAAATGATAGAGTCTCTTGGATGCAAATATTTAATCAAATGCAAAGTTTACTCAACGCTTGCATCACAGGTGATGGATTCATCGGTTCTATTTCTTAAAGGAGAAGAGGATAGAGAAACCACAGAACTCTTTACAAAGCTAAACAAGTGGTTCAAAGAGAGACGATTTGTTGTGTCACGCATACTGAAACCAGAAAAAGAAAGAGTACAGCTATGCCCTGATAGGTGGAGTAGGGGAAATACCCTATCACATGGCAACCCAATGTATCGATGATATTATTGTGGTGGATGAAGCCCCCATTAGGCAAGCAACTGTCATGCTATTAACCGAAGAAAAGATAGTCGCCGAGCCTTCTAGCGCTACGGGAGTTGCAGCCCTTATGTCTAGACCAGAATTATTTGAAGGAAAAAATGTAGCTATTTTCATTACAGGCGGGAACCTTGACCCAACATTAATGGGGCAACTACTGGCATAATTAATGTAGAAATTCAGTAATATAATAGAAAAATAAGAACAATCAAAGGAATCGCCTCTACGGTTCATTGGTTTTAAAGAAGGAGTGTATACAAAATAAAAGAACTATTTGCAAGAAGAAGTATCAGAAAGTATAAAGACCAAATGCTATTACAGAGTTTCATCCCCATACACAAATGTTGAAGGAAGCTCCATTAGCCATTGTAGTATGTGCGGATACTAGCAATGTTAAGTATGATGGTGCATTTTGGGTTCAGGATATTGCTGCTTCTGTACAAAACATTCTTCTACAAGGAGAGGCTTTAGGACTTGGAACCTGTTGGTGTGGTGTATACCCTAAGGAAGAACTTGTTGAAAATATGTCGAAATTAACCAATCTACTGGAACATATTATTCTAGTGGTGGTAGTTGCTGTAGGACATCCAGTAGAAGAAAGAGAAGTAAGAGAAAGATATAATCCAGACAGGGTACATAATGAAACTTGGTAGAAAAAACAAGTCAGCATAAAAATAAGGGAAGAATCCTGGTATTACTTACAAGAACTAGTGATGAAAGTAAAACACTATACAAAAGTGGTGGCATTGTCAACTAAAACATCTTATGCATATGAATTCAGGGTAAAGACAATAGGAGCTCTTGTATTAACAGTAGCTGGTACTTTAGAGAATAAAAAACTTTTAGAAAAATACTATATATGAATTATGGAAAGTAGAATAATATACCACTACATAATATATTGACATTAATAAAGAAGTTTGCTATAGTAATACAAGTCGCCATAAGAAAGGTGGTAGCACCTTGAAAAAGGCAGTTGAAAACTTTTTTTTAAAAGTAGTTGACATAATACCAGAAACGTGGTAAGATATATTTCGTTGTCCCAAAGAGGCAACGGGTTAACACAGAAAGATACTGAGAAACATTTTCAAAGTAAGTGTTGACACAAGACAAAAGATATGATATGATAGTTAAGTCGCTTAAGGGCGGCGAAAACAAAAAGGTCTTTGAAAATTAAACAGTATAGAATAAGCCATGAGCCCGATTCAATTATGATGATTGATGAGTAAAGTTTTTAATTAAGAGTTTGATCCTGG
>JAFIFG010000009.1 GCA_020832135.1 Clostridiaceae bacterium
GAGAACAAACTCTCAAATGTCGTGACTATAGCGAAGGGGTCACACCTGTTCCCATACCGAACACAGTAGTTAAGCCCTTCAGCGCTGATGGTACTTGGCGGGTGACTGCCTGGGAGAGTAGGTCGTTGCGATATATCTAAAACACTTCACATAAACCGTGAAGTGTTTTTTAGTTTTTGTTAAAATTCTATTGTCTTCAAAGGACAAATCAAGGCAAGTGTTATTCTTAATATTAGAATAAAATGAATATTTGCTATACATTCTATATAAAATAAAATAGTCCTTTAAAAACTTTACATACACTAGAGGGGTATGGTATATTAATTAATAGAAGGGAGGAGATTTGTATGGAGGATTTAATGAAAAACAATAAGCAACCTACGGATCAATCTGCTAAATCACAGAAGGCACTTTTATCTAGATTAAATAGAGTAGAAGGACAAATTAGAGGAATTAAAAAAATGATAGAAAAAGGAACTTATTGTGATGATGTCATTAATCAACTTGAAGCCTCTCGTTCAGCACTAAGCTCAATAGAACTTATTTTACTGGAGACCCATTTTAAGAGTTGTGTAGTAGAACAACTTAAAAGGGGAGAGGAAGAAGTTGTAGATGAAATTTTGAAAACAATAAAGAAACTTATAAATTAGTATTAAGTAAAAATTATCTAGGAGGTCATTATTTATGAAAAAGAAAATTAACATTGAGGGTATGAGCTGTGGACATTGTGTTGGTCACGTAGAGAAGGCACTAAAGGGTTTAGCAGAGGTTAAGAATGTGGTTGTAGACCTACAGGGTAAAAATGCAGTAGTTGAACTTACAGAAGATTTATCTCAAGAAAAATTGACGGAAGTTATAGACGATGCAGGCTATGATGTAGTATCTATAGAAAACTTATAGTTTGAAAAAAATTAAAAAATTGCCTTTATCCCTATTTATAGAAACAAGGATAAAGGCAATTTTTTAATTTTGATTCATTAATCTTCGGTAATTCTCAACATTAACTAAATGCTCCCTATGGGTCCTACTAAAGACATGACCATCTGCACCCAAGACATAGTAGAGATAATCATGGTCCTCAGGGTAAAGGGTGGCATGAATGGATGTTTTTGATGGTGCCGCAATAGGCCCTGGAGGAATACTCCTTACTTTATAGGTATTAAAAGGAGAAGGATCCTCTAGGTGAACATATAAAACACGGCTAATATGCTCTTTTCCTTTACCTATACCATAGATAACAGTAGCATCTATTTGGAGAGGCATACCTCTGTTCAATCTATTGAAAATAACCCCGCTAATAGTTGCTTTCTCACTATTATTATAGGCTTCCCGTTCTATTAAGGAAGCAATGGTGAGGACCTCATGAACACTTAACCCCATTTCCTCCGCCCGTTCTTTATACTCTGTAGTAAAAACATCCTGCATCTTTGTAGCTAAAGTGTTTACAATAGATAGAAGGCTTTGATTTTCATTAAAGTAATAGGTATCAGGATACAAGTAACCCTCTAGTGGATAGAATAATTTATTAGTATCAAAATCATAGTCTTTATCTTCAAAATAAGAGGTAGTGGTGGATATAAAATCTTCCTTGGTACCAAAACCAATAGCTTCTACTCTCTCAGCTATTTGATAAAGGGTAAATCCTTCAGGTATTGTTAGAATAACAGGATCTTGTGGCGCACCTTTTTGTAATAAGATAAAAATCTCTTCAAGAGACATATCCGGATCTAATACATAGGAGCCAGGTCTAATTTTTCTATCAATCCCTTCCGCCTTAGATCTATATTTAAACCAGGTTCTACTCTTTATAACGTCTGCATCATATAGCAGTTGAGCCACATAGTTCAAGGAAGCACCTTCAGGAATAGTGATTTCTACAGGCGTATCGTTATAGGATACTGATAAATAAGAAGGTAAAAAAGCATATATAGCAAAAGAAAATAATAAAAATATACAAAGCAGGTACAATAATTTTTTCATGTTAATACCCTCCAGGTAAAATGAGACTTAATTCAGCGGGAATTTTCACTTCCACTGGATTGTAGGCGAAGATAAAATGACAAGATACAACAGTTTGTATATTATTTTATCATTTTATTACAAAAATTGCATTAGTATATTCTGAAATAAAAACAAGGATTTCAAGAAAAAATATAGAAACATACAATTAAACAACGTAAAGGGTGAAGTTTATGGAGGAAAGATATATAAAACAAATGAACTTCCAAGGAATTGGGAGAGAAGGACAGGAGTTATTAAAAAATAGCAAGGTGTTGGTTGTAGGTTGTGGAGCACTAGGCACTGTGGTGGCCAATAATTTAACGAGGATAGGGGTAGGTTATATAAGGTTAGTAGATAGGGATTTTGTAGAACTTAGCAATCTCCATCGTCAAGTTTTATTTAATGAAGAAGATGTACACAACAACATGCCAAAGGTGAAGGCTGCTGCCAATAAACTTAAAAAAATTAATTCTGAAATTGAAATTAACAGTATTATTAAAGATGTAAACAGTGTTACTATTGAAGGTATGGCGGAGAATATAGATATTATTTTAGACTGTACCGATAACTTTAAAACCAGATATTTGATTAATGATGTAGCCTTTGCCAAGAAAATTCCTTGGATTTATGGGGGTGCATTAGGCAGTTCAGGAAGTGTTAAGGTATTTATTCCAGAAGAAGAGACTGGTTGCCTAAGGTGTATGATGCCAACACCTCCTCCAACAGGTAGCATGCCTACATGCGACACTACAGGGGTATTAAATACAACAACAGGAATAGTAGCAATGATACAAACCAATGAAACTATTAAATATTTAACTAATAATAAAGAGGAGATAGAAAGAAATTTACTCTATATAGATCTGTGGGATAATGTTATAGAAAAAATAGAATTAAAAAAGAAGGAAGATTGTACCTGTTGTGTTAAGGGAGACTTTGCTTATTTAAATAATAAAATACCAGAGGCTGTCCATATATGTGGGAACAATAGTATTCAAATTGATTTTGAAAATACCAATATAGACCTTGAAAATTTGTATAAAAGGTTAAAAAATGCAAATATCAGTGTGAAATTAAATCCATTCCTGTTGAGTTTAAAGGTGGAGAAGTATGATATAAAAGTATTTGGAGACGGCAGGGCTATCATTAAAAATGCCAGTACAGTAGAAGAGGCAAAGGGGATTTATGCAAAATATATAGGTTATTAAACTGGCTAATACTGAAGGGAAATGTATAATTAATGGGAAGAAAAAGAATGTTAGGAACAGCTATTTTTATAATAGCTATAGTAGTGCTTGGTGTATTATTCCTAGACTATGAAAAGCTATTAAAAATAGACTGGAGTATTGAGCAAATACAGCAATTAGTAGAAGGATTTGGGATTTTTGGTATACTGATATTTATATTTATTGCTTCAATAAGGCCATTTTTGTTTTTTCCCAATGTACTAATCTTTATTGCTGGGGGATTAATTTATGGTACCTTCTTTGGGAGTTTGTTTTCACTTATAGGCATTATGATAGCAGCTACCCTTTGTTATTGGTTAGGCAGCAAGTTTCAAAATATTTTTTCTAAAATTGTAGGACCAAAGTATTTAATAAGGCTACAAAGCATGAGGGATGAAGAAATTATAACAACTTTATTTGTCATGAGGGTAACTCCAGTAATTCCTATAGATGTTATAGGCTATGGTGCTGGATTAGTTGCAATGCCCTATGAGAAGTTTTTTATAGGGACATTATTGGGCTTTATACCTAAGACTATACTATACACACTATTAGGTGATGCTATTAATGACATTTTTTCTATGAAAACCATGATTATATTTGTAGTACTTATTTTATTTGCCATCATACCAACTATTTTTTATAATAAAAAAGAAATTTAAAACTATACTTAATTTAGGAAATTTTACTCCCGCTGAAGTATAGTTCAGGTTGTTTAGAAGATATAGTTTTAAGATTTTAAAAACATTCCATATAACATTGAAATAGTCTCAACATTTTGATATGATAGCTATGATAGAATTATATCAATTTATAATGACTGCATACAACTTAATATATGATTTTAGGTGTTTCATGGGAAACTTAAATGGGAAAGTGGTGAAAATCCGCTACAGCCCCCGCTACTGTAAGTGAGGACCAAATCGATAACTGCCACTGATTTTATTTGGGAAGGCATCGAAAGTAGGAGGAATCACGAGTCAGGATACCAGTCTGAAATAGTACAACAACCTTCGGAGGGAGGGGTGTTTGTAGTACTATAAATCAGCAACATTTAGTGCATACAAATTCCACTCTAAGGGTGGAATTTTTTGGTTTTATTATTTTATTACATAGGAGGAGATTTTTATGAAAAGAGGATTATTTGTATTGGCGCATGGTAGTAGAGCAAAGGAAGCGGATGAGACGTTAAAAGGTATTGTTGAGACTTTAAATGGCAAGGATAATAAAGAATTTCAATTATTAGGGTTTGGGTCTATGGAGTTTTCAAAGCCTAGTTTTGGTGAAGGTATAGAGGATCTAGTAAAACAAGGGGCAGAAGAAATTGTTATTGTTCCGATGTTTCTTTTTAGAGGAAACCATATACAATTTGACATCCCTAAAAAATTCGATCAGATAAAAGAACAACATCCTGATGTTAAGTTTATAATGGGACAGCATATAGGAGCAGACAATAGAATTGCAGAAATCATTGAAGAAAGAGGTAGAGAAGCTCTGCAACCAACAATTTAAGTTAGGTAATTTCAAATTAGAAGGTGAGTAAATGAAGATTGTAGCATTTGGAATAAACCATAAAAACTCTACTATAGAGCTAAGAGAAAAGGTAGCCTTTTCAAAAAGCAAATTGCAAAAGGCTTATCATTTAATGAAAAACAGCACTTTTGTGGAGGAGGCTGTCGTTATATCCACCTGTAACAGAAGTGAAATCATTGCGTTTGTAGAGGATACTGCTAGAGCAGAAATGTGGTTTAAGAATTTCTACACAGAGTTTTTTCAATTATCAAAGGATGAGCTAGAGGGCCACTATATACTAAAGATAGGTACAGAGGCTGTAACCTATCTTTATGAGGTCTGTTGTGGCTTGGACTCCTTAGTTCTAGGAGAGGATCAAATTTTAGGACAGGTAAAGGAGGCCCACAATACTGCTTTGGAGACGAAGGTCACCGGAAAAGTGCTGAACAAGCTGTTTTTAGAGGCGGTAACAACAGCCAAAGAAATAAAAACCAAAACCAATATTTCTGAAAATCCACTTTCCATTAGTTATATAGCAGTAAAGCAATTGGAAAAAGAATATGGTTCCTTAAAAAACACAAAGGTATTAGTAGTAGGTTATGGGGAAATGAGTAGATTGGCAGTAGAACATCTTCTGGATAAGAATGTAGAAAAGATATATATTTGCAATAGAAGAAAAGAAACGGTAGAGTGCTTACTGCAAAAGAATCCTTCTATTGAGTATGTTGATTTTAATGAAAAATATGAATCTCTACAAAAGGTGGATATTGTTATCAGTGCCACAGGAGCACCCCATTATATTTATCATAAAAAGGAATTTGAAAAATATATGGAGGAGAAGAGATCTCTCTGTATAGTTGATATTGCTTTGCCAAGAGATATTGATCCCACCATAGATCAGATAGATGGTGTGAAATTATTTCACATAGATCAACTGCAGGATATAGCCAATGAAAACATGCTTCTTAGAAAAAATTTGATGAAGGAGATTCAGGCATATATAAAGGAAGCTATAGAGGAGTACCATGGGTGGTACCAATGTCTTCCTATTTATCCTAAAATTCAGGCCATTAAGAACTATAGTCAGCAACTAACGGAGGAAGAACTTGACAAAATGTTTAAAAAACTCTCCCACATACCTGAAAAGGATAGGGAAACAATAGAAATTATTGTAAGAAGCCTTGTAAAAAAGATGTGGAGAAAACCAATTTTGCAGCTTAAGGATGCTGGAACAAAGGGAAAAGGTGAAGAAATGGCCACCTTTGTAGATGAATTCTTAGGACTGTAATTTACTGGAGATAGAAGGGATGTTAAATGGGAACATACTATTCTATGATGATGAAGCTAAAGGGAAGAAAATGTACTGTAGTAGGTGGCGGTGAAGTGGCAGAGAGAAAGGTAAAGTCCCTATTACAGCAGGGGGGGATTGTAAAGGTGATAAGCCCTCATATAACAACCTCCTTGGAAAATCTTTGGCAGCAGGGAAAAATCACTTATATAAATAGAGATTATAAGACTGGGGATCTAAAGGATAGTTTTTTAGTTTATGCCACCACAAACGATGCAGAAGTCAATGGTCGCTGTAAAGAGGAAGCCTATAAAAATAACACTCTAATCAACATAGCGGATGACCCTGAGGCCTCAGATTTTACCGTGCCTGCCTCCATTAAGAGGGGGAGTTTAATCATCACCATTTCCACTGAGGGAAAAAGTCCTATGCTGTCTAAAAAAATTAGACAACAGCTAGAAGCCTTGTATCCAGAAGAATATGAGGAGATCCTAAATATACTGGGGGAAATTAGAAGAAGGACTTTAAGAGAAATTTCATCTATAGCAGCTAGAAAAAAACTTTTTTATACTTTAGTTTATGATATACCAATTGAGGGACGAGCTATAGAGGATATCAGACAAGAGATGTGGAAAGTTTTTAAAACATTTAAGGCATTAGAAACTAAAAAATAGTAAAAGGCAGTGATGAGATGCGAAAAATAAGAGTTGGTTCTAGAGCCAGTTTACTTGCTCTAACCCAAGCGGAAATAATTATACAAATGTTGAAGGAAAAGTTCCCTCAACATCAATATGAAATCATAAAAATTAAAACCCTAGGGGACAAGATTCTAGATAAAACCTTAGACAAAATAGGGGGTAAGGGTCTTTTTGTAAAAGAAATTCAAGCAGCTCTAATGGAGGGTCATATTGATTTGGCAGTACATAGCATGAAGGACATGCCGGCGGAGGCACCAGAGGAGTTAATGTTAGCCGCCATTACAAAAAGAGAAGATCCTAGAGATGTATTGGTAACTAAAAAAGCATATAAACTAGAAAATTTACCTTCCTCAGCTATTATTGGAACCAGCAGCTTAAGAAGAAAAGCACAGCTTCTTCGTTTGCGAGAGGATATAAAATTACAGGATATAAGGGGTAATGTAGGTACTAGATTAGGAAAAATAGACACAGATGGATTAGATGGAGTAATCTTAGCGGCGGCTGGACTAAATCGTTTAGGCTATGACCCTAAGGATTTTTATTATTTAGAGACGGAAGAGTTTACTCCTGCAGTAGGACAAGGGGCCTTAGGCTGTGAAATCAGAAGAAATGATGAAGAACTACATAACATGCTACAACAAATCAATGATCCAGATACCCACCATTGTGTCATGGGAGAAAGAATCTTCTTAAAGCTTTTAGAAGGGGGATGTCATATACCCATAGGGGGTTATGGTGAAAAAGTAGAGGATCAACTTTGGCTTACAGGCATGGTGGCCTCTATTGATGGGAAAAAAATAATAAAATATACGGAAAAAGGAGATTTCCAACAATATAAAGAGATAGGAAAAAAACTAGGGGAAAAGATGATAGCCCTAGGAGCAAAAAAACTGTTGGAGGGGAAGGAGGATACCTGTGAAGAAACCATATATATACCTAGTGGGAGCGGGGCCAGGGGATGAAGAACTGATCACCCTTAAGGGGCTAAGAGCGATAGAAAAAGCAGATGTCATTCTATATGATAACCTTGCAAACCAAGAATTATTAAAATATAGAGGGACTGAAGTAGAAATTATAGATGTAGGTAAATCCCCTAACAACCATAAATATTCTCAAGAGGAAATAAATCAACTGTTGGTTACTAAAGCAAAGGAAGGTAAAATTGTTACTCGACTTAAGGGAGGAGACCCTTTTGTTTTTGGTAGGGGAGGAGAAGAAGCGATTGCATTACGGGAAGAAGGGATTCCCTTTGAAGTAGTACCGGGAATTACCTCCGCTATAGCTGTACCTACCTATGGGGGAATACCGGTAACCCATAGAAATATTAGTACTTCCTTTCATGTGATTACAGGCCATGAGGACCCTACAAAGACAACATCCTCTGTAAATTATGAAGCTTTAGCTAAAATAAATGGTACCCTAATTTTCTTAATGGGGGTAAGCCATTTAGAGGAAATTACAGAAAAGTTAATGCAATATGGTAAGGATCAAAACACTCCTGCAGCCCTAATCCATAGGGGAACTACAGCCCATCAAAGAACTGTTACAGGAACCTTGAAAAATATAGTGAAGGTGGCAAAGGAAAAGAAAATAAAATCACCCTCTATTATTCTTATTGGAGAAGTAGTTAACCTTAGATCCCAGTTAGACTGGTTACAACAATTGCCATTACAAGGCAACCGTATTTTGGTAACTAGAACAAGACAACAGGCCAGTAAGCTTTCCAGTGAATTAAAGAATTTAGGAGGAGAAGTGGTGGAATTCCCCACCATAGAAATAGAAAAACCAAAGGACTTTACCGAGATAGATCAAGCACTAAAACAGTTAGGAGAATTTAATCATATTATCTTTACTAGTGTTAATGGAGTGAAGGCCTTCTTTGATAGACTAAATGCCTTAAGGAAGGATATTAGAAGTATAGGAAGTGCAAAAATTATTGCCATCGGTTCCGCCACAAGAAAAGTCCTAGAGGAAAAGGGATTGATGGTGGATCTTATTCCGGAGGTTTTTACAGCAGAGGGAATATTAGATGCAGCAGAAGGTATGATTCAAAAGGGAGATAGGGTACTATTACCTCGAGCTGATATTGCACGAAGTGCTCTAAATATAGGTTTAGAAAAAATGGGAGCAGAAGTAAAGGTAGTAGATATTTATAAAACAATCGTACCTAGTTGTAGAAGAGAAGATTTAGTAGAAATTCTACAGGATACAGTACAGTACATTACCTTCACCAGCTCTTCAACTGTAAAAAACTTCATGGAGATACTAGGAGAAGAAAATAAGCACCTCATTAAAAATAGTAAAATAGCAGCCATTGGACCTATTACAG
>JAFIFG010000010.1 GCA_020832135.1 Clostridiaceae bacterium
GAGAACAAACTCTCAAATGTCGTGACTATAGCGAAGGGGTCACACCTGTTCCCATACCGAACACAGTAGTTAAGCCCTTCAGCGCTGATGGTACTTGGCGGGTGACTGCCTGGGAGAGTAGGTCGTTGCGATATACCTAAAACACTTCACATAAACTGTGAAGTGTTTTTTAGTTTTTGGTTAAAAAGAAATATACTGGGAATATTTCTTTATATTATATAAATCATACTAGTAAAATACACAAATATATATACTATAAAAAATAGCAGTATGCTAAAATAAGATAAGACTTATTTCAGGAGGTGTTAAAGATCAATAGTAAAGAAAGAAGAACACAAATTATAAAAAGATTAAAGGAAACCAATAAACCTATAAAAGGTACAGAGATGGCAACAGTTTTTAATGTTTCAAGACAAGTAATCGTACAGGATATTGCACTGTTAAGGGCTGAAGGAGAAGATATTATGGCTACTCCACAGGGATATGTAATGCCTCAACAAGATCGATCAAAACTAACAAAGACCATTGTTTCTAAGCATAAAACCTATGAAGAAATGAAGGAAGAGCTTGAAATTATGATTCATTATGGAGCAAGGGTTGTAGATGTTATCGTAGAGCATCCTGTTTATGGAGAGATAAGAGGTGTACTGGATATTGGATATAAAAAAGAATTAGAGGAGTTTATAAAAAAGATAAAAACAGAGAAGGCGGAACCATTATCTACTTTAACAGAGGGTATACACATCCACACTATTGAAATACCAGAAGAAGAGAATTTTAACAAAATGAAGCAGGAGCTTAAAAACAAGGGATACTTGATTGATGAATAATAATGTGATATATTTTTTATAAACAGGTGACAAGACAGATGTATTAACAACTAATAAATATTACTAAAATATATTTTTTCATTGTAGGTATCATGTTTTTATAAAGAAAAAACTATATAACTTATAAAAAGGGGTAGATCATATGACTATGGAACTAACGGATATACGACTAATAGAGGAAATAAAAAGATTAAAGAAAGAAAAAAATGCTATTGTCCTTGCACATAACTATCAAATACCTGAGATACAAGATATAGCCGATATAGTGGGGGATTCCTTAAAACTAAGTCAAGAGGCTGTAAATGTTGATGCTGATATAATTGTTATGAGTGGTGTTCACTTTATGGCAGAAAGTGTAAAAATTTTATCTCCTGAAAAGAAGGTTTTACTACCAGTCTATGATGCAGGATGTCCTATGGCAGATATGGTTGATGTAGATGGACTAAGGGAATTTAAAAAAAAGCATCCTAATGCACCGGTGGTTTGTTATGTAAATTCATCGGCTGAAGTAAAGGCAGAGAGTGATATTTGCTGTACATCATCTAATGCTGTGAATATTGTAAAAAGTCTAGATTCTGATAAGGTTTTATTTGTTCCTGATAAAAATTTAGGGAACTATATTCAAACTCAAGTACCAGAAAAAGAAATTATAGTTTGGGAAGGATTCTGTATTACACATCATAGAGTAAATCCTCAAGAAATAGATGCTGTAAGACAACAACATCCAGATGCACCTGTATTAGCACATCCAGAATGTAGACCTGAAGTTGTGGCAAAGGCAGACTTTGTAGGTAGCACATCTGAAATTATAAAAAAAGCAGGCAAAATGGAAAACAAAAGCTTTGTGATAGGCACAGAAATGGGAGTATTACATCAACTTAGAACAAATAATCCTGGCAAGAAATTTTATTTGCTATCTCCAGCATTAATTTGTTTTAATATGAAAAAGACTACATTGAAGGATATATATAATGCATTATTAAAGGAAGAAAAGGAAATCTTTGTTAAAGAGGAAATTCAAAGAGGGGCATTAAAATCTTTACAAAGAATGCTTCAAGTAAAATAATAAGATACTTTAAGTAAGATAAGGAGATAAAACTATGACAAGCAGATATATAGTTGATTTTGATACAAAACAAATAAACAAATATACCAGTGATGTAATTATAATAGGTGCTGGCATAGGTGGACTATTTACTGCTTTAAACATAGATGATAATCATAAGATCACCCTACTATCTAAATCGACTTCTAAAGAAAACAACAGTATATTAGCCCAAGGTGGGATAGCGGTTTCAGTAAATTCTAAAATTCACTTTCAAGATACATTGAGGGCAGGAGGATATATTAATAATCAAGAGGCTGTAGGTGTGTTAACAAGCGAATCTAAAGAGGCAGTGGAGAAACTTATTGATTATGGTGTGAACTTTGACATGGATGAAATGGGTAGGTTGAAATTTACCCGTGAGGGAGGGCATAGCCAAAATAATATTATTCATGTTAAGGATGCTACTGGAAGAGAGATCATAGATGTATTGGAAAAAGAGGTTAGAAAAAGGAAAAATATAACCATAAAAGAACATAATTTTGCAATAGATATTATTACAGATGGCAATACAGTACAGGGTATTTTGGCTATTAATGAAGAAGGACAAAAAGTATTTTATCAAGGTAAAATTATTGTTTTAGCAACTGGTGGAATCGGTGGAGTATATAAACATACCACCAATGTAGAAGTACTAACAGGTGATGGAATAGCTATGGCATATCGTGCTGGAGCTAAAATTGCAAATATGGAGTTTGTACAATTTCATCCCACTGCCCTCTATGAAAAACAGGAAGGACAAAGCTTTCTCATATCGGAGGCAGTAAGGGGAGAAGGTGGTATTTTAAGAAATAAAAAAGGTGAATCCTTTATGAGTAAGTACCATTCTATGAAAGAATTAGCTCCTAGGGATATTGTAGCAAGAAGTATTTTTAGTGAAATGAGAGAAACAAACAACCCCTGTGTATATATAGATCTAACCCATAAAACATCTAAATTTATAAAAAATAGATTCCCAAATATTTATAAATATTGCATTAAAAAAGGAATAGATATTACAAAAGATTTTATACCGGTGGCTCCAGTTCAGCATTATATTATGGGAGGAATCTCTACAGATACAGATGGAAAAACTAACATAAAGGGCTTATATGCCTGTGGAGAATGCTCCTGTACAGGTGTACATGGCAGCAATAGATTAGCAAGTAATTCTCTGTTGGAAGCGATTGTATTTGGAAATAGAGTAGCATTAGCCATTAATGAATATTTAAATCAATATGTAGTAGATCAATATATAGATATATGCCATAAGAATTTAGAGCAATATCCTAAGTCCTATAATGCTGCTGAGGACGTAAATACACTCAAGAAAAGAATACTATATAGGATGGACCAATATGTTGCTATAGTAAGAAGTGAAAAAGAATTAAGAGGTGCATTAAAAGAGGTAAAGAGATTAAAAAAACATTTACATTGGCATAAACGGCAGGAAATGAATTGTATAGAAGTAATAAATATAGCTACTGTAGCTATGTTAGTTATAGAGGGAGCTATTAATAGACAACAAAATGTGGGGTCCCATTACAGGGTTGGATAACAAGCTTTAGGAGGAGATGTTTTGTATAATAAATTTTTAGTAGACAATATTATAAAGAATGCACTCATTGAGGATATGAATTATGGAGACATAACCACCGATACATTAATTAATAAAAATAGTAGAGGAAGAGCGATTATAGTAGCTAAGGAAGAAGGGGTAGTGGCAGGGGTTGATGTAGCTAAAGAGGTTTTTAGACTTATAGATGAGACCATAAGCTTTGAAGCTTTAAAAGAAGATGGCGACACTGTAAAAGTGGGGGAAAAAATAGCTAAAATAGAGGGTTCTGCTAATAGCCTATTAAAGGCGGAAAGATTAGCTTTGAATTTTTTGCAGAGGATGTCTGGAATCGCAACAAAGGCAAGACAATATGCTGATGCTGTAGAGGAATTTAATGTAAAGGTAGTAGATACTAGAAAAACAACTCCTGGTCTTAGGATTTTAGAAAAATATGCTGTTAGGACAGGAGGATGTTACAACCACAGGTATAATTTGTCTGATGCAGTATTGATCAAGGATAACCACATTAAGGCGGTGGGAGGAGTTAAAGAAGCTGTAGAAAAAGCCAAAACAGACATACCTCATACTATGAAGATTGAAATCGAAGTTGAAAATATTCAACAGCTACAGGAGGCACTGGATGCAGGTGCTGATATTATAATGTTAGATAACATGGATATTGAGACCATGAAGAAATCAGTGGCTCTAACAAAGAAAAAAGCCCTTTTAGAGGCATCTGGCAATATGACGTTAGATAGAGTAAAGGAAGTTGCTGCATCAGGAGTAGATATTATTTCTGTAGGAGAGCTTACTCATTTTATAAAATCTATGGATATTAGTATGAATATAGAATAATGAAGGAAGGTATGTTTCCTGTGAAAATAAATAATGAAAAAGTATCTTTAAGGGAGTATATAACAAAAACATTAAACGGTATGGCCCTTGGCTTATTTGCCTCTTTAATTATTGGTCTTATATTAAAGCAAATAGGAGAACTATTTTCAATAGAGGTATTGGTTCATTTTGGACAAATAGCACAGTTTTTAATGGGTCCAGCAATAGGAGCCGGGGTAGCTTTTGCAATAGGGGCACCACCTCTAGCTATATTTGCCTCTATAGCTACGGGAGCCATTGGAGCTGGTACCATTTCTTTAACAGAAGCCGGAGTCTATAGTGTAGCCATTGGAGAGCCCGTAGGAGCCCTAGTGGCGGCGCTGACGGGAGCATTGATAGGTAAGGGGGTAGCAGGTAAAACAAAGGTAGATATAGTCCTAATACCGGCATTAACCATAGTAGCAGGAGGTCTAGCAGGAAACTTCATAGCACCAGTAGTGGCAAGCTTGATGACTGGTATTGGAGGAGTCATTAATAGAACTACAGAATTACATCGAATTCCTATGGGTATTTTAGTATCTGTATTAATGGGGATATTTTTAACACTTCCAATAAGTAGTGCCGCTATAGCTATTTCTCTAGGACTAGATGGATTAGCTGCTGGAGCTGCTGTTGTAGGCTGTGCTACCCAAATGGTAGGATTTGCTGTAGCTAGCTATAGAGAAAATGGGTTTGGAGGACTTATAGCCCAGGGTTTAGGAACCAGTATGCTCCAGGTACCTAATATTATAAAAAACCCCCTTATATGGATTCCACCCATTTTAGCCAGTGCCATCTTGGGACCTTTAGCTACTACTATTTTTCAAATGGAAAACAATAGTATAGGAGCAGGAATGGGAACCAGTGGCTTAGTAGGTCAATTTGGAACATTTGCTAAAATGGTTACAGAACAAGGAAACCCATCCACATTGGTTTCAATAAAAGTAATTATATTGCATTTTGTATTGCCCGCCATAATAACTTGGATGATTGCAGAATATATGAGAAAAAAACGTTGGATTAAGTTAGGAGATATGAAATTAAATCAATAATTTGTAAAAGAAAGACTCCCATAGTATAATGAAAGGATATTATACTATGGGAGTCTGCTGTAGTAGTGGAGGAGTGTGGAGATAGTGAAGAAAAGCAAAAAAATATTGATAATTTCACTAGTTATGGGTCTTTTTATTTTTATAGGCTTTTTTAGAGAAATTATTAATTTTCTTGTAGATTATCAATGGTTCAGCCAACTGGGGTATAGAGAGGTGTTTTTAACAAAATTAAAAACTCAGCTTCAATTAGGAATACCTATATTTGCTGTAGCTAGTTTATTTTTTTATGGGTATCTAAGGATATTAAAGAGGGATTATTATAAAAAAACCCAGGCCTATGAAATTGGCATTAGTGAAAAAAGAATAAATGGAATCATGGTGATACCTTCTGTTATTTTAGGGTTTATTACAGCTACATCTATTGCAGGTAGCATGTGGTTTAGCTTATTAACTTTTTTCAATGCGGAAAGTTTTCATATAACGGATCCTATATTTAATAAAGATATATCTTACTACATGTTAAGGTTACCTGTTATAGAGCAATTATTAAGTACTATCGTGGGATTGTTAATAGCATTACTAGTGATTACCTTTATATTTTACATTATTATGTTTATACTAAGACAACCCACTTACTATGCAACTGGAGAGCAAGAAATAAAGTGGAACAAAGACCTTTTAAAGGGTTTTACACAATTAGGACAAAAACAACTAACCGTCATAGGGGCGGTATTCTTTATAGTCATGGCGGCGAACTTTTACCTAGCAGCCTATGGTCTATTGCACTCCCCTAGAGGGGTTGTATATGGAGCAGGATACACAGATATTCATGTAAGTCTACTGGTTTATAGAATTCAAATGGCAGTTTCTATCCTATCAGCCATAGCTCTTATAGTTGGGTATATGAAGAAAAACTTTAAAAAAGCAATGCTTGTTCCAGCATCTTTAATTATCATTAGTATACTCGGTAATTTTACAGCTGTAGCTGTAGAAAAATTTGTAGTGGATCCTAATGTTATAGCTAAAGAAATACCCTACATAGAAAATAATATTAAGTATACCAACAAAGCCTATGGATTAGATGAAATAACAGTAAAAGATTTTGATGTAAAAAATAATCTAACACTAGAGGATTTAGAAAACAATGAAGAGACTATTAAAAATATTCGAATCAATGATTACAGACCCACAATAGAAGCCTACAATCAACTACAGGCTATAAGATCCTACTACAGATTCTTAGATGTAGATATTGATAGATATATGATTGATGGTGAGTATACTCAAGTATTTTTAGCTCCTAGAGAATTAGATCAAAGTCGTCTCAGTGAAAATGCTCAGACATGGATTAATAGACATTTAAAATATACCCATGGTTATGGAGTAGCACTATCTCCTGTAAATGCTATTACCAGTGAAGGACAACCACAGCTTTCAATTAGAAATATTCCTCCTATAAGTACAATAGATATAGAGGTTACAAGGCCAGAAATTTATTTTGGTGAATTAACCAATGACTATATTATTGTAAATACTAAGGAAAAGGAATTTGATTATCCAATGGGAGGAACCAATGCAGAAACTTTATATGAGGGAAATGCAGGAATTCCTTTAGGAGGATTTAATAGATTGCTGCATGCGATTCAGCAATGGGATTTTAGAATATTAATATCCAACAGCATTACATCAGAAAGCAGAATTGTACTTCATAGAAATGTTTTAGACAGAGTAAATAAAATAGCACCATTTATCCATTATGATGAAGATCCTTATATTGTTATAGAAGAAGGAAGATTATATTGGATGATTGATGGCTATACTGTAGCCGGTAATTATCCCTATGCTACTCCTTATATTAGTGGGAATAACAACTATATTAGGAATTCTGTTAAAGTGGTTATAGATGTCTATAATGGAGATGTAGACTATTATATTGCCGATGAAGATCCTATTATCAAAACCTATAGCAATATATTCCCAGATCTCTTCAAGGATTTAGAGGAGATGCCAGAGGGGTTAAGAAACCATATTCGATACCCTCAAGACTTGTTCGATATTCAAGCAAAGGTATATGAATTATATCATATGACTAACCCTTCAGTATTTCATACCAAAGAAGATATATGGAATATAGCTCAAGAAAAATATGCCGGGGGACAACAGAATGCAGAGTCTCAATATATGATTATGAAACTTCCGGGAGAGCAGGAGGAAGAATTTGTACTATCCATACCCTACACACCAAACCAACGTAGCAATATGATTGCTTTACTGATGGCAAGAAACGATGGAGAAAATTATGGTGAACTAATAGCATATAATCTACCAAAGGATCAAAATATATACGGACCTATGCAAATAGAAAATAGAATAGATGGGGATTCTGAAATTTCTCAAAAACTAACTTTATGGGGAGATGGTGGGTCTTCTGTTATTAGAGGTAACCTTCTAGTTATACCTATAGAAGAATCTCTATTATATGTAGAACCACTGTATATTCAAGCTGCTAACCCCAATAGCTTACCAGAGGTAAAGCAGGTTATTGTGGCCTATAGAGATCAAATTGTTATGGAGGAAACTCTAGATAAAGCCTTAACTAGTATTTTTGGGCAAAGAAGAGTTATACCTGAAGCAGGAGAAGATATAACAGGAGAAACACCTGAAGGGACCATAGCTGAAGGTATAGTGGAGGAATTACAAACCCTAGAACAACTTATAAGAAAAGCAAATCAATCCTTTGAAAATGCTAATGAAGCCTCTCAATCAGGAGATTGGGCAGAATATGGTAAGTATATTAAAGAACTAGAGGATACTTTAAGACAATTAGAAAATGAAACAAATAACTAACAAAAAGCAGGTACCTTCTTTGAAAAAATCAAAGAAGGTACCTGTTTATTTAAATTAAAAGCTCATCTTATCTTAAAAACGAGCCCTTAATTGACGCAATTCATCAAGAGACATTTTATCCAAATGTTGAGCTTTTTTAGCAAATTCTTGCCTTGTAATAATTTTTTTATCGATTAATAATTCCACTAAGGTAGCGATGGCCAATGTATTTCTATAATCTATATTTTTTAAATCTGCTAGTTGTGCTACTATGTCTATATCC
Organism: Clostridiaceae bacterium; assembly: GCA_020832135.1. Lineage (GTDB taxonomy): Bacteria > Bacillota > Clostridia > Peptostreptococcales > Natronincolaceae > JAFIFG01. Next base: position 8,507 of record JAFIFG010000010.1, read on the forward strand.
TTTACTTTATTCATGTAAAATCCCCCTATATTAATTTCAAATTTAGAAATAACTTTATGTTAATTAAATTATTGACCCAATAGGAGAATTTTTATACATATTAAGGTAACAAAAGGAGCATAATAATAAAAATCCATTGAAAATACCAATAATTTATGATAAACTAATTTCAAAATATTGATATCATAAAAGATGTAGAAGGGAAATAGTAAACAGGCAGCTTTTCAAGAGAGTCGATGTAGGGTGGAAATCGATAAAGCAAACTGTTGAATCCATCCCGGAGTCATATACCGAAATACAGTAGGTATCATCGGTTTGCAACCGTTAATATGCAATAAAGAGGATTAGTAGATGCTAATCAACTAGGGTGGCAACGCGGAACTTAGCTTTTCGTCCCTTAATTAGGGAGGAAGGCTTTTTTTGTGGAATTTTTTAAATTTATTATATAGAGGAGGCTTTAAGATGCTGGATATTAAAAGAATTAGAATGGATCTTGACAATATAAAAGCAGCCATGACAAGAAGAGGAGAAAAAGAATTTGATTTAGACAATGTAGTGGGATTAGATGAAAGAAGAAGAGAAATCCTACAAAAGGTTGAACAAATGAAAAATCAACAGAAAACTGTATCAAAAGAGATACCGAAGTTAAAAAAAGAAGGAAAAGATACAACAGAAGTGATGGAAGAAATGAAGGAGTTAGCCAACACCATTAAAGAGATGGATGGGGAAGTCAGAGAAGTGGAAGAAAAAATAAATTATTTATTATTGAGAATACCAAACGTTCCTCATCCTGATGTACCTCAAGGGGAAACCGATGATGATAATGTAGAGATAAGAAAATGGGGTGAACCAAAGAACTTTGAATTTGAAATAAAGGGACATTGGGACGTAGGTACTAACGTAGGCATATTAGATTTTGAAAGAGCATCAAAGGTTACAGGAGCTCGATTTACCTTATATAAAGGATTAGGAGCTCGACTGGAGAGAGCATTAATTAACTTTATGCTAGATCTACATACTGAAAAACATGGTTATACAGAGGTGATGCCTCCTTTTATGGTAAATCGTGATAGTATGACTGGAACGGGACAATTACCTAAATTTGAAGAGGATGTATTTAAAATACCTCAAAAAGATTACTTCTTAATTCCTACAGCAGAGGTTCCTGTTACAAATATACATAGAGATGAAATTTTAGATGAAGAAATGCTACCGATTAACTATGTAGCATATACCCCTTGCTTTAGATCAGAAGCGGGCTCAGCTGGAAGAGACACCAGAGGGCTTATAAGACAACATCAATTTAATAAAGTAGAATTAGTTAAGTTTGTTAAACCAGAAGATTCTTATGAAGAACTAGAAAAACTAACCAACAATGCAGAGAAAGTATTACAATTGCTAAAAATACCCTATAGAGTAGTGAAAATATGTACAGGAGATTTAGGATTTACCGCTGCATTTAAATATGATATTGAAGTGTGGATGCCAAGCTATAATCGTTATGTGGAAATATCCTCCTGTAGTAATTTTGAAGGTTTTCAAGCTAGAAGAGCCAATATAAGATATAGATCAGGTGAAACCAAAAAAGTAGAATTTATACACACATTAAATGGATCTGGCTTAGCAGTAGGACGAACAGTGGCAGCTATTTTAGAAAATTTTCAACAGGAAGATGGTAGCATTGTAATTCCTGACGTATTGAAAGGATATATGGGTAACGTAGACAAAATAACCCTGTAATAATGATGGAGGGTGTTGCCCTCCATCATATAAAATGAGCTCCAGCAACATATATAAGATTAAATTTGGAAACAATAGAAAAAATAGTCATTTGATTTTTGCTTACATTTATGGTAAACTAACATTTGTGTTGGAGGGAACAAACTTTGGATACACATTATATGAAGTTAGCACTTCAAGAAGCCGAAAAGGCCTATAGTAAGGGAGAAGTTCCCATAGGTGCAATAATTGTTAGAAAAGGTGAAGTGATTGCTAAGGGTTATAACTTAAGGGAATCCTTAAAAGATGCCACCGCCCATGCTGAAGTAATAGCTATACAAGAAGCTTGCAAAAAAGCTAGGGGATGGAGATTGACAGACAGCACACTTTATGTTACAATAGAACCCTGTCCTATGTGTGCAGGATCTATTATACAAAGCAGAATAGACCGAGTAGTCATAGGGGCTATGGATCTAAAGGGAGGAGCTTGCGGCTCTGTAGTGAACCTTTTAGAAAATAAAGGATTTAATCATAGCTGCGAAGTTGTATCAGGTATATTAGAAGATCAATGTGCTGATATAATGAAAAAGTTTTTTAAAGAGCTAAGACAAAAATAAATTTATGGAGAGGTGTCCGAGTGGCTAAGGGGCACGCCTGGAAAGCGTGTAAGGCTGAAAGGCCCCGCGGGTTCGAGTCCCGCTCTCTCCGCCATTGAAAAGTTTATAAGTTTGCTGTGCTAGACGGGGAGGTAGCGGTGCCCTGTAACCTGCAATCCGCTATAGCAGGGTTGAAGTCCTCTTGGAGGCATATGCGTTGTAGGGCCGGCTTAAGTAAGTGGCAATGAGAGTTGGGTCCTGCGCAACGGAAAGTCACGAACTCCGCCAGGCCTGGAAGGGAGCAACGGTAAGTGATGCCTTTCGTGTGCCGCAGGGCAACCTAATTTGAGTTAACTGCTTAGGTAACGCCTATGACGGTATGTCGAGATGAGGTGCACAGCCTACATAATCATAATCAAAACATGAGGATTCCTCATGTTTTTTCTATTCTGTTTTTTAATGCTATTTTTTAATAAATAGAAAATTTCTATAAAAGGTTGGGTACAATACATTGAAGAGCTCCTCATCAATTGATATACTAAAGAAGATAAATAACAAAATTTGATATTAGTTTGGAGGAATAACTATGCTTAAAAAAGTAGATGCAAGAGGTATGAATTGTCCTTTACCTGTCATCCATACAAAAAAAGCACTGGAAACCATTGAAAATGGCAAAATAACAACTATTGTAGATAATGAAGTAGCGAAGGAAAATGTATCAAAACTAGCAAAGAGCTTAGATTTCAAAGTGGATATCCAGCAAAGCCAAGGAAATTATTATATAGATATTTTTAAGGAACACAATATGATAGAGCCTATAGATATGGACATCCATTGTGACACAACACCTAAAAAAGATTTAGTTATATTGATTTCAAAAGATCGTTTAGGGGAAGGTTCGGAGGAATTAGGGAAGATCTTAATGAAGGGATATATATACACATTAACAGAGGTTCAACCTTTACCGAAGTCTATTTTGTTCTTAAATGGAGGAGTTAACCTTGTAGTGGAGGGTGCTGAAACCATAGAACACTTAAGGGATCTAGAATCAAAAGGAGTAGAGATACTGTCCTGTGGTGCATGTTTAGATTATTTCAAAGTAAAAAATAAACTTCTAGTAGGTGGCATTGGAAATATGTATCATATTGTAGAAAAGCTAAATAATGCCCAAAATACTATAAAACTTTAATAAGAGGGATGAAAATGAACAGAGAAAAAATATATGTCATTGTATTTGATTCAACCCATTATGCTATAGCAGCGGAAAAGAATTTAAAGGATAAAGGATATAAATTTAACATGATACCTACACCTAGAGAGATAACCGCCAACTGTGGGTTATCTATTATGTTTAATGAGGATATTTTAGGATATATAAAAAAAGATGTAGAAAGTAAGAATCTAAAGGTGAAGGGAATCTATGAAATGGAAAAAACCCTCCATGAGAAAAAGGTAACACAAATTGGTTAAGGAGGTTGAAAAATGATTGAGGCTTTTAATCGTATAGGAGATTCCTTAATGGAAACTTGGGAATTCTTAAAAAATCCAGAGCAAATATCAGTATTTTTAGGGTCTATCATTAATATTATATTTATTTTAGCCATAGCAAAAATAAGTATAAAGCTTTTACATGCTATTATAAATCAATTTTTTACATCCCAACAAAATCTAAAACTTAAGGTTGATGCTGCTAGGATGGATACTTTGAAGGGGTTAATAAAAAGTGTAGTAAAGTACATTATATACTTTATAGCCTTTACATCCATCATAGAATCTTTTGGTGTACAAGTAGGAGCATTAATTGCTACTGCTGGTGTGGGTGGTTTAGCCTTTGGTTTTGGAGCGCAAAACTTAGTTCGAGATGTGATTACAGGATTTTTTATTTTATTCGAAGACCAATTTTCTGTTGGTGATTATGTGGAAATAAATAGTACAGGCGGTATTATTGAAGAAATGGCTTTAAGGGTAACAAAAATAAGAGATTTTAATGGAGATTTGCATATTATTCCAAATGGACAAATCGCAAGTGTAACCAATAAGAGCCACGGTAAAATGAGGGCATGGGTAAATATATCTATTGCCTATGAAGAGGATATAGATCGTGCTATTGAAGTTTTAAACAACGTTAGCGAAAAATTAAAAGAAGAAAATCCTGCTATAATAGAGGGCCCTACTGTATTGGGTGTTACAGATCTCGGTGATTCCGATGTGGTTATTTCCACTATGGCAAAAACCCTACCTATGGAGCAATGGGCAGTAGAGAGAATGATGAGAAAGGCATTTAAGCAGGCTTTTGATCAACATGGTATAGAAATACCTTACCCTAGAAGAGTAGTAATAAATAAAGAAAATAAATAAGACAAATTGAAAGGTAGGTGTTAGAGTAATGCCTATGGATTTAAAAGTAGAGGATGTAGTGGAACTTAAAAAGCAACACCCCTGTGGAAGTAAAAAATTTAAGATTTTAAGAACGGGTGCAGACTTTAGAATAAAGTGTCTAGGGTGTGAAAGACAACTGTGGATAGCTAGACCTGATTTAGAAAAGAGAGTAAAAAAAGTTGAAACAGAAGAAAAACAATAAGAACAAAAAAAGACGAGTGGTCCTGTGACCACTCGCTTTTATTGTAAGGGGGAGATTGGGATGAATAAAATGTTGTATTGTGGGGGCTATCTAGTAATAGGATTACCCATAATAGAAAGATATATACCATCTTTTTAAAATTTTTTCAAAAGTATATAAAAAGGTTGAAAGTATATATCTTTAAGAATAGAATCTCCTAATTTTGAAAAAATATTTGCAAAACCTAAACAACAGTGATATAATATTTTAATGTGAGAAAATCATTTCTCTGCCCTGTAAAAATCAGGGCCGTTAAAGTCCAGAGGGAGGTGAAAGTATGAATAAGTATGAATTACTTTTTATTCTACAACCTAATGTAGAAGAAGAAAAAAGAAATCAGCTAATAGAAAAGTTTAAAGGTGTTATTGAAGCCGATGGAACTGTTGAAGAAGTTGATGAGTGGGGACTAAGAAAATTAGCCTATGAAATCAATAAAACAAAAGAAGGTTATTATGTATTAATAAACTTCGAAGCTACAGCAGAACTTCCTAAGGAATTAAACAGAAACCTAAAAATTGCTGATGAAGTAATGCGTTACATGGTTGTAAGACAACCTGAATAATTTTTAAGTAGGTGGTGTTAATATGAACAATGTTGTTATGATTGGACGTCTTGCAAGGGACCCAGAATTGCGTTTTACTGCAAGCGGAAAAGCTGTTGCCACCTTTAGTATTGCAGTTAATAGACCTTTTTCAAAAACAAAAGAAGCAGACTTCTTTAATGTAGTAGTTTGGGGAAAAATAGGAGAAAATTGTGCTAACTACCTAGCAAAGGGAAGATTAGTCGGTGTTCAAGGTAGATTACAATCTAGATCCTATGAAAACCAAGCGGGAGAAAAAAAATATATTACAGAAATAGTTGCTAATGAAGTAGAGTTTTTGGAATGGGGTAATAAACAATCCAATCCAGGTAATGGACCTGATAACAAAACAGATAATGACTTCGGTAACGATGATATAGATTTAGATAACTTCCAAGCTATAGACGAAGAAGATGAAGTTCCATTCTAAAAAGAAGGAGGGAGTAGAATGGTTAATAAAAGAAAACGTAAAGGTAAGAAAAAAGTATGTGCTTTTTGTGCTGATAAAAACAACACAACTAACTATAAAGATATCCAAAAGTTAAAAAAGTATATTACTGAAAGAGGAAAAATATTACCTAGAAGAATTTCAGGAAACTGTGCAATTCATCAAAGAGACCTAACAATAGCTATTAAAAATGCTAGACATATGGCTCTACTACCATACACAGTAGATTAATATACAACCAAAGGGAATAGCTACGGCTATTTCCTTTTAATTTTTTGAACTTATTCATTTCATATATTCAGTATCTCATTAATATATATATCCTATAGTCAATCTTTAATAAAGGGTTCAATGGGAGGACAAGAGATGCAGATAAAAAAAAGTATGATATGTATGGTTTTATTATTTTTATGCAGTTCTATTTTTTTTGTTCATGGAGAAGATACTCAATATAACTATGAAAAAGTAAAAGCAGTGGTGCTGAAGGAGAATATTGTACAGCGAGAGCAAATAAAAGAACAAATAGTGACTGCTAGAATATTAGAAGGCAAATTTAAAGATGGGTTAGTAGAATTTAAAAACCCACTTATACAAGGAGCATCTAATAATATCGAACTACAAAGAAATATGAAGATTTTTCTAACCCTTCAAGCTCAAGGAGATAGGGTTGTGGCGGTTAATTTTAATGACATAGTAAGGGACTTTCATTTGAAAATTCTATTTTTAATTTTTGTAGCACTACTTATCTTGTTTGGCGGTTATAAGGGAGTTAGATCTTTCATAGCTCTTGTTATAACAGCTATATGTATTGTATATGTGTTTATCCCTTTGATTCTGAGGGGTAAAAATTTTGTATTAACAACCATTATAGTAAGCTCCATTATAGTAATTAGTAGCTTTATACTCATTACAGGTTTCTCTAAGAAAAGTCTCAGTGCAATATTAGGCACCATAGGTGGTACTATAACTTCTGGAATTTTAGCTATATATTTTGGGAGTAAAATACAGCTTACTGGAGTAGCGGATGAAATGATGGAGTTGTTGGTTGCATATTCTAGCTATAATATAGATTTTAGAGGACTATTATACAGTGGTATTATTATAGGAGCACTGGGGGCCGTGATGGATGTAAGTATGACCATCACATCAGTAGTATACGAAATTAAAAGCAAAACACCTAATATCAGAATAAGAAGTTTGTTTTTTTCAGGTTTATCAGTAGGTAGAGATATCATGGCCACCATGACCAATACACTGATACTAGCATATGTAGGAACTTCCTTACCGCTTTTGTTAATGTTCATATTCAGCGATATGGCAGTTATAGATATAATAAACTCTCAATATATCGCTTCTGAAATAGTAAGATCTCTTTGCGGCAGCATAGGTTTAATTTTAACCATACCGATAACTTCAATTATTGCAGCTATAAACACATAAAATTAAGAGAGTTTTATCAATATACTAAAGAAAAATGTTAAAAGAACATTGTTATAACTAATTACTTATATGTTAAAGATAATGAAAAAAAGGTATATATAATATACTGAAGATAAAAAAGGAGATGGTACAAAGATGAGTTATGTAGTAGTAGGAAACCGTGTTATAGATAGTGGAGAAATCTTAAAACATATTGAAGAAAATTTTGAATGTAATGCAGCAAAGGACTTAACCAAAGGATCTAAACGAGATGATACTTTAGTGTACCAAATTTTTCAAGATGCAAACATATTAAAAGAAGAAATTAAATTACAAGGTGTCTCGGAAGATGCTACAGAGGAAGAGATCATAGAAGAAATGATGAGTTTAGCTGATGAGAATTTGCTAGATATAGAAGAATTTATTCCTGAAGGATTTATTTATCATGGATATTCCTATCATTATGATGAAGGAAAAGAAGAAATAAAGTCTGTTGTAGTGGCTATACATCAGGAAGTAGGAGAGGCACGATTAAAAGATGTAATCAATAGAATTTTAAATTCATTAGACTAATAAATAAAATAATCTCCTTAAAATCAAATAAAAGTTTGAAAAATTCTAACTTTTCTGATTTAATAGTAGTAAGACTAAAAATATTATTACTTTGAAAGGGGAGATTGTTTTATGTCAGTAGCTATGTTAACAGCAGCAGGGAGGAACAAGACCGGTAAAAACAGTATGGTAAAGGAAAGAAGAAAAGGAAACATTCCTGCAGTAGTATACTCTAAAGGGAAAGAGACAGAAACTGTATATTTAAAAGAAGGGGATTTAGAAAGACTTTTATCTCAGTATGGTGTATCTACTAAGATAGCAATGGATATTGACGGAGAAAGAACCTATACCATTATAAAAGAAGTACAAAAAGACATAATAAAAAATAAGTTATTACATGTAGATCTGCAAACGTTAGATGAAAATGAAAAATTCAAAGTCACCATGCCTATACATATGATTAACAAAGAAAAGGTAGAGTCTTCTATTGAAATTATACAATTTCAATTAAAAGAGGTAAATATACAGACATATCCTAAATACCTTCCAGATAAAGTGGAAGTGGATGCTATGAAATTAAAAGAAAAAGATAGTATAACCCTTCAAGATCTAAACATTGCAGCAGACGGAAATATAGAAATTTTAGATGATCTAAATAGTACGATAGCAACTATTGTATATGCTTCTAAAGTGGAGGAACCAAAAGAAGAAGAAGTGGATTTATTAAAAATATAAAAAAACTTTCTTTTAAAAGATACTGGACTCAGCACATTGTGCTGGGTCTTTTTTGTTAAGACACTAGTATTGCTACTATAAGTATAAAATAGAGGGTTTTGGAAATAATTCAGTTAAAAGAAACTATAGAAGAAAATAAGGAGGATGGTTTAATTGATAAGCTCAATAGATAGTAATATTAGAAATGATATAGGAACAAATGCAAACCATAGAATAAGAACATCAGGATCTATTCCAGCAGTTATATATGGAAATAATATGAATGCCATACCAATAGAAGTTGGCAAGGGAGAATTAGAAAGCCTACTGAGAAACGGAGGAGAAAATAGCCTTATTCAACTTAATATAGGAGGAGAGGGGTATAGTGCTTATATTAAAGACGTCCAAAGAAATCCAGTAACTAGACAGGTTATACATTTAGATTTTCAACAGGTAAATTCAGATCAAAAAATTCATGTATCTATACCCGTAGTACTTAAGGGTAGAGGCTATGTTGAAAAAGGTGGTATAGTAGTTCAACAGCAATTAAAGGAATTAGAAATTGAATGCTCTGCAGGAAGTATTCCTAAAAAAATTGAATTTGATATTTCAAGCTTTAAACCAGGAGATATTTTAAAGGTAGCAGACATGGAATTTGGAGAAGACTTTAGTATAACTGATGAACTAGAATCGGTGGTAGCATCTATAGCAAAGGCGGAAAAAACCATAGATGATGAAGGTGAGGTACCGGTAGAAAACAAAATAGAACCGAAGGAATAAAAAACAAAATAAATACATTAAATATAAGCAGGAATTTATGAATATAAGTAGAAATATTAAATTAAGCAAGAATTTATATAGTAAGAAAAGTAAAAAATGGGCTAGAGAGAAGTGATTATTTTGGAGAAAAAAATTATAGACATTAATGAATATATAGAAAGAAAAAAAATAAATAAAGATTATAGGTACTTACACTATAAAAGCAGGAAAAAGTATAGTGAAGACGAGGAGCGAAAAAAAACCTTTAATTTATTTATGAAGGTATTGGCTACTATGGAGAAAGAATCTTACTAAAAAAAGCCTTCTTAAATGGTGACATTTAAGAAGGCTTTTTTTAGTTTAAAAGTCTAAACTGATTTATGGTAGATTAAGTCCGTGTAGGTTTCTCCTTTGTAATCCTCATATCGAGTTCCAGCCAAAGTATAATCTTGTTTTTTTCTAAAGGCCAAAGAAGCAAAATTAGGTAAGGGACTAATGATAGTCTCAGCTAAAATATCATGAATGCCTTTTTTCAAAATATCCTGTATAAGCAATTCATATAGTTTACTACCAATACCATGACCAGTTAAGGGAGCATAGATAGCTGTTTTATCTATCAAAATAAAATCTTCAATTTTTGATTTATCAAAACTAGGGTGCCAAAACACTTCTTCTATCCAATTCTCATTATACTTTAGCCACTGTTCTTTGGTATAAGCCATTAAAAATCCAACTATTTTATTGTTGTAGCTTTCCGCCACATAAAAGTGGTCTAATTCTAAAATGCTTTCCATTAAACGTTTTTGATAGTATTTAGGATCCGAAGAATAATCGTCCATTAGGAAACCTTGATTGGAGTCTTTTTTGTTTTTTCCAACACTACATGCAATATGATATATTTCATTTAAGTCTTTAGGGGTAGCCTTTCTAGCCCGTAATCGATTTCTAAACATCTTGTTATCTAGAGTAAGAGATTCATTTTCCAATAAGTTTGCAGTCAAATTTAATTTATCCATATAAAACCCTCCTTATGAAATTTTTGTTTTTTATATAGAAAAGAACTAACTATTGATATAGTTAATAAAACTTATTTATACGATTAATAAAGATTTTAATACAATAACTACATATACTTACGTACTAATAACTAAATAAGAGTAAGATAAATACAACTCCTATAAAATTGTTTTTAATAAGTATAAAAAACAAAACCTCATAGAAGATTAACAAGTTGAATTTTAATTACACTAATACTATGTAATAATATGAGATAAAAAATAATGGTTACATAAAGGGCAAACCCTCAGAAATGAGAACACATATTACAGGATTAAAACAAGAAAGAAGAGAAAAACGGCTTTTATCTATTATAATATATGTAAAGGGCAAAGTCAATACAAAATTTAGAAAAGTTAGAAAATTTAAATAAATACCTTCTAATCCTTGGAAAAAAGTAATGAATAAAGAGCTGAAAATTGGTGAATATATAGTTATGGAATATACAAATATCAATAATAGAAGGGATATGGTGTTATGCACGGGGATTTTAACTCTCCAGTTGTTAAAAACTTCAAAGATTTATATGATGAAGGCTATAGATGCATATTATATGAAGTTGATGAAAAGGACGATCTTTTTACTGTTCATTTAAAAAACTTTCAAAATGAAGATATAAGAGTTTTTAAGTGTGAAGCAGACGACGGAGCTGTCTTAAAAAACTATATTGATAGACTTTCATAAAAACCTACAAATATATCTTGACAATAGCTACAAATTTTGTTATAGTAGTAAAAGTCGCCACAAGCAAGGCGGCAGTGCCTTGCAAGAGGCGTTTGAAAACTTTTAAAAAACAGTTGACATAACACAAGATATATGATATGATAGATAAGTCGTCGAAACAAGGCGAAGCAAGAAAGAATTAAAAAGGTCTTTGAAAATTAAACAGTATAGAATAAGCCATGAGCCCGATTCAATTATGATGATTGATGAGTAAAGTTTTTAATTAAGAGTTTGATCCTGGCT
>JAFIFG010000014.1 GCA_020832135.1 Clostridiaceae bacterium
TTTTGTAAAATATGAATAGAGAGAAAAACATTTTTACAAAATTAAGTAGGAAATGAAAGAAAGAGTAGAAATTTTATGAAGGTAGAGAAGATCGAATCCCCATAGGTATCGTTGGGCGGCTTCGTTCTATAATTTGTTTCGGCAATTGAGCAATTTTATACTTTAACCAACACTTTTAACTTACTTTGAAGGTGTTGGTTTTAACCGGCTCAACTTCCAAATACAAACCTATTCATTATGTGCAACTAGAAAAGTTAAGGCTTAGAGGGAGTTGAGTGAATATGAACGACAAAAAAAATAGTAATAAAGATAATAGTGGATGTGATTATACGAGTCTTGGAATTCCATTTGGGTTAATAATAGGTACTATATTGGGATTAAAGTTTAATAACATAGCTATTGGCCCTGGAATTGGTATGCTTCTTGGAATATTTATAGGTTTTTTAATAGATTATAATAAAAATGATATAAATAAAATGTACTTGATTAAAATTATTAAAATAGTATTAATAACAGTTATAGGCGTGATTCTTATATCGTTAACACCTAAAATTGTTAGTTTTTTATGGTAGATTAGTTGCATTTATTTTGTACATTCTGTATGAATTCAGGTTGATGACTATTTGACACTTTCTATTAAAAGCGTAACAACTAAAAAGGCAACTAAGTGGCAAAGGTATCTGAAGGATGTTTACGATGAAATGTGCAAAATGCATGATAGGTCTTATCTATACTGGGACGAAGAAGTAGTTATACTTGATATATAGAAAGGCGATAGAGAAAACATCCCTAAAGCTAATCCTAGGGACTGGAATAGTTTGTAGCCCTTCTCAATAATATATCCCTAGATGCTACAATCTATGGATGGAGCGGCAGTAAGACCCTAGGGTTAAACTCTTAATACACCTCAAAGTAAACAATATTCCGTAGGAGTGGAAGGAAACAAACATCACTGAAACAAAAATCTTGTGGTATTTTGTGAAGGTGATTTTTTGTGGACTGGAGCGAGGAAGGAAGTTTGTAGACCCTAGGAATTTTAAAAGCTCCTAGTACTTACCTTAGCAAAGACCCTAAAGCAGCAACTTATGAAGGTATCGGAATAACGTTGCTATGACCTCCAGAGGCAAAGATCTACGGAGAACGACTTTAATCCTTATAAGCATCGTTATTTATAAGACCCCAAAGCCAGCAATCTATGGACGTTAGGTAATAGCATTGCAGGATACCATAGCCGCAAGGGAAGTGGGGTTCTTCTCTTGCTTATGAAAATGATTGATTATTGGTAGTTATGAAAGCAGTCTTCCCTCTGTAGAGGTGGACCTTAGTTGGGGAAGGCTGCGGTGGAGGATGGAATAATGGGTGGAAGGCTTCAGAGAACTACTGGAAAATCTCTTAAAAACATCACTGTTAAATTGACCCTAGAGACAGGTAAGGGAGTTTTCCTCTCCTGATGACCTGGGCATTTTTTTAATAGCTTTAGAGATAGACTTAGGCAAAAGACCCTAAAGCTAGACCCCGATATCCGCCAACTATTAACTAAATGTCGATTTCAGGCAAGTATAACGGTAGTTGCTGACCCAAGAGGAAATACCCTATGGGGGCAACTATGCCTGAAATTATGTACATTTAGGGAAAGAGGAATAGGGATTGGATTGGCTTTTGAAATAGACCTTCATGAATCCTATTGCTATGGAGCGGTAGTTGGGGGAGGAGACCCTAGAGGTGGACCTGTAATCGGAACAGTCTACCTCTTCTTTTATTTTTTGCTGGAGGGGGAGGTAGGCTGTGGAGATAGATTCATAAGAATAAGCCAATAACTGGAACAGTCTGTAGCTTAATTAGAAGATAACTAAATATAAGATGAAATAGCGGTTTTGATGGGTGGGTGTTAATAAAAAGATACTGTTATTGTTTTGTTTAACGATAAAATTTCGTGGAAATCTAGTTGTAGTTTAAAATTAATTCATTACAAAATTTGAATAAAAAATTACCTTTCAGTTAAAAATAAAAGTAATCTTTGACATTATATCAGCCTCCATGATATAATGTATATGCAAAATAATATAAGATTATTGGTAGATCGTACCTCGGTGTTCTTCGTGACCCGAGGTCTTTTATATTTTTTGGATGTATATTGTAAATGTCATTCACTCCAACAACAAACGACATCTATGCTATAATGTAAATAAAGAAAAAGGCAGAATTTTGTTTTTTTATTATTATGAATAAAGTGTTTGGAGGGCAAATAATGGAGGATAAAACATTTAAGACCTACAATCAGCAATTGAGGATTTTAAGGGCTAGGGGATTAGATACAGAAGATGGGACAAAATCAAAAAAAATATTAGAGACAGAAAATTACTATAACCTAATTAACGGATATAAAGATCTGTTCTTAGATAAGACAGCTTCAGAAGAGACTTACAAAGCAGGGGCTAAACTATCGGAGATATATGCTTTATGTGAATTCGACAGAGAGATGCGAAGTATATTCCTTAAAAGGATATTGAAATTTGAAACCCATATTAAATCAACAATCGCCTATGAATTTTCATGTGTATATTCCCATGATAATTACTTAAAAATAGCTAATTTTAATCAAGGTACAAAAAATCAAAATTTAGGAGATATCAGTAAATTAATTGCATCTATACAAAATGATATTGCTAGACAGATTAATAAAAACAACTCGGTTAATCATTACATGGAGACCTATGGGTATGTTCCCTTGTGGGTATTAGTCAACATTTTAACCTTAGGAACGATTAGTAAGTTTTATGGACTAATGAAATTGCAGGAGCGACAAAAAGTGGCTAAACGATTTTGTGTTTCTGAAAAGGATTTAAGATCTTACCTTAAATTAATCGCCCTATTTAGAAATCTATGTGCCCATGATGAACGATTTTATAATTTTAAGAGCGGAAAGATAATCATTGCTGAAAATAGAATCCATCATAGTTTACAGCTCCCCAAAAGAAAAGGAACCTATCAGTATGGTGTTCGTGACGTGTTTGCTTTACTAATAGCATTGGAGCTTCTTTTGGCACCAAAGGATGCAAAAGCTCTCATAAAGGATATTAAAGAAGCTGTTGGAGTATTGGCTAAAAAAATTGGTACTATTTCTATAGAAAATATTTTAGAGGAAATGGGCTTCCCCTCTAATTGGAAAGAAATAGAGCAGCTATAGCATGTTATTAAGATTTATTGTCCATCACCCTCAAACCTAATAGTTTGGGGGGTATTTTAGTACAAGGCAGAAATCACCATGCCAAAATATACAATTACCTCAAAGCCATAGGGTTTTCCAACGTTATATGGTATAATTTAGGATATAGTAACCAATAAAGTAATATAAAGATAAATAAGATAAATCCTATTATTTTAGTAAATAAAGGATACATAAGAGGAGACTTAACAAATGATAACAGGTGAAATTAAACATAAAATTGATAAAATATGGAGTGATATATGGGCAGGGGGTATTACACAGCCTCTAACTGTAATAGAACAATTAACTTATTTAATGTTCATTCGCTCCCTGGATGAAAAAGAAAGTGAAAACGAGAGTATGGAAGCATTGGGAATGGAAGTGAAAAATAAAATTTTCCCACAAACAGAAGATGGCCAGTTAATGCGGTGGTCAAAATTCAAAGACAAAGACCCAAGGGAGATCTTTCAAATTATAGGTCAAAAAGTATTTCCTTTTATTAAGTCTATCAATAGTAATAAAACCTCTGCCTTTGCAAGGTATATGGAGGATGCCATGTTCTTGATGCCAACACCACAGGTATTACAGAAGGTAATCACTGGATTGGATGAACTATATGAACATGATATTAAGGACCTTGATATGCAGGGGGATTTGTACGAGTATATGCTGGGAAAACTATCTGTAGCAGGACAAAATGGACAGTTTAGAACACCGAGACATATCCGTAATATGATGGTGAGTCTATTAGCACCTACACCTGATGATAGAATTTGTGACCCTGCCTGCGGGACAGCTGGATTTTTGGTGTCCTCTGCTGAATATGTTAGAGATAAATATGAAAGCGAAATGACCACAGAGCAATGGGAAAAGTTTGAGGGTCATGCCTTTAGTGGGTTTGATACCGATAGAACCATGCTTAGGCTATCTGCCATGAACTTGATGCTACACTCTATCCCAAACCCAGATATTAACTATGCAGATAGTGTATCCAAACATAATGATGTATCAGATGCCTATGATGTGATTTTGGCCAATCCACCCTTTACAGGTACGATAGAT
>JAFIFG010000018.1 GCA_020832135.1 Clostridiaceae bacterium
GGAAGGACATCAATCTAGGACATATTAAAGAACTAATATTTGGGTAATATATCCAGTGTTCGTTCATAAGAGTAATGTTTTTTTGTAAAAATAAATTGGTAAATTTATCTTGGCGTAGATTTACTAGCACATGAAGTTAAGTTAAGTACCTAATACTGTTTAGTTTTTAGTTTCAAAACCCGTAAAGAAAAGACACCACACAAGTATTTCGACCTGTGTAGTGTCTCTATTTTCTTATTAAAATTTATTTTCTCAATAAGTCAAGTATATGGTATGATCTCTAAAAAAAAGATTCCAGCGGACTTAGGCCCACTGAAATCTTTCTTCTTTTTTTACTTTAAAACTTCTATCTACTACAATTTAGTCTCTATCAGCAAAATCAATTAGTATATACTCGATTTCATTACCATTTACAAAGTCAAGTATAACATCATTGGTTATTTCAGCTAACTCTTCTAATTCACGTCTGATAGAAGTAACTGTTCTTCTTACAAGACCTTCTTCTGTTTCTAGTGCAGAATCTCTTGTAATCACGAAGTCTTCTCTATCTCCTGCTTCATATCCGTGATAGTCTTCTAATATTTCAAAAGTTACAGTATTTCCATCTACAGCATATACACTAGCTGCTACTGTTCCTTCTTCGTCAAGATCTCTGTCATCTTCTGTTACTGTGTCAGGATCTTCAACAATACTTATAACTAATATTTCGTTGTTTTCACGAACGATGTCTACAAAGTCTCCAACTCTTACATTGTATAATGACTTAGTATCGTCTTCATCGTAAATCAATGCATTTGTCGGTACTCTGTATTCTGCATCATCATTTAATTCAATATATCTTCCATCTTTACCAGTTACTTTTAATCCAGTTTCGATGTAGAAACCATCACCATTGTAATCATCTACATCGACACCGATTACAGCTCTTCTTACTTCACCATCAGCATTTAATCTGAATAGCATTACTCTTTCGTCTCCTATACTACCAACAGGTGCATCATCAATGTAGTAATCTGATACGCCTTTGCCATATACATCGATCTCAGCATAGTCATCGCCGCCACGTCTGTAAGACTCAATCATGTAACCAGCATATACATCGTCACCAATTGGATCCATACCTGATAAGAAGAATACAGCCTTAATTCTTCTATCTCCTTCTTCTATGTTATAAACATAGGTTACAAAACCATCTTCATCTCTAGCATCATCCCATGTGATTATTTCAATTTCATCTACATCTAAATAATCATCACTATCAGTATTAAGGTACTCAGTTAAGTTAAATACTACTACACTATCAGTATCCACAGTTCTATTTCCAAGTGCAGATCTACCTATAACATCTGTTCCTTCGTCATAGTTATCATATGCACTTGCATCCCCAAGATCAGCTAGTAATGTTAAAGTA
The DNA here is from genome assembly GCA_020832135.1 of Clostridiaceae bacterium. Taxonomy (GTDB): domain Bacteria; phylum Bacillota; class Clostridia; order Peptostreptococcales; family Natronincolaceae; genus JAFIFG01. The sequence continues at coordinate 1,412 of JAFIFG010000018.1, forward strand.
TCAACTATACCATCACTATCTAATTCATATTCTACTAGATACCTTGCATCTCTATCACTAGCATCCATGCTTCCAAAAGCATCGCTAGTATCACTATTATCATCTACTTCATAAACTACTTCTCTACCTTCAGCATTGTAGATTCTTATTTCATCTCTAATGGCACTTGTAGAAACTCTTGTTACAACACCATATAAAGATCCTGAAGTTTGTTCTACATCAGTTCTTACGTGTCTTACTTGCCCAGCCATGTCTAATAATACTATTACATCTTCATCTGTAGCATCTTCTAACTTTTCTCTTCCATCTTGACTATCAATCATTACGATATCATCATCAGAATCTAACGATATTGTAGATAAGTTATTTAAATCATAATTTTTACCATTTACTCTTATTTCATCATTTCTATATCTTTCTAGTTCTCCGAATTCAGAATTTTGTACTACAAAGATATACCATTCATCATCACCAGTAGATCTATTTTTAGCTTCAGAAATGTATATAACATCATCCACATCAATATCTTCTAGATCCATTGCTCTTCCTTCAGCATCAAATACATAGTATACATCAGGATCGCCTGCTAAATCTAAATCACTTTCACCTTCGTCGCCTCTAAAGAATTCAATAACTTCTTCTCTAGTATCAACGTCAGTAACAACACCCGCGTCTAATTCATTCCATACATATGCATCTACTAATGTAACCTTGTTATTTCTGTCAAGTACTACTTTTGCAAATAGTCCTGGTCCATTAGATTCTTCAACAGCTTCTTCTAAATCTCTTATGCTTTGAGTTCTGTTTTCAATATAGATGTTATAATCGTCAGCTAAATCAAAATCATCATCTGCTACTACTAATGAAATTTCGTCACCATCTATTTCTTCGATTACATCATAATATACTGTGTATTCTCTTTCTTGTAGTTCTACATAGAATATTTCATCATCGTCATTTACATAAATATCAGCAGTTAAACCTAATAAATAATTAAAATCAAATCCTGATACAATATCAAATGTTTCTGAACTCCAAGATCTTCTTTCTACTTCCCACTCGAACGTGATTTCATCACTGTTTAAGCCTCTGTTAACTCTTGGTATATCAGTGATAACAGCATCTTCATATCTGTCAATCTTTAACTTATCTTCAAAAAGTGTTTGATCAGTTTCTGCCCACTCACTCTGTCCTACTCCACCATATTGTGTTTGTCTAACAATATTAGCATCTAATGTATTATTTAACATTACTGCTACAGAACCTCTGTTAGCATTTCCACCTACAGCAAAACGAACACCATCTGTAATATCTAACTCAGCAGCTTTTGCTACGAAGTTTCCTGGCCAGCTTCCGCTTAACCACTCATCTCTGTAACCTAATGCTCTTACTAGCATCGTTAATGCTTCTGCATAGCTTACTGTGTCTTGAGGTCTAAAGTTTCCACTTGGATCTCCCATGATAACGCCTTGACCTGCAGCTGTGTTTACATATCCTGCAGACCACCAGTTACCAGGTACATCTGGGAATTGAGTTGCACCCATAGCAGCTTCTGCAGCTAGGCCTAACCCTAATGCCTCTACTACTAATTTTGCGAACTCTTCTCTTGAAATTTCTTGATCTGGTCTGTATGTTCCATCTTCATAACCATCAACAATTCCAAAAGCTTGTAATCTGTCTACAGCTTCTGCTACATTAGCATCACTTACATCTGTGAAATTTTGACTCGGTGCAGCAAATGCCATTCCGAAGCTTCCTAGTACTAATGATAAAACAAGTACTAATGATAATAACTTCTTCATCTTATATTTCCTCCTCTTGTTTTTGTTTTTTTGAAGCGGGTTAATTTTTAGGCTTGGTGGCAACCCCCTTCTAACAAACTCACCAACCCTTAAGCTTTATATAGATGCGACCCTACTATTCCTTATGTATCGTCACATACTATAGCAATGATTATATCACTGACCACTTAGTAGGTCAATGACTGTAGGAAGTTTGTAATATAAATGTAAAATTAAAATATTTAATACACACTTCTTTATCTAACATTGTAACTTTACACTATCGTACTCTTTCCACTAATCACATTATACATAATTTTAATGAGAAATACCATTACAGTTATATTACAAAAGCTTTTCTTCTTTGTAATATAACTTTCATTAAAATATAAACGAATAAGTGATAGCCGTCCCACTTTAATACTATTCTATAAACTCTATAAAATTCCTCCTTTTAATTTTTATTTTTAATATTTTTTTATATGCTTCATTTTATAACCTTGGCTTTATATCTTTTATTTCGTTAGTATGTCTATCCCCAGCTGTAGCTGTAAATCCTGTTCCTTACCATTCACCCACTCCACAAAAGCCGTCTCTAATGTAGTCTGTGTCGTATAATCCAGAACCCCGTAGGCATATAGCTTTGGATTGTCTGCTTGGAATTGTTTCACTGCTTCAAAGGTGCTTTCTCCATAGATGCCCTCTTCATCTTCTATCGTATACCCCATTAGCTGTAACCTCTGTTGTGCTGCCCTTATATCCTGTCCATATTCCCCCATGGTGGCTCTTCTAGTGATATGGATAGGTAATAGGTTCATGGAGGATATGTCTTCTCCAAATCTTTCTATCTCTATATCAGGTTTTACCCCTATACCATCTATTTTATTTTCATTGGGACTTAGGTACCTAGCTTCTGTCATTTTAAATCCTGCCCCTGTTGGTAGGGTGTAGATTCTTTGGACAGAGCCTTTACCTACTGTTTGTTTACCTATGACATTACCTACACCTGTGTCCTGTACAGCTGCGGCGAAGATTTCCGAGGCACTGGCACTATTTTCATTTACCAATACTACTAGATTTTCCACCGATGGTTCTTGTAGACTGGAGGTATAGGTCACCTTATTGTCTCTGCTTTCTATATGGACAATAGGACCTCTAGGTATAAATAATCGACTTAGTTTGATGACTTCATTTAAGGATCCCCCGGGATTATCTCTTAGGTCTATAATCATATTATCTATATTTTTCTCTTCAAATTCGTCTAATGCTTTTATAACACTCTCCATCATTTGATTGTCGAAGCTCTTTATTTTTATATAGCCAACTTCTTCTATTACTTTATGCTCCACAGGTCTTAGGGTTATGGGACCTCTTTTTATGGGAAACTTCAGTAGTTCCTCATGGCCATATCTCTCTATGCCTATGATTACTGCTGTGTTTTTAGCACCTCTTATTAATCCTACTGCTTGGTCTACTGTTTTTTCTCTAATATCTATTCCATCTACTTCAGCTATGATGTCTCCCATCCGTAATTTTACTCCATGGGCCGGTCCACCTTCTATCACTTCTGTGATGAAGGTATTGCCATTGATATCTCTTATTTGGACACCTATGCCATAAAATTGTCCACTTAGGTTCTCCATCATAGTTTGGAATTCTTCTGATGGATAGTATTCCGTATGGAGATCTAGGTCTTTGATGATCTCCTGTGGTGTTTCTCCCTGGAGATCTTCTTCTGTCAATGTCTCTACGTAGCTGTTCAAGATATAGTGCTTTATTATTTCTGTTTCATCTAGGTTATAGCTGTAGGCTGTTGAGGTTAGGGTTAAACCAAGTACTAGCATTGTGCTCAACAGTAGAGATAAAAACCTTCTTTTCATTCGTATCATCACCTTCCAGTGTGTGGTGTGGTTTAAACCTACCCGTGGTTTCTAGTTTTATTTTTTAATAGTTTAAAATTCGTTCTCTATAATCATATCTTAAATCCTGCTGTAGATAATTTACAAAATTCATTAGCATGGTGGCGGCTTCGGCTTTTGTCAGGTTTTTTTGTGGTTGGAAATAGCCATCAGGAGTTCCTGCTACTAAACCTATTTCTCTAGCCACGTAGACGGCATCCTTTGCCCATAGGGGGATTTGGTTGTCGTCTCTAAATCCAGTGGAATATTGTTGGATAGGTGCCATGCCTTCAAATCCTAATGTCCTTATTAATACCGTAACTGCTTGGGCCCTTGTTAAAGATTGACTAGGGTGGAATTCATCCTTGCTCACCCCTTGCATAATGCCCTTTTCGTATACTGCTTCGATAAATTTTTTATTTTGGTTTTGAGAGGATACGTCTATGAAGAGATCCTCTTTTTCATCAGCTTGAATGGTTCTAGTTCTGGTTCTTACATTCGGTTCCTCTTGTTTAGATATTCCCATAAGTACTGAAATAGCACGGGCAAAATCCCCTCTATTCATAGGTAGGGTTGGTCCAAAGTAACTGCTGTCGGGATAAAGGGCTTCCTTACTAGCTAGAAAAAGAATATCTTTTTCTGCCCAGTGTCCAGATATATCCCGCATAGCAGGAATAGTTAACCTTGTATTTTGGGGATTAGTGTCTAGGCTGGTACTTTGGGTCCCCACATTTCTAGGCAAATTATAGCTATATTTCAAAACATTTTCTTCTTTTTCCGTCAAGAGATAACCACCACTGAAGCTTATTTGAGAAGGAACATTGCTTTCATAATGATAATCCTTTGTATAGTTGTGGACAACACTGACTTCTGCTGTACCCTGCCAGTTTTGGTTACCGTCTCCCTCTTCTGTCTCATTTCCTTGGTAGTGTATATAGTGGGTGATGGTTTGAGTTTCGGTGGTTCCCCAATACTGTTCATAGCCCACTGTAGTTCCTTGGGTTTCTACTGCTACCTCTCCTTCATTACCATTGATGGTGTAAAGCTTTCTACCATCCCAGTTCCCTGCAAAATAGGTAACTCCTGGCTTGTTTTGATAAATGTTGGATTTGCTCCACTGATGATTGTCTTTATTGGTTGCATAGGTTGTCTCTCCTACCTTGATGGTTTCACGATAGTTACTGAGGGTAGCCACATGGGTTGTTTGACTTCTGTTTTCTGTGACATTGATATCAATATTCACAGTACGGGTAAGTTCCGCTTCCTTATTTGGATTTGAAAGACGATAGGTATAACGTTCTGTTATTCTATCTCCTCTTTCCTGCCGTCTTAGGTCTAAGGTTCCCTCCAATAGGATCGGTTCTCCCGTAATAAAGATGACCTCCCGGTAAAGTCTTTCATTTTTTATACCTCCCTCATACCCAGGTATGTCTAATGCCATTGCCTGGGTTGTGAAAAGAAGGAGTAGTATGCTGATTATGATTATTTTTGTCTTCATTCCTTCACACTCCTTTATTATTGTTCCACAATGACGACATAGGCTTCATCATTTTGGGAGGTGGTTCTATTTTTTATCACATATACTTTGGCATTTTCTCTTATGAGATAGAATTCACTATTATTGATGGGTCGATCATTGATGGTAATAACAGCTTTGTCTAGCTCCAAGACTTCCTCTGTATAGGTGTTTTGCCAATTTCCACTTAAGGCATTCCAATGTCTTACATTACTTAGAAGAAGCTGTTCCTGCTCTAGATCTACTTTCTTTACTTGTCCAATAGTACTGTGGTCTGTGTTGACGGTTCCTCTATTGAGTATTACCTTAGGTGCTAGGTTTAAGGCTAAGACTTCACGATGGATATCTGACCCTATAGAGGTTTCCTTTACTAGGAAATATGCTGTCTTCCCTATATAGAAATCATTTTCTATTCTTCTTCTCAAGGCTTCGTCTTCTACATCCTTCACATCAATAAATCTTGTATCCATAAAACCGCTGCTGGTAATTTCTTTTTCTAATTCACTGTCGTAGATAAGGCTATCCTCTGTCAAGGTAAAGTCTTGTCTTCTTCCTACCTCTTTCCATTGGTTGTTCTCTAGCTGTAGGAAATCTAACTGATAAGCCAGACGTCCTATGGTGACACCATAATCATGGATATCCTCTAGCGAACCTTGATAAACAACCAATCTTGTACTGTCTATGCGGTCATCTAATAATCCACCTCCGTCTTCGATGGAGATGAGGGCAGCGTTTCTAGATGCCCTAGCAAGATCAGCAATAACATGTACCGACTGTTTTTCCTGTAGGTTCAGTATATCCACTAAGCGATTATCCTTTACCACGATGGTTCCAGGGTGGAAATTAAAGGAGTTATTGTCCACCACCATTCTACTGTTACCAAATTCTAGACTAGATATATTGTTGTCATAAACCACGGTGGAGCCTTCCTTTACTAGGAGTTTTGCAACCCTAGGAACACCATAGCTATTTTCCACCGCTACATAAACTTCAGCATTTATGGCTTTCCCTAAATCCCCTAAGTCTATATTGGATGCTCCTTCATATAGTTGGTTATTTTCTGCCCTTAGTTTTACCTTTTGATCTGGGTGCCTTGTCCATCTTCCATTTGTATATTGGCTAACACTATGTAATATGATTTCTCTGGACCGTTGGTTGACTAGTTCTATTCTTCCTCTATAGAGACTATCTATATGTCTTTCATGATCCTCCACCTGGATGGTGGCAATATCGGCACTATAGATATCATCAAAGGATAATAGTACCCGGTCTCCTTCTTTCACTTCAAAAAGATTGGCCCTTGTGTTCTTTCTTAGTATATTGGTGGAGGAGGTTATTCTGTACTTCTCTCGATTGTCCCCCACTCTAATCTCAATGGTGTCGGCATCGATAAAGAGGGTGTCCCCCACCTTTGTACGACTTCCGGGAGGAATATAGCCATGACGATAAGGGTCCTCTTCTAGATATCCATCTATGGAGGTGACGGTCTCGCCCCTCAGGAAGATCTTTACCTCTTGCCCATATAATAGATCTTTAAAGGCTGCTTGTTTGTCATTCATACGAACCTCTGCCTTGGGTTGAGCCCTTATGGTATGCCGGTTATTATTGAAGTCCGTAACAATAAGCTGCATTGTCTCAGGATCTATAAAATCTATAAAGCCTTCTACGGTTCTTTCCTCCATTACTTCTATGGTAGCATAAAATACCTGATCTTGTTGATTTCTATAGTATTCTATGGTATCCCCTATCCTTAAAATCTCAGAGAGTTCCAATGCACCTTGTTTTCTAACAAGAAAGTCTGTTGTGGTAGGTTTTACAGCTATATGGTTGGTGCTATTGTCTTGATTTCTGACGGTAAATATCTTGGTGGCTCCCCCTTGTCCTTGGGTTGTTTCTATATTTAGTATACGTCCGATGTCGGTTGTAATACCTCTTTCCTCTAACAACTCTCCTTGAATATTGTACATCAGCTGTGCCATTTGTCCTCTTGTCAGGTTTCCTTTAGGAGAGAAAGCCCTGGAGGAAATGCCTGACATATACCCCTCCTGCAGTAGCTTCTCCACAAAAGGGATTTTATCTGTATCTATTTGTCTCCAGTCATTAAAACCATAGATCTGGGTCATGTTTTCTCCGTAGACACCCTCTAGTTCCAACGCTCTGGCTATCCATCGAGCCACCTGCTGTCTCTCTATAGGCTGATTCCACCTACTAAATTCAATTTGATTTCTAATTTGATTTTGAAGATTCGCCATCTCTTGAGGAGTTAGTTCTGAATCCTGGTATGGCTGGAGACGATTCTCCACTTGTTGTTCTAAAGCCTCCAGTTCCTCAGGAGTAAGATTGGTTATTTCCTGCACCTCTGCTGCAGTGATGATGTTATTCTGTATCGCTGCCTGCAGATGTCCACGTCCCCAGTCCTCCACCACACTGGTGATGACAATCTCCCTCACCTGCTGAGGCATTTGATTTTCCGCCAGCTGTTGAGCTTCTCCCTCTAAGCCTACAGCCCGCACCAATGTAGTCAGTGCCTCTAAGTGAGTTAAGGTGCCCTCAGGACTGAATTGTCTAGTATTCTTCCCCCGCATAACAGATAATGCTCCAATTTCCTGTATAACATCCCTTGCCCAATGTCCTTGTATATCTCGAAAGAGAAGGTTGTTACGAAGGGTATCGCTTTGGGGATACCCTTCATAAATAGTTAGATCTGTAAAACCTTCTATAGCAGTTACCTCTATGGGTAGTGCAGCAATCAATAGTATACATATCATCAATAGGGGAAGGATTTTTCTTGGATTTCCCATAGGGACTTCTCTCCTTTTACTTGTGTTTTTTTATCGATTAGAAAGCAAGGTGTATCTTCCTGTTTCCTGAATAGCTGCGGTGCTTCCATCCTTCAGCTTTATAAAGCTATCCTGAGAGGCATCATACTTTCCTATAAAAAGGCTGTTTTGTTTAGCACCTGAATAAATGATACTATCATGCTTCAGCTGTAATTCTCCCTGCTGCATCATACGCCTAATGTCCGTCATATTAGTTCCTGCCTGCAGTTGAAAATCAATGGCATAGGTTCTGGATGCTCTTGTTTGAGTTCTTGGTATAGCTGAACGTAGGGATTCTTCTGCTTTCCCTGTAATTCTTTCAAAACTTACCCTTACATAGGCATCATCTATATCCTCTGGATCTATCTGACTAACCTCTCTTGTATATAGGTGTCTTGGTTGAAGGGTAAAGCTAAGGGTACCATCGGTGATGGTGATCCTACGGGCATCGCTACTGCTTACTAGATCTATGGGTAATGCCACAACAAATTTATTGTAATCCTTATAGTTTGCTGTGGAGAAATCTATAACATAGGGTGCATTGTCAAAATAGGTGGCCTTTGGTATTTGCTCACTACCAATGGTTTTTATGACACTATCCCCTATAACTTCCTCCTTGCCTTCATCCCTTAATTTTTTTTCTTCCTTGTCTAGCTCCTCCAGCTTGTCCTTTAGTTTATCGTCTTCTCTTTCAGTGAAGGTTCTAACGGTTACTTCTGCAAATTCCTCAGCACCACCATATTTATTAAGAGCCCTCACCATGAAGTTATAGGTGGTATTGGGTTGTAGGCTTCTGACTAGAAATCTTGCATCTTTGGTATTGCCTACAAAGCTATATTCTCTATCATCCTTCTTTTTACCATAAACTTCGTAGCTTTCGGCTGCATTTAATACCTCCGGTGCTGAATCGGACCAAAT
>JAFIFG010000024.1 GCA_020832135.1 Clostridiaceae bacterium
CCTTTTTGTTTTCGCCGCCCTTAAGCGACTTAACTATCATATCATATATCTTGTCTTGTGTCAATACTTATTAAAAAACTTTTTGAATGTTTTTTCTGTTAACCCGTTGCCTCTTTGGGACAACGAAATATATCTTACCACATTTCAACTGATGAGTCAACCATATATTAACCTCAGTTCACGGCAAAATCATGAATACATTTCTTTCCAAAATTCTCAAGAGAGAATTTTTAAAAAATGCCATTACACCATGCACTTACAATGTGAACTGCTCTTTTGCCTGCACTTTTATTAGCTGTTCCCCTCATGCTTTTTCCATCTATAGCTACCACTGTTCCTTCTTTTATGGCAGTTACTTCTTGCATCCATGCTGTAAAGCATTTTTCAAATTGCTTAGGGTTTATCACATCTAACACCCTTGCTATGGTATACCACAATGGTATTCCATTCGGTAGTTCTAAATATTTTCTCAACCATTCTTCCTTGGCCATTGCCCATTCCTCTATTTCTTCCCACTCATGGCATCTGCAAACCGTTGCTGCAACGGCAATGAATAAAACATCTATTAATTTATGTTGTATTTTCCCTTCTTGTCTTGGATCATATATCACACTAAAATAATCAAAAAAACTTCCCATATATAGTCCCTTTCTGCTCATATTTTTTACCCCTTTTCATTAGTATTGTCTATGAGTAATGTTACTATATTGGTTTTATTGGTTTTATAGCTTTTAGCTGTATTTTATTCCATGGAATTTTTTTCATTCATGCTTTTGCCGTGAACCTCAAGCAGGAGTGTTTTTTCTCCTGCTCTATTAAATTATGTAGCAAACTATTTAATGACTTTACATTTCTTCTATAGGTGAATTTATTACTATATATGTGCCATTCATTTTAACATCTCCGGTTTCATTATACCTTATAACCATATTCAATATTGAGATATAGGTAATTTATAACTATATATTAGATTTACATACTTCTTTATAATTCCCTATAGCTCTATGTTTTAAAACATCCATTTATTTATTATTGCTCTCTCTTTACTTATATCCAATAACTACTGCTCCTATTGCTCCCATAAACTGTGCCATATCAGAAGAATAGATTTCTATACCTAGTTTTTTTCCTAAATATTCTTTTAATAAAGGATTTTTTGATACTCCTCCAGAAAAGAAAATCTTATTTTCTACCCCTACTTTACTAACTAATGAATAGGTTTTGTTGGCTACTGATTGTAATAACCCAGCTGCTATACTTTCTTTAGAAGCCCCCCTGCCATCAAACTCACCACCTCTGATTCAGCAAAGACCGTACACATACTATTTATGTTTTGAGGAGTGGCTCCATGGGCCACCTGTGATAAATCGCTGATATCCATCTCCAAAGCATTAGCCATTACCTGTAAAAAGCGCCCTGTCCCAACAGCACATTTATCATTCATTAAGAAATCAATAACATTTCCTCCATCGTCTAGCTTGATCACTTTGCTGTCCTGCCCACCTATATCGATGACAGTTCTAACTTCAGGATCTAAAAAATGTGCCCCTACACCATGACAAGTGATTTCTGTAACTTTTTTGTCTACAAAAGATAAGGCTACACGACCATAGCCTGTTCCTGTAATGGTTTTTACCTGATTTTTATCCAGCTTCCCTTCCTCCAACAGATATGCTACTATTTTCTCTCCGGTTTCCTTAGGACTCCATCCAGTAGGTAGTATGACCTTAGCAGTCACCTTCTCTCCATCAAACACTACTGCCTTACTAGCTACTGATCCAATATCAATGCCTATACTGTACATTTTCTCACTCCCTCTAATAGAATAAATAAATCTTTATGGTCAAACCTATAGGATTATTATTCAAATATTTTCATACATTCTATGTCTCTACATCAGCCTTAACCAATGTCCTTCTTACTTTTTCATATTTTAAATTCATCATTAAAGCAAAAATAATGGTGCCATAGGCTATAAAGCTTCTAAAATATTCCCCCAATGCAGGGTTTTTAAATAAATTCTGTCCTGCAAGAGGAGATACTATAAATAAGGTATGAAAAAGAATGATTCCAACGAAGGCATTTTTAATGGTTGCCTTTTTAAAGGTTGCCCCACCAGCCAAGAGTGCTGCTGCAGAAAAAACATCAAGATTTAAGTGGCCAGAATAGACATTGATAACACCTAGGTCTTGAACAAACATAAGATGAGCCAAAGCTGCTAAAACAGTAGAAATCACGATAGAAATTCTTCTGGTTTTATCAACATCTATACCTAGTTTCTCTGCTATCTCCAAATCTTCCCCTACCGCCTTCATATGATAACCTACTCTAGAACGAGATGTTAAATAGACCATAGAGGCAAGTATCAACACAATAATGATAGGTACTAAAGATCCCTCTGTATTTCCAATTTTAATAGGCATTACTCCTGCGAAGAGTGTCTTGAAATGCATACAATCCAACATACTCTTTACCCCTATTCCTCTTGTAAGCAGGGTATCTTCATTAAAAGGAGTAATGACAGTGCCATAGCCCACCATAAATATAAGCTGGTATAGATTAGTACCTAAAAAACCAATAACAATACTGGCGATCATTTCCTTCCCCTTTGCTTTGTTTAACAAAAACCCAACGATATTACCAAATACAATTGCCAATCCAATACTCATGATTGTCGCCAATAAAAGTGCCCTTCCTCCCGGCAACCCCATGTCAATGGCCACCACCATAGCTATCTGTGCTGCTATAGCTCCAATGGTAATAGCAAAGTTGATCCCCATACCTGAAAGTATAGGAATGATTAAGGCCAATAGAAATATGGTATTTCGAACAAATCTCGAATAAAGCTGGCCCAATATAAAATCCATGCTTACATTGGCTGCTATAATACCAACTATAGAAAGAATTATAAAGAAAAAAGGTACATAATAGGATCTATACTTGTTCATTTTTCTTTAGCCTCCCTTCATATAAAAATGCATAAAGTATGATGCTGTTGGTTACGATCATCCTAATTACCTCTGACATCTCAGGGATAAGCAGCGCATTTGCAACCGGCACAGATAATAAAAAGGTGGTTTGATAGAGGTATGCACCTATTAAGGCATGAAATATTGTTGCTTTCTTTCTCGTGGCTCCACCAATAAGAATTGCTGAAACAGCAGGAAAAGCCATCATAAATGGCCCATTATACAGTTCTACAAAGCCATAGCTTTGGGCATAGACACATATCCCTATAGCAGCTAAAGCCGTAGAGAAAATAATGGCATAGGTTCTATACCTATTGATATTTACACCGGATAATCTTACAAAGGCTTCATTTTCTGCTATTGCCATCATAATTGTTCCTAGTTTTGTTTTAAAAAATAGATGTACTATTAAGCAAAGGATAGCAAAAAATAACAATAAACCTACAGGAATCACCAGTTCCCCTATATTCACCTGCCAAGCATTATCTAAAACCCCACCAAAATACTGATTTAAGCTAATCTTAGGTCTTAAGCCCTGACCACCTACGGGATAGAGCATTTGCCTGTTGGTAAAGGGAGCTAGTGTCCAAAAGATATTCATAATAGGTATAAAGGAGAAACCAGCAAAGGTTCCTACAATTTCCTCATTTCCCTTCAGTTTATTCAAGATAAGTGAATAGATCCCACCAAATACTAGAGCCACTACTGTTCCCATCAATATAGCCACTAAAAATCCACTCCAGCTTTCCAACCTTAGTTCAATAGCTATACACATCCCTATTAATCCAGCACAAATCCCTATAGGTAATCCAAAATTTCTTCCTACCCCAATATTAATCATGGGTACCAGAGATAGGACTAGAATCCCATTCATGGCCCATTTTATTAGGGAGGCATTAATCATTTGTATCAGTGGAATATCTATAAAGCTTAAAGATATAGTCAAAATCAATAAATAACCAATGATAATGATTTGAGGAAGACCTATATTAATTTTCTTCATAGCTCTCCACCCTTCTTCCTGATATAGCCAGGCTAAATACTTTATCATCTACATCCGGTTCAAGAATGTCAAAAACCTCTCCCTCATACATGATTACAATACGATCACATATTCTTTTCAACTCTCCAACCTCTCCAGATGAAATAACAATCGTCATGCCTTTTTCTTCATTCATTTTCAATAACATGTCCAGTATAATTTCTTTTGAATAAATATCTATTCCTCTAGTGGGTTCACCTACAAATAGCACCTCAGGATTCATGGTTAAGGCCCTGCCAATACATACTTTTTGTTGATTTCCTCCACTTAGTTCCTTTACAGGTTGATAAATATCTCTAACCTTAATATTTAAATCCTCCACCAACCTATTGCTATAGCTATTAATGACCTTATGGTTTAAAAAGGATAGACCCTTTAGTTTAGGGTGCTTTAAAAATTCTTTTTGTTGTTCATAGGAGCCAAAAACCATATTTTCCCAAATAGGCTTTCCTAGTAATAACCCCATCTCTTTTCTTTCATCTGGAAGCATATAAATACCTTTTTTAGAAATTAAGCTTATATTTCCAGGCATAACCCTTTCCTCATTTATAAATACATTACCCTTCATATTGTAAAGCCCCATTAATCCGTATCCAAAGATCTCTTGCCCATATCCTGCTAAGCCTGTAATGCCAAGGACCTCTCCCCTTTTTATATCTAGGGAAATTTTCTTATATACTTTATTTCCATGGGTTACTTCTACGTCTTGAAAGGAGATGATATTGTCTCTGTTTTGAACTTTCCTTTTTCTTTTGGTTGGTACCACCTGTATACCTACCATATCTAAAGCTATTTTATTAATTTCAAATTCCTCTTTACTATAATGTGAAATAACTTCTCCATCCCTTAGTACCGTTACTCTATCACATATTTTCGTTACTTCCTCCAGTCTATGGGAAACAAATATGACGGATACACCTGTTTCTGCAATGGCCTTTAAGCTTTTTAATAATATCTTAGTATCCTCCTGATTTAGGGAAGCTGTTGGCTCATCCAGCATTAATATTTTTAAATTTGTATTATCTATTTCTCTTGCGATTTCAATAAATTGTTTCATATTAATGGAGACATCATTTACTGTTATACTAGGGTCAATATTTACTCCCATCTTAGACAGAACAGCTGTAGCATCCTCTTTATTTTTCTTTTTGTCCACTATTCCGAATTCTTGACCTAAAACCTTTTCCGACAATGGATATATATTTTCCCTATTGATTTTAATATTGCTACTAATATCAAGATTTCCAAGCAATGCAAATTCTTGATGCACCAGCCCAATACCCTTTTCCAGTGCCTGTGCTGTACTGTTTATATCAATGTTTTCTTCCTCTATAGTTATCCTACCTAGATATCCACCAGTATCCTTTATATAGTTACTTCCAAATAAGATATGCATGAAGGTACTTTTTCCAGATCCATTTGCTCCTACAAGTCCATGAATTTCTCCTTTTTTCAAAGCTAAGTTAACATCCTTCAGAGCATAGTTTCCCTCAAATTTTTTCGTTAGGTTTTCCACCTTTAGTACATATTCCAAGTGTCTACCCTCCCTTTACCAAAAACATAGGATATGCAGGACATGATAAAATGCCCTGCACATAAATTTTTAATAAAATATTGAATCTAAAACCAGCATAAAGTAATTATCGTATTCTCCCATAGGTTCAAAATCTCCACGAATTCCCATTACTTCTTCAGAAAAATCGTCTAGGAATGCTTTGTTTAATACATCCCTATAATCTATTTCCTCTTCTATGATGTATTTTGCAAGCTCCACCTCAAACTGTGGAATATATACACTAGATGGCATTGCCCATCCAGAAAGTCTTCCTGTCATTTCAGCTTCTTTAGCTTTTTCAGTGATCATATCATTAATTAAATCAAAATTCCCAATGTCCTCAGGACCTATTTCTAATCCCAATACCGTTGGATAAGCCTGGGTTGGAGTAGGACAACATTGCTCCGCCACCAAGAATTTTAATTTGAAGGCCTCGTCTAGCATTACATCGTACATTGGACAATTAGATCCAAATATATTTGTATCTGGGCCATATTTTGCTATTTGTCTTGGTATATCTTCCCTCAAAAACTGAAGCATCGGTGCAGTTCCATCCCCCGTCTGTGGGTCTGGTGTTATAACTTCAACAAACTCCATACCTAGTTCTTCTACAGTTTGTTTCATTACATCCCTTCTATTGGCTACTAGGTCCCTTGCCAAGTGGGTTGGGAAGGAGTAGTGAATAAAAGTGGTGGCTCCCATTTCTTTTGCCTTGGTAGGAATGGTAACCCCTCTCCTTAACCAGTCGGTAGAAAAGTTCATATCTATGTAGTTAGACATTAAATCAGGTTCATCCATCATGGTGGCTATGGTTAAGATATCGGGTCTCTTTTCTCTAATGCTTTGAAAAGCTGGCAAAAGACCTGCTTGCCCTGAATTCACTATAATAGCCTTCATTTCTGGATCATCTGCCAAACTCAATATTTGACTTATTCCAGTTTCTAATTCAATATTAAAGTTTTCTGGTAATGTAATGTGTCTAACAATATCAGGGTATTTGTCTGCCATAATAGCTGCAGCCCTAAATTCATCTTCACTGGTTGATAATGTTGGTGTAACAATACCAATTTTATAGCCTGCTGATGATGCTGCATCCACAACTTCTCCACCTTCATTTGATGTGGTGGCACTTTGACAGGCGGTTAATGAAAAAATCATCATCGTTACTAACATGAATACCATAATCTTTTTTAACATTTAAAATCTCCCCCATTTAATGTTTTTTCTGTTACCACTTTCTCTGCTTAAATTGCATTATTCTTCTCTCCTAATACCTAAGAATCAATACAATCTATTGATAAAGAATGATTCATATCTTTCTATCGTTAACATATTAACACAGATTTCCACAAAGATATAATAGATAATTACAATGGATTATCTGTTTATTATTTGGAATTTCTATCAATAAACTCCAATTTTATTACAACCTATAGATAAAACCTACTGTCTCCCTAAAGCATTTCTATAAAAGCACCTATACGGGTCTTTAACTGCCCTATATCTGATTGGGAGTAGTCGGTTTCTATATTTAAATAGGGGATATTTCTTTCTTGATTCTTAATTTTTTTGATTCTATAGCTCTCTACACTGTAGGTATGGCAAGCCTGTAGAATCACCTCCACCACACCATCTATTTTATACTCATCTATTAATCTAGAGAGCTAATCAATTCGTTCATCGTTTGGTGACATAACAGAACAGGGTATGTTTAAATATTTATCTGTCAATGCATCAATAGGGTCTATTGTTTCATCCACTAGTCGATCATTGGGTTTTGCCCCACTGCAGTTTTCATAACAAACCACTACACCACCGTTTTCTTCAATCAGTTGAATGATTTTTTCAGAGGCTCCTCCAATGGGACATCCTGTTATTAGTATTCTAGGGGTGTCCTTTGAAATTTTCTGCTGATTGCTTTCAATATTTCTTTTCACTTCTTCAATCATATCCTTTATGTATTGTTTCTGCTCCTCTTTATCTAGTTTGAATCCAGTTCCATATAATACTTGAAACATTTCTGTTCCTGTCATAGGGGGAGGGCAGAGTTTTCCTAACTCATAAAATTCCTTTAACACTTGTCTTTCTTCATTTTTACTTTTGATTGCTTCCTTTAGTTTTTTTTCCGTTATTTCTACATTGAACTCTTTTTCCAGTCGTTCCTTTAATATTAGGATTTCTTCCCTCCATAGGTTAAAGGAATATTCCCCTTTATTGGTTTGGGGTAGCTGCATTACATGCATAGGCTTTATCTCTCCTAAATATTCATACATCTTTTTCTTACCATCACAGGTGGTTTCCCCCACAAGTAGATCAGAAAAATAAAAATATGGACAGGTGTCAGTTATGGCAAATCCGTAGCTGGATTTTATCAAAGGACAGAGGTTCCTTGGAAGATGTTTTTCAGCTTCCGGGATAGATTCTTCACTGGTACCACATAGTGCAATTGGCACAGCATCTGCCGCCATAATAAGCTCACTTGGTGAATAAGCACAATAGACCCCTACTACTTTTTTCCTTTTTCCTTTACTTCTACAAAACCCTTACGTCTTGCATCATCAAATGCTTCAAACATTTTAGGTAAGTTATTCATTCTATTTTAGCCCCCACTTTTTAGTATTTTTTCTATGGTTAGCACATCCCATTAATCCAAGTATAATTATATCAATAAAAATAATTGATTATCATTTTATACTTCTATACAAAATCCATTTTCAATAGAAAAACCTAATAAAAACTACATTATAGGAAAAATCATTTTAAAACTATCCTGCTATAGAAAAATCAAATAAGAAAAATTATTACATAAAAGAATTCGATTGGTAAATCCTAATAAAACAAAGTACAATTATAATGAAATAGCATACAATGAAGAAAATAATACTATAAACTGGAGTTGAGAGCTATGATTATTGATATTCATATACATGAAAAAAACAACTCTAAGGATAGCCATATTTCTTTAAATGAAATTATAGACAAAGCAAAGGAAATGGGTCTTGATGGTGTATGTATTACCGATCATGATAGTAATGGCCTAATGGAGAAAGCCCATGCTATTGCTGAAGAGCGAGACTTTTTAGTGATTGTTGGGGCAGAGATTTTGACCTATGAAGGAGATATGTTGGTCTTTGGACTAGATCACCTCCCAAAAGAAAAGCTTCATGCTGATGAATTGATGAAATTGGTGGAACAAAGTAACGGAGTAGCCATTAGTGCCCATCCCTTTAGACCAACCAATAGAGCCATGGGAAATTACAATCGAAGTTTAAAGGGTTTTCGAGGAATTGAAGCCTTTAACGGTACTACCAAATCCCAGTATAATATCTTGGCATATTATCTTGCCCAGGAGCTAAATCTTCCTGCCTTAGGAGGAAGCGATGCCCATCATATCCATCAGATAGGACAGTATGCCACTTTATTTCCTGATGGCATTAGGGACGAGAAAGATTTGATACAGGCTATTCTATCCAATAAAGTGTCCCCTGTAATTTATGAGAATAATACTTTTAAACCTATTATAAAGCAACATCCTCTATCTATGGTAATTTAATAAACAATAAAAGAATCCCCTCCTGTAAAAAGGCGGGGATTTGTTATTTAAAGGTAGTTATAATTTAAATTTTTTTATTGTCTTAGGTATATGGTTTAATCTTCTAGCCCCTGGTCGGAAATTATAAAAAAGTGCTCTTTCCGTAAGGTTTAAAACCATTTGTATGAGATCACACCCCTCCATACGAATGTTTCCCTTTGAACAGCTTCTTTCTCCAAAGGTTTTCACATCATCCACTCTTACATTTTTTCCAATAAACATAATTGGCAAAGGCTCTCCAGAATGAATCATTTCTCCTGAACTAGGGGTAGTATGGTCACCAGTGACGACTAAAAGAAGGTTTTCCTTTAATGCAGCATCAACTAATGGCTTTAAATAACTATCAATTTCTTCTAGAACCTTCACTTTATTGTGGGGATTTTTTGTGTGTGCGGCCTCATCCGGCGCCTTTGTATGAAGATGAATAAATTCATAGTCACTATTTATGGCTAGGTCCACACCCTCTTTGAAATTTTTGTAATGTATATAGTCCATTCCTAATAGCTTAGAGATCCCCAGCATTAGTTGGCTAGAACCAACAATGCAACCCTTCATACCATGTTTTTCTTCAAAGGGTACTAAATTAGGCTTTCTCCCCGCCCACTTCGTTAGAAGAAAGTTGGCTGGTTGTTTTCCCTTATGTGCTCTATCAAGGTTGATGGGATGATGTTTAAAGAAAGTATAACTTTCCCTTAAGTACCTATTTAAAACCTTGGCTGTATACCTAGCATTACTGCAATTAGTCTCAAAGGCTTCTATCTCTATGACGTGACCATGATCATAGAAGGGATCGCTATCGGAAATTTCACTGCTAACAGCATCCCCCTTCAACTTCAATACTCCATGGGGGCCAATAGAATAATCCCACTGAAGGGTAATATCTTCTATCTTATTTGGTAGAGCTTCTTTCAATGCCGTCACTTCTTCTATGGATAGATCCTTGGTCCATCTCTCCTTAATAAACAGGCCTTCCCTTTCCTCAACATAGGCCCAAGAGGTTACCATATAGACAGCATCTTCCTCTAAGGAAAAATTTCTAGATAGGGCATTAATAATCCCTCTTCCTGGAAAATCCTTCATATCATATCCAAAGAGAATAAAATGTGCAACTTCAGTACCTAATGGAACTCCCTGCCGCCAGGGAATCATCATTCCTGTTTCGGCTTGTTGGCATAATTTATCTAAATTCGGTGTATTAGCAGCCTCAAGAGGGGTCCTTCCATCTAATTCATTTTGAGGTCTATCTCCTAAACCATCTAAAAGCAATACTATCGTCTTCACCATATATCACCCATTCTCTTTAAAGTCTCCACCATAGTACTTTTATCTGGATTTTCCTCCTTTAAAAGCAGTTCACCCAGTTGAATACATACAGGGTATAGAAAACCCTTTAGATAATCCTGAATTTTTTCTTCATCATAGATAGTCCTACCATGTATGTCCCTATAGTTCCCACTATAAACACAGCTGGGATGATCCTTTCCCTCTTGCCAGTCCCAACCTATTAGCTTCTCCACTTCATCTCCATCCTCCATATGTCTTAGGGGAATTAAAAGCTCTACACCGAAATGCTCACTAATTTTTTTATAGGTAGAAAGACAGCTGGCTAATTGGTTTATTTTAATTCTTCCATCATGACTTTCTCGTTCTCCTGAAATAATCTTTCTACCTATCTTTAAGGCCATAGGAACTCTTAATAAATGAAAATAAGCATGACACCCTATACATGGACTATAAAAATCAAATTTTCTATGGATATCGTTTACGAACCTACCATTGATTACACTCCATAAATCAGGATTACTATAATAAATCAAAGGAAAGATTGTTTTACTTTCACCATATAAATCCTTTACCCTTACAACCATCTGTTGATAATTTGTCTCTAGACTTTGAAAATCTCCATATTCTGCAGGGGCAAGGGAAGCAACTGGTAATATATGTTGAATAGAGGGGTCCTCCAGGGCTTTTATAATAGCTGCTACACTATCTCTTCCTGAAAATTCCCCAATAACTGTATCCTTAGGTATGGCTTCTAGTATGTTTTTTATTTTAAGTGGTTTTGTATTTTGTTTTATCATCTTTTAAACCTCCTGTTAAGTCTTAAGTTTACCATCCCTTTTAAATTTTTGCTACTACGAATAGACAATTAACTTACTTCTTATCATCTTTTCTTTGAAAGAATTGACATTACTACTTCTTTTACTACTACATTATGCTAAGAAAGCTTAAAAACCTACCTATTATTTGACCTGCAGTAGAATTAATGATGAAAAATAAAGTTACTGGTATAATAAGTGCAAACGCCAAACTTAGGTTCTCAATTTAAATACCTTCTTGAAAAGCAAATATTGTTATAATAGCAAACATTTTAAATGATTCTCATCCATACAAAAAAAATAAAGATGAAATCGTTTGATTATATCTTTGTTTAATAGTGATTTATCTGTTGATAGAAAAACATTGGAATTTATTCAAAAACTAAAAATACTAGAGATTTATTAACCTCTAGTATCCTTGAAATTCCAATATGTAACATGGTGCGCCCAGAGAGATTCGAACTCCCGACCTTCTGATTCGTAGTCTTACGAACTACAAATAGTTATATAAATTATAATCAACCATGCTTGTGTTTCCAATAGTTTCACAACGTCACTAAATAATTATCATCAATTATATTAGTAATAAAAAATTGACGTAGGGGTAAAGTAGGGGTATTTACCCCTACTTGATTTATAAGCATCTATAATGTCTCCGCACTATTCCAATCACTTTAATCTTTTATTCATCATATGTAAGCCGAGTTCTGTAAAGTTCCGGAAGGATATTTTTCTATATTTAGGTTTATCATAATGTCTCTTAATACATTGAAAAATGGAGATTTATATGTAGCATTTTATTTTTTCAAAACTTAGCTTATTTTTTCAAAACTTGTGGGTTGGTGGCAAATCGGTGGCAAGGAGTGGTGCAAAACTGCATATGTTAAATTTATTATTTAGAGCAGGAGAATTCATTTTTCTCCTGCTTCATTCACTTCTATTATATTATATTTAGAGAAGTTTTCATTATTTTATCTTATAAAGTAGTATTTCGTTTCCAGATGAGCCACTTATTTCCCCAGTTTATTATACCATCTATATGTATATCTAGCTGTATTTTATTATAACAATGGATCGTTTAAATATCAGGAAGCTACAGACTCATAAGTAATATTTTATAACACTCCATAATTTAGTATAACTTTTGGATGGTAGCAAATGGTTGGCAATGTCATCCATCTGTTTTATTTAATATTAATAGTAGACTCAAACCAATGGAAATTTATTTAGCAAAATCGTTCGCAAAGCTTTTAAAACTGTCACCTTTTGCTTCAAAGTAATGTACTAGACCAAATAATGCCTCTTTATCTGCCAGTTCTTTATGTCTACAAAACTCATAATGGAAAATAAAATGAAATCCTAAACATAATATAATAGCTAACAATCCTGTAATAATTTTTAAAATTGACAAATCTAAAAACATTGTAATAATAAAAGCTAGGATAATATCTATACTTATTATTAAAAAAACAACAGAAAATGACAAGTATAAATTGTACTTCGCTATATATTTTTGAACCAAGGTATTGATCTGATTAGCACGTATTAAGGATCTCGCATATGAAAGGATGAAACTTAACTCTTCTTTTTGATTATCTTCTTCTCCTTGTGATGGGAAATTTTCTGCCAAAAAAATTTCATATGTTTTCCTCGTAGCTCTTTCGCATAATGTCCGGAATTTTTCTTTACTCTCTTTAGATCTCTTCTTGTAAAAAAATAATATGTTTTTAATTTTTAGGAGCTTAATATACAGTAATGCTATAGCCCTAATCATATGACCTAATAAATACATTGCTAAAAATATCAAAACAAAGTGCAGCACCCTATAATCATAATCCATTAAAGATGTGAATTGATTATTAAATTTATCATGATTTAATAGTATATAGCCAGGTGAAACAAAAGTCTCAAAAGAATTTATTTTAACCCATAGCCATGGCATTAAGTAAATTAATAGCAGAAGACCAGGGGCTATATATCCTAAAATATCATATCCGATTTCTTGTATTTTTTCAAAAAAGAGCATAATATCACATCTTTCATTTTTAAATTTTCTTTTCATATCCTAAACAACTCAACACTTCTTCTAAGTATCCATAATACTGATTATGATTAATTTTATTATTGATAAAAGATGTATCCATCCCATAGCCTCTTAGCTTATCTATCCATGTTAAAGCATCTTCTCTACTAACTTTTTTATGTAATAACCCATAATATAAGTAAGCAATCTCATTGCTAATATTAGTATTAAACACTGTAGGATCATCGGAATTTATATTTAAAATAATCTTATTACTTTCAATATCACCTATGTTGTTAATTATATATGCATGGTGTTTAAATAAAGTATCCATCTCACCTATAACAGTATTAGATGTTGGATTTACCTCAACAACAATTCCTTGTTTTGCTACTTTTTCATGGACTGTTTTTTGAACTTGCAAAATCATTTCATAATCTATATCTGTAACTGCTACTTGAATAGGCTCATAAACCTTCTCTAAGTAACATTTACAATGATAAGTATGTTTTAATTTATCAGCATTCCATATACTTGTATACTTTCTATCTACTTGTTTACAAAACATTTCCGCATGTTCACATAGATTTTCATCTAAAACTATTTCTTTATAGATATTGGTAACATTAAACTTTTCAAACCTCTTTTGATACGCTTCATATAACATATGTATATTAATCCCATTCATACTTTCATATATATCACTAGCATGTTTATATATATGGCTTTCTAAATATATATTTACTTTAGGATTGTAGTTTTTTTCCGAAGCATATGTTCCCCATACCCATAGGAGATTATCTAAATATTCTCCCCTTGGCAATGTAACAACAGGGTTCATTTCTCGCCAATATCTCACATCGGCTCCTAGAGCGATTCCATGACCTATTCTATCCCCAGAGTGAAATTTACAATGTTCTATCACTTCGTCTATTCTCCGCAAACCAGATAACAAATGTCTAAAATCTTCTCCAGCATGAAATGTAAATGCTAGACTTTTATTTTTTATTATTTTTCCATCACTACTCCTAGATAACATCTTTTGACTTTTGCTATCCCTAGCCTTCTCATATATAGGTGCAAATACAGAAATTGGAGTATCATTCTCACCACTAGCCGCATCTATCCCCAGTAAGAATTCTGATAAATAAGGAACCTCATTCCTTATACTTATTAATTGTTCAATTTCTTCAAAATATTGTTCTTGTAACTCTCCAAAGTACAATTCCCCAATTGTATTCTCATTCTGTTCGTTATACATCTTCCAGCATTTTTCACTAGGATCTCTATCTTCTTTTTTAAGTAAGTGTATGACTATTCCAAACTGAGGAAATTCATTCTCTCCAATCTTTTTATAATCTTCATCAATAACTTCTTTATAGGCGGCTAAAATATCTATTAAATTTCTTCTAAAATTTTTATTCATAGAAATTCTTACTTCAAGTTTTTTTAAGAATTCATCTTGAAACATTGTTCGCAAAAATGTTTTCCAAAAAATTTTATCATTAACCATTCTTATAGAGTTTTTAGCATTAGCATAGTATATCTTAAAATAATCTAAGCCCTTTATATTATTTCCACCTTGAACTATTGTGTGAAAAACATTGCTTCTTACCCTTATATAATTAAAAAATAGTTGAGCAAACATAGTATCATCTTTTTTATTTTTCATATATTCTAAGCAATAAAATATAAATATATTTTCACCATAGGTTTTTATATGTTTCGTATCGGTAAAAATATCAAAAATAAAATCTTCACTATTTTTTTCAATGCTAATTCTATGCATAGATATAAAAATGTTCCAAATCTCTTCAAAAGCTTCAAAATATATCTCTTCTTTTGAACCTACTACTTTGTTATGTACCCAATCATCAACATTTTCACCGTTATGATATATTTTTATAAAATCTTCTATCGGAGAAGTATTCTTGTTATCATCTTCAATGGAAGAACTAAACCATTCCCAGAATTTAATTTTTTTGCATAATTTTCCTTTTCTGTGCTCATTTAAATAAAGTATCAATATTAATCTAATTATTCCAGATCCTAACACATGATTTATACTATTTTGCTTTTTATATTTAAAGTAGCCATTAATTTTGTGTATGTATGATTTATCTTTACTCAAAAACTGATTCATCATAATTGTCCAGGCTATAGTAAAGTTGAATCCAGCCCCTACATGAATATGATTTTCTGCTACCCCTTTAACTAAAACATCTTCTAATTGTAAGTCTGATAAACTAATACTAGAGTAAAAGCCATTTAACTGATCTGGCTCCTTCATATCATTTTCTAACAAATAAGTAACTACTATTATATCTAGTGGCATCATTCGCGATAAAGAATTGAAAATCTGTATTTTTTGCAACTCATCATAGGGCCCAAATATACCATTGTCATTTTCATTCTTCCAGTACTTATAACTTATTTTCCCATCCCGGTGAGTAATTAAAGACTTTGAAAGTTTTTCAATAATATTTAAATACCTACTATAAACCCATTGTTTTGAGACAATATCTTTTTTAAATATAAAGGGATAATATTTTTGTAGTAAAAGTTTTATTTCATCTAAGGAATGGATTTCAAAATCTCTACCTAACTCATAGTATATTTCTTTAACTAACTCTTTAATTTCATCCTGAATATATTTTTTTCTATTACTATCACAAGTCATTTCTATAAAAGGATCTTCATTATAAAAACGAAAGCTTTGAAAGGGGTATAATAATATAGCAAGTGATAATTCTATTTTACTCCGCATCTTCTCACCCCCAGCTTAAAACTCATCATAGTTCTCTATATCTAATTCTTTCAAATAATCATTTTCCTCTTCAATCTGCTTATTTCTTGCCTCAATTAATACATCTTTTAAATAGCCTTTAGCTTCTTCGATATCGGAAATATCTGTTATTTCCGGTTTAGATTTTTGGATAAATAAACTATAGGCTTGCATTAGCCATTCTTCTTGATCGTCAAAAAAACTTTCATTTTCTAAGCATACTCTTATTTCTGTATTTAGAACCATTAATAATTCATTCGCTTCATCAATCCCATACCAGGATGTACTATTAATAAGTTTCCTTAACTCATCTTTCACTTTAGTATATTCCTCTAAATTAATTGTACTAGGCCATATATTATCTAAGCTCTCTAAGATAAGTGATATTTCATCTTTGCATCTTTCTGCATTAGTATATGAACTCCCATATATACCGTCGTGAAATTTATTCAGTTTTTCCATTATATTAGAACTACTTATATCAATTCTGATTATGCTCTTGTTCTCTATAATATTTTTAAACATTAATTTACATGACTTTGAAACCCATGCTCTTGTATATTCAGTAATTTGTTCAACTAGTTTATTGTTTTTGTATAGGTCTACCGCTTCTTTAGAGTTCTCCCCTAAATGTTCTTTCTTATTTTTTCTTTCTACTTCTTTTTTATGAAGCTTATATAGAAGCTCATATGTCAATCTATTTAATTCATATAGTCTAGTTTCTTTATAATTGCTCTTTTTAAGCCTTTTTCCTAAATTAAGTTTATGATACTTTTCTACTATTTCTTCAAGGTACGATTCTAATTCATTTTTTTTTGAGACTACAGACGGGATTTGTTTAACACAAGCCCGTTTTTTTTCCAGTTTTAAAATAAATAAAAATTCTTCGCATAGCCTTCTAATTTCATCCTTATGTTCAGTATTTTCACATTTCTCTTTAAAAATAAGTTTTGTAAATTCATCAGAAAAGACATCAAGAAAGTCTGAAAAGATTATTTTCGTATAAGAATCTTGATTACTCTCTTCTGATTTATTTTTAATAAATTCCATACATTTCTTTAGGTTTTTGTTCAAGTATAAGTTTTTTAATAGTTCTACATCTTTCTCTCTATACCTTGATAATGATTGATAAAATGCTAAATATACACTATTATTACTTTCTTCATAACTACCATTAACATATGGTCTATAAAGAAAATCGTATCCTAATTTACTTTCTACAATATTCTTATATAGCCTTTGTGAAAAAAATAAGCCTACTTCTCTTAATAGCTCTAGTAATATTTTTCTAGGGTATGACCCATTAAATCTATATAAAAATTCATCCCTGTTCTCGCTTTCTAAAAGTTTTATCCTTCTATTTCCAATATTAAATTCATAGTCTTTCCCATTTAACTTAGGGTGAAAAATTAGTAAATTCATAGATTTTATAGAGACTTCTTTTTTAGAGTTCTCTGAGTGTTTTACTTTAGGTAATAAAACAGATATAAAGTAAGAAAGATAGAAAATAGAATAGTATGCCTTTAGATCTTCTATATTGAGATTATCTTTATTAGTCTCATAATTTTCAAACATTATCTCTATTTGTTTAAAATCAATTCTACTTTGCTCTTCTTCAGATCCCCATAATATTATTCTTTTTCTAATATCTTCTCTTCTATTGGATAAAAGCTTTGATGAATCTATTATGCTTTCAGTAATAGTTTTTACCACTGTAAAGTACTTACTCGTATCTTCATACCTATTTTTATTTTTTATTGCAGTAAACAATGTATAATATACATTTATTAATCCTCGAGAGGTCTCATCAAACATATGATAAGCTGGTAAAAAATAAGTGCTCCCTTCTTTATTAATTTCATATCCGAAAATATTTTCTCCCTTACGGATTTCAATTAATTCCTTCAGTAATTCATACATGCTCATCGTATTGTTGTTATCAACATTATCAAAGCCATACAGAGGCCTCAAGGATATTTCCCAAGTATTTACATAGTGTCTATGTGCAGGCGGGAATATTTTTTTCATATATTGATACCCTAATTCTTGTTTACTTTGTAAAATATTGATATTATTAATGTTAACTCTATTCTCAGGGTGCAAGTTAGCTTTTGGTAATTCTTCTTTTTTTAATAACGAAATAGTAACTGCTTCAGAAAAAGTAGTATAATCACCTGAAATAAAGCAGACGATATTAGGGTGAGAAGTGTATTTCAGTATAGACTCTATAATCTCCTGACATTTCATAGTATTCAAATCAACATCATCAATAAAGATAAAAATTAAAGGTTTTTCTTCTTTATTAGTATCATTTTTCATTTGATTTTTTACTTTAATCATTTCATCAATAAGTTCTGTAAATTTTTTAGCAAATTGCAAATCTGCATTAAGCAAATAAGATGTCTTTTTTCTGTAGGAGTTCATATCCGTATAAGTGCTGATCAATAGATTTCTATAATCTTTCTCCGTATAACAATAGCACTCTAATAATTCATCATACTTTACTTGGAGTGGATTCCTTTCTATAAATTTGCAATCATCAAAGAAATATTGTTTGGTATCCTTAGTTAATTCGTTAGGATTTTCATTTTTTACTTCATTTTGAATTTCTTTAATCTTATCTTGAAGTAATCCTAATATGCAGCCCATGATTTTTCCTTCTGTCCCTATGTTATCTGGCTCTATTGTATCTAGTACAATATCCTTAGTACTTCCTTTAAGCTCCTTTAAAAGTGTATACATAGTTGAAGTTTTACCAGTACCTCTTTCTCCAAACAATGCTATTGTATTATTGAACTTTTTTTCATTTTCAGTATGCTTATCAGTAACCTTAGAAGCTTCTTCTCGTATTCCCCTAATTCTTTCCAATATACCATCATATGTAGGCACAATAATTCTGACTTCTTCATTAGTAAGAGCTCTTGCTCCTATAAAGATTGGATTTTCTTTATTATTACTCATGCCCTACCCCCCTCGATTCATTTTATTACCTTCACTCTACATAACCTTAATTTCTACAAAAAAACCTTTTTCCCTTCACATTTCCACCGCATTTTCGACAACTTCCTGTACGGTATCTACTTTATCTTTTATTAGAGCTCAAGTCTACATGACAATATGTGATACACTACTTGCTTTCAAATGTGCTACATTAAAGCTAATGCAAATACTATGTAAAGTAATACCCTCTTATTCTTTAAAATTTAATCGTAAAATTTAGAATTATCAACTTCAATATCTTGCGAATAGATGTTAAAGTCATATGGTGTGTTTACATTTATTTTTAACCTTACATTAAATGGATAAGATTCGTGAAACCTCAACCCATCACCCCTCCTATAATCAATGTCAGATCCATACTGATGATTTACATCAACACTCCCTGAAATTAAAACAGATATATGTGCTTCATCTATATAATCAACTATTATTTCATTTATACAAGTACCTTCAACCCAATAATGTGTAGCTAAAATATCAAGTTCTTGAATCGTATCAAATATTACAGCATCATCAATTTTTTCATATAAACTCTTTTCATAAGTGGATATAATCTCTTCTCTAAACGTCTCTATTGTAATTAGGAATTCTTCTAGGGCCTCAAGAGATTTAAAAGCTATTTCTTGACCAGTTCTTAACTCTATGGCAAATGTTTTTTCTTCAATATGTGTATATTTACTTACCTAAGTTTTGTACAAATAACTAAGTCGTATCTAGAAAATCATGGAAGCTCAATTGGACATACTTAGGTTGTAATGCTTCAACAAATAATTTTGCCAGTTCTGATAAGCTAGGCACAACAATTTCAACATGG
>JAFIFG010000033.1 GCA_020832135.1 Clostridiaceae bacterium
TTTGTCATTTTCTTAAAAATCAGTTATAATGAAAATGGATGTCAAGGAAGAAATAATATTAGACTGCATAATAGAAACAGTAATATCATTGCTATATAAAGAAGGTGGAGCTATGTGCAATATTCATGTAAAGTTATTTAATACTCCAATAATCGTAAAAAATGAGGAAACAATCCATTTGCCCTTTCGAAAAGCAGAGGCATTGTTTTATTATTTAATTGTAAACAAACAGGCTACGAGAGAGGAATTAGTCAATCTCTTGTGGGGGGAGATCGAAGAGGAAATCGCTAAGAAAAATTTAAGAAATGCCATGTATAAGATAAGAAAAGCCTTTGATCTAGATATTATTATATCTCCTCAAAAGTCGATTGTTATGTTGAATCCAGATATAAAGATTACCAGCGATTTTAAAATTTTTTTAGAGAATGAAGGAAACAGCATTGAAGCCTATACGGGAGAGTTTCTTCAAGGTTTTTTTGTAAAAGATGGAGAAGCCTTTGAAGATTGGATCTTTAACACAAGGGAACTTTATAAAGACCTATATATTTCAAACCTATACAATAGAATGAGTCAAAGCATGGAGAAAAGGGATTATAACACAGCAGAGCAATATGCAAAGCTAGTAATTCAAGCAGATGCATTTGATGAAAGAGCTTATCGTAGACTAATGGAAATTTACAACAAACAGAAGGTCTATAATAAAGCTATAGACATCTATAATCGTTTATATGAAACATTACAACAGGAGCTGGGTATTACACCAGATGCCACAACGAGAGCATTGTTTCAAGAAATTTTAGATAATAGAGATAAAAAAAGCAATAAAGAAGAGGCAGAGAAGGAAGGTCTAGAGGATTTCTTCTATGGCAGAACAAAGGAAATAGAAATGTTGAGTGAAAACTATGAAAATTTCATGATGGGAAAGAGCTTTTCCTCACTTCTCATTACAGGGGAAGCTGGGATAGGAAAAACAAGACTTAAGGAACAATTTCTTGAGGGATTAAATGAGAAAGAGGTATATTTATTTCATACCAATTGTTATCAAGCAGAGGAAGAATATTTTTTAAAGCCATGGAATGCTGTTTTTTCAACTGTAGTCCATATCCTTCACAAAGAGAAAATAGAAATGCCGATGATGTGGAAGAATATCTTAGCTTCTATATTCCCTATTTTTGCCAAGGAGAATACTACATTACAGGTAAATTTTATGGAGGAGTTTAATCAATTTAAGTTTAGAGTAGTGGAAGAAGCTGTGATGGGACTCTTTAAAAAAATAAGTGAAAAGAAGAAAATAATTATTGTTTTTGAAGATTTACAATGGATCGATGTTATGAGTTTATCCTTATTAAGTAGCATTCTATTGGATAATGTTAACAGCAATATATTATTTTTAGGAACATGCCGAGAGGGATTCATTCATAAAATAGATAATTTCATTACAAAAACAAAAAAATACCACGTTATAGAGGAAATTTATATACCTAGATTTACCACTTTGGAAGTCGTAGATTTTATGGAGAAGGCATTGCCGGAGATAGAAATTAACCAGAGGATCCTAGAGGAAATCTATAAAGAGACAGAGGGTAATACTTTTTTTATCATGGAGTATCTTAACTGCATTAAAGAAAAAAAAGACTTAAGAAAAATAACAACAAAGATGCAGGATATTTTAAAAAGTAGATTCTTAGATATTTCAGAAGAAGGAAAAAAACTTTTAAATATTATATCTCTTTTTTTTGATAAGGCTTCTTTGGATATGTTAAAGGTATTAATAAATAAAGATGAACTGGAATTGATGCATATTGTAGAAGAGCTACAAAACAAAAATATCATTCAAGAAATTGAAGAAGAGGAAAAAATAAGTTTTCAGTTTACTCATTTGAAATTAAGAGAATTCATCTACCTACAACAGTCAACCGCCATGAGAAAAGTTCTCCACAATAAGGTAGCAAGTATATTGGAAAACCAATTAAAACATGATAAGGTAGATGTATTACAGTATTCCAACCTTATTTACCATTTTTCCAGTGCTGGTAATAAAATTAAAACACTAAAATACAGTATAAAGAATATTAATAGTTATTTAGAATTCTGTCATGAGCTCTTCCCAGTTTTAAATGAATTTACCATAGAAAAAGAGAAGGAATTTCATGTTGGAAAGAAAGAATTAAAAAAATATCTAGTAGATATAGAGGAACAACTAAAGGTCATAAAAAGACAACACTTTTCTTCAAAAGAAATTTACAAACTGGAAATTGAATTTTTGCATATTAAAGGAAGGCATTTAATTGGAGAAGGGGACTACGACCAAGGTCTTTTATGTATAGAGGAAATGATGGAAAAATCTCAGCAAATGGAAGTCTATGAATATACATTAAAGGGTTATCGACAAATGATTTATTACTGTATTCAGATCCACAGTATTGAAAAAATGCAGGATTATGTTGAAGAGGGATTACGATTAGCAAGAAAACATAATTATAAGAAAGAATTAGGTATTCTATTAAGGTTAAAGGGTTTAAATAGGATGATGGTAGGAGAGTATGTGGAAGCTGAGGAAATGTTGGAACAATCCATAAAGATATTTAATGAAATCAGTAAATTTGAAGATAAATACCTCCTCAATATTGCAGCTGCTTACAACTATATGGGTGAAATAAGAAGATATAATATGAAATTTTCTATTGCTTTAAATTATTATGATAAAGCAATGGCAATTTGTGAGAATAAGAAAGTAATTAAAGGCCTTGCCCTATTTAATACCAATGCAGGACAAGCTGCTTTAGATATGGGGGATTATCAAAGAGCGAAAAATTACTTTGATAAAGCCATTTATTATTACCAACAAACGGAGGTGTTGTGGGGCCGTTCTATAGCAGAAGGTTATATGGCTCTATTATTAGTACGAGAAGGACAGTATAAAGAAGCACTTCAATATCTTCAAAGGGCTGAAACCTACAGCAATAAATTAAAAAGTCCATATGAAATGGCTTTGCTTTGTAGAGTTAAGGTAGAAATTAAAGCCATTATGAGAAAGAATAAAGCTTTGAATAGAGTATTTCAAAAGCATCTGGACCTCAGCTTAGAGCAGTATTGTAAGCAGGGTATTCAATTATTGAATGAAGTGAAGGACAGTTATGAAAAAGAGATTTTAAAGGTATTTATTAAAGAAGACAATAATATTGTTGAAGAATAGATGACACATAATGATAAATCAGAGGTGGGGAATATGTTTAATAAAAACTACAAAGTAACAGATGAAAAGGTTTGGCAAGGTCGAATTGATAGCGAAAGAAATTTTGATGCCTTTAGATGGCATCAATGGGTTGAAAAAATTGATTTGCAAAAGGATGATTTGATTCCTTATGAGGGTAAATTGGGATTTGCTTTTATAGGATTTTGTTGTGATGAAGGTGTTAATCGAAATAAAGGAAGAACTGGTGCTGCTAATGGTCCTAAGGCTATTAGAAAAGAGATGGCTAATCTCCCATGTAGTTTTACAAAAGACATTCAATTATTTGATGCAGGGGATATATTTTGTGAAGGGTCCACTTTAGAAGAAAGTCAATCCTTGCTTGCACAAGCAGTAGAAAAGATTCTACATTTAAACTTGTTTCCAATTGTGCTGGGGGGCGGTCATGAAATTGCTTTTGGTCATTACAATGGAATATTAAATTATCAAAAAGATAAGGTTATTAAACCTAATATTGGTATCATAAACTTTGATGCACATTTTGATCTTAGATCCTATGCAAATGGTGCCACCTCTGGAACTATGTTTAGACAAATAGCAGATTTGTGTAAGGAGCAAGAAGTAGCATATCATTATTTATGTATTGGAGTACAACAACATAGCAACACTGTTGAGCTTTTTAAAACTGCAGATAGACTTGGTGCCAGCTATATCCTAGCAAAGGACATTGCACAAAATGATATCTGGAACATGTTGGAGAAACTAGATGAATTTATAAAACTAAAAGATCAAATATATATAACAATATGCTCCGATGTATTCTCATCGGCCTTTGCACCTGGAGTAAGCTCAACACAACCTTTAGGGTTGGATCCAGAGCAAGTACTAAAATTTATAAAGTATATTTTAAGATCTAAAAAAGTAATAAGTTTTGATATAGCAGAAGTATCACCGCGATTTGATCAAGACAATACTACTGCAAATTTAGCATCAGTATTAATTTATTCAGTAATTAATACCTTATCTAAAATATATGATTTATCCCGTTAATCATGCTGTTGTCAGTAATGTAGTGGGATGGGTGTAGCAAAGAAGATAGAAGCTATGAAGGATTAATTAAGAAGATTAGACGGTTTAGCGACGGAAGTAAGATACAATAGCAGAAAAGAAAATAATTTATTTAAACTAGTGAGGAGGAGTTCATATGATCAAGATAGATGGAAACAGTTTAACCCTAGAGAGATTTATTGACATAGTGGTAAATCATCAATCTGTAGTTTTAGCAGAAGATGCTATAACAAAAGTAGAAGAGGCTAGGAAATTAGTGGAGCGTTATGTAGAAGAAGAAAGAGTAGTATATGGAATTACTACAGGCTTTGGTAAATTTAGTGACGTTGCAATTTCTAAGGATGAAACCGAAGATTTACAAAGAAACTTAATTATTAGTCATGCATGTGGAGTAGGTAATCCTTTTTCAGAAGAAGAAACACGTGGGATTATGCTTCTTCGTGCAAATGCACTAGCTAAGGGACACTCAGGAGTTCGTCTAGAGGTTATTAATACTCTCTTAGAGATGCTTAATAAAGGTGTACATCCAATTATACCGGAGAAGGGGTCATTAGGAGCTAGTGGAGACTTAGCACCACTATCCCATATGGTACTTGTGATGATTGGAGAGGGAGAAGCGATTTATCAAGGCAAACGTTTGTCAGGAAAAGAAGCTATGGAACAGGCAGGAATTAAGACAATTATTCTTACATCAAAGGAAGGACTAGGCTTAATTAACGGAACCCAAGCCATGACTTCTGTTGGTGCTTTAACCCTTTATAGAGCTATAAATCTTGCAAAACTTTGTGATATCTCTGCATCTTTAACGGTAGAGGCTTTAAACGGTATTACAGATGCCTTTGATGAAAAAGTACATGCAGTAAGACCACATCTTGGACAAATTCATACAGCGAAAAACCTAAGAAGATTATTAGAAGAAAGCAAACTTACTACAAGACAAGGTGAAATTCGAGTACAGGATCCATATAGCTTAAGATGCTTGCCACAAATTCATGGAGCCACAAAGGATACGCTAAGATATGCGTTAGAAAAAGTAGAAATTGAAATGAATGCAGTAACGGATAATCCTATTATTTTCACAGAGGAGGATGAAGTAATCTCTGGTGGAAACTTTCACGGACAGCCTATGGCCCTTACCTTTGATTATTTAGGAATTGCCATTGCAGAGTTAGCCAATTCCTGTGAGCGAAGAATTGAGCGATTAGTAAATCCACAGCTTAGTGGATTACCTGCCTTTTTAACAGAAAAAGGAGGACTGCACTCAGGTTTCATGATTGCTCAATATTCAGCAGCATCTTTAGTTTCTGAAAATAAAGTGTTAGCCCATCCTGCCAGTGTAGATTCTATACCATCTTCTGCTAACCAAGAAGATCATGTAAGTATGGGAACCATCGCTGCGAGAAAGGCAAGAGATATTTACTTTAATACTTCTAGAGTAGTTGCTATTGAGTTAATGGCAGCAGCTCAAGCAATTGAATTTAGAGATAACAGCAAGTTAGGAAAAGGAACAGAACCAGCCTATGAAACCATAAGAGAAGTTCTACCAGCTCTAAAAGAAGATCGTATCCTCTATAAAGATATTAACAAAAGTGCAGAATTAATTGATAACAATAAAATCTTAATGGCTGTAGAAAAAAGAATAGGCGTATTAGATATTTAAAAATTTATAAAATATTTAAACCCTAGATTGTGATAACACTTTCTAGGGTTTTTTGAATGCAATAAAGTTAAAAATTTAACATGAAAGTTAAAAATTTGACGAATTTGCGACGAGTAATTGTTATAATATTTCTTGAAGTATAAATATTATAAAAAATATATAAAGGAGGAATACTATGTTAGCAAATCCTGTAGTTATTTCAGTAACGGTTATGATTGTACTTTGTCTATTTAAACTTAATGTAATCGTTGCTCTTATTGTCGCCGCCATCGCTGGTGGTATTGTAGCCAATATTCCCATAGGAGAGACGATGCAAATTCTCATTGGAGGAATGGGTGGAAACTCTGAAACAGCATTAAACTATATTTTATTAGGGGCCCTTGCAGCATCTATACATAAGACCGGTGTAGCAACTATCCTAACCCAAACTCTTTCACAGAAAATGAAGGGTACAGGCAAAACACTTGTTTTTATTATTGCTTTTGTAAGTATTTTTTCACAAAATTTAATTCCTGTACATATTGCATTTATTCCGATTTTGATTCCACCGCTAATTATGGTGATGAACAAGCTAAAGATTGATAGAAGAGCAGTAGCTTGTGCATTAACCTTTGGTCTAAAAGCACCTTATGTAGCTCTACCAGTAGGTTATGGGTTGATTTTTCATAATATCATTAGAGATGAAATGACAGCCAGTGGTCTTACTGTAGGAGATGGTGTAGTATGGCGAGTAATGTGGATTCCAGGACTTGCTATGGTGGTGGGTCTATTGGTTGCTGTATTATTCACCTATAAAAGTCCTAGAGAATATAAGTTTTTAGAAGAGACTGGTGGAAATGGGGATTATAAAGCCTCAAACGAAACTAATGGAGATACAGTTATAAGAAATGATGAAAAAGTGGAAGTTGTAAAATTAAACAAAGATCATATTTTTTCTTTAATTGGGGCAGTTGCAGCATTAGTTATGCAGTTGACGATGGGTTCTTTAGCCCTTGGAGCAATTTTAGGCCTACTCATTATGTTAGTGGGTGGTGCTATTAAATGGAATAGCATTGATGATCTTGTAAAGAGTGGTATTGGAATGATGGGCTTTATTGCTTTTGTTATGCTGGTTGCTTCGGGATATGGACAAGTGATTAGAGCTACAGGTGGTGTTGAGACTCTAGTAGATTCTGTATCTGGAATTATCGGAGGAAATCAATTCATTGCAGCAACAGTGATGATAGGACTTGGACTTCTAATTACGATGGGTATAGGAACCTCCTTTGGAACTATTCCAATTATTGCTGCTATTTATGTACCTTTAGCTGCAGCTATTGGATTTAGTCCTATGGCAACTATTTTATTAATTGGGTCAGCGGCAGCTCTTGGAGATGCAGGTTCTCCAGCTTCTGATAGTACTCTTGGGCCAACAGCAGGATTGAATGTAGATGGTCAACATGAACATATTTGGGATACCTGCGTTCCAACCTTTATTCATTATAATATCCCTATTATAATTTTCGGTATTATTGGGGCTATCATTTTATAATTAAAAGCATAAGCTTTAAAAGAGAATATTTCCTTGCTTAAAGGATTCCCTCCTTCAGCATAATTTGATAAATTTTTATTGAATTATACTAGAGGAGGGAATTGTTGTATAATAGATTTATAGGGGTATAATATTATACTACTTGGGATGGTACAACTGTTTAAAAGAGAATTGTAGAAAAGGCATTAAAACATAAAATAAAAAAATATGAAAACAATATGTTAATATTGATTTAAAAATGATAAAATTTAAAAAAGTACAACAAACAGAGGGGGAGACATGATGAAAAAGGTTAAAGTAGAAGAAGCAATCGGAATGATATTAGCCCATGATTTAACAAAAATAGTTCCAGGTGAATTTAAAGGGGCAGCCTTTAAGAAGGGACATGTTATAAAAGAAGAAGATATTGAGGAGTTAAAAGATATAGGTAAAAATCATATTTACGTTTTCGAACTAAAGGAAGATGAGATACATGAGGATGAAGCTGCTATAAGAATAGCTAAAGCAGCAGCGGATCATGGATTAGCATTAGAAGGACCATCAGAGGGAAAAATCAGCATAAAAGCTACCTATAAAGGCTTATTAAAAATAAATCTAGAGGCTTTGTCAGAAGTTAATGAGATTGAACTTGTAATGTTAGCTACGATTCATAACGACACTGTAGTTGAAGCAGGAAAAACTGTAGCGGGAACAAGAATCATACCATTAAGTATAAAAAAGGAAGAAATAGAAAAAGTTGAAGCAATTTGTGAGAAATTAGGTAAGATTATAACTGTAAAAGAAATAAAACCACTAAAGATAGGCATTGTAGTAACTGGATCAGAAGTATATGAAGGAAGAATAAAAGATAGATTTGGTCCTGTTTTGGAAAAGAAGATAGAACAATATGGTGGTGAGCTACTGGAACTTAAATATGCTCCCGATGAAACCTCTAAAATACAGGCATCTATAGAAGAATTAATAGAAAAAGGTGCAGAAGTTATTATGACCTCTGGCGGAATGTCGGTGGATGCAGATGATGTTACACCAACTGCTATTAAAAATGTATCGGATCATGTTATTACCTATGGTTCACCGGTTTTACCAGGGGCAATGTTCATGTTGGCCCATAAAGACAAAACCTCTATATTAGGTATACCTGCATGTGGCATGTACCATAAAACTACTGTGTTAGATTTAGTATTTCCTAAAGTCTTAGCAGGGGAAAAGGTTAATAAAAAAGATATAGTAGCCTTAGCACATGGTGGTTTATGTCATAATTGTGAAGTATGTCACTATCCTATTTGTCCTTTAGGTAAGTAGGTTTAGTATAATGTTATATAAAAGCATAAATATAAATTTGGACAAGCCTGAGCTTATATGCTTTGTGGGGGCTGGTGGCAAAACCACTACGATGTTTAAGTTGGCCCAAGAGATGAAGGCTTTGGGTAAAAAAGTCTTAGTTACAACAACTACAGCTATTTATTATCCTTCAGAAAAAGATTTTGATAATAGAATTATAGCTGATGAAAAAGACATTTTAAAGCTAGCAACTCAAGATGCTGAATCAGAGAAAATCACAGTGGTGGGTAGGGAGGTATCCCTAGAAAATAAACTTCTAGGTCTATCTCCTTTGGTAGTAGATAGGATTTATACAAAAGAGATTTACGATGTTATTTTAGTGGAGGCTGATGGCTCTAAAAGAAAACCTATAAAAGCACCTAATCATCATGAACCAGTTATTCCAAAG
>JAFIFG010000044.1 GCA_020832135.1 Clostridiaceae bacterium
GCA
Organism: Clostridiaceae bacterium; assembly: GCA_020832135.1. Lineage (GTDB taxonomy): Bacteria > Bacillota > Clostridia > Peptostreptococcales > Natronincolaceae > JAFIFG01. Next base: position 4 of record JAFIFG010000044.1, read on the forward strand.
AGAAACTTTATGTATCGTCATGTGACTATAGGTACATCCGCTAACATATTCCACTGTCATCAAGCTGCAAGAACCTTAAAGGCGGCTGGAGAACATCCAGAGAGCGGACTTAAGATTCGCGATCCTGAGAAATTAAAAAAATATGCTGATATGGCGGGGCTAGATGCCAATCAACCTATAGAAAAGCTAGCAGTAGCCTTTGCTGATTGGGTAATGAATGATATTCATGCACCTCACCATGTAGAATCCAAAACTGTTGAAGCCTTTGCCCCCACTAAAAGAAAAGAGCTTTGGAGACAATTGGGCTTATTCCCCGGAGGTGGCTATAGTGAGGTTGCCTATGCCCAAACCCAATGTATGACTAACTTTACTTCTGATCCAGTAGAGTTTTTACTTAGAGGTGTTCGTCTAGGAATAGCCAATGAATATCAAGGATTATTTATGTTGAACATTGTTCAAGAGATATTAATGGGTACGCAAGCAATTGCTATGAAACAACAAAATATGGGATTATTGAAGGAAAGCAAGATAAATGTAATTACTAATGGACATATGCCACTATTGGCTCATATAGCCATCGATTTAGCTTCTACTGATGAATGGCAACAAAAGGCTAAGGATGTTGGAGCAGAAGGCATACAAATCCTTGGTCATGTTTGTGAAGGTCAACAGCTCATTAACTATGAAGGCATGCATAACCAAAAAGGCTATGGAGGTCAAGAGGGAGAATGGCTTTCTCAAGAATATCTACTGGCTACAGGTGTGGTGGATCTCTTCATGTTTGACTACAACTGTACAGTGCCTACAATGCCTATATTCGCCAAAAAATTTGGTACAAAGCTATTAAGTACCCATCCTGTTATTAAGCTTCAAGGTACTGAGACTCTTGACTTTGTTCCTGAGAAAATGAAGGAACAGGCAGTGAAGGCATTAGATATGGCAATAGAATCCTTTAAAAAGCGTAAAGCTGAAAATAAGAAAACCTACATACCACCTCATGTTTCAGATTGTATGGTGGGTTTTAGTACGGAATCTGTAAGAAATGCTTTAGGTGGTAGCTTCCAACCACTGATTGACCAAATAGCCAATGGTAATATTCGTGGTATTGCAACTATTGTTGGTTGTACTACTGCAAGATATGGCCAGGGGGGAAGCAATATCTTTAAAATCACTAAGGGATTAATTGAAAACAATATTCTAGTATTATCTGGAGGTTGTACTTCCTCTGTCATGGAATATACAGGTCTAACAAATCCAAAGGCTGCCGAGGAATGTGGTGATGGTCTAAAGGCTGTATGTCAACAACTAGGTATTCCACCGGTATTAACCTATGGAGCATGTGTGGATATCGGCAAAATGACCCATACAGCTAAAGAATTAGCGGATGCTTTAAATGTTGATACCAACAAACTTCCTCTAGTTATTGGAGCACCGGAATATCTAGAACAAAAAGCTGTGGCGGATGCTTGTACCGCTGTAGCATTAGGGTGGTTAGTTCACGTTGCTCCTGTTCCATCTATTACTGGTAGTGATGTTGTTGTAAAAACTTTGACTGAAACTACAGAAACATTAGGACTAGGTAAAGTAGTAGTGGAAATGGATGCAGAAAAGACCATTCAGATTTATGTGGATCATATTGAGAAAAAGAGAAAAGAATTAGGATTAAATTAATTCCACTATAAAGAGGCTAGCCGAAGGGTTAGCCTCTTTCATTATAATAATTTTCTTTATTGTAAAATATCCTTTGTCTCAACTATTTTAGATATGTAAAGCCTTCCCTCTGCATTTATATCCACATAAAAAGCTTCATCAAAACTATTTATGCCATGATTCTTTAATTGGGTTTGTAACCATGCTTTATCTACTGCCATACTTTTAAGATTGTCTTCATTTACCTTCCCTTCTATAATCAAGGGGGTGGATAACCCTTTATAGGTAGTAGGTATGCTCATGTCTGAGGCGGTTAATGGCTGAAATTCTGATTTTTTCATAACACTAATATTACCACTGTCTTCTACAATAGCAAATTCCACTTCACTTAGGTCAAAAATATCCTTTTCCCTCAAGTACATTAATACATTTTCGATAGAATATTTTAATCTTTTCATATTAGATTTAACAAATTCACCATTTTTAATAATCACAGTTGGTCCAAAGGTAACTTTGTTGCCAAATTTTCTGTTTTTAATAATAAAATAACTCATAAGATACTGAATGGCTACAATCAATACTATGGCATAGGCTGTTGGTAGATGGTGTATCTCCGGATCAGCAATATCTGCCCCAACCACACTACCTAACACGATGATGGTTAAAAAATCAAACACTGGTAGTTCTCCAATTTTTCTTCTTCCAGTCAACAGCACAAGAATTAATAATAATGCCATGATAGAAATGATTCTTAATGTAATTTGAACATATTCCATAGAACGAAACACCTTCCTTAAAAAGGTTTATACATTATACCTTTATTATTCCAAAATATCAGTTTCAAATTCAATGGATCTTGTGCATAGACCAACTATTTATGATACTATTTTTATAGTTGGTTAAATCTGAAATCTACAATGATATGAAGCCCTTCTAATGGGTAATAATAGTTAATGAGGTGAAGAACATGTGTACAGTACTTTTTGCATATAAAATTCATCCTAAATATGATTTAATCTTTTTAGGGAATCGTGATGAATTTAAAGATAGACCTACAGCAAAAGCTGATTTCTGGGAGTCTCACCCCAATATTCTAGCTGGAATCGATTTAGAACAAGGTGGTACATGGGCTGGTATTTCAAAAGAAGGTTCTATTGCTTTTTTAACAAATTATCGAGATTTATCTAAAGAAAAAAACTCTAGTCTCTCAAGAGGTTATTTAACACGAGATTTTTTAATCAATGCTGTTTCTCCCCTACAGTACCTTCAGGAGGTTCAACTTCAACACACGGACTATAATCCTTTTAATTTAGTAGTAGGAACTCTAAAGGAGTTATGGTACTACTCAAATATGGAGAATAAGATTAAGTCCATTGAACCAGGTCTTTATGGCTTAAGCAATGCTTTGCTAAATACCTGTTGGTTCAAGGTGGAAAAGGCCAAGAATAGATTGTCCTACCTTCTAAAAACTGATTTTTCCATTGAAGATCTATTTGACATACTTGATGATACAGAAACACCATCTGATGAAGAGTTGCCTCAGACGGGAGTTCCCCTTGAAACGGAACGTCTCTTATCGACGATCCATATTGACTCTCCCACCTATGGCACACGTTCTAAAACAGTTATTCTTGTCTCCACAGAGGGAGAGGTTTCATTTTATGAAAAAAACTTAGATGATCAAGGCCAATGGAGTCTTAACACCCATAGTTTTATATTAAAGACTTAACCTAATTAACTCTATTGTTTACTAAATTAGATTTTAAAGCTGAGCTTTACTATAAAACAAAGGGTACCCTAAGATTTATTCAGAGCACCCTTTGCTTTATATGTCTTGATTTTTCTTAATCATTTAATACCTGTTGGCTTTCATTGTTAAAAAAAGTTTTATATCCTGATTGAAGATCTATTACACCCTCCATAAGCCACATCTTCCCTTGTCTTATTATAGTATCTTTTTAAATTTCAATAATATCATCAGCAAAGTCGTTTGCTACTTTTTTAGAATGAGTCACAATAATTATGTATTAAAAGTCTAACATTGTATAGTATCTTTTAATCTTAGCTTCTAATTGACCTATACTTATAAATCTAGCTTCTCTTATCATTTCTTTCTCTTCTATATACATAAGTATACAGGGCAAAGTAAATGCATTAAATGGTCCCATTAGCTCCATATTTTTATCAACTTCTATCTTTTTACATTTAATCTCAGTATAAGATCCCAGTACTTTTTTTATTTTGGGTAATAGCTCTCCACATACACTACAAGCATCTGAAGAAAAATAAAGCATAGCAAGTTTATTTTCTTTTATAAAGTGATGAATTTCTTCTTTAGTACTTAACTTTTCCATATAGTTTCCTCCTAAAATTGCACCATAAATATTTATAAATATATTACCCATTATTAACTTTTTAATAAAAACACCTTACATGCAATATAGTTATACTATACAACATGTAAGGTGTTTTATTGTAATACATAAGAATCTTCCTGCCTATAATGTTATTAGCCTACTACTCTATATAATACTTTAAAATATATTTTCTAGTAACTATACCAATGATCTTAGCATCTTTCACAACAGGTATTGTCTTTATTCCTTTGTTAATGATGATATCTATTATATTTTCTAAAGGTGTATCTTCTTGAATCGTCAGTACCTTTTTTGTCATAACCTCCTTAATCCCAAGGGTTTTTAATCTACTAATATCCTTTTGTAAAATCCTTGTATCCACTGGTACATTGACATTTGAATAAGCATAATAAGATGATGGATTTAGTTTTTTATCCACATATACTAAATCCGTTTCACTAACAATTCCCTTTACATTACCTTCATCATCAATTATTGGTAAACAGCTTATATTTCTAGACACCAATACTTCTATGGCTTCATAAACACTACTATTCTCATTTATAGTAACAACTTCTTTCTTCATAATCTCTTTTGCAATTAAAGACATATTTTTTTCTCCCCTTTCATTTTCACCCACTTATATAAGTAAAGCTATTGGTTTTGATACTGATTTAGTTTCTATACTTCACTATAGATTTCGTTGTTTTTTATTCCTTTCAATAATCTATGATTCACATATTAAGTTAATTACTACCCTTCTTTTAAATTTTCAACCAGTATTTTGTAATAAAATTCCATTTATAAAAATATTCTTTATTAGTGTGTTTTGATATTATCGAGGGGAGGTATAGAGGTGGAAAGTTCTTTTCTTTCCTACAAAAGATGGCTTCTATTGGTAGGCTTTACTTTGTGGGTTATATCACTTGGTGTTGGTCATTATATTTATATTGATATTTTAATTAGGGTCCCTCCTAATGTGTTTATCAATGAAGTGGATATAGGTGGATTGAATTATGAAGATTTAGAGAACATGTTAGAGGATTTAGAGGAAAAAATGTTAGAAAAAGACGTCATTATACAATATATTTCTACTGAAGAGGAGCATTATTTTCATTATCCCCTATCTAGCTTTGGATTTACTACCAACAGGATAGAAGTAAAGGAACAAGTAAGGAGTCTTTTAGACTTATCCGCTAGCATGTACACAAACTTGTCTCAATATAAGACGATAAAAGAAGAGGGAAAAATTATTTCAATGCACTATGAACAAGACCTTATCTACAATCACTTCTTGAATATATTAAAAGACTTTGAAGAGATTCAATTAAAAGATCCTATAGATGCATTTTATTATTATGAGGATGGAGAAATAAAAATACAGCCTGATGTAGAAGGAGAAAAGTTTGACTACGAAGAGCTTTTCAAAGTTTTAAGGGAGTTAAATGTCGATGATGAAATGATGTTACAGATGTCTGTAACTACAGATAAATCAGAGATTACAGAGGAAATTTTGAGAAACATAGGTATCGAGAAAATCATTTCTTCATTTTCCACTAGCTTTTCTACATCCAATGTTCCTAGAACCACCAATATTAGAATAGCTACAGATGCCATTGACGGGTTACTTTTAGCACCTAATCAACAGTTTTCCTTCAATGAAGTTGTAGGAGAAAGAACAGTACAACAAGGATATCAGCCAGCAGGTGTTTTTATAAATGGCAGACTTGCATCTGGCATCGGTGGAGGAATATGTCAGGTTTCCTCAACACTATACAATACTGCTTTAAATGCTGGATTAGAGATTTTAGAAAGACATCCCCATAGCCTTCCTGTTTCCTATGTTGCTAGAGGTAGAGATGCAGCTATTTCTTGGGGATTACTGGATTTGAGGTTTAGAAATAATACAGATCATTACATATACATACATGGTAGAGTCCAAGGAAGTAGAGTTTTCTTTGAATTCTTTGGACCGGATATTAACAAAATATAAAAGCTACCTTAAAAAAGAGTTTGAAGTATGTCCACCCATACTCCAAACTCTTTTTAAATTACAGTTATCACAACATTTAATTGTTATATTCCTTATGATCTTTTTTTACTTTTTCTATTACTAGTTTTTCTTTTATTGTCTACTTTTGATTTCCTAGGTTTATATGAGTTTTCCTCTTTCTTTGGTCTAATCAAACATTTTTTATCAAAACCAATTAAATCAGTTCTATTGGCCTTCATTAAAGCCTCATACACCAAAGAATAATTTTGAGGTTTAGCATACTGAATCAAGGCCCTCTGCATTGCCTTTTCGTGGGGTGACCTAGGTATATATACCTTTTTCATGGTTCTTGGGTCCAGCTCTGTATAATACATACATGTAGATAGTGTCCCTGGTGTTGGATAAAAATCCTGAACCTGCTCCGGCATATGACCTAAATCCCTTAGATACTCCGCTAATTCAACAGCTTCCTTAAGAGTAGATCCTGGGTGACTAGACATAAGATAGGGAACGATAAATTGTTTTAACCCTAAACCTTTATTTATTTTTTCATATTTTTTTACAAATTTATCATATACTTCTTTTTGTGGCTTCCCCATTTTTTGTAATACTTCAGAAGATATATGCTCCGGTGCCACCTTTAGTTGTCCACTAATATGATGTTGACATAGCTCTTTGAAAAATTCATCATTTTTATCATGTATAAGATAATCATATCTTAGGCCTGATCGTACAAATACCTTTTTTACATTAGGAAGCTTTCTTAAATTTCTCAAAAGCTTTAAATAATCCTTATGATCTATCTTTAATTGTTTGCATGGATTTGGAAATAGACATTGTTTATCTGTACACACCCCGTGCTTTTCTTGTTTCTCACAGGCTCTATGCCGAAAGTTGGCAGTGGGTCCTCCAACATCATGAATATATCCCTTAAAGTCAGGTTCAGTCACCATTTTTTCCGCCTCCGATAATATGGAGGTATGGCTTCTTGACTGTACTACCCTTCCTTGGTGAAAGGTAAGGGCACAGAAATTACAGCTTCCAAAGCAGCCTCTATTGCTTATTAAACTAAATTTCACTTCCTTTATGGCAGGTATACCGCCTTTTTCCTCATATATGGGATGATAGGCCCTTCTATAGGGAAGGGCATATATATTATCTAGCTCAGATTCTGTCATAGGCTCATGGGGAGGATTTTGCACTACATAAAAACTGTCATATGGCTCCACCAAAGGTTTACCTACTATGACATCCATATTGTTGTATTGCAGCATAAAGCTCTCTGCAAATTTTTTCTTTGATTTCAATATTTCCTCATAACTTGGTAAAAACAATGGCTCATAGGGTCTTTCTTTGTCTTTAGTTTTATATACAGTTCCCTTTATAAAGGTTATTTCCTCCACAGGGATACCACTTTCTAAGGCCTCAGCTATTTCTATAACCTGACGCTCCCCCATACCATAGACAATCAAATCCGCCTTAGTATCTAAAAGTATGGATTTTCTTACCTTATTAGACCAGTAATCATACTGTGCAAATCTCCTTAGGCTTGCCTCTATTCCTCCTAAAATAATAGGAACATCTTTGTATGCTTCTTTAATCCTATTAGAATATACAATAGAGGCTCGATCAGGTCTGTGCCCACCTTCACCTCCAGGAGAATAAAGATCATCCCTTCGCTTCTTTTTTGCTACTGTGTAATGGTTTACCATAGAATCTATATTCCCAGCGGTAACTAAAAATCCTAGTTTAGGTTTCCCAAGGATTTTAAAACCCTCAGCATTTTGCCAAGGAGGCTGGGCTATAATCCCCACCTTGTAACCTCTATTTTCTAAAATTCTTCCTATAACTGCTACTCCGAAGGAAGGATGATCTACATAGGCATCCCCAGACACCAAAATAAAATCCAACTGTTCCCAGCCTCTCTCCTTCATGTCCTCTTTATTGATAGGCAAAAACTTTGTCATATGTATCAGTCCTTTAATATTAGCTATTTCACTATTTTATATAATTCCTCTAATGCTTCTTGTTTTCTATTTCATGGTCATTTCTGTCAATATCATTATATATTACTTTATTTATTTTTGAAAGAAACGGACTGCTGTCCATTTGTTTTCAATTTAATCATAGTATTTGTATGGTGGATTATATCATGCATTTAAAATAGTTCTTATCAGCAGAGCTTTAAAATTAAAAATTTAATTTTCTGAATATTTGAAGGGATACCGACATTTCTGTAGAATCGTAACTATAGATTATCATTTAAACTACACTTTAGCATAAATCAAAGGTGAAAGGTTAGGGGATTATATGTTAATAAATATCATACGGGGAATTGATAAAATGAACAAAAACAATCACTTCAGTATTACCACTAAATATGGACATGACTTATTAAAGGAAAAAGCAAATGTAAATATACATAGAACTAAAATCATTTCAAATATCGTTATAGCTGTTAACTTAGCATTAATTTATGTAGACATTAGTAGATTTTCAACCTTATGGAATACGATTCCAAGTTATAAAAACTTATTTTATTCCCATCTGTTGATTACGTCTTTTTTATTGATTTATCGCTACATACTATATGTAGAAGATCAGTCTGCTAACAAGAAAATACTTAGCAATACCAAATCAACTCAATTACTGTATTTAGTATTTATGGCAATACTCTTACTATGGTGTGTGTTCTTAGCTATTAATGCACAGGGGATACATGGTCAAATTTCTGCCTACATTATTGTTATTTTCTGCTTAGCATCTTCATTAATACTGAATCCCATAGAAAGTGCTGTGATTTATACAGGCATTCTACTGATTTTTATTTTAGGATTATTTAGTCTTTCCATAAGTTCTCAAGAAGTCAGTGGACATATTATCAATGCATCTTTTCTTACTTTTTTAGCTTTTGGAGTTTCTACCATTAACTATGAAGCTTATGCAAATAACTTTATTAACAAAAAAATTATTTTTGAGAAAAACCAAGAACTTAATAATTCCCACATCCAATTAAAAAATGCTGTAAATCTACGGACAGAACAGTTAACAAACGCCAACCAAGAACTAATTAAAGAAATTTCTCTAAGACATCATGCTGAGATGGAAGCTATAAAGGGGAAACTATTATATGAAGAAAAAGCAAAACTGCTAGACAAGGCAAAGGAATATGAAAGTCTAAGAAATACTTTCTTTGCAAATATATCTCACGAACTTAGAACACCATTAAATGTTATATTATCAGCTCAACATATGGTAGGATGTGTTATTAAGGATCATTCTGATAAAGAGGATAAAGAAAAAAAACTATTTCATTATACTAAAATTATTAAGCAAAATTCCTATAGACTAATTAGACTACTTAGTAATTTAATTGACATTACTAAAATTGATGCAGGGAGTTTTGATCTTCACTTAGAAAACTACGATATTATTAAAGTAATTGAAAATATTACACTATCTGTAGTTCCCTTTGTCGAAGCTAAAAACATCAATATTATTTTTGATACTGAAGTAGAAGAAAAGATCATTGCCTGTGATCCTGACAAAATGGAAAGGATTATGCTTAATTTAGTTTCCAATGCTATTAAATTCACCCCTAAAGGTGGGTACATATATGTAAATATCTATGATGCTACAGATACAATTACTATCTCAGTCAAGGACACAGGTATCGGCATACCTACTTCCATGCAAGAAAAAGTATTTGAAAGATTTGTTCAAGTAGAACACACAACAAAAAGAAATCAAGAAGGCAGTGGTATTGGTTTATCTCTAGTGAAATTAATAGTAGAGATGCACAAAGGCTCCATAATGCTAAATAGTATCGAGGGCGAAGGCAGTGAATTTATAATTAAAATTCCAGTTATAACCCTAACTGATAATAATACTATTATAAATGACTCGAATAATAATGATATCGAAAATACAAAGATAGAAAAAATTAATATTGAGTTTTCAGATATTTATACATAAATCTAAGTTGCTGTATACATCTAATCTTGACAAGTAGAAAATATAGCTTTATAAAATAAGTCCATGGATGTGGGCTTATTTTATATCACTTACTATACCTTCTTCTTATAATCTATGCCATACCAGATACTATCGACAAAACACCCATGGACATTATTAGGCTTAATGTAAGTTTTTTAAATAAATTTTCATCTACTTTATTACTTAATTTAATACCTAACAACGTTCCTATAATTAATCCTGGAAATAGATACATAGTATAGTGTATTACCTCATTAGTAATAAGTCCACTAAGAAAAAACGAGGGAATTGTAGTGATATTTAGAATCCAAAAGTATAAAGTTAGATTTGCTCTGAATACTTGTTTTTCTACCTCTTGATTTGAAAGAAACAGCACCACTGGAGGCCCACCTAGAGAAACACTTCCATTTAATAATCCACTTGATAATCCTACGGGTATATAGGATAACCTCTCATTTTTCACTTTAATTTTATAACCATAAAAGTTTATAATTGCTGCAAAAGTTATGATAACACCGATTAATATCTTTAATGTGTTTTCATCCCACACCCTTAACAAATAGGTGCCAAAGGGAGTAGCTACTATACCTGCTATTACTAAAATAGATATTCTTTTGAAATCAATAGACTCCTTTATATGATATAGAATGATTGTATTTAAAATTAGGCTATATATAACTAATATCGGAACAATGATCCTCAATTCTAAGAATAAACCTAGCATCGGTACAGCTATTAATGAAAAACCAAAACTTGTTATTCCCTGTGTCATACCTGCAAAGAAAATTATGAGAGCCCCTAAAATAATGTGTATTAGCATATCTTCCATATCTTGTCCCCCTAGAAAATACTATTAAGATAAATATACGTATCTTACCTCATATATCCACCTTAAATAGTATACCACATAAAAAAATATTTGTTAGTATTTCCCACTTTTTGCAAGATAGAAATTTTCTGTCTAAAGCTATTGTTCATTAATGAGCTTTAAATTTTTAAAATATATCTTAATTAATAAAGAAAATTAGGGGTATTAATTGACTATCTAGATAATAATTTAATATAAATGAGGAGGGAAAATAATGAATTCTACAAGAAAGCTGGCTATCTTTAATGTAGCTGTTTTTATAGGTACAGTAGTAATGAATGTCTTAGCAAATTTATTGCCTATCAATAATCTGACAACAGGAGAGGTAGCGGATCTTTATCCTAATCTTTTTACACCTGCCGGCATAACCTTTTCTATATGGGGCCTGATTTACACGCTTTTAGGTATATTTACTGTTTACCAGCTGGTAGTTGCTTTTAGGGCAAAGGAAGGTACCGAAACCTTTGTAGACCGAATTGGTATTTGGAATATCGTATTAGGTATAGGAAACATGCTGTGGATTCTAGTATGGCATTATACCTATGTTGGAATATCCGTCATTATTATGCTTATTATGTTAATTTCCTTAATTACTATCTACAAAAGACTTGGGATTGGAAGGAAAAACAAGCCAAAAACAGAGGTATTCCTGGTACATATAAACTTCAGTGTATATCTAGGCTGGATAAGTATTGCAACCATTGCAAATATTACAGCCTTTCTAGTAGCTATAGACTGGAACGGATTTGGAGTTTCTCCAGTAATATGGACTATTATCGTTATGACTGTAGGTATAGTGTTAGGACTACTCTTCATATTCTTACACAGGGATATTTTCTATGCTTTAGTAATTGATTGGGCCTTATTGGGGATATACCTCAAAAGAACAGCTGAAGGAACGGCTGCCATCAGACCCATCATTTCATGGTCTATCATTGGTATGATCATTATAACTGTCGCTATACTAATAGCAATACTGAAAAAAAGGGTATATATATTTAAAACAGCATAAACCCCACACTACTCTAAAATACTCCCCTTTAAGATAGACAGATGAAATAATATAATCTGCTACTGTAAGGGGAGTATTTTTATAATGTAATCCTTTGACCTACTCCTGCTTCCTTAGCTTTATCATATATAAGCCTAGAAACCACTATATCAAACAAGCCCATCCCTACTGATTTAAAAAATGTAGTTTTTTTTACAATATCATCCTTGTTTTTTTCACAAAGTAAATACTGACTAAAACCTTTTATCTTGTCTTTAGTAAAAATACCTTTATCCAAGGGATACATTAAATCCCCTGTCTCTTCTAAGGCATGTTCTGTGTCTACATACAATTCATCTAGTAAAGAAAAGATAACTTCCGGATACTCTCTCATTGTAGGTTTGTAAGAGCCTATGCCAATGAAATGCTTTCCTTCTAAAAGCTCTTTTTTCTCAGGTAATACTGGTTCATTTGCTGTGGTAGTAGTTATCACTAGTTCTGATGCTTCTAATAGTTCTTCAATAGAACCTGCTTCACTAATCTCTACATTTGGCAATTCAATCTTTAACTTTTTAATAAATGACGGTATCTTATCTTTTGAAACATCAAATACTTTGATTTTGTCTATAGCTCTAGCTCTGCAAGCATATAGCAACTGATAAAAACCTTGAACCCCTGCTCCTACTAAACCTGCACTTTTTATGGAATCAGGTGTCGTATGTCTTACACCCACTCCTCCTACAGCACCTGTTCTTAAGGCGGTTAAGTATTTACCATCTATCATAGCCAAAGGTTCTCCAGTAGTATAATCATTTAAAAGCATTAAGCCATCTATAACAGGCTTATCCATCTTTTTATTTTCTGGAAATACTGTAAGTATTTTTGTCCCAAAAACATCATCTATAAAACATGGCATATAAAGCAATGTCTTATTCTTATAATCTTTATGTATTCTTGGTGGCATATGAAATTTATTTTCTCCATAAATTTTATATGCCTCTTCTATTGCATCCATTACATCGTCAAAGCTTATACATTTTGATATGTCTTTTTCATTCAAATATAACATTGTCCCCATCCCCTTTATTGTGTATGTACTTCCAAATGTTGCTGTTACCCCTATGTATTACTAATCCTATATATCATATCATTTTTCTTTACTTTGGAGCAACCACAAGAACTACCCCTAACTTTACCTTGAAGTTAAAGATTTTATTTTGTAGCGAATTTGTCATTAAAGCATACTTTATTATTAGAAACTAGGTAATTCTATTATCTAAGAAAGGAAGGAGAAATATGAACCTAAAAGGTAAAATTGTTACCCTTAGAGCAATTGAAGAAGAAGATTTAGAAATGTTAAGGGATATCATTAATGATCCTGAGGTAGAGAGACTTGTTGTAGGCTGGTCCCTACCCATCTCTAAGGCACAGCAAAAAAATGGCATGAAGGTGCGATGTGTAATCAAAACAATATCCGCCTAGTTATAGAAACAGAAGAGGATGGGCCTGTTGGCTTGGCGGTTATCGTAAATATCGATTGGAAAAACAGAGTAGGTACCTATGGTATAAAGATTGGTAATAAAAGCTTTAGAGCTAAGGGAATAGGAACAGATGCCACCATGACCATAAATAGATATGCTTTTGATGAATTGCAACTTAATAGAATCGAAAGTGACTTCATAGACTATAATGAAGTCTCTAAAGGCTTGTATTTTAACAAGCTTGGTTGAAAGAAAGAAGGTAGAAAAAGAAAGGCAGTTTATAAAAATGGACAGTACCACGACCTTATTTCCGGTAGCATATTAAGAGATGATTATTATGAATTAATTAAATGTACTAACTATTGGGGCAAGTAATATGTCTCAAACAGAAATTGGAAGTGAATTTTCATATAATCTAAGGGACTTGTCCTATTCTTCTAATAAAACAGCCTTCCTGCAGCACTTAAATTTTAAAAAAGAAAATTGTCTTTTCTTAAATTCAGGTAAAGCTGCCATTAAATTTTTATTTGAGAAAATATTAAGATCAAAAACTAATAGAATTTTACTTCTTTCCTATATATGTTCTAGCATTATACAGCCTTTTATGGAACTAGGTATGGAATGTGTTTTTTACAACTTAGATGCTCATTTAAATATAGATTTATGGGACTTAGATAGAAAGTTAAAAGAAGGGACTGATGCTGTATATTTCATAAACTACTTTGGATTCCCCCAACCTAAAGCCCTTCAGCAATACTTGTTAGAAAACAAAGATTCCGTCACGATTATAGAGGATTGTACT
>JAFIFG010000054.1 GCA_020832135.1 Clostridiaceae bacterium
TCAATTATTACTGTCAATAAAATTGTTGATGAGATTCGTAAATAAGTTTCGACATAGCTACTTTACACTCATGTAACGATATGGACTGTTATTACTAGTTTAAAGCTAAAGGATGCGTTAGCTGAGCGAACTGTATTGTTATACATCGTCTGTCAAATGTGAAGCAAGGAGAGAAGGTGAATTTTATGAAAACTAGCAAGGCAAATAAGGTTAATAACATTATAGTAAATATTATAATTTTTGCTACTTTACTAATATTGCCTATCTTCACTTATGTTTATCATGTGAGGATTTATTATGTAGTTATCATATCTTTTTTTATTCCAGTAATAGCTTATCGTATTATATACAGTGAAAAAATCGAAGAAAAGTTTTATATTAAATGGAGTGAAGCAAGGAAAAAAGCAAAGATATTTATTATATTAAAAGAAGGTCTTTGTAATTTTTTTAGGGCGGTAATTATAATTTTAATAGCAAGATTTATAGTTGACAGTCATACTCCATCATATAATTTATTTAGATTATCATTAGCTCAATATGTAAGTATAACATTAATTGTTTTACTCACTAGCTCTGTAGTAGGGACTATTATTTGGTATGACAAGGAAAAAAGATATGCTAACATTTACCTTGATAGAGAAGGTGATAATAAAATTTAATATTCTATACGGTATATACATGCCTAAATGTAAAGTGCTTTTAAAGAGACATTTGTTATACATTTTCTTTTTTAGTGGCCACAGATGATTAGAATGTGAAACAAATATATTTATCAGTAGGAGATAACAAGTAGTAGGTAAGCCATCGATGTCTATAATTTTAGGGGGAGCAATGATAAAAAAATGTTGTAATTGTAAATCTAAAATAGCATTTTGTAAATTTTATAAGCAGTATCTGAAAAGTAGATACAAATTTACTTGCCATAAGTGCGGAGCAGTTCATAAAGTAACTACTTTCTCATCAATATTAAATACTTTTATATTGATGATACCTACTGCTTACTTAGTTGGGGAAAAAATGATTCTTCCTAATATTGTTTGGATATTAATATTTTTACTGTATTACAGCCTTTGATTTTACAGTATATTTAAAACACCGAATCTTAGTAGTTGGTCATTTATGTCTAAGGTGTAGCAGATGGAAAAGACGAATTAGATTTTATGAGATAGGAGGACACTTCATGAGGACAGCATATTTTTATGCCTCTATAATTGCAGTAGTAATATTGTATGTTAATACAATTTCAGTACTAAAAAAAGTGCAAAAAGAAGAAGATACTCAGAATAATGCTATAATAGGAAGTATTTGCTTAGTAGTGATTCTAGTAGCTGTTTTTGAAATATGCGGAACATATATATAAATTAACTCTAAATATAATCTTTCAATTGATAAAGTGATATTATATGTGTTTCACAGAATGAATCTTTTAAAGGCGATACAGATAAGCCTGTAGTAAATGAAAAAGGGTATTGAACAAATATCCGTGAAGGAGGCATAATTGTGTCTTCTTTTTTTATCTTCAATGTTATCCAACACTATGAGGACAAAGAAGTTATAAAATTAGTAGAAAAATATCAGGAAAAGCTAAAGGAGGAGCTGTGATGATAGAATTTAAAGAAGTAACAAAAATATTTGGAAAAACTACAGCATTAGATGGTATTTCTGTAGTAATACCTAAAGGAAAAATCATTGGTATATTAGGTCCTAATGGTTCTGGAAAGTCTACTTTATTAAAAATGATTGCAGGGTTGAATAAGCCTGACTATGGTGATGTTATGATTGATCATAAAAAGCCAAGTAGTGAAACAAAAAGCTATATTCCCTATTTACCAGAAATAGATTACTTATATCCATGGATGACGATACAACAGGCAGCAGACTTTGTAAGGAGCTTTTATGCTGATTGAGATGAAGCTAAATACATGGATTTATTAAAATTTCTTGAATTAGATCCTAATATGGTAATTAAAAAAATATCTAAAGGAATGCGAGCTAAGACAAAACTACTATTAACATTCTCAAGAAATGCTAAAATAGTTTTACTGGATGAGCCGCTTTCTGGGATTGATGTGTTAACAAGAGATAAAATTATTGAAACGATTATAAAAGATTATAGAGTAGGGGATCAAACCATTCTTATCACAATCCATGAAATTAGAGAAATAGATAGCATTTTGGATGAAGTAATTTTTATTCGTCAAGGGAATATTGCACTACAGGGTAATGTAGAGGAACTTAGAGAGGAATATCGAGCATCTCTTATTGAAATTATGAAGGAGGTATATACTGGTGAAAGTATCCAATAGTTCTATGTTTTTAACGTTATATAAAAAAGACATTATGTCAGTTAAATTTGAGAGTTTTATATTAGTAGGAGTTATTATTCTAGGTTATTTGTATGGCCTCTATAAAATTAATACTGACTGGCATGTTATTGCCATTATCCCTGTAAGTATACTTGTATTTGCTGTTGTTACGTTTGTTATTTTTTTAGCGACCTTTAATTCTGTTAGACGAGAGTGGAACAACAATACCATTTATCTTATGATCTCTTTACCTGTGGGAGGAAAAAGCATCTTTTTCTCAGCCGCTGCACTTTATGACAGGAAGGTAGAACTGTAAATTTTTCATAGGATTTCGAGATTGTAGAAAGATCAGCTTTCTTAGATAATAGAGAACTGATCTTATTTTCATAAAAAGGTTTTCTCTTTTTAGTATCGAAGATATATAGTATCTAATCTAGAAGGACAAATCATTGAGTGAGGGAGTAGATAGAATGGAGAAAAAAATAAAAATACTAACAGGATTACTTGCAATAAGCTTAGTACTAAATTTATATAGCATTTTGAGATTAGGAAAAATAGAGAATATGCTATCATATTCTAATCATGATCATAGAATGATGGAAATGTTCAAGAATGATATTCATGGCCTGTATAGAAAGATAGACGAAATAAAGCAGGAAAGTAAGTGGATTGCATCAAAGGAATTCAAGCCTAATGAAGGAGCTTCCTCTCCCGAAGAAATACACTTAGAGTTAGATGTCTCTTTTAAAGAGCTAGAGGAAGATGCTAAAGTCCTACTTCTTTATAGAGCTATAGCAGAAGGTGAAGGATGGACTGAATTATCAGCAAATAAAGTAGGGAGGAACCTCTTCACTGCCCCTTTGATTTTATCTCCAGAAGAAGAGTATGAATATCAATTAGTGGCAGAAGGAAGCACCGTAAAAGTGGAGGAAATTAATAGAATTCCTGTTGCATATTATCGTCCAACACCTTTAACTATAAGTGGAGCAGGTGGATCCCATAGTAATAATAGATGGCATCAGTTTCAAGTATCCTTCAGTCAAAATACACCTGTATTATTTAATTTTTATAGGGTTAAGGATGTTAAGGCAAGAATTTACTTCGGCGATAAGTTTACTACCTTCAAATTAGAAAAAAGAAATATAGGACACCGTTATGAATGGAGTTTAGAAATGGTTCCAGAGGATTTAGATGGAGAAATAACAGCAGTGATTTTAGAAATTCAATATGCAGATGGAAGTCTTGAAGAAGAAAATTTCACGGCTGAAGTATTAGAAATGAAGGCAAATATGTTGAGATAGTACTTCATACGGGAGCATAGAATATAGAATTTGAATGGAGATGATGATGTGGACATAAGCATGATATTAATTTATACAATTCTGGTCTTAGTTATCATAAGATATTTTACTATAAATATAAAGCGATTTAAGTCCTGCAATATTTTTCCTCAATCTCAACTAATGACCGGGATGTTCTTTTTAATATTGGCATATGTGGGTATTAGAAAAATAACAAACGATTTAATGGAAGGAAATAACAACTTTGTAGTCTATATAGAAATTTTAATCTATGGATTTTTTATTTATAGTTTCGTGAAAGAGATGTTATATAAGCTGGATATTAAGGTGGAAAATATTTATAGGCCTCAATTAGAAGAATTATTGGAGAATGTTTTTAGTAAAAAGAATCTAACCTTAATAAAGGAAGAATCTGATGAAGATCAAACTATATTTTCTTTTTCTAGTGAAGACATAAAAAGTAGAATAATCATTAGCGGTAGTATGTTATCCACCAAAAACCATACTTTAACTATTGAGAATAAAAGTCATATTCCCTATTTAGAAGAGATATTGGAGGATATAAATGCTATGATTGAGCCGATTCCTAGAAATAGTGTAGTAATAAAGCTTGTATTAAAAACAGCATTTTTTACCTATTTAGGTTGGAAGATAGTGATGTTTTTTACTTAGGGAATGTTAATTTCAAATTTTTTTAAAAATTCCATGCTGTCTAAGCAAGATGGGTAGAAAACAGGATCAAGATTTTAGTTTTAATAGAATGTTTTAGTCTATGAGTATACAAAGTTGGTTAGATACTCTAGTCATTCTTATCGTTAAGGTGATAGACTGAGATTGAAGGAGGGGGCTACATGGAAAAAAAGAAAAGCTTTATGATTACAGCTTTTAAGATATTTATTTCTATCCTATTGATTATGACTATTGTTTTTATTATACCGTCAATCCTGTGGGGCGTTTATGTGGATTGGATATTTGTTATGGTGCTGTCGTTGGCATTAAGTCTATTCGGTACCCATCACTATAAAGAAACCACCATGGAAATTCCTATAGAAGATAAAAATAGCTTTTCAGAATATGTTAGAGAAAGGTTAGACCCCGGTTTGTGGAAAATTATAAAGGAAGAGAATGATATCTTTACAATAAAGCCTAGATTTGATAGGCCCTATAGTTGGATATATAAAGAAAGAATCACCATTACTTTAACCGAAGATCATGCCATAGTAAAGGGGAGCAAAGTATATATAGATAGAATGGAGCCAATTTTAAAAGGCAAGAATTTACTAAGAAATAATAAAATTCTTAGGTATGTAGGAACAGTAATAATGCTATTATTGTTAATGACACCAACCCTATTGCATCTAGAGGTAATAGATATATTTGCATTGAGAAAAGCTCATCATCAATTTAGAGTAAGAAATATAGAAAAAATCACTTTTGAAGAAAATCTAAGCCTTGGTAATACAGTTAATAATATAAATAACTATGGTATGGTGGTTGGAAAAGAAGATCATATTTTTTACATAAAGGGTTCTTCAGGCATCTATAAAGCCGATAGAGACTTTAATTATGAAGAAAGTGTTTTAATAAAATCATCTGGAATTATCCCCTGGTATTTAAATATTGTGGAGGATTGGCTCTTTTATAGGGAAGGTAAAGCAATCAAAAGGATGAAAACAGATGGAGGAAAAACAGATACCATTTTCAACCTAGGCTATACACAAGATCTTCATATTTTAGATAATTGGATATATTTTATTTATCAATCTGAGGATTTTGAGGTATATAAAATGACAGTTAACGGAGAAAATTTACAGAAAATCATAGATATTTCTGTATCAGATATAGCAATTTATGATAATAAATTGTATTATAGCTATACCTTAGATGGTGTAGATTATTTTAAATATATGGATTTAGATAGTCAAGAACATGAAATGGTTGCTAATTTATTTACTAGAGATATGATTTTAGAGGATAATATAGTTTATTTTATTAATTATCATAACAGCAAATTATATCAATATGATTTATTAACGGAAGAGTTAAAGCCTTTAACAAATGATGAGGTTGGTAAATTTACAAAAGTAGATAATAATATTTACTTTATAAAGAGAACGAAGGAAGAACATCATCAGGGTAAAGGGCTATACAAATTAAATCTTGATGATCATAGCAAGGTAATGCTTAATAATGATTGGTTTTGGAATGATTTTATAAACGTTACAGAGGATTGGATTATATATGAGTCTACTGATGATTATAGACGCCCTGCAATATTAAAAAGGATGTCTCTAGAAGGAAATGAAGCAGTTAAAATGGAGGTTGACTAGTCTTATATTCAGATCAGTCAGTTTACTGACAAAACATAATGGTATTTTGGAACACTATTACAAAATGGTTGTCTTATAATTTGATTTCCATAAAGCTTAGCACCTCCTTAGGTTAATTTTATATATTTGCTTATAAAAAAAGGCATGAGTTTTTTCCATGCCTTTTGGGTCCTATGCCTGTACAACATCCAACTCAGTAGTTGCTGTTTGAACAATTTAGGCACTAACAATCTCCACTAAGTTTTCATCGTTTAACTCTATCTCACTTTTTCCCTCCCTCATTTGGATTGACTTCATTATACAGTTAGAATTCTTTCAATAGGAGGTTATGTTGTAATACAGTAGGGTCTTCCTCCACGACACTTGAACAAGTTTGTTTAAAGATGATAGTTATATAGAGATTAATAGTAGGAATATAAAGCAACAGATGAAGGAGGCAATGGAAGCTGAAGAGGACATACATTACTGGATAGAGGAAGAAAGTGACACCGTGTATTTTCTACAACAACTTAACTTTAGAAGAAAAAGAATAGTTATAGCTAAACTACAGAGTTATTATGTGTAGCGGAACTTTTTTAAAGCTTCCATTTTAGTTCTTTCGTCAGGAATAGTTTTTGCAAGCGATATAGAAAATATAAAACCTATTCATGATGTGGATGGAAGGGCGGGAGCTGTGGCAATAAGTAGTGAATTCAACAAAATAGAAGGAGCTTATTTCAACTCCTTCACAGGACATATTAAGGAGATAAGAGACTTTGAAGGTGTAGAGGGGTCGAAGTTTGTTACTGTGAAAAACGAAGAAGAACAAATTGCAAACTTTATAATATCTAAGGATACATATACTTTAGGCGAAGCTGAAATAGAAATAGGTTCTATAGTAACTGGATATTATGATGCCAATGCTCCAATGCTGATGATTTATCCACCTCAATACAGTGTTGAAGTTCTTGTTGTAGAGGAGGAAAAGGAAAAATTTGAAAGCATTAAAGTA
>JAFIFG010000057.1 GCA_020832135.1 Clostridiaceae bacterium
TGGGGTTTAAAATAGAGGGCACAAAAGAAAAATCTTGTTTAGTAAATGGTGAATTTGTTGATGAATACTATATGGCAAAATTATTTAATTAAATTTTAATAAGAATAGAACTAAGGTAGAGTAAACATCCACTTTATATAACAGAGCCTTAGCAGATATCGGGAAGAAGGTTTTTAGGGAAAGTCCGACATCGCTAAGCCTCGAAACGTTATATGCCATGGGATTATACTGAGTTCATAGTATTATTAAGAAAGGTGGTATTTTTTTGATATTTCGTATTAGGGAATTTAAAGATATATCTTACAAAGTATACATAGGGGACATTTTTCTTGTAAAGTCTATATCTTCTGATATATCAGGGAAGAGACCTGCAATAGTTATAAAAGTATTTCCTCATCAAAGAAGAGCTTTAGTTGCGCCTTTGACCACTAATGTTAATGTTCTTGATAAGGATTGCGTTATACTGAAATCTAATGCAATAAATGGTTTTAACGCTGAAACAGGGATACTTTTGAGTCATATGAATACTTGTGAAATAGATGCTCTTGAATTTCATTTAGGTAAGGTGACTAGTGAAGTTATGATGGAAATTTCTGACGTGCTAGGTTTAAGCAAGCAGGAGGGGTCTATTCAACAATATAGCCAGGAGAAACCTAAAATTCTTATATGTGGACCTCATGGCTTAGGGCATGGTCTTGAAATATTGCATGCACTGGCACATAATATCTCTCAAAATCAAAAGTATGAAGGTATAGTTTTAGTTGACATGCCTGAAAGACCTGATTTAATTCTGAAAAAAAAGTTTCAATTATATGCTCTAAAAAGTATTGGTGTCATTGTTTATCTATCAGATCAAGTTTCAGGAGCTTGTCTTGAATTTGATTGGGCTTCGGAGTTAGATATACTAACAGTAGGTATCGTTGCTAATCATTTACCAACAGAGATGCTCTCAGGCATAAATCTAATGAAATCTAATGTTAAGTTGATTTACTCTAAAGAACAGTTTCCACAAAAAGCAGTTAGTGAGGCAATTGAGTGGATAGATGAAAATATTGAACAAAGAATTAAAATTCTTGAGGACTGTTGTTAGTAAGAGAACCACATCACCTAACAAAGCATTTGCATAAAGGTGCTGGAAGCACGTTTTGCGAGCAGGTTCAGCACCACACCTTCTCACTGGGTGGCAAGCACCGCCAAGGAGTATTCCTTTGGGGTCCAGTTCGAAGGCGTTGCAAATGCAGGACCGTTAAATGAAATTGGTCACAATGACTGTGTCTCCATGCACGGAAAGAAAATCAATATTCAAGAAAGGATTTTTACATATGGTTATGGAAGAAAAATCACATTTGCATATAGAAGAATATATTAAGCAAAAGGATTTTCTTTATCAAGAATATCTGAAAAAATATCCACCTAATCCTCCAAATAGTGTATGCTTTCATGCTTTATTATCTGGGATTATGATTGAAAATAGTTTTGAACCGAAGGTTCATGATTATATAAACCTATTTAGTACAGAATATGAAAAAATATATATCTGGACACATACTAAAAACACAAATTCTGCATTAATATCTGAGGTAAGTGATGATGTCAAATCGTTACCTTTTTGGAAAACAGTAGGACATGTTTTGCATTTAGCTCAATACTATTATGATGCATTTGAGATATTTAGTGATCTTGAAATAAAGTATAACTGGATTTACTACTTTAACCAGAAAAATTCATTTGAGGAGATTGAGTTAATGGATGAATCTCCATTTGGTAAGATGGACTTAAAAAATGGTATTATCATAAAAGCTACAAGAATTGAAGCTATGGCCCCATTAATTGAACTTCTCTTAAGAGATGATTTATGTTATACAGCTTTAAACCAGATGCTTTCATCTTTCCAATTACATTATTGTTGCTTAATTTGTGAGTTAGGGCTTTCACCTATTATGAAGCACCCGTCACATGAGCCAGAATTATGGGAACACTCATATTTTATATCTAAAATGGAAGCTGCTATAATACAAGCATGTCGATGTGTTGAAGGCATCTTAGGTGAGCCACCAAACAGGGGGAAAAAAGGCAGTTTAATAAAACACAAAGAACGATGGAAAGAGCGTTTGCAAATTAACCCGGATGATGTTTTCCAAAAGGCAGAAATGACATACCTAGACTTCTATTATAAGTTGTTTTTTGATTTAAGAAATCCATCAGCACATAGTTATGGTAATATACATTTTGATTTAGAGAGAAAGAAAACCATTGAAGCTCAGTGTTTTGCTGCGCTGATTTTAAGAGCTTATATCATGAAACATGAAAAAAGTAATGAAGAAGCATCAAAATTATTGCATTTCAATCAAGAGTTTTTAACTAAAGTTCCGGAAGATATGAGTACAAAAATGACAAAGTAAATCATTTTGCTGGAATGATTTGAGAAAATGTGGGAGTGACGTCTTGTCAACCTCTGAATTTAGGGACGACCAACTTTATTTAAACAGCTTCAGACAAGGGTTCGATGGAAAGAATATGATGCAATGCTATGAAGTATGAACATGAAGAATGACTCGTCACATTCCTCCATCGGTTCAATGACCACCTGCGAAGTAAGACTCTGCAGGTTCGGGTTAGGAACATCGTGAAGCCCAACCATTATGGGAAATTATTTAAGAAATCATATTTTGAGGTGATTTTATGAATAGATGGGAAAAGTTAATTTTGACATCTATAAGTGCAATTTTAGTTTTTGGTATACTGAGTGATTTGCTTATAGTTAATATAGTTCCTAATTTTTTGATATCCCAAGTAGAAAACTTCTCTGAATTTACGGTGGTTATTTATCAAATACAAGCTACAATTACTACATTAAGCATAGCATTGATTGCTTTGATGTCAGGAGTTAGTAATGACACCGTGTACGGGGTTTCAATAGCTCATTATATAATGCAAATGAAACCAATCATTCTAAAACATAAGAATATAATTACTTTTCTATTAAGCCTTATTTTATTAAACTACTTTTTTATTTCTTTTGGCTTATATAATTCGCTTGTTTCTATATTTATTGTGACGATAGTCTTAATTATTTTTATGAGCAATGAGATATTTAGAGTATTTCAAGGAAGAGAACAAGTAAAAAAAGAAATTAGTAATCATATTAAAAATAATCATTCGGACACAAAGCTTTTAGAGATTTTATTTGGTGATATATTAACTTCTATCGATAGAGATGAAGTACTAAAATTCAAAGAAAACATGAATTTATTAATAGTCATTTTTAGGAATTCTATAGGATTATTTAATAAGGATAAAATACTGATTTTGAAATGGCAAAATAATCTCATTGAAATATTTGCTAAAGCATTTAGTAAAACAAGAGGAAGGACTTTGAAATTAGCATATTTATACTTCGATGAAATATACACTGTTTTATCAAAAGAAACTAGTGTTGCAGAGGAATTAGATCTTTGGGATGGAACTTCAAATGAGTTTTTTGATGGAGTCAAATTATTTGACGTAGAAGAATTAAATGATTTGTCAGTTTTTTTATCAATCAGATGGAAAGTATATCAGTGTCAGCGTTACAAGGTTATTGATGATAAGGTACATCGAAATAATTACTTAATAGAATCAATGTTTAGTATAATATACTTAGCTATATTAATTGACAATAATAAAATCTCTAAATTTAGTAAAGCGGATATATTAAGACAGAAAAAGCTTTATTATGATTATATTAGAGATGATATATCTTATAAGAAAAATTTTGAAATTATCCCTGTGCTGATGAGTGAATTACGGAAATATACTAAGATATTAATAGATAGTCAAGAAAAAGAAGTGTTAAAGAAAACATTTATTACTGAATTAAATACATACTCTGGTTCTGTAGTGAATGATGAGGTAAGAGCATATCATTTATCTATAATAATATATTTATACTATTTGTCATATAAAGAAGAATTGGTTGACGAAGATTTAAAAATATTTTCACGAAGTATTTTAGAAGAATTAGAGAAATCAGTTTCAGATTATTTGTTGTTTACATCTTTCGAAGGTCCTTTATCAAATGAAGTTATTAATATGGTTAGAACAAATTTAGACTGGTGGGAAGTAATTCCTGAAGATAGTGTAAAAGCAATGCTATTAGATGATGTGATTGATACTTTTTTACTCTTTTATACAATTCACACTGAAAAGGATGTTGATCTTTTAAAAGAACCAATACAAGCAATTCTGAGAGCGGATGTTTTGCGATTCGCGAATAAATTTACTGGTACAAAAAAAATATCGACTGTCGACTCGTATAGAGAATTTATCAAAATTATTTTCAATGATGATCTAGAAGAGGATATCGCAGAAAATGACTTAAATAGACTTGAAGAAGTTTTATTCGATATTTATAAACT
Organism: Clostridiaceae bacterium; assembly: GCA_020832135.1. Taxonomy (GTDB): domain Bacteria; phylum Bacillota; class Clostridia; order Peptostreptococcales; family Natronincolaceae; genus JAFIFG01. The sequence goes on from JAFIFG010000057.1 coordinate 4,398, forward strand.
TAAAGAAATTGAAGAAGGGGAGAGTAAAGCATTAGATGAAGAATCAATCATACTTTTGAAAAATTCAATTAAAGAGAAAGTAACTGGGAGCATTGCACCAATATTCCAAGTTTTGAATAGAAAAAAAGAAGTAGGGGATATTCAAGATGGGTCATTTGAGTTACATTTTAATACAGACGCAAGATATATTAAATCAATGATAACTCAATTAGGTGAAAGTGCTCATTCTCATTTTGTAAGTCATATTTTGAAGTTTCTTATTCAGAAAAATCAAATTGTTTATAAGGATGTAGTTTTTAGAGACAAAAAAGCACTGACATATCTATTTGATTTAATCGAAAGTCATGGTATAAATGTAAATACTTTAATTGGTTACAAAGACCGGTATTATGGCTATGAAAAGGAACTAGAATTTAAGGAGTTAGCATCAAAATCAAATAAAATTAAGTCTCCTAAATTATCAAATATAGTTACTGGTATAGACAACAATGATATCCTAATTAACTCGATTGAATGTGAAGTTAAGATTGAAGATGTTGATGTTAATGACAAAATTGACGAATTGGAAAAAGATAAGGATGACAAACTACTATATAATATTGCAAATGATATTTATATACCTTTTGAAAAAGATGAGTTAAAGAAATTTATTAGGAATACTAAGAAAAATATTATTTTAAAAATTAAATATGAATACCATTTTAGTAAAAATATTTCAGGTGTTGCTATTATCTTTCATTCAAAGAAAAATTTCGAAAGCAAGGTCGATGAAAAACCTTAAAATAACTTCCCATAACATGCCAGTTAGCGATATGCCAGATATTTAATTCAATAATGCACTAGAAGTTACATAAGTATTTATGTTTTATATAGTGAAGAATTAATAGACACGACCGCGAACTGCGGAAACGTTAGGCACAATTTATAATTTTAATTACATTTGGAGGTTATATTTCATGAATGAAAATGAAAGAACATAAACCAGACTTTGATTTTAGGAGTGCTTGAAAACTGCATATCATCTTCTTCTATGCTATATATAAATATAATTCTTTTATAAATAAAAATTAACTACATTAGGCAGAGGTTAAGGGCAGGCATTACATCCTGTCTTTGGCTATTTTTCCACAAGTTTTATTACTGATAACATACTGGCACCGAAGAATTAGCTCATGTAGAGGTTATCACAACATTAATTTACAAGCTTACAAAGGATGCAAGTGTAGAGGAGATGGAAGAAGGGGGTATGGGGTCTTTTTATGCCATAAGAGATAAAGCCCTCTTTTATTCAGATGCCAATGGTGTACCTTGGACTGCTACTTATATTCAAGCTCATGGTGATCCTATTACAGATCTACATGAGGATATGGCGGCTGAGCAGAAGGCACGAGCAACATATGAGCATTTATTAGATCTTACAGATGATCCTGGTGTAAAGGATACCTTGAGATTTTTAAGGGAAAGAGAAGTAGTGCATTACCAAAGATTTGGAGAAGCTTTAAGAATCGTTCAAGAATATATGCAAGCGAAAAAGATTTACTAAAAAATCAGGTCTTAGACCTGTTTTTTTTAAAACAGAAATAAAATTGTGTTACGGTTACTATAGGAATGTATATATAATAGAAATATTAAATTGAAAGTATAGATGAGGTATCATATCACTAGACACCTTATTTCTATTATTAGGTATTTCAATATTGGGATATAAGTTAAACTTTATCAAATACTAATGATGAAAAGGATACTTGATATTTGAAAGGAGAAAATAATGGTTACACGATTATTTATTATTGCAGTAACACCCACAATAGCCATAGCTATAGCCATGTATTTAAACGATCGATATGATAGAGAACCGGTTTCTTTATTGTTAAAGGTATTCGTATACGGTGCCCTATCGGTAATTCCAGTTCTACTAGTACAGAAACTTTTACTATCTATAAATGTGTTTGCAGGTTTACTAGGGATAGCCTTCACTGCCTTTATCATAGCTGGACTAACAGAGGAGTATTTTAAAAGAGCAGCTGTAATCTACGGTGCATATAATAATAGGCATTTCAATGAAAAATTAGATGGTATAGTTTATTGTGCCTTTTCAGCCTTAGGCTTTGCTACAATAGAAAATATTATGTATGTGGTATTTAGATTTAGTACAAATTATTACGTAGGTATTATGAGGGGGATTTTATCTGTACCAGCCCATGTTTTGTTTGCCGTAACAATGGGGTACTATCTGTCCTTGGCAAAATATACAGAGGATGAAGCTTTAAAAAGAAAATATTACAGTAGGTCTCTGTTGGTACCCACCATATTTCATGGGTTATTTAACTTTATTCTAATGGCCCAAATCCCTATCTTAATGGTATTGTTTATTCCTTATGTAATTTATTTATGGCGTGTAAATCTCATTAGGCTAAATAAATATACAAAGGATAGTCGCGATCAGTATAATAGAATTATAGAGGATGAAGAGTAAAATTAATATAGCGGAGCAAGGGGCTCCGCTATATTAAGATATATATTTAATTCTATCTAGCTATGATTCTTACAATATCCTCCAATGTTGCATTAGTAGGAATGTCGAAGGTTCCTGATTTTAATTTTAATGCTAAATTTAATTCTTCAGCTGTTTCTACAAAATCCCTAGTACTTTCTATTAATTGATTATCTAATAATATTTTGGCGATGCCCACTCCCGGTGTTCCATTAGGTATGGTGATTTCTATACTATCAACAATAGTTATTTCCACTACTTCAGTTTCTTGAATCTCAGGCTCTTCAACAATCTCAGCGATATCCTCTTCTTTTTCTTCCTCTTCATCTTGAACTTCAGTTTCTTCTACGATACTGGTTAATTCTTCGGGAATATTGGTTTCTTCAATAGATGCAGTATCTACAGCAACTACACTATTATTATCAAACCAATCTCCTAAATTAAAGGTAATAACTGTAAACATAGCAATGATAATCACAAAAGCAAATATCACATCACTAAAATCATGAAGTATATCTTTTAATTTTTCCATTCGTTTATCCACCTTTTACAAATATTATATACAATTAAGCATAGCATAAATATAGGAGGTATTTCAACATAAGTATTTTTGTAAATATTTACACTCTCCCTAATAAAGAAAAAGAGATAGGATTTATTCTAGATGAAAATTTTGCTCTAATGGAAGTATAGCTGAAGATAAATTACATAATATATAATTTAACAGTTATAATATGACTAGAATAGTAATATAAAGTTAACAAAGCTAACAAAGCTAGAACATGAAGAATAGTAATTTAAGGGGAGGGTAAACAATGGCAAAGGGAGTTAAAAAAATTACACTTGTAGAGGATCTACATAAAATTATAAAAAAATCTAGTAAAAAGCCTATTTTTCTTTTTAAGCATGATGTAACTATTCAGGAAAGTCAGGATGCCTTCGAGGAATATTTACAGTTTGTTGAAGACAATGAGGAAGATATACTGGCGACAATGGTAGATGTAAGAGAATATGTAGAGATATCAGATGAAATAGAAGAGGTTTTAGAAATAGGACACGAAGCACCACAAATTATGCTACTTATGGATGAAGAGGTGGTATGGGATGACGATAAAAACAACATTACATTAGGACGGTTAATAGAAGTGGTAAACGAGTACATCTTTATATAGAAATATACATAGTTGCTTTAAAAGTAGTGCAGTGATAAAATAATTAAAGGAGTTCATTAGATGATAACAGGGGGACAAAAGATGAATAAAGAAAATATTATGGAATGGATTAAAACTATCGTATTATCATTAGTTATTGCATTAATTATAACAACTTTTATAAAACCTACTATAGTAAAAAATTATTCGATGATACCAACATTAGATGAAAATAATTTTTTAATAGTAAATAGATTACTTTATAATAGAGGAACACCTCAAAGAGGAGATATTATTGTATTTCAATCACCACTTAAAACACCATCAGGAAAAGATAAGTTATTAATTAAAAGAGTGATTGCAGTACCTGGTGAAGAGATTGCTATAAAAGATGGAAAGGTCTATATAGATGGAGAGCATCTAGAAGAACCTTATTTACAAGATCCTTATACTGAAGGGAATATTAATATGGTCGTACCTGAGGGAAAATTGTTTACTATGGGAGACAATAGAAGAAATAGTTTAGATAGTAGAGATGAAGTATTAGGATTGACAAGTATGGAGACTGTTGTAGGAAAAGCCTTTATACGATTATATCCCTTAAATCGAATAGGGATTTTGCATTAAATTTACAATTAAATTATGCTTATAAAAACCTCCTAAACTGAGAAACCTATAGTTAGAAAATGTTTAGGAGGTTTTATTTATGAAGGTTAAAGATATCATGACGAATCATGTTTCAGCTGGGAATACAAATTCTACCATTAATGAGATTGCTACAACTATGAAGGAATTAAATGTAGGTTGTGTTCCTATTTGTGACAATCAAAATAATCTTGTAGGAATCGTTACAGATAGAGATCTTGTAGTAAGAGGGCTAAGTGATGGTCTGCAGGCATCGGAGAATGTAAACAAAGTTATGTCAAAAGAATTAATTTATATCACACCAGATAGTCATGCTCATGAAGCTGCAAGATTAATGGCTCAAAATCAAATTAGAAGATTACCAGTGGTGGAAAATGGTAAATTAGTAGGTGTTGTCTCCATAGGTGACTTAGCAGTTAGAAATATTTATGTAGATGATGCAGGCAAAGCTTTAAGTGATATATCATTACCTAGTAGACCAATGATGTAATTTTTTTTAAAATATAACTATGTCCTCTTTTAGAGGACATAGTTATATTTTTTTGTGCAAATTTACTTAATTTAATTAATTGTGAAAAATTGTAGCATTTAGGCGAAAAATTTTCAAAAAATAATTGACATGAAAACCTTTTCTTGATAAAATCAAAAACAAACATTGTCAAACATTTAAAAACATTACAAAACATTACAAAACATTAAACGACACAATAAACCATAAAAAGGGGAGAGTTTCTTTGCTTAGAGATGAACGTTTTCAAAAAATATTAGAAATGTTAAAGGAAAATGTAATTATTAGTGTTTCTGAAATTTCTAAGAGTTTAAACGTTACTGAAATGACCATTAGGAGGGATCTTAAGATTTTGGAAGAGGGAGACCAACTAATCCGTGTTCATGGTGGTGCTAAAAGAAAAGGTGAAGATACTTTTAAGGAACTATCTCATGATGAAAAGCAACAAATGCATGTGGAGGAGAAAAAAAGTATAGCTAAAATTGCAGCTGGACTTATTGAGGAGAACGATACAGTTTTTCTTGGCCCTGGAACTACCAATGAAATGATTTATGATTATCTTCAAGTAAACTATGCTAAAATCATCACAAATTCTATTACAGTATTTTCCAAGTTTGTTGATGATAAGCGATTTGAGATGATTCTGGTTGGTGGAAAACTCAGAAGTAGAACCGGCGCATTCGTAGGGAACTTTGCTAACGATATGCTTAAAAAAATTAGAGTGAAAAAAGCTTTCATTGGAACCAATGGAATTTATGGAGAAAATATAACTACCTTCAATGAGGATGAGGGAGTAGCTCAAAGCATTATACTAGACAATGCAGAAGAAAAATATATATTAGCTGATTCTAGTAAGATTGGGAAAACAGATTTCTTTGTTTTTTATAACCTAAATCATATAACAGCGATTATTACAGATAGTAAAATTAACACAAAATCAAATGAAGAATATAGAAAAATTACAAAGATAATTTTTAAATAAAAACAATCATTAGGGAGGATGTACTATGTCAAAAGTAATTATTGGTGCAGATACAAAAGGCTTTGAACTAAAAGAACATTTGAAAAACTATTTAAAGGAATTAGGTCATGAGGTTATTGACAAAACTCCAGAAGGAGATTTGGATTTTGTAGAATCCACAAAACTAGTAGCGGAAGCTATTTTAAACAAAGAAGGAGATCGGGGAATTGCCATTGATGAATATGGTGCAGGTTCCTTTATGGTAGGGAATAAGCATAAAAATATTATTTGTGCACAAGTATCAGATGAACACTCTTCTAAAATGACAAGGGATCATAACAATGCCTCTATGATTGCCTTAGGATCTGGTATCGTAGGAAAAAAAGTAGCAGAAAAAATTGTCGAAACTTTTGCAAAAGCTGAATATGCAGGAGGAAGACATCAAATAAGAATAGATATGTTAAATAAAATGTGCTAAAAAACCATTTTACAAGGAGGATTTAACAATGAAAATTTCAATTGGATGCGATCATATTGTCACTGATATAAAGAATCATATAGGAAAATATCTTGAGAGCAAAGGTCATGAAGTAATAGATAATGGAACCTATGATCATGAACGTACACATTATCCTATATATGGTAAAAAGACGGCGGCGAAGGTTGTAAATAAGGAAGCAGATCTAGGTATTGTTATATGTGGAACTGGAGTAGGAATTACAACCAGTGCTACTAAAATCAAAGGAATCCGTGCCACACTAGTAAGGGACGTGGAGACAGTAAGATATGCAAGAGAAGAACTTAATGTTAATGTAATTGGTATTGGGGGAAGAATTTGTGGTGTAGGTTTAATTGAAAATATTATTGATGTTTTTTTAGAAACAAAATATAAAGAGACACCTGAAAATAAAGCTCTAATAGAAAAAATTGATGCAATGATAGAAGACAATGAACAAGCTAATGATGAAACCATGTTTGATGAGTTCATAGAAAAATGGAATAATGGTGGGTATCCAGCAGAATAGAAGGGAGGTAAAAGACAATGAACAGAGAAGAAGTTGCAATGATAGGATTCGAAATAATTGCTCATGTAGGGGATGGAAGATCTAAACTAATTACAGCATTAGACGAGTGCAATAAAGGGAACTTTGAAGAAGCTGAGAAACTTATGAAGGAAGCCAATGAATGCATCACGGAGGCACATAAATCTCAAACTGAAATGCTTCAAGCAGAAGCACGAGGTGAGGAAGCTGAATTAGGATTTATTATGGTACATGCTCAAGATCATTTAATGACTACAATGTTGCTTCGTGATGTAATGAAGCATATGGTAAATTTGTATAAAAAAGTAGATAAGTAGATAATAACAAAAATATAAAAAAACAAGGGGGAAAAAGAAAATGGAAGCATTGATTAAAAAAATAGAACAAATGAAACCGTTTTTTGAAAAATTCACCAACAACCCATATTTAAGAGCGATTCGTGATGGATTTATCAGTTTGATTCCAGTAATACTATTTTCAAGTATTTTCTTACTAGTAGCATTTGTACCTAATATATTTGGGTTTTATTGGTCTGGTGGAGTTATGGATACCTTACTAAAGGCATATAGCTATTCTATGGGGATTGTTGGTATGTTAATGGCTGCTACCATCGCCAAGAGTTTAACAGACACCTTTAATGGTCAGCTACCAAAAACTAGACAGATTAACTCCATATCTACTATGGTGGTTGCTATTATTGCTTTTCTTTTGATAGCAGTAGAGGGTGTAGAAGGTGGCATTTCTACGGGATTCATGGGGACAAGAGGGTTGCTTTCAGCCTTTGTAGTAGGTTTTATTGTTCCTAATATTTATAAATTCTGTGTTAAAAACAATATAACCATCAAAATGCCAGAGGAAGTTCCTAGCAATATTTCCCAAACCTTTGCAGATTTGATTCCATTAGCATTATCTATATTGTTCTTCTGGGTATTTGACATTGTATTTGTGAGTATATTTGCTACACCATTTAGTGCTTGGATATTGGAGATATTCAAACCGCTATTTACTGCTGCAGACAGCTACTTAGGACTAGCTCTTATCTTTGGTGCTATGGCTTTCTTCTGGTTTGTAGGTATTCATGGTCCTTCGATTGTTGAACCAGCAGTTGCAGCTATTTATATTACGAATGTTGAAGCAAACTTAATGGCTTATCAAGCTGGTGAACATGCTTCCAATGTTCTTTCTCAAGGATCTCAGTATTTCGTTGCTACATTAGGTGGTACTGGGGCAACATTGGTAATTACTTTCATGTGTGCATTTATGGCTAGATCGAAGCAACTTAAAGCGGTAGGAAAGGCATCAAGTGTTCCTGTAATATTTGGGGTAAATGAACCAGTGCTATTTGGAGCACCAATAGTATTAAATCCAGTGTTCTTCATTCCTTTTATTTTAACTCCAATTGTAAACGTATGGTTACTAAGATTCTTTATTACAGGACTAGGGATGGATGGTTTTATCTATAACTTACCTTGGACAACTCCAGGACCAATAGGTTTAATTGTAGGAACAGGTTTTGCTCCATTAGCATTTATATTAATGCCACTATTACTAGTAGTTGACTTTGCAATTTACTACCCCTTCTTGAAGGTTTATGATAGACAGTTAGTAGAGCAAGAAAAGAAAAATGCTGAAGAAGATAACAAAGTAGAGAAGAAAAAAGAAGTAAAAGAAGTAAAAGAAGTAAAAGAAGTGACGTACAACAAGTCAGATAAAAAATTAGCGGTATTAGTAGTTTGTGCCAATGGAGCTACCAGTGGTATGCTAGCAAAGGCAATAGAAAAAGGTGCAAAAGAAAAGGGTGTTGATTTGGAATCAACAGCTATGGCTTACGGTCAGCATAAGGATGTTATAGCAGATTTTGATTTAATTATCCTAGCACCACAAATGGCATCTATGTTGGAAGAATTAAAGGAAGATTGTAGTAATAAGGGTACGAAAGCTACCTCGACAAGTGGGAAAGAATATGTTTCCCTTGCAAGAAATCCTGTTGGTGCATTAGATTTTGCTTTGTCAAAAATTACTTTGTCAAAAATTGAAGAATAAAGTAATTTGTTAGAAAAAAAGACTTGGAGGGTTTTAGCATGAAACACTTTGATGATAAATTTGTATTTGGGGCAGCTACGGCTGCCTTTCAAGCAGAAGGCGCAACAAAAGAAGACGGTAGAGGACCATGCTATTGGGATGAATATCTAAGTCGTCCTGAAAGTAGGTTTACTGGGGATGTAGCTAGTGACTTCTATCATAAATATAAAGAGGATTTAAGCCTTGCTAAAGAATATGGTCTAAATGGCATTCGTATTTCTATCGCTTGGTCAAGGGTGATCCCTGATGGATCTGGAGAAATAAATCCAAAAGGAATAGAGTTCTATAATAACCTTATTGATGAATGCATTAAAAATGGTGTTGAACCCTATGTGACATTACATCATTTTGATACGCCACTGCCATTATATAAAAATGGAGATTGGTTAGATAGAGATAATATAGATCATTTTGTACGATTTGCTAAAGTTTGTTTCGAAAATTTTGGAGATCGTGTTAAAAAATGGGTCAGTATCAATGAGCCTTGGTCTGTAGTGGCGGGACAATATATTATAGGACACTTCCCACCAAACATAAAATATGACATTCCAAAGGCAGTTCAAGCTATGCACAATATGATGGTGGCACATGCGAAAGTAGTAGAACTTTATAAGTCTATGAATCTAGATGGAGAAGTTGGTGTAATCCACATTTTAGAATCTAAATATCCCATTACTGAAGAGAAGTTAGATGAAAAAGCAGCTTACCTTGAAGATACGATTGCAAATACATTTATGCTAGATGCTTGTTTATCAGGAGAATATAGTGAAGATACTTTAGCCACTATAAAAGACATTGTTAAAAAGAACGATGGTGAACTAGTGATTTATGAGGGAGATATGAAAGTCATTAAATCAGCAGCTGAAAAAAATGACTTTTTAGGTGTGAATTACTATGCCAGTCATTTCTTAGCTCATCACGATGGAGATAGTGGTATTCATCATAATGGGACTGGTGAAAAGGGAAGTAGTGTATTTGCTCTAAAGGGTATAGGACAAAGAGTAACAAACCCTGATGTACCAACTACTGATTGGGATTGGCCAATATACCCTCAAGGCTTATATGATATGTTAGTAAGAGTTAAACATAATTATCCTAACTATAAAAAAATCTATGTAACGGAAAATGGTATGGGTTACAAGGATGATTTTCAAGATGGAAAAATAGATGATACTGCTCGAATTGATTATATAAAGCAACACATGGAGGCTATTTTAAAAGCTATTCAAGATGGGGTAGATGTACAGGGATACTTCCTATGGTCTTTAATGGATGTACTATCTTGGACAAATGGATACAACAAACGCTATGGATTGTTTTATATAGACTTTGATACACAAAAAAGATATGTGAAGAAAAGTGCCCATTGGATGAAACAGGTAGCAGAAACAAAGACATTAGTTAATCCAGAAGAAATAGACTATTAAGGGGGTAATTTAATGCTAGTAAACACAAAAGAAATGCTGCTAAAAGCTCAAAAAGAAGGCTATGCAGTACCTGCTTTTAATATACACAATCTAGAAACTATTCAAGTGATGGTGGAGACGGCAAATGAACTTCGTTCACCTGTTATTTTAGCAGGAACACCGGGAACATTTAAATATGCCGGGAGGGATTATATCCAAGCCATAGCAACGGTTGCCTCTAAGAGATATGATACTCCTATAGCACTACATTTAGATCATCATGAAGACTTTGAAGCTATTAAAGAATCTATTGATCTAGGGACTAAATCAGCCATGATAGATGCTTCCCACTGTTCCTTTGAGGATAATATCAAAACCGTAAAAGAGGTAGTGGAATATGCCCATAGAGAAGGTGTAACAGTAGAGGCTGAGTTAGGCTGTCTGGGTGGACAAGAGGATGATCTTATTGTTGATGAGGAAGATGCAAAATACACAGACCCTAACCAAGCTAAGGAATTTGTAGAAAAAACAGGTATAGACTCTTTGGCGGTGGCTATTGGTACAGCTCATGGAGTGTATAAAGAAGAGCCTAAATTAGACTTTGAACGATTAGAAAAAATAAAGGCTGTTGTAGATATACCGTTAGTACTACATGGTGCTTCTGGAATATCCACTGAGGATGTTAGAAAATGTATCGAGAGAGGAATTTGCAAAGTAAATATAGCTACTGAGTTAAAAATGCCTTTTGCTGATGCATTGAAAAGTTTCTTTGAAGAAAATCCTGATGCCAATGATCCTAGAAAATATATGGCACCTGCAAAGGATGCTATGAAAAAGGTAGTAGTAGAAAAGATAAAAATGTGCATGAGTGAAAATAGATATTAAAAAAGGGTGAAGTAAATGATACTAACTATTACTTTAAATCCAGCCGTAGATATTAGCTATAGCTTAGAGAGGCTAGCTATAGATGATGTCAACCGTTGTAGTAATGTTATTAAAACCGCTGGTGGCAAAGGTCTTAATGTCACCCGTGTGATCTCTTTAGTTGGAGAAAATGTATGTGCTACAGGGTTGTTAGGAGGAGCTAATGGACAGTTTATTATCAATAGATTGTCTAAAGATGAAATAACTAATGATTTTGTAGAGATAAAAGGAGAAACACGAAACTGTATTGCCATACTACATGAAGAAAAACAAACTGAAATACTAGAGGTAGGTCCAACTATTCTAGCAGAAGAAAAAGAAAGCTTTTTTAAAAAATATGAAGCTTTGTTAGAGCATACAAAAATTGTTGTAGCATCAGGAAGTGCACCAAAGGACTTAGGTAGTGAGTTTTATGCTAAATTAATTGATATAACTAATCAGCATAATAAAAAATTCTTACTAGATACTAGTGGTGAGGCTTTAGTTAAAGCCTTACCTGCTAAACCCTATTTAATTAAACCTAATAAAGATGAACTTTCACAATTATTAAAGCGAGAAATAAAGGATGAAAATACTGTAATAGATGCTTTAGAAGAAATGGTTAAGTATGACATTCCATATATTATTGTTTCTTTAGGGGCAGAGGGTGCTATAGCATTAGTTGATGGCTCCATATACAAGGTGTCCATTCCTAAGATCGAAGCGGTTAATCCTGTAGGATCTGGGGATGCCACTATGGCAGGATTTGCTATAGCCTTAAAAAATAAATTTGAAACTAAAGAACTGCTGAAATATGGTTGTGTTTTAGGGACGTTAAATGCTCTTGAAGAACAAACAGGGTATGTTAACTGTAAGCATGTTGAAGAGTTTATGGGAAAAACTACTATAGAACTTATAAAGAATTTATAGAGGAGGGATTTCTATATGTTAGAGAAAAATATAGCTATTAAAAATGCATCTGGTATTCATGCAAGGCCAGCTAGTATGTTGGTAAAGGAAGCTGCTAAGTTTAGTGCAGATATTATTATCGTGAAAAATGATAGCGAATATAATGCAAAAAGTATCATGAATGTTATGAGCATGGGCGCAAAGCATGGAGATGAAATAAAGATTAAAGTGTCTGGATCTGATGAAAAAGAAGCTTTAGAGGCTATAACTACATTGGTTGAAGGTGGATTTGGAGAATAGGAGGAAGTAACATGTTTAAAGGAACTGGGGCTTCACCAGGAATAGCAGTAGGAAAAGCTTTGGTTTATGAAGAGCAAGAATTAAATATCTCTAAAGAAAATATTGAGGATATTAACTTAGAACAGACACAATTTCAAGAGGCTATCAAAAAAACCAAGCTACAATTACAACAGGTTAAAGAAGAGGCTATGAAAAAATTAGGGGCTGATAAAGCCAGTATTTTTGAAGCTCATCTCATGGTTTTAGAGGATCCAGAGCTAATAAATCAAATAAATCATAAAATTAAAGAAGAAAAGATTAATGCAGCATATGCTACAAGAGAAGTAGTGGATGGATTTATAGCTATTTTTGAAAATATGGATGATGAATATATGAAGGAAAGGGCAGCTGATATACGTGATGTAGGAACTAGAATACTGAAGAATATACTTGGTATGGAAATCGTAAATCTAGCTACATTAGAAGACTCAGTAATTTTAGTGGCCCATGATTTAACTCCCTCTGATACTGCCACTATGAACAAAGAAAAAGTGTTGGGTTTTGTTACCAACATAGGTGGCAGAACCAGCCATACAGCAATCATGGCTAGATCCTTAGAGGTACCTGCTATTGTAGGTCTAAAAAACATTACCGAAGTAATTCAAAATGGAGATTTGGTTGTGTTTGACGGTGAAGAAGGAGTAGGGTATATTAACCCTGACGAGGAACTCTTGAAAAAGTTCAAGGCAAAGCAAAGTGAATATGAAGAACTGAGACGAGAATTGCAGGAACTTAAAAACAATCCTAGTATTTCTAAGGATAACAGGAGAGTTGAATTAGCCGCCAATATAGGAACACCTAAGGATGTTGAGGGTGTACTAAATAATGGTGGAGAAGGTATAGGGCTTTATCGTACAGAGTTCTTATACATGAATAGAGATAATATGCCAACAGAGGAAGAGCAATTTGAAGCCTATAAAGAAGTTTTAGAAAGCATGGGGAATAGGCCCGTTATTATTAGAACTTTAGATATTGGTGGAGATAAGGAATTACCTTACTTAGACCTACCTAAGGAAATGAATCCTTTTTTAGGATATAGAGCCATTAGAATATGTCTTGATCAGCCGGAAATTTTCAAAGTACAATTAAGGGCACTTCTTCGTGCCAGTGTCTATGGTAATCTTAAAATAATGTATCCCATGATTTCCTCGGTAGAGGAAGTTAGAGGGGCTAATGCTATATTAGAAGAAGTAAAAGCTGAGCTAGATAAGGAAAATATAGTCTATAGTAAAGCTATAGAAGTAGGTATTATGATAGAGATTCCTGCTGCTGCCATTATAGGTGATTTGTTAATCAAAGAAGTAGACTTTTTTAGTATTGGAACAAATGATCTTATTCAATATACAACAGCGGTAGATCGAATGAACGAAAAAATAAGCTATCTTTATGAACCTTTTCATCCAGCTATTTTGAGGATGATAAAAATGGTTATTGATCATGCTCATAAGGCAGGTAAATGGGCTGGAATGTGTGGAGAAATGGCAGGAGATCCTAATATTATTCCTATTCTTTTAGGCTTAGGTTTAGATGAGTTTTCTATGAGTGCTATCTCCATTTTACCGGCTAGAAAAATTATTAGTGAACTTACCTTTGAAGATATGAAGAAGATGGCTGAGAAAGCTGTGAATTTATCAACAGCCGAAGAAGTGAAAAATTTTGTTAAAGCATCTATTTAAAATTGAAAAGAAACATTTTAGGGAAAGGGAAACCTTTCTCTATTTTTTGTAGAAAATTTACCTACGATAGTTTGATATTTAAAAGAAAAAAAGTATATAATATTAATAGGAAACAATATAGAATCTGAAAATGTTATAGGGGGACCTTAAATGGCAAGTAAAAAATTACAAAGCTATATAGCTATTACAGTCAATGATCAAGGACCATATAAGTACGAAAGAGGTGTATCTTTAGAAGAAATCAGTAAAGATTTCCAAAAGGATACTGAGTATCTTATTGTAGCTGCAATTGTTGAAAATCAACTAAAGGAACTAAACTATACTGTAGATGAAGATGCTGAAATAAAGTTTATTCATGTATGCTCGTCTATTGGAACACGGATATATCAAAGAAGTTTATCCTTTGTATTTATAAGGGCATGTATGGAGTTATTTTCAGACTGTAAGGTTTCTGTAGAACATTCTATTAGCAAAGGTTTATATTGTGAAGTCCACTATAAAAGAGCTATAGATGCAATAGATGTTGAAAGAATCGAAGAAAGAATAAAGGAAATTATTGCTGAAGATGTGGTTTTTGAAAAGAGCAGAATACCTGTTGATGAGGCTAAAGATATTTTTAGAGAATACAATCAAATGGGTAAAGTTAAGTTAATGAAATATAGAGAAAAACCTTATATCAACATGTATAAATGTGGATGGATCAAGAATTATTTTTACGGGTATATGGTACCTTCAACTGGATATTTGAAGGATTTTAAATTAAAATATTATGAGCCTGGAATAGTTATTCAGTATCCTAGGGTTGAAGAAAATGGAAATATACCAGAATTTGAAGAACATCCAAAATTGTTTAAAGTATTTAGAGAGTCGGAAAAGTGGGGAGAAATACTAGAAATAGATTATGTATCAGCTTTAAATGATCTTATAGTAACTCAAAGACAAGGAGATTTTATAAGAATAGCAGAAGCACTTCATGAAAAAAGGGTTGCAGAGCTGGCGGATGCTATTAGTGAAAACATCGATAAAAATCGTGTTATTTTAATTGCGGGACCTTCTTCTTCGGGGAAAACAACCTTTGCTGAAAGATTAATGATACAATTAAAAGTAAACGGCATTAAGCCGGTGTCTATTTCACTAGATGATTACTTCGTCAATAGAGAAGATACACCTTTGGATGAAAATGGTGAATATGACTTTGAATCAATTTATGCCATTGATTTAAAACTGTTTAATAGTGCTTTAGAAAGAATTTTAAGGGGTGAAGAGGTAGAATTACCAACCTTTAATTTTCTTACGGGTAAGCGAGAATACAGAGGCAAAAAAATACAAATCCAATTAAATCAACCAATCATCCTGGAGGGAATTCATGCATTGAATGATGAATTAACAGCTGCTATTCCAAGGGAAAATAAATTCAAAGTTTACATCAGTGCTCTAACACAGTTAAATATAGATGAACATAATAGAATTCCAACTACCGATACAAGACTAATCAGACGAATTGTTAGGGACAGCAAATACAGATCCTTTGATGCTGAGAAGACTCTGTCTCTATGGCCTTCTGTAAGACGTGGAGAGGAGAAAAATATTTTTCCATATCAAGAGGAAGCAGATGCAATGTTTAATTCTGCATTGTTCTATGAATTAAGTGTATTAAAAAAATATGCTGAGCCATTATTAAGACAGGTAGATAATTCAAGTCCATATCATCCAGAGGCTAAAAGATTACTAAAGTTCTTAAATTATTTTGTAGCATTGGAAAAAGAAGAAGATATACCTAAAACCTCTATTTTAAGAGAGTTTATTGGGAGTAGTAGTTTTCATGAAGATCATGATTAGCAGAGATGAATTCTCTGCTAATTTTTATGTGTTACATAGTTTAGCTATATGGGGGATTTTATTATAAATTTTTAATATAATATAGAAAAGAATACATGTTTATTTAAAGGATTTTACCCAGTATGGGAGAAATGAATATATAGGTGATCTAAATGAACAATATCTATTTAATTATTAGTATTATGTTAATAATTCTAGGTACTATCGGTGTGTTTTTACCGGTTATACCTGGACCTATATTAGTATTGCTAGGAATCGTTATCTACAGCTTCATTACAGATTTTTCTATAGTTTCGTTGAATTGGATTGTGATATTTTCTGTATTAACCCTTTTGACCATTATAGTAGATTATTTAGCTTCCTTTATTAGTGCCAAGCGATTTAATGTATCTAAATGTGGGATAGTAGGCATGTTCTTAGGAGGATTTATAGGACTATTTATTTTAAGTATTGCAGGGCTTTTAATCGGTCAAACTATAGGCCTTATAATAGGAGAGTTAATGACAGGAAAAGAATTGTCAACTTCAATAAAATCTGGAAGTGCAGGTTTGATTGGTTATTTAGCTAGTTTAATTATTAAATTAATCATAGTTGGTATCATGTTATCAATCTTTACCTATTTAGTTCTTTAAAACAAATGTTGAGGGAGTGGAAGGATGGAGGAAAGAAATAGTGTTCTCAGGGTATACTTAATAATGCTGGTGGGGGTTATAGCAGTTTCCTTTTCTGCAATTTTCGTAAGAAATACTACAGCACCATCTACTATTGTAGCTATGTATCGAATGGTTTTAACCTTCTTTCTATTTGTGCCAGTTATGTTAACTAATGGAAGAGAGAAAATAACCCAAATAACTAAAAAAGAGGTTATATTATGTGGCTTGAGTGGTATATTTTTAGCACTGCACTTTAGTACTTGGATAGCATCCTTAAGCTATACAACAGTAGCATCATCAACGGTACTTGTAGGGTTACAACCAATTTTCACAGCAATTATTGGATACTTTTTATATAAAGAACGCTTAAGTAGGAACGGCATAATAGGAATGGCTATAGCTATATTTGGTGGTAGTGTCATAGGGATATTAGATTTTCAAGTGAGTGAAGGCCATTTATATGGAGATTTTTTAGCACTTATGGGGGGTTTTTTCGGTGCACTATATATTCTAATAGGTAGAACCGTAAGAAAGAAAGTATCTACATTAGTTTATACCTTCTTGGTTTATGGAAGCTGCACATTGATTTTAGTGATCGTTAATATATATTTAAGAACACCCATTATAGGTTATTCTAGCAAGGATTATATACTATTCTTAGCTATGGCAATTGTCTGTACTGTTGGAGGGCACACGATTTTTAATTGGTCCTTAAAACATGTAGAAGCTAATAAGGTATCTACCGCCATGCTAGGGGAGCCAGTAGGGGCCACCTTTTTAGCAATAATCCTCTTGAAGGAAGTTCCAAATCAATGGCAAATTGTTAGTGGAATATTGATTATAACAGGCTTATATATTTTTATGACAGCAGGAGTGAGGGAGCATAAACTAAAGGAAAAGATTGCAGAGTAGGAGAGTCTCATATTATAGTGTTAGGGAGTGATCTCATGGAAAAAGTAGCTTCTAAAAAAGTATATTATGACACTGTAAAGACGATTGTAGTAACCATTATATTCCTAGTTCTTTTAGAATTCTTTGTATTAGGAGTAGCCGTCATCAATGGTGATTCTATGAATCCAACATTAAATCATGCAGATAGGTTAATTTATACCAAAATAAGTTACTTTATTAACAATATTCGAAGGGGTGATATTGTTATATTTACCCCTCCAGGACATGTGGAATCCCATGATTTATTTATAAAAAGAGTTGTGGCGATTGAAGGTGACACATACTTTATTGTTGAAGATACATTGTATATTAACGATATAGCTGTAGAAGAAGATTATATTTGTAGTGAAATTTATCAAGAAAAAAATTATCCTTATACAGAAGGTAAGGTTCCTCCAAATAAGGTTTTTGTGTTGGGGGATAAAAGAAACAATAGCCAAGATAGTAGAAGGTTTTGTTGTATAGGTATAGATCAAATCACGGGAAAAGCTCTATTAAGAATTTGGCCTTTAAATGAGCTGAGGTTTTTTAGTATGCCAGATAGTTAAACAAATGGAGTAAACAGACGAAAGGATGTAGAAACTTGAATTTAAAATCTAGAGTTATAGAGTATACTAAATCAATAGGTGTTGATTTAATAGGATTTACAACAGCAGAGCCATTTGAAGATATAAGAGAAGTTTTACAATTGAGACAGCAACAGGGACATTTTTCAGGATTTGAAGAAAAAAATATAGAGCTGAGGGTTGATCCCAAAAAGACTTTAGAAGATGCTGAATCTATTATTGTAATAGCTATGTCCTACTATAGTGATGAAGAGGTCTTACCGACTGAAAACCCCAAGTTTCATGGTGAATTAGCCCGGACTGCTTGGGGAATTGATTATCATACTATTTTACAAGACAAGCTTCAACAAATAGCAAGCTTCATAGAAAAAGAGAAGGAAGATTTCAACTATAAAATCTTTGTTGATACAGGTCCTTTGGTGGATAGACAAGTTGCCTATAGAGCTGGTTTAGGATGGTATGGATACAACTCCCTACTAATAAATAAAGAGTATGGGTCTTGGATTTTCATAGGATATATGCTAAACAATCTAAAATTCCAGTCTGATGCCCCAATTACGGGTTGCCAATGTCTAGGCTGTAATTTATGTATAAAACACTGTCCAAAGGGAGCTATTGAAGCCCCCTATCAGTTTAATGCTAATAAATGCATGTCTAATATATTACAAAAAAAAGAGGATGTTTCTGAAGAGGATAGATCTATACTTGGGAAAAATCTTTATGGTTGTGATATTTGTCAAAAGGTATGTCCCCACAATAAAGAAATCAAGGTATCCCAATGTAGTGATTTTAAGCCTCAAAATCCTCCACATAAACCAGATTTAATAGAATTGCTTCATATATCTAATAAAGGCTTTAAAGAAAGCTATGGCACAACCTCTGCTGGCTGGCGTGGCAAGAAGGTATTACAAAGAAATGCCCTTATAGCTTTAGTCAATCATAAAGATAAAGAAGCTGTGCCTCTTATATTACCATTGTTAAAGGATCCTAGAAAAGAAATTAGAAAATATACTATTTGGGCAATATATAAGTTAGATTCTGAGATTGCCTATAAGGAATTTAATAAGCTAAAAGATGAAGAACAAGACACGGAAGTTCTAGAAATGCTTCATCATTATCTTCGGAGCCTGAGTTAAGGCTCATTTAATTTTAAAGAATTAGTAGAATATCCGCCCTCTGTTGAATAGTATGGATAGTAAGTGTTATTTACAGTACAGGGGGGACAATTATGAGTAAATATCCTAAACTATCCTACAATCATGTAAAAAGATATTGTGATACTAAAAATTTAGCTTTTAAAACAACAGAAGAGGTTTCACCCCTACAGCATATTATGGGGCAGGATAGAGGAGAAGCTGCGATGAAGTTTGGATTACAAATTGAACATCCAAGCTATAACATCTATATTAGTGGAATGAAAGGTACTGGAAGAACTACCTATACAACGGAGGCAGTTAAAAAAATAGCAACAACAAAAAAAGTCCCTGATGATTGGTGTTATGTCTACAATTTTGAAAATACAGGAAAAGCTATAGCTATAAATCTTCCTGCAGGAATTGGAAGAGATTTTCAAAAAGATGTGGATGAACTGATACAGGATCTTCTTATTGAGGTACCACGGGCTTTTAATAGTGAAGATTACGATCGTCATAGAAATGAAATCATTAAAGAATATCAAGAGCAGAAAAATAATTTACTCTATGAATTATCGGAATATGCTGATAAAAAGAACTTCAGCATTAAAAATACCAATGATGGCTTTATGTTCGTTCCTTTACAAGATAATGGGGAAGAAATAACAGAAGAACAAATAAAACAGATGGACGAAGCGACAACAGAGGCATTAGAGGTACAGTTAGAGGAAATTCAAGAGAAGGCATTAGATATACTGCTTAAAATTAAAAATATAGAAAAGCTGACAAAAAAGAAGTTATTACAATTGGAAATGAGGGTTGGACTATTTGTTGTAAAGCCAAGAGTCTATAATCTTACTGAAAAATATAAAGAAAGTAAAAAGGTAATAGAACATTTAAAGCAGATGGAGAGAGATTTAATAGAAAATATTTATCAATTTGTTGGTGAAGAGGAGGAAGTGACTGATACCTCTAGCAAAATAAAATCACAATCTTTTATAAAAAAATACAGAGTAAATCTATTGGTAAATAATAAGGAATTAAAGGGGGCACCGGTAATTACTGAGTTAAATCCTACTCTAAATAAACTAACTGGCAACATAGAGTATGAAAATGTCAATGGTGTTCTTAGAACGGATTTTCTTCAAATAAAACCTGGTGCTATACATTTAGCAAACGGTGGATATTTAATCCTAGAGGCAAAACAACTACTGACTAATCCTTATGCTTGGGAGACCTTAAAACGAGTATTGCAAACAAAAGAGATTACAGTAGAAAATATGGGAAATCAATTAGGCATAGATGTTACTTCCTTAAAACTACAGCCTATACCTGTGGATTTAAAAGTAATTATTATTGGAAGTGAATATTTATATCATCTATTATATAACCATGATGAGGATTTTGAAAAATACTTTAAGGTTTTAGTAGATTTCGATAGCGAAATGACAAGAGATAGTGAAACCGAGAAGCAGATGGCATCCTTTATAACCTGCTATGTAAAAAGAGAAGAAATGAAGGATTTTAGTGTATCGGCAGTAGCACGCATCATAGAGTACAGTTCAAGACTCACTGGAAACCAAAAAAAATTAACAGCGAGATTCAATAAGGTAATTGAAATTATTATAGAGGCAAACCAATGGGCAAAACTAGATGCTAGTACTATAGTGACAGAGGAGCATGTAAATAAGGCAATTAAAGAAAAATGGGATAGAATCAATAAATATCAAAAGAAGGTTGAAGAAAGTTTTGAGTCAAAAAAAATACTCATTGATATAGAAGGAAAAAAAATAGGGGTTGTTAATGGATTATCCGTTATGAACCTAGGTGAATATTCTTTTGGGAAACCTAGTGTTATTACAGTAACTACCAGTGCTGGGAAGGAAGGAATAGTAAATATAGAGAAGGAAGTAAATCTTAGTGGTAATATATATGATAAGGGCATTATGATTTTAACAGGATTCTTAATGGAAAACTTTGCTCAAGACACTACATTAAGCATATCGGCTCGAATTTGTTTTGAGCAATCCTATGGCGGTGTAGATGGTGATAGTGCCTCAAGTGCTGAGTTGTATGCACTTTTATCTAGTATTTCTGGAATTCCATTAAAACAGCATATAGCCATAACAGGATCAGTCAATCAGAGGGGGTATATTCAACCTGTCGGTGGAGTTACGGAGAAGGTAGAAGGGTTCTTTAGATTATGTAAAAAGAGAGGCTTAACTGGAAGTCAAGGAGTTATTATTCCCCATCAGAATATTGAAAACTTAATGTTGATTGATGAAGTCGTGGAGGCTATAAAGAATCAACAATTTCACATATATGTTGTAAAACATGTGAATGAAGGAATAGAAATTATGACTGGTGAGTCCTATGAAAAGGTATATGAGGAAGTAGGTAAAAAGCTCAAATATTATAATCATATTGTAGAAATCAATTGATAAAAAGCCTCATATTTATGAGGTTTTTTATCTTTTATGTTAAAAATGCTGTAATTAGGGAAAAATGAAAATATTACGAATTTAATTCTAAAGAAGGATAATGAAGAGTCTATGTTGTATTTAAAAAAGTATGTCAAACTAAAAAATTAGGAGGTTATGAATTATGTCTAATGTTCATGAATTAAATTTTCTTAAGGAAAAAATTCAACAACTTAAGGATGACGGAGTATATAGAAAGCTACCTGTACTTGAAGGGGCCAGTGAGTCAGAAATTATTTTAAATGGTCATAAAGTTATCAACCTTTCATCCAATAACTATTTAGGTTTTGCAAATCATCCAAAACTTAAACAAGCTGCTGTAGAAGCAGTAGAAAAATATGGTGTAGGATCAGGTGCCGTGAGAACCATTGTAGGAAACATGGATATACACGAAGAGTTAGAAACAGTTTTAGCAGAGTTTAAAAGAGAAGAAGCAGTTATGGTTTTTCAATCCGGATTTAATTGTAATGCTGGTACCATACAGGCTGTAACAGAGAAAGGGGATTTAATCATCTCTGATGAATTAAATCATGCCAGTATCATAGATGGTGCTAGACTAAGTAGAGCTGATAAAACTGTATATAAACATGCTGATATGGAAGACTTAGAAAGAATATTAAAAGAAAGCCATGATAAATACAGAAACAAGCTTATTATTACTGATGGTGTGTTTAGTATGGATGGAGATATTGCTCCTCTACCAGAAATCGTAGAGCTAGCTGAAAAATATGGTGCCATGACCTATGTAGATGATGCCCATGGTTCTGGGGTATTGGGAGAAAATGGTAGAGGTACTGTTGATCATTTTGGACTTCATGGAAGAGTGGACTTTACGATAGGTACATTGTCTAAAGCTATAGGAGTTATAGGAGGATATGTAGCTGGAAGTAGTACAATGAAGGAGTGGTTAAGCCATAGGGGAAGACCGTTGTTATTTAGTACATCCTTACCTCCTGCAGCTGTAGGTTCTATTATAGAAGCTGTAAAGCTTCTTATGAGTACTACCGAATATACCGATAGACTTTGGGATAATGCTAAATACTTCAAAGAAAAAATAAGTACATTAGGATTTGACATTGGCAACAGTGGAACTCCTATAACACCTGTTATTATAGGAGAAGAAGGAAAAACCATGGAATTCAGTAAGAAATTATTAGAAAATGGTGTTTTCGTATCAGGAATTATATTCCCAACGGTACCTAAAGGTACCGGCAGAGTTCGTTGTATGGTAACAGCTGGACACACAAAGGAACAATTAGATCGTGCTGTAGATATCTTTAAAAAAGTTGGGCAAGAGATGGGAATTTTATAAATTCATAGGAGATATCCTAGTTTAAATCTCCAATAAACTGCACATATTAAGTTGGAAACGACTTTGATGATGCGGATTTATTGGAGGTTTTTTAATGGGAAAAAAGCTAACTAGTATAATAATTTTAACGTTAATATTTACAATATTAAGTATAAATTTTATGGGCTGTAGACAAACAGCTGAAGAGGAAAGAGAAAGAGAAGTAGCGGTAGAGGTGGTAAGTGTGGCAAAGGACAATATAATAGAGAATGTAATCCTGCCTTCAGTCTTACACCCTAAGAAAAATAGTATGATTTTCCCTAAAACTCCCGGGTTAGAAGTGACAAAGCTTGCAGTTCAAGTCGGAGATACCGTACAAGAGGGAGATTTTTTATTTGAGTTAGATAAAACTCCTATTAGAAGACAGGTGGAAATGGCGAGAAAAAATTATGAACAATCTCAAAAGAGCTATCGTCTTCAAAAACAACAACATCAAAAAGCTGAAGATCTTGTTCCGCCTAATATACCAGATGGAATAATGGTTTTCCAACAAAATAGAAGCTTAGTAGAAAATAATATGGCAGAAGGAGCCTTGCTAACAGCTGAAGCTCAATTGGAGCAATCTAGATTAGCTTATGTTAATGCATTAGAACAGTTAAAGGAAATGGAATATTATGCCCCTATAGCTGGGGTAGTATCTCAGATAAGCCTGCAGGAAAATCAGCCGGTAATAAATACACAGCCAGCTTTAATTATTACAAATACAGATAAGTTAAAAACTGAATTAAATATAACGAGAGAATTACTGAATACACTAGAATTAGATAAGAAGGTAAAGATACATATAAGAGAAGCTACAAAAGAAGGGATAGTAACAGCAATAAATTGGGTAGCAGACCCTAGAACAGGGTTACATTTAGTTGAAATAACTGTAGACAATACTACAGGGCAATTAACAGCATCCTCCTTTTGTAGGGTTGCTATCCAACGACAAAGCAAAGAAAATGTATTGGTAATACCAAAGGAAGCAGTATTTCTAGAAAATAATCAATCTATAGTTTTTGTAGAAGAGAATAATCGTGCCCATAAAAGGCGAGTGGAGTTAGGGATGGATAATGGGATAATGGTGGAAGTAATCAGTGGATTAAAAGAAGGAGAGAGGGTTATTGTAAAGGGCCAACACTATATTGATGAAAACACTTCCTTGGTTGTTGTAGGAGGTGAGGATGATGAAAGTAAGTAACTGGTCCGTTAACAGACCCATATCGGTATTCATGATGATGGGTATCATACTTTTGTTAGGAGCTGTTTCTCTTTCTAGGCTACCGATGGACTTGTTACCCAAAATGAATATTCCTGTTGCTGTAGTAAATACACAATATATTGGTGCAGGGCCTTTAGAAATAGAAAATCTTATAACTAGACCTATAGAGGAGACGGTTGCAACTGTTAATAATGTAAAACATATTAATTCTGTATCTACAGAAGGAAGTTCTGTAGTTATTATAGAGTTTGACCAAGGTACAGATATGGATTTTGCAACTTTAGAAATTAGAGAGAAAATTGATCTAGTCAAACGCTTCTTACCTCAGGATGCTATAGACCCTATGGTATTAAAAATTGATCCTAATGCACTACCTATTATGGCAATAGGTGTGATAGGTGAAGATATAGATAAATTACAGGATACAGTAGAGCACAGAATTAAACCTAGACTGGAAAGGCTAGAAGGTGTGGCAGCTGTAGGTGTTTCTGGTGGCAGGGAAAAAAATGTTGAAATCAAGATAGATCCAACTTATCTTGCAGAACAAAAAATAAATCAACAGCAGTTATCAGCATTATTAAGGGGAGAAAATATAAATCTCCCAGGTGGTGAGATCAAAGATGGATCAAAAAATCTCATGGTAAGAACCATAGGAGAATTTAGATCTATAGATGAAATCAAAAATCTTCCCGTCCCATTACCCATAGGGATTACAACAAGACTGCAGGATATAGCAGAAGTACGTTTTGTTGAAGAAGAAAGAACACAATTAGCAAGGGTTAATGGGATACCCAGCATTCGTGTTACTTTGCAAAAACAACCAACCTTTAATACTATACAAGTTACTAATGCTGTAAATAGGGAGATCAAAGAAATACAACAGGAATTAGATGATATAGAGATTGAAACAGTAATTGATCAATCCTTATTTATTAGAAGATCCATAGGAAATGTAGCTACCACTGCAGCTTTTGGAGGATTATTAGCTGTATTAGTATTATTTTTATTTACAAAAAATATGAGAAATACATTGGTAATTGCCTTATCTATCCCAATCTCCATTATAGCTACTTTTACATTGATGTATTTTACAGGGTTAACATTAAACTTATTATCCTTAGGTGGGTTTGCTTTAGGGATAGGTATGCTGGTGGATAATGGAATTGTAGTATTAGAAAATATTTATAGATTTAGAGAAGAAGGATATTCTGCTAAGGATGCAGCTATTTATGGTGCTACAGAAGTAGCTTCAGCTGTAACAGCCTCTACTTTTACAACGGTTGCAGTGTTTATACCTATTGTATTTGTGGAGGGAATGACAGGAGAAATTTTTAAAGAACTAGCTTTAACAGTTACTTTTGCTTTGTTAGCTTCTTTAGTAATATCTTTAACATTAGTTCCCATGTTATCCTCTAAAATATTAAAGGTAAAAAACAAAAAATCTAATAAAGTTTTCCAAAGAATTGACAATGTATTTCAAAGGGTTAATGACAAGTATATTATTTTATTAAAGTGGAGTTTACAACATAGATTAGGTGTTCTGTTGTTAACCTTTATAATATTTTTCAGTTCGATTCTATCTGTAGTATGGGTAGGTGCAGAATATTTTCCTGAGTTTGATGAAGGAACCTTTAAAATTAATATTATGTTACCACAGGGAAGTAGCTTGGAAAGCACTGAAGAAATAGTACAAAAGGTTGAACAAGTAGTAGCAGACTACGAGGATGTAGAAGTGATTTTTAGTAATATTGGTGGAGGAGATGAGTTTTTCAGCAGTTATGGATATAGACCTCATAGAGCCTCAGTTGATGTAAGACTTGTACCTTACAATAGCAGGAAACAAAATACTTTAAAGATTATTGATGAGGTTCGAAATGATTTAATAAAAATACCAGGTGCTGAAATAACAGTGTCAAACCTTTCTCTTGTTGGAATGGGCTTTGCTGGCGAGGCGGTGGAGGTAGAGATAAGAGGGGATAGTTTAGATATATTGCAGGATATATCACAGAGTTTTATGGAAATTATTCAAACCGTAGAAGGAACTAGAGAAGTAACATCGAATTTTACAGAAGGTAGACCACAACTAGAAGTATATTTAAATAGAGATATTACATCGCTTTATGGACTACAAACATTTCAAGTAGCTACAAGTATAAGAAATATAATTCAAGGCATGGATACAACAAAATTAAGAATAGATGGGAAAGAACATAACATAGTTATTAAAGGAGAAGATTATTTAAAAGATGGAATTGGGAATTTCATGCAAACTCCTATTGAAACAATGTTAGGAAATACAGTACCCTTAGAGCAAATCACGGAATATAGAATAGCACAGGGGCCTAGTGCTATAAGACGCTCTAGCCAAGTAAGAACTATAAGTGTAACCGCTGCTATTATTAACAGAGATGTAAATAGTGTTATTTCTGACATTGAAGACAAACTTCAACATTATCCTTTGCCGGCAGGATACACTTATCAATACAGAGGACAAATGGAGCAATTAGAAGAAGCCTTTGCTAATTTAGCATTAGCTGTTATTCTTGCGATTTTGTTGGTATATATGATATTAGCCTCTCAATTTCAATCTTTATTATATCCCTTCACTATTATGCTATCAGTACCATTGGCTTTTTCTGGAGGTGCACTGGCATTACTTTTGAGAGGGCAGCCTTTGAGTGTCCCTGCTGTAATAGGGTTGATCGTTCTGGCGGGTATTGTTGTAAATAATGGCATTGTTTTGATAGACTATATTAATCTTTTAAGAAAAGAGAGTAAAGAAATTAATGATGCTATAATAATGGCAGGCTCCACAAGACTAAGACCTATTGCTATGACAACCCTTACCACAGTTTTAGGATTATTACCATTAGCTATAGGGATAAATGAAGGGTCAGAAGTGCAGATACCTTTAGCTACTGTAGTAATAGGAGGGTTATTACTATCAACATTATTAACTTTAATTGTATTACCAGTGGTTTACTCTATACTTAATGATGTGAAATTACATATTATAAAAAGAGAGTAATCTAAACTAATCATAGGGGACGTGAGAATATGTTAGTAGGGGTGTGTTCAATCAAGATAGTTATGTACGAAGTAAATTCTCTAAAGGGGAAGAGGCAAATACTTAAAAGTATGATAGAACGAATAAAAGCAAGGTTCAATGTATCTATAGCAGAAGTCGGGGATCAAGATAAATGGCAAATAGCAGAAATAGGCTTCTGTTGTGTAACCAACAGTCGAAGACATGCCGACGAAATGATTAACACTGTGATAGGATTTATAGAGAAGGATGGAAGGTTAGATATCACGGAGTGTGAGGTAGAGATATTATAGGGAAAGGAAATAAACTATGTCTAGAAAAAGACTTACTAAAAAAGAAATGAAGGAAGCTTTAGATATATTGCAAAGGACCTATCCTAATGCAGATACAGAATTGAATTTTAATAATCCTTTTGAGTTGTTGATTTCTACTATTTTAGCTGCTCAGTGTACCGATAAAAGAGTAAATCAGGTGACGGAAAAACTATATAAGTATTTTCCAAAGCCACAGGATTTTTTACAGCTTACTGAAGAAGAGTTAGGAGAATGGGTTAGAAGCTGTGGATTTTATAGAAATAAAAGTAAAAATATCCTTCATACCTGTCGGATCTTGATGGAGGAACACGGAGGAGAGGTTCCTGACACTAGAGAAGAGCTTGAGAAACTGCCAGGAGTAGGAAGAAAAACTGCTAATGTAGTGCTAAGCAATGTCTTTGGCCAGGATGCTATTGCTGTAGATACCCATGTGTTTAGGGTTTCCAATAGAATAGGACTTGCAAACTCAGATAATGTTGATGCTACAGAAAAGGATTTAATGAAAAACATTCCTAAAGAGAAGTGGTCAGAGGCACACCATTGGTTAATCTTCCACGGTAGAAGAATATGTAAAGCAAGAAAACCTTTATGTGAAGAATGTCCTTTAACTCAACATTGTCTCTACTATTTAAATCTTATAAAAAAATAATTCGTACAACAGGATGTCTAATACAGTTTTAGACATCTTTTGCTTATTTAAAAAGAAAAGATAATATAGGGTTTTTAAAAAAGAGGATTAATTATGTTCTATGGAGAAATATAGTATAAATCTAGTCATAGGGAAGGAATGTAGTTAAATGATCTTCGTATTAGATATTGGAACTAGAAGTGTAGTAGGTCTATTAGGGACCTTACAACAGGACAAAATACTTATCCAACACTCAGCCATAGCATTTCATAAAAAAAGAGCTATGTATGATGGACAGATTCATGATATTGAAGCGGTGGCAGAGGTTGTTAAAAAGGTTAAACTAGAAATTGAGGAAAAAGCAGGGGTGAAACTTGAGGAAGTAGCCATAGCTGCGGCAGGTAGAGCCTTAAAAACCCATCAAACAACAGTAGAAGAAGATTTAAATGAACACAAAGAAATAGATAAACATTTAATACATGCCATTGAAATAGAAGGCATACAACAGGCACAAAAAGAATTAGAGAAGGATTCAGAGGAGGTTAATGATTATTTCTGTGTAGGTCATACCGTAGTAAATTATTATCTTGATGATGGATTTATAAAAACTCCTATAGGACATAAGGGCAGAAAATTAACTATAGATGTATTGGCAACATTTTTACCGAGAATTGTAGTAGATAGTTTGTATACAGTAATGGCAAGAGTTGGTTTAGAGGTAAGCTATTTAACCCTAGAGCCTATCGCAGCAATTGAAGTGGCGGTTCCTGAAAACATGAGACTATTAAATATAGCATTAGTGGATATAGGGGCAGGAACTTCAGATATGGCTATTACACAGGAAGGGCGAATTACTTCTTATGGAATGACTTCTGTTGCTGGAGATGAAATTACAGAGGAATTGGCCAAATTATATTTATTGGATTTTGATACTGCAGAGGAATTAAAGTGTAATCTATGTAGATCAGATCAACAAAATTTTACTGATATTATAGGAATACAGCAGGAAATAGCTACGGGAGATATACTTGAAAAAATAAAACCAACTATAGATGCAGTAGCATCAAAAATTTGCAAAGGTATTTTGGAGAAAAACCAAAAATCACCTAGTGTGGTTTTTTTGATAGGTGGAGGTAGTCAAATACCTCAGTTAAGCAATATAATAGCCCAAAAACTAGAGATGCCGAAAGAAAGAGTAGTAGTTAGAACGATAGAAAACATACAAAACTTACAGGGGGATGCTAGAGTATTCACTGGACCTGAAGGTATCACCCCTATAGGGATATTGGTAAAAGCCATTAACAATGAAACAAGAGATTTTATAGAAGTAGAAGTAAACAAGCAACGGGTTAAACTTTTTAAAACCCAAGGGCTTAAAGTAAGTGATGCACTGCTGATGACAGACCTAAAGCCTAGAGATTTAGTACCCAAAAAAGGAGAAAGTTTAAAGGTTTTTGTTAATGGTAAAGAAACAACAATCTATGGTGAGTATGGAGAATCAGCGGAAATCCTAGTAAATAACAAAATATCTAACCTAGATACCCCTATTAATACTGGAGATAGTATAACTATAAAACCAGCTAAGCAAGGGAAACATGCTGTAGGTTACCTGTTGGATGTCGTGAAATTTCAGGATGTTTTTTATGTAAATGATAAGGAAATTAATAAATTCTACAATGTAAAAATCAATGGTGAAGAAATAAAAGATAATAAACAACTTAGAAATAAAGATGAAGTACAATATACTTCCATAGACACAGTGGAGGATTTATATTATTATTTAAGAATAGATGCTAAAGAATATGATGTATATATAGATGGTGCGGGAGCATATTTATATAATGAAATTGCTGCTAATGTTAGAATAATAACTGAAAAAAAAGAAGACAATGATATAAAAGAAGATGCTTCCAGTTTAGATAAGGAAAAGAGTTTGGAAGTTATATACAATGGAAAACCAATAAAAATTCATAGTAATAAAACAGATTTAATATTTGTAGACATATTTAATTTTGTTGACTTTAATAGAAATGAAGCAAAGGGGAAGCTAGTATTAAAACATAATGGGGAAATAGCCAATTATACAAATCCCCTGAGGTGCGGAGATGAAATAGAAGTTTACTGGGAAAACTAAGGGATATTAGGGAGTGATGTTATGGAGCCAACTGTTATAGGGGTAAGTAGAAAGAAAATAATGCTATGGACCATTAGTATGGTATTTACTATTGGTGTGGTTTCATTTTTAACGTTGGGGATTTTGCTCTTAAGAAAAGATACTATTTATGTTGGTGTATATATAGAAACCGTAAATACAAGTGATTTGACAAAGGAAGAAGCTAGGGAGAGATTAGAAACTATTTATGAAGAACAGCTAAATGCATTTAAGCTTAATTTAGTTCGTGAGGACTACCAAAAACAGTTGGCATATAAAGAATTAGGATACACCTATGATTATGAAGAGGCAGTGGAAAAGGCTTATAGAATAGGAAGAACAGGAAACACCATTAAAAGGATTCAAGAAATTCATCGTTTGAAAGATAACCCTATATATATTTCTATGGAGCTTAATTATGACGCAGTACATATGGATGACATCATGGAGGATATTGAAGTACATATAAATAGAGAGGCTAAAGATGCTACAATTCTAAGAAGAAATGGTGCTTTTCATATAACGAAGGAACAAATAGGTATGGAGGTAGATAAAAAAGTATTAATAGATAAAATACAAAAAAACATCCAAAGATTTAGTCAAGAAGATATTACTATTCCTATAATATATAATACTCCTAGGATTACAGAGGAGAAGCTGTTAGCCATTAAAGATGTATTGGGGGAATACAGTACTACCTTTAATGCCCAACAATCGGGTAGAAGTGAAAATATAGCTATTGCTGCTAGGAGTATAAACAACACATTACTGATGCCACAAGAAGAATTCTCCTTCAACAAACAAACAGGACCAAGGGGTATAGCAGGTGGATATCAAGAGGCACCTGTTATCATAAATGGAGAATTAGTTCCTGGGGTCGGTGGAGGTATTTGTCAGGTTTCTTCAACTCTATATAATGCAGTTGCAAGATCTAACCTAGAAGTTTCTGATAGAAGAAACCACTCCTTGCCAGTGGCTTATGTACCATTAGGTCAGGATGCCACCGTAGCAGGTGATTATATAGATTTTAAATTCATCAATAATAGACAGTATCCTGTTTATGTAGAAAGTTTTGTTCAAAATAGCAGTGTCTTTGTACGGATACACGGAAAAAAAGAAGATAATATAAAAGTAACTCTTGTCTCTGAGATCATAGAAACAATAGAGCCAAAGATTGAGATTAAAAAAGATGACACCCTCTTAATAGGAGAAAAAGAGGTGATAAGGGAAGCGAAAAAGGGTTTTAGAGTAAATACCTATAAAGTGTATACTGAAAATGGAAGACAATTAAAAAGAGAATATATTTCTACTGATCGTTATGTTGCAGTAGATGGAATTATCGTTGAAGGAACTAAGCCGAAGGAAAAGAATAAAATAGAAGCAGGAGTTGAAACAGAAAAACAACAAAAAATAGAAAAAGCACATGAGGAAAATCCGATAGAAGACGAGGTAACACCAATAGAGGAAGAAATAGAATCAGAACCAAATGAAGATGATCAAGTTCCCTCACAATTAAGTGGGGGTTTTTTATGATATAATAAGGAGATCAAAAATTGGGAGGTAAAATATGGAACACTTACTATATGATAAAGAAATAAATTGTCCATGCTGCAAAAACAAGTTTAACACTAAAAAAGTTAGGGGTAGAAAGCTCAAGGTATTGGAAAGACAGACGGATTATTATGTAAAGTATCAAGACCTTAATCCTATATACTACCATGTATGGATTTGTCCGAAATGTGGCTATAGTGCTACAGAAGGGGAGTATGTAGAGTTAAATAAAGATCAAATACATATAGTAAAGGAAAAAATCTCAAATAAATGGAAGCAACAAGACTATGGCACTATTAGAACACAACAGGAGGCAGAAGCAAGCTATAAGTTAGCTATTCTTACAGGTCAACTCCTGAAAAAACCAAAGGGTTACCTAGGAGGTTTAAGCCTAAAGCTTGCTTGGATTTATAGGGAGATGAAGGATGAGAGGGAAATGGAATTCTTAAACTATGCATTAGATTTCTTTGAAACATCATACCAGCAGGAGCCTTTACCTGTAGCTGGCCTGGATGAAGTTTCCTTAGCATATTTAATAGGAGAATTGAAACGAAGATTGGACGATCCCGAGACTGCTATAAAATGGTTTGCTAAGGCTCTAGATCATCCAGAAATAAAAAGAAAAAGACAGATTCAACTTATGGCAAGGGAGCAATGGCAAGAAGCCAGAGCAATATACAGTAAGAGAAAGAAAAGTGAAGCTAATGGATAATATTTATTATAGTACGATAAAAATATTAGACTATAATATCTATTTGGCTTCAATCGATAGAGGTTTAATGGCACTAACCATTAATGGTACAGAGGAAAATTTTATAAAAGAATTAAAAAATTCCTATCCCAATAGTGGAATTGTTTGTGACGATGATAAAAATGCAATCTATATACAACAATTAAAGGAGTATGTTAAAGGAACTAGGAGGGAGTTCAATTTACCCTTACATTTCATAGGCACAGACTTTCAAAAAAAGGTATGGAAGTCTTTATGTGGAATACCCTATGGTAAAGTAGTGTCCTATAAAGATATAGCAGAGAAGGTAGGAAACCACAAGGCATCTAGAGCTGTAGGGATGGCAAATAATAAAAATAAAATTGCAATAATTGTACCATGTCATAGGGTCATTGGTGTCGGTGGTGATTTAGTCGGCTATGGTGGAGGACTTTCTATTAAAAAAAAGTTGTTGACACTAGAAGGAATCAAAATAGTTGAAGAAAAAGTGGTAAATGAATAAATACCACTTTTTTGCATTTTATCCACTAATTTATGCATAAGTTTAATAGTAGAGAAAAATTACATATTAGTGGGAGGAGATGGATTTGAAAAAATGTAATCAAAACCCAATTATTTTTATTCCTGGATTGATGGGTTCTATGGGGAATGACGTGATTGAGGGTACAGGAGAGTGGAGTTTTGGAGTAGCCCGATGGATTTATGACCCTTTACTAGATAGACTTTCAGAAATAGGATATCAAAAGAATGATAATTTGTTCGTTTGTTATTATGATTGGCGAAAGCAAAGTGACTATACAATAGAAAAATATTTAATACCCCTTATTCACAAGGTTAAAGAAAAACATCCAAATAAAAAAATAGATTTAATATGCCATAGTATGGGTGGCATTGTAGCAAGAGCTTATATACAGGGATGGAACTTTCAACATGATATAGACAAACTTATTATGATTGGCACACCAAACAAAGGTTCTATAGAATCCTATTACTTATGGTCTACGGGAAGGTTGATGCCTAGTAAAAACAAAAGAACATTAGATAAATTAATTACAGCAGGATATATGTGGATTCTTCAAAGACTAATGAACTTTTCTTTTGGGATAGAAGATTTAGGGCGGATTCATGCTACGTTTCCATCTATGGAGGATCTTTTGCCTACATGGGATTATGGAGATATTTTATGCTATGAAGACGAAGGTGGAGAGTGGAGAACAGTACCTAAGTATTATATAAAATATAAAAATTATCTTCTGAATAGATTAAACGAAACAGCGGATTTCATTCCCTACAAGATCAATGAAATGTACTGTATTATAGGATGCAATCATCCAACTTCACAATACTTAATGTTGGATAAGGAAAAATTATTTAAAGAAGGAGAAGAAGTAATTGTAGATATAGTTGATACATTAGATGGTGATAGTACAGTGCTTATTAAAAGTGGAGAAATTGAAGGGGCAGACTATTTTTACTTGAAATCGGATCATAGAAAAATAGTAGAAGAATCCTATGAATGTATAAAGCGAATATATGGTTATCAAGATATGGACATGAAGGGGATAGAAGAAGAAATGGAAGATAAAACAGTTCACTTATTATTTTCAGGAGATCCTAATGTAGTCATTGTTAATGAAGACAATATTATCATCACTATAATAAAAGGGCAGATAAAAACATCTTACCCTTATATATATGAAAATTTTCCTGAAGAGCATAAATGGTTAGTATTAAAGGATATACCTAAGGGGAATTACACTTTAACTATCGATAATCCTAGTGATAAAGCTATTGATGTAATGATGTTATCGGAAGATATGAAAGAAGAGAAGAACCACAGAAGTATTAAAGCTCATCAAGAAAATTTTACACTTTATTTTGAAATAATGTAGAAGAAAGGGTACATATTTTATGCACCCCTTATAGTTTTGAAGAATAATCTTATTACTTCAGCACCACCAATAGCTGTTCCTAGTACACTACCTAAGTTAGTTAAGGCAACAACAAGCAATATACGTGTCACTTTATTTTTCCAAAATCCTTTAACCGTAAATACATCTTCTGACAAATTCTCAAAATCCTGTACATTAGGACGCCTTATAAAAGCCTCCACTAAACCCGCCATCCATCCAGCACCGAAAAAAGGGTTTAAAGATGTTAAAGGTGCCAAGACAAATGCGGTTAAAATAGAAAGTGGGTGACCAAAGGCAGCCAAGGCTCCTAAGGCAGAGAGAGATCCATTCCAGATGATCCAGCTTAAAGTTGAATCAATAGCTGCCGACTGACTGAAATAAAAGGTGGAGCCTATTATACCTACTATTAATATAGGTATGATCCAGGAAACTATTTTTCCATGATTAGATTTGGCAGGAACCTTTGATATAGCGCTTAAATCTTGAGAACGATGTATTTCTTTTAATACTCCAGGGATATGGGCTGCTCCTAAAACAGCAACAACCTTTTGACCGGGAGCTTTTTTTATTTTGTGAGATAGGAACATGTCCCTTTCATCTACTAAAAAGGTTTTGAGTTTTGGAAAATGCTTGGTAAACTCATCTAGCATAGAAGTCAATGTATCTTTAGATTTTAAATTCTCTAGTTCCTCTTCTGTTATTTCTTCATCACTCAAAAATCCAAATAATATATGGGTAAGAAGTTGGAGTTTACCCTTTAGACCTATACCATGCCAGATACGTAAGAAAGTTACTTGAATATTCCTATCTGCTAAAACTATCTTAGCTTCTACCTCATTGGCAGATTTGATAGCTTGGATCATTTCTTGGCCAGGTTGAATATCAAACTGCTTTGCTATTCGTTTTTGAAAAGTAGATATAATTAAATTAATTAATAGAAAAGTTGACTTTTTCTCCTTTATAATTTTAAATATATCCATCTTCTTCCACTTATTTTTATCCATAATAGTTTTATAACGCTGCTCGTCAAGTTCCACACAAACAGAATCAGGTCTTTCTTTTTCTATCACTTCTTGTACTTCCTTTGCACTTTCCTTCGAAACATGAGCAGTTCCTATTAGAATAATTTCTTTGTCTTCCAACTGAATTTTAGTTATATTTCCACTATCCATAAACAAACCTTCCTTATTTATATATTGTTGTACTATCTATACATTATACTATATATAGCTATTGAGACAAAGGAATATCTAGGGGCAATTATAAAATGGGACTTAATTCAAAAAAATAAGATAAAGATCAGCTGTTACTTAGTATTGTTATTCTATAGAATATTATTAAAGATCTCTTAATATATAACAATTAATATATATTTTATTTGCAGCATAAAATAGAATCATAAGCATTAGTATATAAGTTGTTTAATATTTTAGTTAGTGTATAAATAGGATTTTTATGGAAATATTTATCTATAGGGTGATAAAGATGAGAAGATGTAAATTATTATTAATAGCAATTTTATGTTTTGTCCTTTATGGATTATTTACTGATCCTTCAAAAAGTGTAAATATAATAAAGGGTATTACTATGCAACAAATGAATACCCTTCAAGAACAAGAACATATTCTTGACAATAAATTGGACCTTCTGAGCATAGCTATTGGAGATACTGAGGAAAAAGTAATAGAGGTATTGGGTGAACCTAATCGTAAGGACATGAGTAAATACGGATTTCAGTGGTATATTTACAATGAAGATTATGTCAAATATCTACAAGTAGGTATTAAAAAAGGGATGGTTGTGGGATTGTATACCAATTCAAGTGCATGGCAACTTGAAAATACCTTTATCATAGGGTTGACTCAAGATAAAACCCCGGAATTGTTCGGTACACCTCTTGAGTATATCAAGAAGGGGAATACCCTCTATTACTTAAACAATACAGAATATATAGATACTTATTTTTCAGGTACTTATTATATAACTATATTTTATGATATATACAACGAAAATAAAGTTACTGCAATAAAATTAATAGAAAAGAATATAGAAGAAAACTTATTAGGTTTTTATGGGGAAGCAAGTGAAGTATTGGGTAAAAGTTTTGAAAGACAAATTTACGACCTAGCTAATGCGGTAAGAGCAAGAGAAGGCAAACCGCCTTTTCAATGGGATGATAGAGCATCGTTAGTTGCAAGAGGTCACAGTGAAGATATGAAAAAACATCACTTTTTCAACCATGAAAATCTTCAGGGAGAAGGTCCTTCCCAAAGAATGGAGAAAGAAGGGATACCTTGGAGAAAAACAGGAGAAAATATAGCAGCTGGTCAAACTTCTGCCATATTTGCCCACGAAGCTTGGATGAATTCTAGTGGGCACCGTGAGAACATATTAGATGATTTCGCTAGATTAGGTGTAGGGGTTCACTTTGGAGGAGATTATGAAATTTATTACACACAGAAATTTTATACTCCTAGATAATTAGAAAAAAACAGAATTTCTTAAAAGGAATTCTGT
Organism: Clostridiaceae bacterium; assembly: GCA_020832135.1. Lineage (GTDB taxonomy): Bacteria > Bacillota > Clostridia > Peptostreptococcales > Natronincolaceae > JAFIFG01. The sequence goes on from JAFIFG010000057.1 coordinate 41,543, forward strand.
TTTTCTGTGTTGAATAGTATCTAGAGAGATAAAAAATTAACATAATAGAAATAAGGAGGCTACTTATGAGGTATCAATACTGTCCTAAATGTGGTGGGAAATTAAGTGTAGAGGAAACTAAAGATATAAATCAACCTCAGTGTACCGAATGTAACTTTATCTTTTATCAAAATCCAGCTGTAGGTGTAGCTGCAATAGTGATTAAAGATAAAAAAGTATTGCTAGGAAAAAGAAAAGGTAGCTATGAAGGGCAATGGTGTATTCCCTGCGGGTATTTAGAGTGGGATGAAGATGTTTATGATGGAGTGGTAAGGGAGTTTTATGAAGAAACAGGGCTAAAGGTAAAAGTAAAAGAAGTATATTCAGTTCTTTCGAACTTTCATAATCCTAAGCAGCATACGGTAGGTATATGGTTTCTAGCTGATGTTATAGAAGGAGAACTTAAAGCATCAGATGATATAACGAAAGTCGATTACTTTTATTATGGAGATATACCAAAGATGGCTTTTCCAACGGATCATGTGGTGATAGAAAAATTAAAAGAAGAAGGGCTAATATTGTAGAATGACATTGACTATAATTTAACGATACGTAGGATTAACTGTTGCCATTTTAATGATGTTTTGATATGATGAAGATATAAAATAGAATTATTGGAGTATTGGTGCTTGTTAAGCTTAATAGGGAAAGTGGTGAAAGTCCACTACAGCCCCCGCTACTGTAAGTGAAGATGAAAGCAGTATATGCCACTAGAGATGTCTCTGGGAAGGTACTGTTAGTAAAATGAATCACAAGTCAGGAGACCTACCAAAACTTACAAACATACCTTCGGTGGGAAGGGGTGTCTAATCAATTTTGATTTTAACCCCTACCTTAAGGTAGGGGTTTTATCTTCGGTACATTGATAAGATTCCCTTTAAATCAAGTCTGATTTTATGATTATAGGAAGGTGTATATATGAAAAGTAAACAATCCTTGATATTAGTAACAGGTGGTGCTAGAAGCGGGAAAAGTAGTTTTGGAGAATCAATTTTGAAGGATAAAGAAGGAGATGTTTTGTATATTGCAACAGCTCAAGCTTTTGATGATGAAATGAAAGATAGAATAAGGAAACACAGAGAGGGTAGACATAGTAATTGGATTACTTTTGAAGGTTATAAAAACTTGAGTGAAAATATTCAATCTTACAAGAATAAAGTAGAGGCAATATTTTTAGATTGTGTTACGATTATGGTTACCAACTTAATGTTAGAGCATGATATGGATTGGGACAAAGCTAAGGCTGAAGAAATAAATGAATTAGAAGCTTTGATTTTTTTAGAGGTTTCAAAGCTTATAACAGAAGTAAGAACTTTAAATATACCTGTAGTATTAATTACTAACGAAGTAGGTTTGGGGATTGTGCCGGGAAATAAAATGGCTAGAGCCTTTAGAGATATTGCTGGAAGAGTTAATCAGTATATTGGTAGAGAAGCTGATGAGGTTTATTTTGTAGTGTGTGGAATTCCAAATAGGATAAAATAATAAAATGAGGGGTGGAATCATGGAAAAAAAGCTAAGTGAAGGATTAATACATATTTATACTGGTGATGGAAAGGGCAAAACTACTGCTGCCTTAGGACAAGGAACTAGAACTGCTGGCGGTGGATACAAGGTTTTGATGGTACAATTTCTAAAGGGAGATGATACTGGAGAACTATATAGTATAAAAAAAATGTATCCTAACTTTGAAGTAATGCGATTCGCAGCCATGAACAAATTTTACTTTCAATTAGACCAAGAAGAAAAGTTAGAGGTTGAAGCTAGTGTGAAGGAAGGAATAGAAACAATTCAAAACCTTTTAAAGAATGAAGTCTATGATTTGATTATTATGGATGAGATTATGGCGGTTTTATCTAATAATATAATAGATATAGAAGCAGTTATACAATTGATTAAAAACAAACCCCATCATATTGAAATGATTTTAACTGGAAGAAATGCTCCGTCTGAATTAGTGGATATAGCTGATTATGTAACAGAAATGAAAATGATAAAACATCCCTTCCAAAAAGGTATTTATGCTAGAAAAGGAATAGAAAGTTAATGCGAAGATTTGTACTTATATTGCAATTCTTAACTAGAATTACTATAGCAAAAAATCTTCCATATGATAAAGAGTTTAAGAAGGGGATTGTTTATTTTCCGTTAGTAGGATTAGTAATAGGTCTAATATTAGCAGGTGCCTATAGGTTATTTGCACTTTTGTTTCTTAATAATATAGTAGGGATACTGCTCCTAGCTCTGTATGTTTTTTTAACTGGAGGATTACATCTTGATGGTTTAGGTGATACCTTTGATGGCGTTTATAGCAATCAAAATAAAGAAAGAGTTTTAGAAATTATGAAGGATAGTCGCCTTGGAACCAATGGGGTCTTAATTATATTCTTTTCCTTAATGGTTAAGACTTTCGGGATTATGACTATTCTAGATCACAATATGATCACAGGCCTAATATTGATACCTGTATTTGGAAGATTAGCTCTTGTATATGGCTCCTATAAAGCAAAGTATGCTAGAGAGGAAGGCTTAGGGCATATTTTTATTGGTAAAATAACCTCTCAAGAAGTATTTTATACCACGCTTATAACAGGAGTTATTACTTTGATCCACAAGGAGAGCCTGGTTTTTATAGGAATTACAGTAGCTTTTTCTTATTTATATAAAAGGCATATTGAGAAATCCATAGACGGCATGACTGGCGATACATTGGGGGCACTATGTGAGCTCACTGAAGTAATGTATATTTTATATTTACTGGCTATAGTAAATATAAGTTTGTTCTAAGACTGGTTTATGAAGATCATAAGTAAGAGTGTACAAGTCTAGTTAATATTATATCTTATCTTTAAAAATTAAATTACAATTAGATAGAGCTAACTAGTTGTAATATAGGGGTGAAGCGATGGCAAAGCTTTATTTAGTAAGACATGGTGAGACAGAGGAAAATAGGAATAGTAGATTTTGTGGATGGACAGATGCTCCCTTAAATGAATTAGGGCGATTACAAGCTCAGAAAGTAGCAGCTGCTTTAAAGGATGTGGAACTGGATGCCATATACACCAGCAACTTAAAAAGGGCAAAGGAGACAGCTTCTTATATTAAAGAATATAACGAATGCATTATATATGAAGTAGAGCAGCTAAAGGAGTTGAATTTTGGTAAGGTTGAAGGACTAACCATAGAGGAAATCAAACAAAATCATCCAGACATCTATAGTGGGTTAGAAAACGATTATATAAAGGTTAAGTTTCCTAGTGGGGAAAGTTTAGAAGAGATGCATCATAGGGTAGTGATGGCTGTAGATAAAATTCTACAGGATCATCAGGACGAAAACATCCTATTGGTGGCACATTCAGGAGTAATCAGAAGTATCATTGCACATCTACTTACAGGAGATATAACGTATCATTGGAATTTTAAAGTGGAGCATTGTAGCATATCCACTATAGAATATCATGAAAATTTTTCTGTGTTAACAAAGCTTAATGATATGTGTCATTTTTAAAATATAAATCTGGGGAGGCAACAAGGGATGAAGACAAAATTTAAGTTATCTATTATTTTTATCTTATTAATAACCTTAGTAATTACTGGATGTACCAAACAAGAAACTGTAGTGCAGGAGACAGAAGGTCATAAAGAAGTTGAAGGTGAATTATTTCCTAGGGAATATACTGATGGATTTGGTAACACTATAGCAATTAAAGAAGAAATTACAAGAATTATCTCCGTAGTTCCAAGTCATACAGAAATATTATTTGCATTAGGTCTAGAGGATAAAGTAGTGGCAGTATCCGACTATTGCGATTACCCTGTGGAGGCATTGGATAAGGAAAAAATTGGAGGATACCAAACTTTAAATATAGAAAGAATCATTGAGTTAGATCCTGATATTTTATTTATTTATGGTGGAGGAGACGATGAGGCTATACAACAATTAGAAGCAGTGGGCATTACTATAGCCAAATATGAGCCAGAATCTATACAAGAAATATTAGATACCATAGCATCTATTGCTGTAATAACAAATACTGAGGAAAAGGGACAAGAGCTTATTAAAGCTATGGAGGAAAAAAGAGATAGCATTATAGAGAAAGTAAAAGATCAAGAGAATGTTAGAGTGTTTTATGAAATTTGGCATGAACCTCTTATGTCGGCTGGTGAAGGTTCCTTTATTAATGAACTTATAACTTTAGTAGGTGGAGAAAATGTTGCTAAGGAAGCAGAGGGTGCTTATCCAATATTTAGTGTAGAGGCACTAGTGGAAAATGATCCTGAAGTTTATTTGAAGCCCTCAGAATATGGCGGCAAAATTGCAGCGATGACAGAAGAGAAAAAGAATATGGTTATTGATGAAATTAAAAATAGACCTGGTTTCACACAAATCACCGCTGTGAAAAACGATAATATTCATTTGTTGGATCCAAATATTATTTCAAGACCTGGTATAAGGATCGTAGAGGCTTTAGAGTTAGTAGCTGAAGCCATTCATCCTGAAGTATTTTAATCTATTCCCGCCCTTAAGGCGGGAATCAATTTATGGAGGCAAAAATGACCAACAAACCCCAAAATGGTAAAATCTTTATTGTATTGATAGTTGCTTTATTAACTACAATGGTTGTATCAGCAACAGTAGGAGCTGCAGATATTACAGTGGTAAGTAGTTTAAAGATTTTCTTATCCCATATATTATCCTATACACCAATTTTAGGAATCCAAATAGATCTAACGGATATTCCTAGTTCTCATATAGCCATTGTTTCTAATATACGATTACCTAGAATCTTACTTTCTTTTTTAGTAGGTTATGCTTTATCAGTAGTAGGGGTTGCATTTCAAGGTATGCTAAAAAATCCAATGGCTGACCCCTTTATTATAGGTACCTCTTCGGGAGCTGCCCTAGGAGCGGCTATAGCTATTATGCTTAAATTAAATACAGCCTTTCTAGGTATTGGCTTTGTTTCTATATTTGCATTCTGTGGAGCATTACTATCCACTTTTATAGTATATAATTTGGCAAGGTCTAAGGCTAAGGTTCCAGTTACTACATTACTCTTGGCAGGTGTAGCCATTGGACAGTTCTTTACAGCCATCATGTCCTTTATTATGATTATTTCATCAAAGGATGTAACCAGTATTGTGTTTTGGACAATGGGGAGTTTTTCATCAAGGGGATGGAATCATGTATGGATAGCTTTTTTTCCTATTCTCATAGGTAGTATTGTTTTATTTTTCTTTTCTAAAGATATTAATTTAATGTTATTAGGGGAGGATACAGCAGAAAATATGGGTGTGGAGGTAGAAAGAACAAAAAAAATTATACTAATAACTAGTGCTTTGATGACAGCAGTTGCTGTCTCGGTTAGTGGTATTATAGGTTTTGTAGGGTTAATTATACCCCACATAGCAAGAATGATTGTAAGTCCAGATAATAGAATATTAATGCCCGCCAGTGGATTGATAGGAGGGATTTTTCTTGTTGTAGTAGATACCTTTGCTAGGACAATAATTGCTCCTACAGAGGTTCCAGTAGGTATTATAACAGCTTTATCGGGAGGTCCATTTTTTATTTACCTTTTAAGAAGAAGTAAAAAAATGATATAAGATTAGGTGATTAGGATGAAAAAATCTATTGAAGTAAAAGACATTGCCTTTAAATATAATGATGAGATGATTCTAAAAAAGTTAAATGTTGCTATTAAAGAAAATACCTTTATATCTATCATAGGACCTAATGGTTCTGGTAAATCAACCCTTTTAAAAACAATAGCTAGAAATTTATTGCCTCAAGAGGGTGCAGTATTTTTAAAAGAGAAAAATCTACAGAGCTACTCAGCGAAGGACTTAGCTAAAGAGATGGCAGTGGTTCCTCAAACCACAGAAGTGAATTATAACTTCACGGTGGAGGATATTGTTTTGATGGGTAGACACCCCCATATAAAAAGGTTCAAAAGAGAGGGTGTAAAGGACTTTGAAATTGTAAAAGAAGCAATGGAACTCACCAATACATGGCATTTAAGGGATAGATTTATAAATGAAATAAGTGGTGGTGAAAGACAGCGAGCTATTATAGCTAGAGCCTTAGCCCAAGAGTCTAAGATTATTTTGTTAGACGAGCCTACATCTGCGTTAGATATTCATCATCAAATAGAAATATTGGATCTATTAAAGGAACTGAAGGAAGAAAAAGATGTAACCATTGTAGCAGTATTACATGATTTGAATCTAGCTGCTAGATATAGTGAGGAGATATTGTTATTATATGAGGGAGAGGTCGTTACTATAGGTAGCACAGAAGAGGTTATTACAGTTGAGAACTTAAAAAAAGCATATAATATCGACATGATCGTAGAACGAAACGTCTATACAGGCGATTTGCAGGTATTTCCTATTTCTGCTAAAAACAAGCTTAACAAGAGATGTAAAAAAAGTAAACTTCTACATATTGTATGTGGTGGTGGTGTTGGCAAAGATATCATACAAAGTCTTTACGAAGAAGGATATGATCTTTCCATAGGTGTTGTAAATATTGGAGATAGCGATTGGGAGATAGGGAGGATATTAAACCTAAAAATAGCTGAGGAATCTCCCTTTAGCGAAATAAGCGAAGAAGCAATGAAAAAAGGAAGTCAATTAGCAACAGAGGCAGATGCTATTATTTTAACCAGTATACCTATAGGTAAAGGAAATTTAAAAAATTTACAGATAGTAAAAGAACAATTAGAACAAGGAAAAACAGTTTATTTTTATAATGAATACAAACATGTAACAAAGTTTGACTATACAAATGGAGATGGAATAAAGATGCTAGAACATTTAAAGTATTTAGGCTTATTGACATTGAATTGCAAGGCTGAATTAATAAAAGTATTAAAGGGGTGATTATATATGAAACGTGGAAAAAGTATTATGTTGCAGGGGACAGCATCATCAGTGGGAAAAAGTTTATTAACAGCAGCTCTTTGTAGGATTTTTAATAGGAATGGATATAAGACAATACCATTTAAATCACAAAATATGGCTTTGAATTCTTATATTACTGAAGAAGGTTTAGAGATGGGACGAGCACAGGTGTTTCAAGCAGAGGCAGCCAACATTAAGCCTATGGCTTTAATGAATCCTGTCTTACTAAAGCCTACAGGAGATAGCTATGCCCAGGTAATTATCAAGGGAAAAGTATATAAAAATATGACGGCTGTAGAATATCATGAATTTAAGCCTCAACTTAAGGAAATGATCAAAGAGGTCTATAATGAATTAGCAGATACCAATGATATTGTAGTGATCGAAGGTGCTGGCAGTCCAGCAGAGATAAATTTAAGGGATAAAGACATTGTTAATATGGGGATGGCGGAAATATCCGACAGTCCTGTTGTATTAATAGGAGATATCGATAAAGGTGGAGTTTTTGCTTCTTTATATGGTACGATCCTATTATTATCAGAAGAGGAAAGAAAGAGAGTAAAGGGAATTTTTATTAACAAGTTCAGAGGTGACAAAACAATATTAGAACCGGGATTAAAAATGCTAGAGGAATTAACAGGGATACCTGTGTTAGGTGTGATCCCTTATGGAGAGTTCAATATTGAAGATGAAGATAGTGTTACTGATAGATTTAAGAGAAACATCAATAAAGAAGGAAAAATCACAGTGGAGGTTATTCAATTACCACATATTTCAAATTTTACAGATTTTCATATTTTTGAAACTCTGGCGGATGTTAATATCCGTTATGTAACTAGAGGAGATGTAATAGAAAACCCTGATCTTCTCATTATACCTGGTTCCAAAAACACTATCGCTGACCTGAAGTATCTAAGAGAAAGCGGATTAGAAGGAGAAATTATAAGGGCCTATAGACAAGGTAGTTATATATTTGGCATCTGCGGTGGTTATCAAATATTAGGTAATAAAATAGCTGATCCTCAAGGTGTAGAAGGTAGCATAGATGAAATTAATGGAATGAACCTGTTAGATGTAGAGACAATCTTTGAAGGTGAAAAGGTAACTACTCAAGTAGAGGCAGAAGTAAGTATTAAATCAAGTGGCATTATGAATAACTGCCAAGGCATTTATGTAAAAGGTTATGAAATACATATGGGAAGAACAAAATTAGGGGATGATGCTGATCCGCTAGTTACAATAAATAAAAAACTGGGAGAAAAAGTTTGTTATCATGATGGGGCTATAAGTAAAGATGGTAGAGTTTGTGGTACCTATCTTCATGGCATTTTTGATGAAGTTGAATTTACCCAGACTATTTTAAATAATATTTTAGAGAAAAAAGGATTGTCTCCTTCGAAGGAAAAACCCTTATCTCTTGAGGAATTTAAACAAAGGGAATACGATAAGCTTGCTGATTTGGTGGAAAACAACATTGATTTAAATAGAATATATGACATATTGGAGGGTAGGTCTTGAAAATATTATTAAGTGCCTATATATTAGATATATTTTTAGGAGACCCTCAAGGATTTCCCCATCCTGTAAGATATATCGGTAATTTGATTACCTATTTAGAAAAAAAAATTCTAAAGGAAAATCAAAGTAATAGAGAAAAATTACTAATGGGAGCTATCTTATGTTTAACCGTTGTTATAGTCACTTATATAACCACTTTTGGTATTGTTAATATTACATATTCTATAAGTAATTACTTAGGAATAGTGGTATCGGTTTTATTGGGATATACAACATTAGCAACAAAAAGCCTTGACACGGAAACTAGAAAAGTATATAGAAAATTACAGGGTCACCATATAAAGGATGCAAGGTTGGCATTATCCTATATTGTAGGTAGAGATACGGAGGATTTAGAAGAAGAAGAAATAGCAAGAGCTGCCGTAGAGACCATAGGAGAAAATATATCCGATGGTATTATTGCACCTATGTTCTATTTTTTTCTAGGGGGTGTTCCCTTAGCTATGGCCTATAAGGCTGTGAACACCTTAGACTCTATGGTGGGATATAAGAATGAAAAGTATTTATACTTTGGGAGAGTTTCAGCAAAAGTTGATGATTTTTTTAATTATATTCCAGCCAGATTAACTGGAGGGTTGATTATTACAGCCGCTTTTTTTATGAAATGTAATTATAGAAATAGTTTTAAAATAGTTTTAAGGGATAGAAAAAATCACAACAGTCCAAATGCTGGATATCCTGAAGCTGCTGTGGCAGGAGCACTTAACATACAATTAGGAGGCACCAACAAATATTTTGGTAAAACAATTTACAAGCCTACAATTGGAGATAAGGTAGAGGAGTTAAATGCTCAGCATATTATTAAAACCATTAGGTTAATGTATGGGACATCTGCTGTTGGAATTATAGTGTTCTCTGCACTGAAGCTTGTTATGGAGGTGGTATAACATGACCCATGGAGGAAATATATTTGAAATCCAAAGAAATTGTAATATTGATAAAAACCAACTTTTAGACTATAGTGCAAATATTAATCCTTTAGGAGTGCCACAAACCTTTAAAAAGATTATGAAGGAATCTTTAGAGGATATAGAGCATTATCCAGATATACATTATGATGCATTAAAGACAGCTATTGAAAAATATTATACTATAGATAAAAGTCATATTTACTTAGGAAATGGGGCTGCTGAAATAATTTTCAATACTATAAGGGCTATAGCTCCTAAAAAAAGTATCTTATTAGCACCTACCTTCAGTGAATATGCTAAGGCATTAAATGCAGTAGATAGTGTTATTGAAGAAGTTCATTTGAAAAAGGAGGATGAATTTTCTTTAGATATGGAAGAGTTAATAGAAACAATAGATACTTCAACAGATTTAGTAGTTTTGTGTAATCCAAACAACCCTACTGGAACATTGATAGAAACAAAAGATATAGTAAAACTATTAAAAAAATGTCATGAAAAAAACACATATTTAATGATAGACGAAGCATTTATGGATTTTATAGAAGAGGACAAATTCTACAGTATGCTACATAGCTATAAGCTGTATCCTCATTTGATTATAGTACGTGCCTTCACAAAATTTTATAGTATACCCGGTATGAGGTTAGGTTTTGGAGTTTGTTGTAATGAAGGTATACTAAAGAAAATTTATAAAATAACACCACCTTGGAACTTGAATACCTTTGCTAGCTATTTTGGAAAGGTGCTTTTAACCGAGGAACAGTACGTAAAGGAAACCTATCAATGGCTAAAAGAAGAAAAAAGTCGTTTTGTAACAGCATTAGAGAAGATAGAAGGCATGAAAACTTTTGCCCCCTCTGTGAATTTTATATTAATTAAAATCCTAAAACCCTCTATGACAGTGGATGAATTAAGAGATAAGTTATTAAAAAAAGGTATTTTAATTAGAGATTGTAGTAATTTCAATGGACTTGATAAAAGTTATTTTAGAATAGCTATTAAAGATGAGGCATCTAATGATATACTTATAGAGAATTTAAAGATAGTAATGGGAAAATAGACTTTAAAAGTTAGGGGAAGAAGGTCGATGAAAAAAATTTCTTTACTTATACTAATCTTTCTATTTTTTAGCATACCGTTTTTTTCCTATGGAGACTCTGCTTTAGCCTCTGAAACTGTTCGAGGAAGGATTGTTGAAATTACCAAAGACTTACCGGAAATTCAGGAAATTATTATTGAAGTAAGACAAGGTACTTTTAAAGGACAAACCATAAAAACCAATCATGCTTTGTCTGGAAACCCTGGAAGGGACTTTTACTTCCAAGAAGGTGAACGGGTGTTGTTATGGATTGAAAGTCAAGATGGTGTTATTACAAGGAGTTATGTTAGAGAAATAATAAGAGATCATTATGTAGGGTACTTAGCTATATTTTTTGTTTTTTCTCTTATATTAATTGGGGGACTAAAGGGTTTAAAAACTGTAGCTACACTAGGTATTACAGGCTTTCTTGTACTAAAGGTACTTATACCACTTATTTTAAAAGGCTATCCGCCTATTCTCACGACCATTGCTGTAGCATCCCTTATTGTAGTGACAACTGTAATTATTATTAGTGGCTTTAACAAGAAAACAGTTGCTGCTATCATAGGTACTATTGGGGGAGTGATTATTGCAGGAATCCTTGCTTGGACCATGACCAATGCAACTAGGTTAACTGGATTAAGTGGGGATGAAGCACAGATGCTAATGTATATTCCTCAAAGAACAAATTTTGATTTTAGAGGCTTATTATTTGCTGGGATGATTATTGGAGCTATAGGTGCTGTTCTAGATATTGGCATGTCAGTATCTTCCGCAATGGATGAAGTGAAGAGAATGAATCCGACTATTAATACAAAGGATTTAATTAAATCAGGACTCAATGTAGGAAAGGATATTATGGGAACTATGGCTAATACATTAATTTTAGCCTACACAGGAGCTTCTATGTCACTTTTGTTAGTTTTAGTAGCTTATGATATTCCATTTGCACGGGTAGTGAATATGGATGCAATGGCAACAGAAATTATTAGGGTGTTAGCTGGTAGTATAGGATTAATATATGCTATACCTATTACAGCTATTGTGGCTGGATTTCTCTATCAGAAGACGAGTTTTTCAATGAAGAGAGATATTAAGAAGAGTAATAAGAGTAAGAAAAAAACAGTATAGTTTTAAGATTATAGGCAAAAATGCAAAAAAAGGGCGATTTTTTTAATAAAAAATCTGCCCTTTGTCTATTTGTTACTTTTTCCATAATGCAACACTTAGAAGTCAACGATTTTAAGATGCACAATTTGAACATGTACCATAAAAGCACAATTGCTGCTTAGCAATTTTATAATTTGCGATAGATTCTATTTTGCTTGATAGATTTTCAAAGTGCTCATTATCTATGTCTTCAACCTTCTGACATAGAGTACAAACAACATGAGAGTGATTGTTAATATTTGAATCGTATCTAAAGCTATTTTCCCCTATGTTGAGTACTTGAATCAATCCTAGTTCAACAAAAAGTTCCAAAGATTTGTATACTGTGGCTAAACTGATTGTTGGATAGGCAGGAGAAAGCTTCTTATAAATTGCCTCTGCATTAGGGTGTCCAGTACAATTTCTTACAGCATCGTAAATAGCAATACGCTGTGGAGTAATTTTGCAGTTTTTAGTTTTAAGTGATTTAATCAGTACATCCATAATTTAATACCCCCCCGGATATAAACAAATTATTATTTGATATTTCATTTTCATTATAGAATAATGTTAATAATTTGTCAAAACATATTTATAAGCTTTTAGGAAATATTTCTAATAAATACTATATTTTACCAGAAACAATAAATACTATTTCATAAGAAAGACTCAATTGCTTTGAAAAAGTAAATAATAAAACAGAACAATGTAAGCATAAATAAAAGGAGCGATATAATGAGATATAAGTTAATTGTGTTAGATATGGATGGAACTTTGCTAAATAGTAAACACGAAATAAGTCCAAAAAATAAAAAAATATTAAAAGAAGCGATGAACCAAGAGGTGAAAATAGCCATAGCCACAGGGAGGATATTTGCTTCTGCTAAGTTTTATGCAAAGTTAGTAGGAATTAAAGCTCCAATTATTGCCTGCAATGGAGCCTTAATAAAAGATTATGAGAAGGAAGAAGTCATTTACTCCAATGCCATGAAAAAAGAAGATGTCATAGCTATAGTAGAATTATGTAAAAAACATGACTTATATTTTAAATTTTATGACGAAAATACTTTTTATGTCGAAGAGTTAAATAGTAGCTCTTTACAATATCAAAAGTGGAATCTACAGCAATCTAAAGAAGATAAAATTAATATAGTTGAGCTAGGAGATGCTATTGATTATTTACAAAATAATGATGTAGATATTTTAAAAATGTCTATTATAAATGAAGATACTGAAAAATTACAAGATATAAGAAAGTATATAGAAAAAATCAGCACAATAGAAATTAACAAATCCTGGTATAACAATATAGAAATTATGAACAAAGGAGTGTCTAAAGGAAAGGCTATCGAAGGACTAAGAAAAATATTACAGGTTGATGAAGAAGAAATTATTGCATTTGGTGATAATTACAATGATTTATCCATGAAGGATTATGTAGGAGCCTTTGTATCCATGGAGAATGGTGAAGCCTACGTCAGAGAAAAGGCAAACTATATTACGAAAAGCAATGATGAGGATGGTGTAGCTGAAGGAATTATAAAATATGTGTTATCTTAAATGTTATATACTTCTATCCTAATATGGTATAGAAGTTTTTTTATATAGAAAAAAATTAGAATAAATTAACAAAATTTGCAGGAAAGTTTTGTGTTTTATTGAATATAAATACCAAGAATGAATTTTCTAATTATTAAGAAAATCATCAAAAACTAAAAAGGAGGAGTAGAATTGAAAAAAAGTTATAGCAAAAAAATATTTGTAGCATTATTGATTGTTGCTATGATGATTTCATCTATGGCAGGAGTTTTTGTTTATGGGGAAGCCGCTGATATCACCACCATAACAATTCTTCATACCAATGATATTCATGGTAGAGTTGATGAAGGAACATTTGATGGAATGGGTTTTGGAAAAATTGCTACATTAGTAAATCAACACAGAGAGCAATATCCTAATGTATTGTTATTAGATGGTGGGGATACAGTACATGGATTGCCTATAGCAACCATGGTGGAAGGACAAAGTATTATTGAAATCATGAATGCTATAGGGTATGATGCTATGGTAGCTGGGAATCATGATTTTAACTATGGACAAGAAAGATTAGTAGAATTAAATGAAATTGCTGATTTTCCCATATTAGCTGCTAATGTTATTAAAGAAGATGGCGAATTGTTACTACCAAGTCATATGATTCAAGAAGTAGATGGTATTAAAATAGGTATCTTTGGATTAGCTACACCTGAAACAATCTTTAAATCTCATCCTAAAGGAGTAGTGGGATTGACCTTTGAAGATACTGTAGAGGCAGCAAAAAGAATGGTGGCTGAACTAGAAAATCAAGTAGATATTATTATCGCAGTAGGACATCTAGGTATAGATGAAGAAACCTTTGATACAAGTAAAAGAGTAGTGGAAAATGTTAAAGGGATTGATTTATTTGTAGATGGACATAGCCATACTGTACTAGAAAATGGATTATTAGTAGAAGACACTTTGATTGTAAGTGCAGGTGAGTATGGGCAATACTTAGGTGTAGTACAACTTACAATAGAAAATGGAATATTAGTAGATTTAGAAGCCAGCTTAATCTCAAAAGAAGAAGTAGAAGAGCTTGAAGAAGATGAAGGAGTTATGGCGGTAATAAATGGCATCAAGGAGCAACAAAGTCAAATATTATCTGATGTAGTGGGTACAACAACTGTCCCATTAGTGGGAGAAAGAGAAGTGGTTAGAGTTGAAGAATCTAACTTAGGAAACCTAATTACGGATGTGTTTTTAGAAGCAACTGGAGCAGATGTTGCATTAACCAATGGTGGTGGTATCCGTACATCTATAGAAGCTGGTGAGATAACAAGAGGAAATATTATAGCTGTATTCCCATTTGGAAACTCTATTGAAGTTAAGAAAGTAACAGGAGCTATTATTAAAGAGGCATTAGAGCATGGAACAGATGCTTATCCAGAAGCTAAAGGAGGCTTTCCTCATGTTGCAGGAATGACCTTTACTATTGATGTTAATAGACCAATAGGAGACAGAGTAGTAGATATAAAAGTAAATGGAGAAGCCTTAGAAATAGAAAAAGAATATACACTAGCTACCAATGATTTCTTAGCTGCTGGTGGAGATGGTTATACAATGCTTATAGAACCACCAACAATAAGAGTATTAATGGCAATGGATGAAGCTTTGGTGGACTATATTAGAGCAAGAGAAGTTATAGAGCCAAAGGTGGAGGGAAGAATTACTGCTACAGAGCTAGTGGTTGAGGAAGAAAAAGAAGAAGTAGTAGAGCAACCAGTAATTAAAGAGCCAATAGTAGAAGAGCCAATAGAAGTAATAGAACCAAAGACTACAATTTATATAGTACAGCCAGGAGATTGGTTATCTAGAATAGCAATTAGATATGGAACTACGTGGGAAGAACTTCAAGAAATGAATGATATTAAAAATGCTAATCTAATTTTCCCAGGACAAAAGCTAGTGGTTCCTGTACAATAAAAATATTTTTATAAAAAGTACTTATTAATTAAAGCATGGCTATTAGAGTCATGCTTTAATTTTATCTCTCATATAGTAATTAAAATAAATCAGACTATAGTTCAGTGAAAGTAAAAAACTCACTCTGAATTGTAGTCTGATTTTGTAGTTAGATGCTTTATTATAATGAATAAGATTAAACTGAATGGGGAGAAATATAGTTAAAAAGTAAGATGAATCTAGGAGGAATTATTATGAGAGAGAGAAGAGTAAAATCCCCAATAGTAAGTATCACACATAATCAAATTGAACAATTATCTATAATAGAAGCCATAAATTTATTGCCTCTAGATGAAATAATAAAAGAAGGAGATACGGTAGTTATCACTCCCAATTGGGTAAAGGCCCAACCCCCTTATACAGCTACAGTTGTTGGACCTAGAACCTTAAGGACACTAATTCAACATATTAAGAACAAATCTCCCGATAAAATTATTATTGCAACAGGATCAGGGGGAGATGATACAAAAAAAGTATTTGAAACTGTAGGATATAATAAAATTATAGCAGAAGAAAAGATAGAATTTATAGATCTGAATTATGGACCCTACATTGATTTGGCATTAGGACATGATATCATTGAAACAACCAAGATAAACAAACTAATAGAGGAGACAGATGTGTTAATAAGCTTTACACAGTTAAAACAGCATGAAGAAGCTACAGTAAGTGCTGCTATTAAAAATATAGCTTTAGGTTGGCCTCCAGGGGAAATTCATGGGTTTCCTAAAAAAAGTTTAGGTATTCATGAAGACCTTCATGGATTTATAGTAGCCATGGCTAAAAAAATTCCTATAGATTTATCTATAGTGAGTCTAGACAAAACTATGATTGGAACAGGGCCATCAGATGGGAAGGCAGTAAATACAGAGGGATTAATTATAGCATCTACTGATCCTGTCGCAGCAGATGCTATCGCAGCTAGACTTTTAGGATTTTTACCTCAAGCAGTTCAATATCTATATAGACTTTACAAAGATGGTATAGGGGAAGCAGACCCAAAAAATATGACCATAAGGGGTCTGACATTAGAAGAAGCGGAAAAGCTTTTTTCCATGGCAGCCTATGGTCAAGAAATTGTTTTGGATAAAAATAATGTCATTAAGAATTTGCATGGAAGTCAATAGATGTAGATTTATTTTTAAGTGGTAAAGGTAATTTAAAGCGATATTATTCAAATATTTATAAAAATTTTAAAATATAGAGTAACTTCACAAAACTAGCCTAATTGAGACTTTATAATTTTGTATAAAATTAATAAAAATATCTATAAAAAAAGGGTTATGTAATGTTAAATAGAATTAATATTTATAATATATACAAAATAATATAATTATTAAAATATTTTTGCATATACCAAAAGAAAGGAGGTAAAAGCAAAAAAAATAAGAAAGGGAGGGAGGCTTTTAAAATTTAGTTTATATGAGATTAGAAATGTATCAACTATGTACTAAAAAACTATGCATTATAAGTAATTAGTAGTATCATTTGAAGTTGTGTTTTTCGGCGATTGATAAATTTTTCAAAGGGGGAAATGTTTACATGATGAAGTACACTGGGAAAAAATTAAATAGCAAACTAATTAGTACCATACTTACATTAGTATTGATACTAACATCATTTTCTTTTGTATTTGGGGGAGTAGAGTCAGAGACTGTTGTAGATTTTGATACAACCACGACTAATGAGACAGTTGCTTTAGATGAGAGAGCAGAAGGAACTCATGAACTTGTCATTATGGGAACAACAGATATTCATGTAAATATTATGCCATATAATTACATGAACGATAGAGTTGATGAAAGGTATGGAATATCTAAAGTGGCAACATTAGTTGACCAAATAAGAGCACAACATGCAAATACACTGTTACTTGATGCAGGAGATATGATTCAAGGAAGTTTACTAGGAAATATAGAAGCAGTGGTGGATCCACTTAAAGATGATGAAGTACATGTATCTATTGCTTCTATGAATATGATGGAGTATGATGCAGCAGTTTATGGAAACCATGAGTTTAATTTTGGTTTGGACTTCTTAGATCGTGCCTATAGAGACGCTAACTTCCCAGTATTAAATGCTAATGTTTACAAAGCTGGTACAGATGAAAACTACTTTACACCTTATGTGATTTTAGATCGTGAAATAGATGGTGAGGAAATAAAAGTAGGAATCATTGGTTTTACACCACCACAAATTATGATATGGGACAAATTGCATTTAGATGGGAAAGTTGAAACAAAAGAAATTGTAGAAACAGCAGAAAGATTTGTACCAGAAATGAAAGAAGCTGGTGCAGACATTATCATAGCTGTAGCCCATACAGGAATTGATGCAAATGAAGGAGCCAGTGAAAATGCAGCATACTTCTTAAGTCAAGTAGAAGGCATTGATGCTATGGTACTAGGACATCAACATAGAAGATTCCCAAGTGAAGATTATAAAGATATACCAGGAGTAGATATTAACAAAGGAACAATTCATGGAGTACCTACAATTATGGCAGGGTCTTGGGGAAATAACTTAGGAACAATCGCTTTAGAGCTTACCTATGAAGATGGAGTATGGTTAATCGTAGATAGCCAATCTGAATTAACAGTAACAGAAGAAGTATCACCAAGACAAGATATAGTTGACTTCGCAAAAGAAAAACATGAGCAAACAATTACATATGTAAACACACCAGTTGGAGAAACATTTACACACTTAAATACATTCTTCTCCAGAGTAATGGATAACAAGGCAGTACAATTGGTAAATGATGCACAATTATGGTTTGCAGATGGATTTTTTGCAGGAACAGAATATGAGGATCTTCCAGTACTTTCAGCAGCAGCACCATTTAAAGCAGGACGTCATGGAGCAGACTATTATACAAACGTAGAAGTTGGTGGTATAGCAGTTAAGGATGTTGCGGAGCTTTATATTTATGACAATACATTGCAAATTGTTAAGGTAAATACAGCTGAATTAATGGGATGGTTGGAGAAATCAGCAGAAAACTTTAACCAAATAGACCCAGCTAAGACAGAAGATCAAGTATTGTTAGATTATAATTTCAGAGGTTTCAATTTTGACCACATAGCAGGAATTGAGTATCAAATTGACGTAACAAAACCAGCAGGTGAGAGAATCGTAAATGCTACCTATAATGGAGAACCATTAACAAAAGATATGGAATTTGTAGTAGTAACAAATAACTACCGTGCCTCAGGTGGAGGAGATCATTTAGCAAATGCAGAAGTTATTTACTCGGGCACAGAAGTAAATCGTGAAGTACTCATTGATTATATTACAGAAATGGGTGCAGCAGATCCACAAGTAACAAATTATTGGTCAATTCTACCTGTAGAAATAGCAGGAAGAGTAGTCTTTAGAGGATCACCATTAGGTGAAGAGTATATGGATGATTTTGAGGCAGATAAGGTGAGCTACATAGGTGAAGAAGAAGACTGGGGTCTTTATGCTTATAACTTAACTTCAGCAGTTGAAGAGGTAGCTCCGGTTGTTGAGGAACCTAGTCCAGTTATTGAAGAGCCTACTCCAATAATTGAAGAACCAGCACCAATTATTGAGGAACCTACTTCCGTCAGTGAAGAAACTGTAACTATTCATATAGTAGTAAAAGGCGATAACCTTTGGAATATCGCTAGAAAATACTATGGAAGTGGAGTAGAATTTGGCAGAATATTTGAAGTAAATAAGACACAACTTACAAGACAAAATTTAATTTATCCGGGTATGGAATTGATTATTCCACAATAAAACAAGGATAAAAAATGATAAAAACAGTAGAAACTGTTTTTATCATTTTTTATAATAATGCTATAAAATATTAATTATTTTGTTAAACACATAATTCCAACGGTCTTAGGACCACAATGACTGGAAATTACACATCCAGCTTTTAAAAAAATGATTTCTTTAACATCAAGAGTTTCCTGAAGCTCTTTTTTTAAATATTCCCCATCTTCATATGCTAAGGAATGAATTACTACCATTCTATTCAAATCTAAATCTTTTTTCTCTATGAAAATATCTTTCAATAAAACATTTAACATTTTTTCGCGTTTTCCTCTTGTTTTTTTATGAAGGAGAATTTTTCCATCTGTAACCTTTAAGATAGGGCGTATTTTCAGCATATTGCTTAAAAAACTTTGTACGGAGGAACATCTACCACCCTTATGCAAATATTCTAATGTATCAATAGCAAAGTAAGTTCTGGATTTTGGTATCTGCTCCCTTAGTCTACAGGCAATTTCCTTAACGTCTAACCCTTCTTTCGCTAAGTCTACAGCTTTTAAAGCAAGAAGAGCTATACCGGCTGATAGATTAAAGGAATCCACAATTTGTATTTTTCCTTCTGGGAACTCTGAAGCAGCAATTTTAGCATTTTGAAGAGTTGTTGATAGTTGAGAAGATAAACCAATGTATATAATACTTTTGTCTGCATTTATATGATTTTCAAAGACTTTTTGGAAATCATTAGGAGTAGGGGCGGAAGTTTTAGGCAATTCACCAAATTCCTCTACTTTTTTATATAAATCTTCTGTCGTTAATTCCTGCCCATCTTTATATGTATCCTCACCAAATATAACATAGAGGGGAATAACTTCAATATTATACTTTTTAATAAGTTCTTCAGATAGATCACTTGTACTATCAGTAATGACTTGTACATTTTTCACACAAAATACCTCCCTAAACAAAATAGTCTATATTCTATTATTAGAGCAATTATATTCAAAAATATGATAACTTTTTAATAAAAAATAATGCACTATTGAAATTATAGCATAGTATTAACTAGATTTAAATTCCTATTAAATAGTATAGGGTTATTATAGCATAAATTAAAAAATATATTTAGGTATTTGGTGCCTTTGTTATCTAAATAAAATAAAAATAGTAGTAATTGAATACTAATGCTTTCTCTGAAAATATATTTATATTTATAAATAGCATGATAAGGAGGAGTAGAATGGGTGATATTGTACCAAAAATAAAGGTTGATTATATTCCTGAGGGTAATCAAAATCGACCCGGAACAAAAGGAGATATGCAATGGATTACTATCCATAATACAGCTAATCCCAATAGTACTGCACAAAACGAACGAGATTATGTAGCAAGAAGGGAGGATAATGTTGGTTTTCATTATGCAGTAGATGATCAGGAGGCGATAGCTATAATACCTGAAGATGAAGTGGCATGGCATACGGGCACAAGAGAGGGAAATAGAACTAGTATAGGTATTGAAATATGTGAATCAGGAGATCAAAAAAAAACATGGCAAAATGCAGTTGGTCTTACGGCGAAGATATTGAAGGAGAGGGGTTGGAAAACTGACAGAATAAGAACTCATAAAAGCTGGAGTGGTAAAAATTGTCCTAGGAAATTACTAGATCAGTGGGATGAATTTACAGATGATATAGAAAATGCATTGGAAATTTTGAAAAATGAGGATAAAAAAGGAGGAGATATAATGGAAAAACCAGAAGAAAATACATTAGCACCTGAATGGAAGCTAAAAGGAATCCAATATCTTCAGGAAAAAGGATTGCTTTATGATATAGAAGGGTGGACAGAGAAGGTAGATGAACCTATGCCTGTATGGGCAGTAACCTTATTATTAAAGAGGATACATGAAGATCTAGCATCTAAAGATGATAAAAAGACCAGTAGCGGAGAATAAACATTCTCCGTTTTACACGTTGTAGTAATCTTAGATGAGGAAATGTGAAGTTATCCTTAAAGTTAATATATGTGACTGAATTGAAGAAAATAGAAAAAGTAATTGTAAAAATAATAGATTATACCAATAATATAGTGGAATATAGATTAGGTTATAGTTACGAACAGAAGATTTTTATTAAGTAAAATGTATGTTATAATCTAGGAAAGATGATGCTCAAGGGAGTGAAACCAGTATGGAATATAAAAAGTTTGATAATAAATATATTATAAGAATGGATAAAGGAGAAGAAATTGTAGAAACACTAAAAAACTTTTGTCGAGAAGAGAAGATTAAATTAGGCTGGGTAAAGGGAATTGGAGCTGTAGATCAAGTAACTATGGGTCTATTTGAAACCAGTATAAAGAAATATCATGCTACAGAACTAACTGGAGATTTCGAAATTACAAGTCTTTTAGGTAATATCTCTACTATGAAGGGAGAAACATACCTACATGTACATATTAATATATCAGATGCTCAATACAAGACCTATGGTGGACATTTAAATGCTGCTGTAATCAGTGCCACAGGTGAGTTTTTGATAGAGGCTATCGATGGAGAAATAGACCGTAGCTTTAGTGAAGAAATTGGGCTAAATTTATATAAACTTTAATAAAAGTGATGAGTACTTATGAACTTACTGAAAAAAGCAAATAAAAAAGGCATTCTTTAATTTAAATTGAAGAATGCCTTTTTGTTGCATAAGGGAAATTTTAAAGGTTTTCCATAATTTTATTGACAATGATTTGTAAATAAGATATCATAGCCCTATAAACACGGTAAAACATACCGGAATAGTATGAATTAAAAAAGAGGTGCTGATTATGATTGAAATAAAAAATCTTAATAAGGCTTATGGTAATCTTGAAGTATTTAAAGCAATTGACCTATCTATTAAAGAGGGAGAATTTGTGTCAATTATAGGACCCTCAGGATGTGGGAAGTCAACTTTAATAAATATTGTAGCAGGTCTAGATAGTTCCACTGGTGGTAAAGTGATGATAGAAGAAAATGAAGTCAAAGGCACTAATACTGATCGAGTAATGGTATTTCAAAGTGCTGCATTATTTCCTTGGTTAAATGTACAGGATAACGTTGCTTTTGGCCTTAAAAATATTTGTAAATCTCCACAGGAGATTAAAGAAAAAGTAAATGATATATTGAAAAAAGTACATTTATATAAATTTAAAGATAAGTATCCTCATCAGCTTTCAGGAGGAATGAAGCAAAGAGTTTCCATTGCTAGGAGCATTGTAATGGATCCTAAAATTTTATTGATGGATGAACCCTTTTCTGCTCTTGATGAACAAACAAGAATGCTATTGCATAATGAACTGCAGGAGATATGGATGGAGACCAAAAAAACAATTTTATTTGTAACTCATAACATAAGAGAAGCTGTTAAATTATCTGATAGAGTAATTATTATGGGAGCAAGACCGGGAGGTATTATTGACGACGTGAAAATACAAGTCAGTCATCCGAGGAAGTCTACTGATTCAAATCTCTTTTATAAAGAGGAAATGGTATTTAAAAAGCTTAAAGGAGAGATTGAGAAAATAGCAAGAGAGGAGCTAGGAGATGCATACAACTTTGAAGAGAATACTGTTTCTGATAGGATTGGTAACACTATGGGAGATGGTATATAGATTAGGTATATGGCCGCCTTTCATGTTTCCATCACCCCTTGATGTAGTAGATACTTTAATAAGGGGCTTCACCACTGGAAACTATACAATCGCCTTATTATATAGCTTTAGAAGATTGATCATAGGCTATGTTATTGCTGTTGTATTAGGAACAGTTTTAGGTATTATTATCGTTAGCAGCAAGACCGTTGATGAAACCTTTGGAACATTAATTCTATCCCTACAGTCAGTTCCAAGTGTGGTATGGCTTCCATTAGCTCTTTTATGGTTTAGGATGGGGGAGACCTCTATTATATTTGTAGTAGTTATAGGTGGTTTATGGAACATGATTATGAGTACCGCCACTGGAATACGAAATGTAGATCCATTACTTATAAGATGTGGTAAAAATTTAGGATATAAGGGTTATAAAATGTTTACAAAGATTACTTTACCGGCTTCTATTCCACATATTATTACTGGTATGAGAATGGCATGGGCCTTTTGTTGGAGGGCTTTGATGGCGGCAGAAATTATAGGGACTGGTCATGGTTTAGGCCAAATTCTCATGTGGGGTAGAGACATGGGGAATATGGCTACAGTTTTAGCTATCATGTTTATTATTGCTATTACTGGCTTTATTACAGATAATTTAGTTTTTAAGAAAATAGAAAATAAAGTTTTTGAAAGATGGGGTCTAAGTCCATCATAAAAAGAAGAGGAGGAAAATTGACATGAAAAGAATTGCATTATTACTTACGGTTTTAGCTTTATCTATGGTGATGGTGGCATGCAGTCAAGCCAGTGGAAATAAGGATGTTGAAGAAATTAGCATAGGATATTTTCCTAATTTATCCCATGCACCTGCCATGGTAGGAATAGAGGAAGGTTTTTTTACTGAAGAGTTAGAAGGATTAAATCTACAAACCATGAACTTTCCTAATGGATCATTGTTTATGGATGCTCTTTCTACAGGACAAATTGATATCGGGTATGTAGGTCCTGGACCGATGATTAACCGCTATCTTCAAGGTGGAGATGTTGTACTGCTTTCTAATGCCAGTGTAGGTGAAAATGTATTGGTGGTAAGAAATGATATTGAGTACAACGGTGTAGAGGATTTAGATGGAAGAATTATAGCTACTGCATCAACAGGATGCACACATGATTTATTACTAAGAAAAATGTTGCAGGAAAAAGGAATGGCGGTAGAAGAAAATGGAGGAACTGTACAAAGAGTGGCTCAAAGGCCAGCAACAAATGTAGGTATGCTACAACAGAAACAACTGGATGGTGCATTAGTATCAGAACCTTGGGCCTCTATCATGGAGTCTGAAGGTGTAGGTAGAGTTGTAGTGGATGTCACAGAGGTTCCTTGGGATGGAGACGTTCCAGCTACTGTTCTTGTAGCTAGAAAAAGCTTTGTAGAGGAAAATCCTGAGTTAGTAGCACAATTTTTAAAGGGACATGAAAAAGCAATAGATTTCCTAAATAACGACAGGGAAGCATCTATGGAAATTATTATAAAGCAAATTAAAGAAATAACAGATCAAGAAATAGCAAAAGATATTATAGATAATTCTTTGCACAGAGTATTCTTTAGATCTGAAATAGATAGAGAAGTTCTTCAAGAATTTGCTGATTTATCTAAAGATCTAGGGTTTATCAATGGAGATTCTAGCTTAGAGGATTTATTCTGGAAAAAATAGGAGGTATCAAAATGATCTACAACAATATTACTGAACTTATTGGAAACACTCCTGTAGTTAGATTGAACAGAATGGTAGAGGAAGGTTCAGCTGAGGTGTATGTGAAGCTAGAATCCTTCAATCCAAGTAGTTCCGTAAAGGATAGAGCAGCTTTGAATATGGTGATGGAGGCTGAAAAACAAGGGTCACTTAAGCCAGAAGCAACTATTATCGAGCCTACTTCAGGAAATACAGGTATAGGATTGGCTATGGTGGCTGCCGCTAAAGGTTATAAATTAATTATAGTTATGCCTTCTACTGCAACAGCAGAAAGGGTGAAGCTATTAAAGGCGTTTGGTGCTGAAGTTATATTAACACCTGGGGAAGAATTAATGTCAGGAAGTATTAAAAGAGCAGAAGAGTTGTTAGAAGAGATACCTAATAGCTTTATGCCTAACCAATTTGAAAATATGTCTAATCCAGATATTCACAAAACCACTACAGCTATTGAGATTTTAGAACAGACTGAAGGAAAACTAGATGTATTTGTAGCCACTGCTGGAACTGGCGGAACCATCAGTGGAACAGGAGAAGTACTAAAGCAACATATACCGGACTTAAAGATTTATGTAGTAGAATCAAAAAATTCACCTGTTATAGCTGGGGGGAAACCAGGACCTCATAATATTATTGGTACAGGACCTGGGTTTATTCCTAAGACATTAAATATGAAAATTTTTGATGAAATTATTCATGTTACAGATGAAGAAGCCATTGAAACAACTAAAAACTTAGCACGAAAAGAAGGTATTTTATGCGGAATCTCAGCAGGAGCTTCCACTTTTGTAGCATTACAAATGGCTAAAAAACTTGGACCAGGTAAAAGAGTATTATCTATCATTCCTGATACTGGGGAGAGATATTTAAGTACAGGGTTATTATAAAATTTAAATAGCACAAATAAACAAAAAGACTATCCTACAATAAGTTAAGGATAGTCTTTTTGCTTTAGGGTGTATTGTCTATCCCTTAAAGAAAAACTCCTGTCCTCTGTGGGTAAGCTCTATTATATCTACATCTAGACATTTAACCTCATTAGCAAACTTACTACAAATAAAGAAGTTATCTCTAAAATGCATAGGCACCAGGATTTTAGGATGAATTGTTTCAGCAAAATACTTTCCAGCAAGATAATAAAATTCTTCTAACCTAGGATCAACTGGAACAAAGGCAATATCAATACTTGTTCCTTTTAAATATTCAACTTCTTTTTTAAAGTCTGTTTCCTCAGCTATTAATTGCTGTTGGTTAAACTCCTTCCAATGCCACCAATTCAAATCTCCAGCATGAAATATTTTAAAGTTATCTACTTCAACTAAAAAGGAAACACCTTGATCTGTAGAACCAAAAGACTGTATGACTTTATTCCCTAGCTGTAGAGTTTCATGGGGTTTTATGTAATGAGCAGTATTTAGATGAATGGTTGCTTCTACATCATCACTTAAGACGTATTGTATGTTTTTATTCACCTCTTGCCATGTAAAAATTTCAGAGCTAAAATGGTCTCCATGACTATGACTAACAAATACTAGAACATCCTTTTCAGTTTTCAAAACTTCAGTATTTAAAGGACCTTCAAAGTAATCAAAAATCAAAAGGTTGTTATCGGTTTCTAATAAGAAACCACTATGACTTAAATGAGTTAGTTTTATTGATGACTTATTCAAAATGAGTTCTCTCCCTTCAAAATATAGTACTAATATCCCTTATTTTACTATTCTATACCACTTTTACAAGAATGCAAAACAAGAAGGGGTTTAAAACTACCAATTTTATGCTATAATTCAAGATATAATCATTTATACTTAGGAGGAAAAAATATGTCACTTCACATTGTACTATTAGAACCAGAAATTCCCCAAAATACAGGAAATATTGCTAGAACCTGTGTAGTTACACAAACAGTATTACATATTATAGGTCCTATGGGTTTTTCACTAGATGAAAAGGCAGTTAGAAGATCAGGGTTAGATTATTGGGACTTATTGGATTTTAGATATTATAATAATTACCAAGAATTTATTGAAAAGAATCCTAATGCTACTATTTATTATGCCACTACAAAAGCTAAGAAAGCCCACAGTGATATAAAGTATGAAGATGAAGCATATATTATGTTTGGGAAGGAAACTAAAGGGATTCCAGAAGAGGTTTTGAATAAAAACAAAGAGTATTGTATCAGGATACCTATGTTAAATATAGAAAAAGCTCGTTCTTTAAATTTATCAAATTCTGTAGCCATAGCAGCTTATGAAGTTTTAAGACAATGGGATTATCCAGGGATGAGGTAGTTTGGGGAGAATATAATTTATAGGAGGGGTAAAGGATGAGTAATATTCAAATTATAACCGACAGCATGACGGACGTACCTAAAGACATCGTAGATAAATACAATATTACGGTAATGCCATTAACGATCCATTTTGAAAATAATGAATATCGTGATGGAGTAGATTTAACTGGTGAGGAGTTCTACAATAAATTAAAAGAAGTTAAAGAACTTCCACAAACTTCCCAAGTAACCCCTAATACCTTTATGGAGGCATTTAAACAAGCATTGGATGAGGGAAAAGAAGTGATTTGCATTAACGGATCTTCTAAAGCCAGCGGGACCCATCAAGCAGCAGTGCTTGCAAAAAAAGAGTTAAACAGTGATGCTATAGATGTGGTGGATACATTGGCATTATGTTTTGGTGGAGGCTTTTTTGTGTATGAAGCAGCAAAACTGGTGAAAGAAAATAAATCGAGAAAAGAAATTGTAGAAAGATTAATAGCCATGCAATCAAAAATTGACCATATCTTTACTGTAGAAACATTAGAGTATTTAAAAAAAGGTGGACGCCTTAATCCCATGAAAGCAACAATAGGGACAATATTAAATGTAAAGCCGATATTAACAGTAGAAGAAGGGCTGGTTGAGCCCTTAGATAAAGTCCGAGGAAATAAAAAGATCATTGGAAAAATGGTTGAATTGGCAAAGGCAAGAGGTGGAGATATGCATAATAAAACTGTCGCAGTAGCTCATGCCAATAATCCTGAAAAGGCACAGGAGTTAAAACAAGCAATAATAAATGAATTAAATCCTAAAGAGATTATTATAACAGAGATTGGGTGTACTATAGGAACCCATGCAGGACCAGGAACCTTAGCTATTTTCTATCATAAGTAAAATGAATTTATAGGATTTTAAACACTGGTGATACTAGCAATAATACTACTATTAAATTTTTTTAAAAAAATGGTCAAAATTATAACAAACTACTTGATTATGAAAACGTTTACGATTATAATGAAATTATATAAAGAAAATAAATACTCTTTTATAAAATTATAGAAAAATTTAATGACAAACATTACTGGAAGAAGAATGTGGGAGAGATCCAATGCAGATAGAATTCATTCTGCACATTGGGCGCCGAAGGAGGAAGCTAAAAAACTCGCCATTTTTTAGGGAATATCTCAGGCAAAAGGACC
Organism: Clostridiaceae bacterium; assembly: GCA_020832135.1. Taxonomy (GTDB): domain Bacteria; phylum Bacillota; class Clostridia; order Peptostreptococcales; family Natronincolaceae; genus JAFIFG01. The sequence continues at coordinate 69,337 of JAFIFG010000057.1, forward strand.
GTATTCTGACAGTTCTCTGGAAAGCTATTATAATAGCACCGAAGGAGCAATTTCTATATACTTAGAAGGAAACTCTCAGGTCAATCAACAGAGGTGATTATGGCAATGGGGCATTGACATAATTATCTCTGTTTTTGTTTTGCAAAAATATAAAATCAGCACATCAAAAACATAATTTTACATAAACTAGTAAAAGTGTTTTATGGAGGTATCAACTTGAAATCTATAATAATTACTAACAATCCTAAGGTTTTAAAAAACTATGAAGATAAATACAAAGTAATATTTTTGGAAGGAAGCTATTTAGAGGTTTTGACCACAACAAGGGATTTAGTTCATAAGGGACATGAATTATTAACCCACCCCTTGTCAGGAAGCATAAAACCCAATGAAACACCTTATAAAAGTATTATGATTTCACAAAATAAAGAAAAATTAAATATGGAATCTTTAATGATTATAGAAGATAGTATAGTCACTGCAACAAAATTTATAAATATAAAAAAAACACCTTCTTGGCCTGAAAAAGTACTAGAAGATTTCAAGGAAATTGATTATACACTTATAACCAGTGGTATGGATAGTATAGAAGGATAAGTTTTGATTTAAATAGTAAATTATTGGCAATAAAAATAAAATAAGGTTAAATTAAGAGGGAGTGAAACATATGGAAAAAATTTATGATGTAGTTATTATTGGAGCTGGACCAGCTGGCTTATCAGCAGGATTATATGCAGCAAGAGGTAAAATGTCCACCTTGATTTTAGAAAAGGATAAGACTGGGGGACAGATTTCAACGACCAATGAAGTTGCAAACTATCCTGGTTCTATTGAAAATGCTACTGGACCTTCTTTAGTAGCTAGAATGGTGGAACAATGTAAGGAATTTGGTGCTGAAATGAAAAAAGACACCATTAAAGAAGTACAAGTAGAGGGAAAAATCAAGGTATTAGTAGGAGAAAAAGAAACCTATAAAGCAAAAACAATTATTATGGCTGGAGGAGCTAGCCCAAGACTGATGGATGTACCTGGAGAAAAGAAATTAACAGGTAAGGGAGTATCCTACTGTGCTACATGTGATGCAGACTTTTTTACGGATTTTGAAGTTTTTGTAATAGGTGGAGGAGACTCTGCAGTAGAAGAGGCCATACATTTAACAAAGTTTGCTAGAAAAGTTACTGTTGTACATAGAAGAGATGAACTAAGAGCTGCCAAATCCATTCAGGAAAAAGCCTTTAAAAATGAAAAAATTGAGTTTATATGGGATACAGTAGTAGAAGAAGTTAAAGGCGATGGATTAGTAGAATCAGTAGTATTTAAAAATGTAAAATCAGGAGAATTACATGAATACCATGCAGACGAAGAGGATGGAACCTTTGGAATATTTGTTTTCGTTGGATACCTACCTCAAACTGAACTATTTAAAGAAATCCTAGATATGGATAAGGCAGGTTATTTAATTACAGATGACAATATGAATACTAATGTAGCAGGAGTGTTTGCTGCTGGAGATTGTCGTGTGAAGTCTTTAAGACAGGTAGTAACTGCTGTAGCTGATGGTGCAATTGCAGCTATTCAAGCAGAAAAATATATTGCTAATGTATTTGAAGAATAAAATTATTATGATAAGGAGGTGAAGGGGATGTTAGCAGTTGATAAGGATACTTTTGAGAAAGAGGTATTGGAGGCAGAAGGTGCTGTTTTAGTGGACTACTGGAGTGAAGGCTGTGAACCATGCAAAGCTTTAATGCCAGATATTGAGGCCCTAGAAGAAGCCTATGGAGATACAGTTAAATTTGTAAAATTAGATACAACCAAAGCTAGAAGATTAGCTATCAAACAAAAAGTATTAGGATTACCAACTATAGCTTTATACAAAAATGGTGAAAAGATTGAAGAAGTAACAAAAGAAGATGCTAGTAAAGCTAATGTAGAAGCTATGATTAAAAAACATGTATAAGTAACATAATATACATTAACCGTAGGAACTGCGGGGTTAGCTTGGTGAATTTCCAGCCATTATGGCTGGATTACCCAAGAAACTCTTCCTATTAGGGGAGAAAAGTTCAAAAATAAAGGGAGGTGAAGTTTGTGCGCCTAGAGTTAGGAAACATTTTTATAAAAAATGTAAAATTTGGTGAATCAACAAAGATTGAAGATTCTATACTTCATATCAATAAGGAAGAATTACTAGCCGCTGTTGGTGGAGACGAGCACATTAAAAGCATTGATGTTGAATTAGCTCATCCTGGTGAAGAAATAAGAATCACACCTGTAAAAGATGTTATTGAGCCAAGAGTTAAAGTGGAAGGCCCAGGAGGAATATTCCCTGGTATGCTTAGTAAGGTAGACACTGTAGGAACTGGTCGTACTCATGCATTGAAGAATATTGCAGTTGTTACTGCTGGAAAGATAGTTGGTTTCCAGGAAGGCATCATAGATATGACAGGTCCTGGTGCAGAATACACACCATTTTCTAAATTGCATAATATCGTTGTAGTTGCAGAACCAGCAGATGGTATTAAGCAACATGAGCATGAAGCAGCCGTAAGAACAATAGGATTAAAGGCGGCTCAATTTTTAGGAGAATTTGCTAAAAACATTGAACCAGACGAAGTAAAGTATTATGAGACAGAACCTCTGTTAGAATCTGTAGCCAAATATCCTGATTTACCTAAAGTTGGATATGTATATATGCTACAAACTCAAGGTTTATTACATGATACCTATGTATATGGTGTGGATGCAAAAAAAATCGTACCTACATTGCTTTATCCAACAGAAACAATGGACGGAGCTATTGTTAGTGGTAACTGTGTATCTGCATGTGACAAAAACCCGACCTATGTACATCAAAACAACTCCATTATCGAGGATCTTTATGAAAAACATGGCAAAGAAATAAACTTTGTAGGTGTAATTATCACCAATGAAAATGTATATCTTGCTGATAAAGAGAGATCTTCAAATTGGACAGCAAAATTAACAAGGTATCTTGGTTTAGACGGTGTTATTGTTTCACAAGAGGGCTTTGGTAACCCTGACACTGATTTAATCATGAACTGTAAGAAAATAGAAAATGAAGGCATCAAGACTGTTATTGTAACAGATGAATATGCAGGAAGAGATGGAGCATCTCAATCTCTTGCAGATGCAGATGCCAAGGCTGATGCTGTTGTAACCAATGGTAATGCCAACGAAGTTATTGTATTACCTCCTATGAAGAAAATTATAGGGTCAACAGAATATGTTGATGTTATCGCTGGAGGATTTGATGGAAGTTTAAGAACAGATGGTAGTATTGAAGTAGAGATACAAGCTATAACAGGTGCAACTAATGAAACAGGATTTGTTAAGCTTTCTTCAAAGGGCTACTAAACTAATTATATAGAATAAGATCTTAAGTAAATATACTGAATTAAAACATACAATATTCTAAAAAATAGGAAAGGGTGATAATATGGCACGTTTTGATGATAAAAAAGTCATCATAGTTGGTGACAGAGATGGAATTCCTGGACCAGCCATTGAAGAGTGTTTAAAGACAACTGGTGCAGAAGTTGTTTTCTCATCAACTGAATGCTTTGTCTGAACCGCTGCAGGAGCAATGGACTTAGAAAATCAAAAAAGAGTAAAGGATCTTACAGAAAAACATGGAGCTGAAAACATGGTAGTTCTTTTAGGAGCTGCTGAGGCAGAAGCTGCAGGACTTGCTGCAGAAACTGTAACAGCTGGAGATCCAACCTTTGCTGGTCCGTTGGCAGGAGTTCAGTTAGGACTTCGAGTATATCACGTAGTAGAACCTCAATTTAAAGATGAAGTTGATGCTACAGTATTTGACGATCAAATAGGTATGATGGAAATGGTGTTAAATGTAGATGAGATAATAGAAGAAATGACTTCTATTAGAAGTGAACACTGTAAATTTGATGATTAATTAAATATCCCGTTAAAAACTTAGAGAGGGGGGAAAGTATGAGCAAAAAAAGAGTTGTTCATTACATTAATCAGTTTTTCGCTGGTATTGGTGGCGAAGAGAAGGCTGATATTAAACCCGAGGTTAGAGAAGAAGTAGTAGGGCCAGGAATGGCATTTAGCACATCTCTTAAAGAAGAAGCAGAAATAGTAGCCACTATTATATGCGGAGACTCTTATTTTAATGAAAATGTAGAAGAAGCAAAGGCAGAAATTATGGAAATGGTAAAAAAATACCAGCCAGACTTGTTTATTGCAGGACCTGCCTTTAATGCTGGAAGATATGGAGTAGCATGTGGAACTATAGCTAAAGCTGTTCAAGATGAGTTAGGAATAGATGTTATTACAGGTATGTATACAGAAAACCCTGGAGCTGATATGTATAAGAAAAGTGTATATATCATAGAAACAGGAAATTCTGCTGCAGCTATGAGAAAAGCTGTACCAGATATGACGAAGTTTGCCCTTAAATTATTAAAGGGTGAAGAAATAGGAGCACCTGAAGAAGATAAGTATATGTCAAGAGGCATCAGAAGGAACTATTTTGCTGAAGAACAAGGTTCTAAAAGAGCTGTAAACATGCTTATTAAGAAGTTAAAGGGTGAGGAGTACATTACTGAGTATCCTATGCCGGACTTCGATAGAGTTGAGGCGAATGCAGCTGTAAAAGACATAACAAAAGCAAAGATAGCTTTAGTAACTTCTGGAGGAACAGTACCAAAAGGAAATCCAGATAAGATAGAATCATCTAGTGCATCAAAATATGGTAAGTATGACATTTCAAATTTTACTGATTTAACAGAAGCAGATCATGAAACTGCTCATGGTGGTTATGACCCTGTTTATGCTAATCAAGATTCAGATAGAGTATTACCAGTAGATGTACTGCGTGATTTAGAGAAGGAAGGTGCCATTGGCGAGCTGCACAATTATTTCTATACTACTGTAGGAAATGGTACTTCTGTTGCAAGTTCTAAAGCTTTCGCAGCAGAATTTGCAAAGGAATTAATTGCAGATGGTGTTCAAGCTGTTATCCTTACTTCCACGTGAGGCACCTGTACACGTTGCGGTGCAACAATGGTAAAAGAAATTGAAAGAGCTGGTATACCAGTAGTTCACATTTGTACGGTAGTACCTATATCCCTAACAGTTGGTGCTAACAGAATTGTTCCGGCTGTTGCTATACCACATCCATTAGGCAATCCTGCCTTGGAGCCAAAAGACGAAAAAGCTTTAAGAAGAAAACTTGTTGAAAAGTGTTTAAAAGCTTTGACGATAGAAGTAGAAGGTCAAACTGTATTTGAAGACTAAACAAGATATGCCAGCTGCTGTTGACAGCTGGCATATTTCATAATATTTTATAACTAATAGAAAGTTATAATCTTTTTAAATCCTATGTAAAGGTTGACTTTTTTATAATAAACTTTTAAAAATTCACGGAGGTGACTAAAATGTCTTATGCAGTAATAAAAGGAACATCGTATATTCTTGCCCATACACCAGATATGATCATTCACAATGGAACTACCCAAACAATGGAAAGATTATCAAATCCAGCATCAGAATATCTTAAAAAGATACATAACCATTTAAGAAGCTATGAAGAAGTAGTATCCTATCCGCCAAACCAGGTCTATATAGGAAAAATCACACCAGAAGAATTAAGGGACTATGTAATGCCATGGTACGATAAGGTTGTAGAGGGTGCAGAGCGTTATTCTAAATTTGGAGAAATTATGCCACAGGATGAATTTATAGGGTTGATGAAGATAGTAGATGCTTTTGATTTAGTATCTTTGGAAAAGAACTTTAGTAAACAAGTTAAACAAAAATTAACCAATCATCCACTAATGAATGAAAATCTTATGGCAAAGCTTAAAGAAGGCGATGATTTAGAAGATATAAACCAAGCAATAGAGCAATACCATGCAGAGGCTATATATCACGAAAATCAAGTGGTAGGTTGTGTAAAAAGAGCTCATGAAGTAGACCCTAATTTAAACGCCCATATCATGTTTGAAAACATAGTAGTAAAAGCAACAGGAGTATTGTCTTTCCTACACTTATTAGATAAAAACAACATAGACCCACAGGCAATAGAGTATGTAATAGAGTGCTCCGAAGAAGCTTGTGGAGATATGAATCAAAGAGGCGGCGGGAACTTTGCAAAAGCAATAGCTGAGATGGGTGGAGCAGTAAATGCTACCGGATCAGATACTAGAGCCTTCTGTGCAGCACCAACACATGCGCTGATTGAAGCGGCGGCACTGGTGAAAGCGGGAGTATACGAAAACGTAGTAGTGGTAGCAGGTGGAGCTACAGCTAAACTAGGTATGAATGGAAAAGACCATGTAAAAAAAGAAATGCCAATTCTAGAAGATATTCTAGGTGGTTTTGCAGTTTTAGTAAGTAAAAACGATGGAGTGAATCCTATTCTGAGAACTGATTTATTAGGAAGACATACAGTGGGAACTGGGTCATCTCCACAGGCGGTAATAACATCTTTAATAGCAGCACCGCTGGACAAAGGAGACCTAAAAATAACTGACGTAGACAAATACTCAGTAGAAATGCAAAATCCAGATGTGACAAAACCAGCTGGAGCAGGGGATGTGCCTGAAGCCAACTACAAGATGATAGCAGCTTTAGGAGTAAAACGTGGAGAACTTGAAAGAAAAGATGTTCCAACTTTTGGACTAAAACACGGTATGCCGGGTTGGGCACCAACTCAAGGGCATATACCTTCAGGTGTGCCATATATAGGTCATGCAAGAGAAGCCTTTTTAAATGAAGAAATACAAAGAGTAATGATTGTAGGAAAAGGAAGTCTATTTTTGGCTAGAATGACAAATCAATTTGATGGTGTATCTATTATTATGGAAAAAAATACAGGTGCCCAAGAAGAGACAACAGCTACGGTATCTGAGGCAGATATCAAGGCTATGATAGGTGAAGCAATGCGAAACCTAGCGTCACACTTATTACAAGAATAAGGGGTGAAAACAATGACAGATAATAAAGTAATAAAACAAACCATAGGTAAGGTAATCAATGAAATAGCCGATGCAATAGAAACTGGTGATTTTGGAAAGAAAATAAAAATTGGGTTAACAACTTTAGGTAGTGAGCATGGTGTAGAAAACCTAGTTAAAGCAGCAGAAATAGCTACAAAGAAAAGCAGTGGCTATGAAGTAGTTTTAATAGGACCTAAAACAAAATCAACATTAAAAACTGTAGAAGTAAACAGTGAAGAAGAAATGCATAAAGTCATGGAAGACCTACTGGATACTAAGGAAATAGATGCTTGTGTAACATTGCATTATAACTTCCCCATAGGAGTATCTACAGTGGGCAAGGTTATTACTCCAGCAAAAGGTGAGGAGATGTTTATAGCCACTACAACTGGCACATCCTCTCCCCACAGAACCCAAGCAATGGTGAAAAATGCACTGAATGGGATTATAGCTGCTAAAGCCACCGGTATAAAAGAGCCAACTGTTGGAATTTTAAATGTAGATGGTGCAAGACAGGTGGAAATGGCACTAAAGGAATTAGATAAGAATGGATATAAAATAAACTTCACTGAATCTATGAGAGCAGATGGTGGTTGTGTTATGAGAGGTAATGATTTATTAGCAGGCACACCTGATGTAATGGTGCAGGACACCTTGACTGGTAATATCTTTATGAAGATATTCTCCTCTTATACAACCGGTGGAGATTATGAATCTGTAGGTTATGGGTATGGTCCTGGCATAGGAGATGGATATGACAGAGTTGTATTAATATTGTCGAGAGCATCTGGAATCCCTGTAATAGCCAATGCAATTGAATATGCAGCAGATCTAGTAAGAGGGAACTTAAAGGAATTAACAAAACAAGAGTTTAAGGCTGCTAAAGCAGCAAAATTAGAAGAAATATTGAAGTCGTTAGTAAAAGAATCTAAGGGTAGTGCTAGTGAAGAAAAAGAAATAATAGCTCCACCTAAGGAAGTAGTAACAGGTTCTATTGCAGGGATAGACATATTAGATCTAGAGGATGCAGTAAAAACATTATGGAAAAATAACATTTATGCAGAAAGTGGTATGGGGTGTACAGGCCCGGTGGTAATGGTGAGTGAATCAAAGTTAGACAAAGCGATAAAAGTATTGCAAAAAGAAGGTTTTGTAGCTGGTGAAAAAAGCGATTGCTAAGTGATAGTAATCAACAAATAATAAAAGGCTTCATACTATGAGGTCTTTTATTATTTAAATAAGAATAATAATATAAATAAGAATCATACTGTTAAGTCATTAAATTTTCCAGGTTTAGAAGGATTTTTTACATTTACATAGAATAGTAATAATTACCCAGTAAAACATGGGAGAATAAAATTATAGACAGAAAAAGGGAGGTAATTTGAAGATGTTTAAAAAATTATTAGCTTTAATGCTTGTAATGCTGCTTATTGCAACGGCATTAGTAGGCTGTGGTGGTGGAACCGCTGAGGATCCAGCTCCAGATCAAGAACTAGCTGAGACAGAGGATCAAGCAGTAGAGCCACAAGAAGAACCAGTAAGAATGGCTATGGTAACAGATGTTGGTGGAGTTAACGATGAGTCCTTTAATGAATCTGCTTGGGAAGGACATCAAGCAGCAAGAGATCAATTAGGATTCGAAGTAAACTATGTAGAGTCACAACAAGATGCAGATTATGAATCAAATTTAGAGATATTATTAGATGCAGGAAATGATTTAATTTGGGGTATTGGTTTTATGATGGGAGATGCCATCTTAGATGCTGCTGATTTCAATCCTGATCAAAAGTATGCAATTATCGACTATTCTTATGGTGATGATACACCTGAGAACTTAGTTGGTGTTGAATTTAGAGCTAATGAAGCATCCTTCTTAGTAGGATACATTGCTGGTAAAATGACTGAAACTAATAAAGTAGGATTTGTTGGTGGTATGGACTTCCCAGTTATTCATGGTTTCCACTATGGATTTATGGCTGGAGTTGAATATGCTAATCCAGATGCAGAAGTTCTAGTGCAATATGCTGATTCTTTTGTAGATGCTGCAATTGGTAAATCTATTGCTATTCAAATGTATCAACAAGGAGCAGATATTGTATTCCATGCTGCTGGTGGAACTGGTGATGGTGTAATTGAAGCTGCTGTTGAACAAGATAGATATGCTATTGGTGTTGATATGGACCAAAACCATATGGCGCCTGACCATGTTATTACCTCTGCTATGAAGAGAGTTGACAATGCTATCTTTAACATTGCAGAAGAATTAAAGGCTGGAAACTTCCCAGGAGGTCAAACAGTAGTATATGGTTTAGAAGATGGTGGTGTAGGTATTGCTCCAACTTCTGACAAACATGTGCCTGCTGAATTACTAGAAGAAGTTAAGGAAATTGAAAAGCAAATTATAGCTGGTGAAATTTTTGTACCGAATAATAAAGAAGAATATGAAGAAAACTAGTAATTAAAAGTATAAGTTTAATAAAGGTTCAGGTATAAAGCCTGAGCCTTTATTGTTCTTAAAGGTCATTTGCACTTATGAATGTTTTAAATTAAATTTTCAATAATGTTACCAAAATTACAAATTATAATTAGTATGAATTTAGCAAATAAAAACAAATTAATACTATATATACATTTGATTTATTAAGGAGTTTATAATTAATTCATAAAGTATTTTAACAAAATTTATGGTATAATTTAGTGTAAATTTGTAATTTACTACAAATGTGCATTAAATTATGTATATATTTGAAGGAATAATTGCTAAATATATGATGCATAAGTGTACAATTTTTAAAACACCAAAATATAGATAGAAATGGAGGGGAAGTTATTGAAGAACATTAATTTTGACCATAAAGTGGTTGAAATGAAAAATATAACGAAAAAATTTGGAAATTTTACTGCAAATGATAACATTAACCTTACAGTGCATAAAGGAGAAATCCATGCATTACTAGGAGAAAATGGTGCTGGTAAATCAACTTTAATGAATATACTTTATGGTCTCTATCAACCGACGATGGGTGAGATATACATTAATGGAGAAAAAACTAACATTACAGACCCAAATGTTGCAATTAAAAAAGGAATAGGTATGGTGCATCAGCATTTTATGTTGGTAGAGCCCTTTACTGTAGCAGAAAATATAGTGCTAGGTATGGAACCAACTAGTACTTTAGGTACTATGAATATGAAAAAAGCAGTGAAAAATGTTGAAGATATATCTAAACAATATGGATTACATGTAAAGCCTAATGAAAAAATTCAGGATATTTCTGTAGGTATGCAACAAAGGGTGGAAATATTAAAAGCATTATATCGAGGAGCAGATACCTTAATATTGGACGAACCTACAGCCGTTCTGACACCTCAAGAAATAAAAGAACTTATACAAATTATGAGAAATCTTACTACTCAAGGAAAGACTATCATTATAATCACCCACAAATTGAAAGAAATTAAAGAAGCTGCTGATTATTGCACCATTATAAGAAGAGGTAAGCATGTAGATACTGTAGAGGTTAAATCTACTACAGAAGATGAACTAGCTTCAAAAATGGTAGGTAGAGAGGTTAGCTTTAAAGTAGAAAAAGAACAGAAGCAAAGAGGCGACGTAGGTCTTAAAATTGAGAATCTTGTAGTTAAGGATAATAGAGGTATAGATGCTGTAAGAGGTTTGTCGTTAGAGGTACATGTTGGTGAAATTTTAGGTGTTGCTGGTGTAGATGGTAATGGTCAAACTGAACTAATAGAAGCATTGACGGGATTAAGAAGCATTACATCTGGCAAAGTTACTGTAAATGGGAATGATGTTACCAACAAAACACCTAAAGAGATATTTCAAAACAAGATAGCTTCTATACCGGAGGATCGACAAAAAAGAGGCTTGGTGTTAGATTATACTATTGCAGAAAATATGGTATTAGAGAATTATGGAGAACAACCCTTTTCTAAAAATGGCATTTTAAATAAGTTAGAAATAAATAAATTTGCAAAAGATTTAATTGAAAAATTTGATGTAAGACCAAATGATGAAACTATAAAAACTAGAGCTCTCTCAGGAGGGAATCAGCAGAAGGTCATTATAGCTAGAGAAGTAACAAATGATCCTGATATATTGATTGCCGCCCAACCTACAAGAGGGTTAGATGTAGGAGCTATTGAATTTGTACATAAATCTTTAGTTCGACAAAGAGATAATGATAAAGCTGTATTATTAGTTTCGTTAGAGCTAGACGAGGTTATGAATGTATCAGATCGCATTGCAGTCATATACGAAGGAAAGATTGTAGGTATTGTAGATGCAAAAGATGCAGATGAAAAGAGCCTTGGCCTTATGATGGCAGGGGGAGGTAGTCAACAATGAAAAAACAATCTTTAAGTAATAAAGTAATAGATTTTCTAGCAAAGGGGAATTTAGCTTTTACTATTACCTCGATTATTTTAGGATTTCTTATAGGAGCTGTCGTATTGGCCCTAGCAGGATTTAACCCTGTAGAAGCCTATACCATTATGATTCAAGGTATATTTAGTAGACCAAGCTACATAGCATGGACTATTATTCGGTCTACACCTATTATTATTACAGGTTTATCAGTGGCTTTTGCCTTTAGAACAGGTTTGTTTAACATAGGTGCAGAGGGACAGTTTATTATAGGGGCCATTGCTGCAGCTGTTGTTGGATATGCTGTTGAATTACCAGCTATCATACATATACCCTTAGTATTTTTAGCAGCAATTACAGCTGCTGGACTATGGGGTGGTATAGCTGGATATCTTAAGGCGAAATTCGGTGTTCATGAAGTTATTTCAACTATCATGTTGAATTGGATAGCATTATATTTAAACAACTATATTGTTAGAATAGAAGGCTTCCAAAGACCAGGTGCACAGAGAAGTCATGAAATACATGAAAGTGCCCGTATTATTGTATTAGAACAATGGAAAAGAACTCCAGAGGGTAGAGAATGGATGAGGGGCAGTGAATTTTTTGGTGATATTTTAAGGACACCTGTAAACTGGGGATTTGTAGTTGCTATAATTTTAGCTGTTATCGTATGGTACCTATTAAATAAAACAACCTTAGGATATGAACTTAAAGCGGTAGGATTTAACAGACATGCAGCAGAGTATGCTGGAATTAATGTTCCCAAGAGTATGCTGACTTCAATGATAATAGCAGGAGCCTTAGCGGGAGCTGCTGGAGGATTACATGTTATGGGTATTTCAAGAAGTATCGCCAGTCTAGCGGCCATGGAGGGATATGGTTTTGATGGTATTGCCGTTGCATTAATTGGCGCAAATACTTCTATTGGAGCTGTATTAGCAGGACTATTATTTAGTGCCATACAGTATGGAGGAACAAAAATCCAACCAACATTAGGTGCTCCGACAGAAGTAATAAATATTATGATTGGTACTATCGTTTTCTTTATAGCAATGCCAAAGCTTATCAAATATTTTGCTCAACAACTTAAGAAAAAGCGAGGTGCTAAAAATGCTGGATAGTTTAGGATTTATTCTTGGTACCACTTTGATGTACTCTACACCATTAATCTATGCAGCCCTAGGTGGAGTTATTTCAGAAAACTCTGGAGTCGTGAATATAGGATTAGAGGGTATGATGACAATTGGGGCTTTAATAGGAGCTACTGTTGGGTTTTATTCAGGAAATCCATGGTTGGCATTTTTAGCTGCCGGTCTTGCAGGAGGAGGCTTAGCTTTACTTCATGCCATTGCATCAGTAACATTTGAAGCTGACCAAGTCGTATCAGGTATAGCTATGAATTTTTTAGGACCTGGTATAGCACTGTTTCTAAGTAGACTTTTCTTTGAAGGTGCAACTATGACGAAGGCTATTCCTTCAGGAAATAAAATGCCAAGACCGCTTAATGGTGTATTTCCTCGAAATTCTTTTTTTGATTTTATTTTTAATCAATATGCAACTGTATATATGGCTTTTTTCTTAGTGTTTATTCTATGGTACACACTTTATAGAACGAAGTTAGGCTTAAGGATAAGAGCTGTAGGAGAACATCCAAGGGCAGCTGATACATTAGGTGTTAATGTATTTAGAATAAGATATTTATGTGTAATTTTGTCAGGAGTACTAGCTGGATTCGGTGGTGCTTCCATGAGTTTAGCCATTGTATCAAACTTTAGACCTACTTTGGTTTCCGGTCATGGGTTTATTGCATTGGCGGCAATGATCTTTGGTAAATGGAAGCCACAGGGTGCCATGTGGGCATGTCTGCTATTTGGTGCCTCTAACGGTTTGGTGGTTTATTTAGGAAGACCAGGCACACCTTTTGAAATATCACAATCACTGCTATCCATGATCCCCTATGTAATAACATTAGTTGTTTTAGCAGGATTTGTAGGTAGAGCGGCAGCACCAGCGGCTGTTGGAACACCTTACGAAAAAGGAGAAAGATAAAAATTTCCAGCTTAGGCTGGAAATTTTTTGTATGCAAATATTATGCCAATCAAAAACTAAATTCTTTGATTTTGCCTCCATGAAATGCTATAATATAGGTATATAGTATGAAATAAAGGGGTGAACACTATGAAGATGGGATATAATTTGCATTTGGAGCAGGCACAAAAGTTAGTGATGACACCACAATTAAAACAGGCCATACAAATTCTTCAATTAGCTACATTTGAATTGGAGCAATATATTGACGAACAAATAGAAATTAATCCCGTATTAGAGGTAGAGAGTAATATAGAGGATAAGTATAACAATGATAAGGACAATCCTGTAGAAGAGAAGATTAATTGGAAGGAATACATGGAGGATTTTGACAACTACGAATACTCTAAGCCTAAATATGATAAAGAAAATGAATTTAACTATGAAAATTTCACCACCAAAGAAATGACTTTACAGGAACACCTTTTATTTCAATATCATATGACTCTTTTAGATTATAAATATAAAGAGATAGGAGAGTACATTATATATAACTTAGACGATAATGGATACTTGACTATATCTGTTGAAGAAATTGCAAAAGAACTTCATGAAGAACCTGCTACAATAGAAAATATTGTAAAAATTATTCAAACCTTTGATCCTATTGGTGTAGCTGCACGAAGCCTGAAGGAATGTTTAATCATACAATTAGAGCAGTTAGGAATTAAGGATGATAACGTTTACAATATAGTGGAGAATTATTTAGAAGAAATAGCACAAAATAAATATCCTTATATAGCTAAAAAATTAGGAATTACTATAGAGAAGATACAGCAAATATGTGACATTATAAGAACTTTGGAACCTAAGCCAGGTAGAATGTTTGCTTCTATTAACAATAATTATATAGTGGCGGATGCAGAGATAAAAAAAGTCGGTGAAGAATATATTGTTATTTTAAACGATAAAAATGCTCCTAAACTTACTATTAGAGAAGATTATAGGAAATTATTAAACAATGCTACTGAAAGCTCGGAAACCGTAAAGTTTTTAAATGATAAATTAAATTCAGCTGTCTGGCTAATAAGAAGTATTGAACAAAGAAGACAAACTATTTATAAAGTAGTTCATACAATAGTAGATAAGCAAAAAAACTTTTTTGAACATGGAAAAAAACACCTTAGACCCATGACACTTAAAGAGGTAGCTAATGAAATAGATGTTCATGAGTCTACTGTCAGTAGAGCTACTAATGGAAAATATGTGGATACACCTATGGGAATATTTGAATTAAAATACTTTTTTTCAAGTGGAGTAGAAAGTGACAGTGGGGAAGGAGTAGCATCTGAGAGTATTAAAAACTACATTAAAGAAATAATAGAAGCAGAAAACCCTAACAAACCTTTAAGTGATGATAAAATCTGTAAACAATTATCTTTAAAGGGAATTAATGTATCACGTCGTACTGTAGCCAAGTACAGAGATGATATGAATATACCCTCATCATCAAGAAGAAAAAAACATATATAAACCTAGGTATTTAAAAATCCTAGGTTTATATTCTTTTATGAAAAAAATTATCACAAAACCATTGATTAATACCATAATATACTATATAATTTATTTGTACTGAGGAATTATTTTTTTGCTCCTACAGGGACACAATATGATACATAGGGACTTAAATAGTCCTACACCAGAAAGAAGGAGAGCTAAATGAAGGAGTTTATTAGTTTACAAAATAAAATTATTCCTGAGATGGTAGAGCTACTTCAAAAAAGATATCTTATTTTAAGAAACATATACGTACTTCAACCTATAGGAAGAAGAAGCCTTGCAAATAAATTAGCTATAGGAGAGAGAGTTGTTAGAACTGAAGTGGAATTTTTCAAAGAACAAGGACTCATTGAAATAAATTCTGCAGGCATGGTTGTTACACAAGAAGGTGAAGAAATCATAGAGTATTTACTAGAATACATATACTCTATTCGAGATATTAAGTATATTGAAGGAAGGCTCAAGAAAAAGTTAGATATACGAGAAGTAATTGTCGTCCCTGGCAACATTGAAGAAGATGAATATGTATTAGATGACATAGGAAAAGCTACAGCTAAAGTCATAGAAGGTATGATATTTGATAATAATATTATTGGTATTACTGGTGGAAATACCATGGCAGCTGTGGCAAAAGGTATAACAAAGTCTACAAAACACAATAATATTGTAGTAGTTCCAGCTAGAGGTGGGTTAGGAAAAAAAGTAGAGAGTCAAGCCAATACCATAGCAGCAGAGATGGCTAGAAGGCTTAGATGTCAATATCAACTTCTACATGCATCCGACAGCTTGGGAGAGCAGGCAATGGACATTATACTACAGGACCCTGAAATACAAAAAATAATAAAAGTAATAAAATCTGTTAATTTACTGGTTTTTGGTATCGGCAGAGCAAATGAGATGGCCACAAGAAGAGATCTTTCTGAGAGTGTTACAGAAAAGTTAAAGAATGCAAGAGCAGTAGCTGAAGCCTTTGGGTACTATTTTAATAGAAACGGTGAGATAGTATATGAAATGAAAACTATAGGTATAAGCTTTAAGGATTTTGAAAAAATAGCTACTGTTATAGGTGTTGCAGGTGGTAAAGATAAAGCAGAAGCCATAGTAGCTATATCAAAGTTAAAAAAATCCATGATATTGGTTACAGATGAAGCTGCAGCTTTAGAAATATTAGGTAATTATTAAAAAAATTTTAATATATAAAAACACTATAAAGTGGAAGAATTTTATATGAACTATATTAATTAGGAGGTTATATGAATGAGTGTAAAAGTAGCAATTAATGGTTTTGGAAGAATTGGGAGAAATGTATTTAAAGCAGCAGTAGAGGAAAACAGAGACTGGGAAATTGTAGCAATTAATGACTTAACAGACCCTGAAACATTAGCCCATTTATTAAGATATGACAGTTTATATGGTAAATTTAATGGAACTATAGAAGCTAAAGAAAATGCTATAGTTGTAAATGGCAAGGAAATTAAAATTTATGCAGAGAGAGATCCTGAAAATCTTCCTTGGGGGGATATAGGAGTAGAAGTCGTAATAGAATCTACTGGCATCTTTACAACGGGAGAATTAGCTAACAAACATATTAAAGCAGGAGCTAAAAAAGTAATTATTTCTGCACCAGCAAAACAGGAAGATGTTACTATTGTAATGGGAGTAAATGAAGAACAATATGATGCAGCAAACCATCACATTATATCAAACGCTTCTTGTACGACCAACTGTTTAGCACCTTTTGCTAAAGTAATTGATGAGAAATTTGGTCTTAAAAAAGGTCTAATGACAACCATTCATGCCTATACAAATGACCAAAAGATTCTTGATTTACCACACAAGGATTTAAGACGTGCTAGAGCAGCTGGCGAATCTATTATACCAACTACAACAGGAGCAGCAGCAGCGGTGGCTTTAGTGTTACCACAACTAAAAGGAAAATTAAGTGGAATGGCTATGCGTGTGCCAACGCCTACAGTATCAGTGGTTGATTTAGTTGTTGAATTGGAAAAGTCAGCTACAGCAGAAGAAATTAATGGAGCTTTAAAGGAAGCTGCTGCAGGTGAATTGACAGGAATACTAGACTATTCAGACGAACCATTGGTTTCTATGGATTACAGACAAAACCCACATTCTTCTATTATTGATGGATTATCTACAATGGTGATGGAAGGAAATATGGCTAAGATCGTATCTTGGTATGACAACGAGTGGGGTTACTCAGTAAGAGTGGTAGACCTAGTTTCCTATGTAGTAAGAAAAGGACTATAAAAACAATTGAAAATTTGCAGATGGATATTACAGGATGCTACTAACCATTAGTGCAT
Source organism: Clostridiaceae bacterium (assembly GCA_020832135.1). GTDB lineage: Bacteria > Bacillota > Clostridia > Peptostreptococcales > Natronincolaceae > JAFIFG01. The sequence continues at coordinate 86,628 of JAFIFG010000057.1, forward strand.
CCTGTAAAATAATTAAACAAATAAAGCATTGCTTTCAAATATGGAGGGGTAATAATGACTTTGTTAAATAAGAAAACTGTAGAAAGTTTAGCTGTTGAAGGAAAAAAAGTTTTAGTAAGATGTGATTTTAATGTTCCAATGAAGGATGATGCTTATATCACGGATGATATAAGAATAAGGGCTGCTATGCCTACTGTAAAATATTTAATAGAAAAAGGTGCTGCGGTTATACTTATGTCTCATTTAGGAAGACCTAAGGGAGAACCAAACCCTAAATACTCTTTAGCTCCTGTAGCAAAAAGGATTTCTGAATTAATTGGACAAAATGTAACTTTTGCTAATGATGATATGGTTGTAGGGGAAGAAACTAAAACCTTAGCTAAAGATCTAAAGCCGGGAGAAGTTCTTTTATTACAGAACGTTAGATATAGAAAAGAAGAAGAAAAAAATGACAAGGTATTTTCTAAAGAACTAGCATCCTTGGCAGAATTATATGTGAATGATGCCTTTGGTACAGCACATCGTGCCCATAGTTCAACCGCTGGTGTAGCAGAATTTTTACCATCAGCTATGGGCTACTTAATAGAAAAAGAAGTGAATTTCATGGGTAAAGCCTTAGAAAATCCAGAGAGACCATTCGTTGCTATACTGGGGGGGGCTAAGGTTTCTGACAAAATAGGTGTTATTGAAAACTTAATTGATAAAGTTGATAGTCTATTAATTGGTGGGGGAATGGCCTATACCTTCTTGAAGGCACAGGGATATGAAATAGGTACATCTTTATTAGAAGAAGATAAAATTCAACTGGCTAAGGACTTAATGAATAAAGCAAAGGAAAAGAACGTTGAGTTGCTTCTTTCAACAGATGTAGTAGTTGCAAAAGAATTTAGTGCTGATGCTGAAGCTTCGATTGTAGATGCTGACAAAATACCTTTTGATGCTATGGGACTAGATATAGGAATAGAAACTGTAGAATTATTCAATGAAAAAATTAAAAATGCTAAAACAGTAATATGGAATGGTCCTGTAGGTGTATTTGAAATGCCAAGATTTGCTAACGGGACGAAGGAAGTAGCAAGAGCATTAGCTGAAAGTGATGCAACTACCATTATCGGTGGTGGAGATAGTGCTGCAGCTGTAGAAAAATTTGGATTTGCTGATAAAATGACACACATCTCCACAGGTGGAGGAGCTTCTCTAGAATTTCTAGAGGGCAAGATTTTACCAGGAATTGATGCATTAGAAAATAAATAATAGGGAGTTGATTCCATGAGATTACCAATTATAGCTGGTAATTGGAAGATGAATAATACTATTGAAGATGCTGTGAAATTAGCCAATGAGCTAAAGGAAGAAGCTAATAAAACAGATGTCAAGGTTGTTATTTGTTGCCCATTTACAGTATTAGCAGATGTTAGGAAAGCTGTGGAAGGTTCTAAAATAAAGCTAGGTGCTCAAAATATGCACTGGGAAGATAATGGAGCCTATACTGGGGAAATATCTGCTGATATGCTTACGGAACAGGGTGTAGAGTATGTAATCATTGGACATTCAGAAAGAAGACAATATTTTAATGAGACAGATGAAACTGTCAATAAAAAAATAAAGAAAGCCTTAGAAAAAGATTTGATTCCTATTTTATGTGTAGGAGAAACTCTTGAGGAGAAAGAAAGCAATACAACAAATGAAATAGTGAAAAGACAAACAGTAAAGGCTTTTGAAGGTGTTGAAGCTGAGGATGCTAAGAAAATAGTCATAGCCTATGAGCCAATATGGGCTATCGGAACTGGCAAAACAGCATCACCAGAGGATGCTAACGATGTAATTGCTTATATTAGAAATGTAGTAAAGGAAACATACAGTGAAGAAGTATCAGAAGTGGTAGCGATACAATATGGTGGAAGTGTAAAGGCAGCTAATGCAACGGAAATTATGAACCAAGAGGATATAGATGGAGCCCTTGTAGGAGGAGCCAGCTTAAAGGCAGAAGAATTTTCAGCCATCATTAATTTTTAAGCTATCTGCTGTAACATTGATGCATGAAAGGAAGATTAATATGAAAAGCCCCGTAGCACTAATAATTTTAGATGGGTTTGGGATAAGAGATAAAAAAGTGGGTAATGCAGTGCTATCTGCAAAACTACCTAATTACAATACAATAAAAAACAGTTATCCATACACTGAAGTCAAAGCCAGCGGTATGGCAGTAGGCCTTCCTGAAGGACAAATGGGGAACTCAGAGGTTGGACATTTAAACATAGGTGCAGGTAGGGTTGTATATCAAGAGCTTACTAGAATCTCTAAAGCCATAATAGATGGAGACTTTTATGAAAATGAAAAATTTCTAGAGGTTATTTCACAGGTAAAGTCAAAAGGTAATAAACTTCATCTTATGGGATTGGTATCAGATGGAGGTGTACATAGCCATATCAAACACTTATATGCATTGCTAGAAATGGCTAAAAAAAATAACCTTACGGAGGTTTATGTACATTGCTTTCTAGATGGAAGAGATACTCCACCTCAAAGTGCTAAGGAATATATGACTCAACTAGAAGCCAAGATCGAAGAGCTAGGAGTGGGAAGAATAGCTACTGTTTCAGGTAGATACTATGCAATGGACAGAGATCAAAGATGGGAAAGAACTAAGTTAGCTTATGATGCTCTAGTATTGGGAGAGGGAAGGCTTGCACAGGATGCAGTGGGGGCTGTAGAGATGGCTTACTCATTAGATGAAAATGATGAATTTGTTATGCCTACAATTATTCCAAATGCAGAAGGTAGCCATGACACTATCAATGAAAATGATGGTATTATATTCTTCAATTTCCGACCTGATCGAGCAAGACAGCTTACTAGGGCATTAGTGGATAAGTCATTTGATGGATTTGAAAGAGGTAAAGGACATTTCTCCTTACACTATGTAACCATGACCCTTTATGATAAAAGCATTGAAGGAGTTAATATAGCCTATGAGCCACAGGTTTTAACTAATACTTTAGGCGAATACATAGGCAAAAAAGGCTTAACTCAATTCAGAATTGCTGAAACCGAGAAATATGCTCATGTAACTTACTTCTTTAATGGTGGAATAGAAATCCCAAACCCAGGGGAGGATAGGAAGTTAGTCCCTTCGCCTCAGGTTGCAACCTATGATCTTAAGCCAGAGATGAGTGCTGAAGAGGTAACAGAGGAAATGCTTAAGGCAATAGATGAAGAAAAATATGATCTTATTGTACTAAACTATGCTAACCCAGATATGGTGGGTCATACTGGAAAAGTAGAGTCTGTAATAAAAGCCTTAGAAAAAGTAGACGGTTGCTTGGGACGAGTGATAGATAAACTGTTAGAAAAAGGCGGAAAGGCTATTGTGACGTCTGATCATGGAAATTCAGAAGAGTTAATTGATGAAATCACAGGTGGCCCTGTGACCGCTCATTCTACAAATCCAGTTCCTTTGATTTTAGTAGGGCGTGGAAGTGTAGAGCTTCGGAAAGAAGGTAAGCTTGCTGACATAGCACCTACCTTACTAGAACTTATGGATTTAGAGCAACCAGAGGAAATGACAGGAAACAGTTTAATTTTAAAATAAAATATAATATAAAGATATAATTTGGAAGGAGAGAAAAATATGACAATTATTAGTGATGTATATGCAAGAGAAGTACTTGATTCTAGAGGTAATCCAACAATAGAGGTAGAGGTTTACTTAGAAAGTGGTGTTATGGGCAGTGCTATAGTACCTTCTGGAGCTTCTACAGGTGCATTTGAAGCAGTAGAGCTAAGAGATGGAGATAAAGGTAGATTTCTAGGTAAAGGTGTTCAAAAAGCTGTGAAAAATGTTAATGAAATCATAGCACCTGAACTAGTGGACTTTGATGCTACAGACCAAGTAGGTATTGATAACATGATGATAGACTTAGATGGTACTGAAAATAAAGGAAAATTAGGTGCTAATGCTATACTAGGTGTTTCTATGGCAGTAGCAAAAGCCGCTGCTGAAGAATTAGGTCTTCCGTTGTTTCAATACTTAGGTGGTGTAAATGCAAAGCAATTACCCGTACCTATGATGAATATTCTTAATGGGGGAGCTCATGCTGATAATAATGTAGATATTCAAGAATTTATGATTATGCCAGTAGGTGCAGAAAGCTTTAGCGAAGGTATGAGAATGTGTGTAGAAATCTACCATAATCTAAAGGCTGTTCTTCAAAAGAAAGGCTTAGCTACTGGTGTAGGTGATGAAGGTGGATTTGCTCCTAATTTAGCATCAAATGAGGAAGCTTTACAGGTAATTATTGAAGCTATTGAAGCAACTGGTTACAAACCAGGAGATGATATTAAATTGGCATTAGACGTAGCTGCAACAGAAATATATGATGAAAATGAAAAAATATATAAATTAGCTGGAGAAGGTGTAACAAAAACAGCTGAAGAAATGGTAAGTTTCTATGAGGATTTAAGCAACAAATATCCAATCATTTCAATTGAAGATGGTTTAGCTGAAGATGACTGGGATGGTTGGAAGCTTATGACAGAAAGGTTAGGACATAAGGTTCAAATCGTTGGAGATGACCTTTTTGTAACTAACACTGAAAGATTAGAAAGAGGAATTAACAACAAAACAGCTAATTCTATCTTAATCAAATTAAACCAAATAGGAACAATCACTGAAACTTTAGATGCTATTGAGATGGCTAAAAGAGCTGGATACACTACAGTTATTTCTCATAGATCTGGAGAAACAGAAGATGCTACTATAGCAGATATTGCTGTTGCTGTTAATGCAGGACAAATTAAAACTGGAGCTCCTGCTAGAACAGATCGTGTTGCTAAGTATAACCAACTACTAAGAATAGAGGATCTATTAAGTGCATCTGGTCAATTTGTAGGGGAAAAAGTTTTTTATAACCTTAAAAAATAGAAGGTGTTGAAAGTATAAAAATACAAAAAATACCAACAATAGCTAATAAGGGTAGTTGACTACCCTTATTAGCTTTATTAGTAAATAATTTGGTTGATTTTACATAATGGCTATGTTACAATATCTATGTTAATTACAGTGATAGGAGGTGGAAAAGAACATGAGAATCGTACTTATGGTACTTCAATTAATAACTAGTATTGTGCTTATTGGAAGTATTTTAATGCAATCTGGTAAAAGTGCAGGTCTTTCAGGATCCATCACAGGTGGAGCAGAACAATTATGGGGAAAACAAGGTAGAGGATATGAAGGTATGTTAAGTAAAGTTACTTCTATAGGAGCTGTATTATTTATAATAGTAGCTATTTTATTAGTAGCAATTCAGTAATTATTTATCTATCATAAAACTGAATAATTAAGGAGGAACACAAAAAAATGGGTTTATTTGTTTTAGCACCAATTATAGGAATAGTAGCACTAATTTTTGCATTTGTACTTACTAATAGAATTAATGCAGTAGATGCTGGAAATGAAAGAATGAAGGAAATTGCTTCTTATATACAAGAAGGGGCTATGGCTTTCTTAACAAGAGAATATAAATCTCTTGCAATTTTTGTTGTGGTACTAGCTGTAGTTTTGGCAATAGGTATTAATCCTCTAACAGCTTTATGCTTTGTGGTGGGAGCAGTGTTCTCAGGCTTAGCTGGATTCTTTGGAATGAGGGTGGCAACAAAGGCTAATGTAAGAACTGCCAATGGTGCCAAAGAAGGTGGTATGAACAAGGCTTTAAGTGTGGCCTTCTCAGGTGGAGCCGTTATGGGTATGTCTGTGGTAGGATTGGGTCTTTTAGGTGTAGGGGGATTATTTATCTTCTTATCAGGCATTAGACCTGAAGCTGAGGCTGCAGAAATCATCACTGGATTTGCTTTAGGAGCATCTTCTATTGCTTTATTTGGACGTGTTGGTGGAGGTATTTATACAAAGGCAGCAGACGTAGGTGCTGACCTTGTTGGTAAAGTAGAAGCAGGTATTCCAGAAGACGATCCTAGAAACCCTGCTGTTATTGCTGATAACGTAGGAGATAACGTAGGTGACGTTGCTGGTATGGGTGCAGACTTATTTGAGTCTTATGTAGGTTCTATTATAGCGGCTATTGCTTTAGGATTAGCGGCTTATGGAACAGAAGGAGCATTATTCCCATTACTATTAGCAGCTACAGGAATTATTGCTTCTATTATAGGAACTTTTTTTGTTAAAGGCGACGAAGGTACAGACCCATCAAAAGCCTTACATATGGGTACTTATGTAAGTGGTGGGGTTACAGTAGTAGTAGCATTTATTTTAAGTAGATGGTTACTAGGTAATATTTCTGGATTTTTAGCTATTATAACAGGATTAATTGTAGGTTTATTAGTAGCAAACATTACAGAAAGATATACTTCTAGTGAATTTAAGCATGTAAAGAAAATTGCACAGCAATCTGAAACTGGACCTGCTACCACTATTATCAGTGGACTAGCTGTAGGAATGGTATCAACTGCAGGTCCGATTTTAGTAATATCATTAGGTATTTTGATAGCATATGGTGTTGCAGGATTATACGGTATAGCTCTAGCGGCTGTAGGTATGCTTGCTACAGCCGGAATGACTATTGCTGTAGATGCTTATGGGCCAATTGCTGATAATGCAGGTGGTATTGCAGAAATGTGTGATCTGCCTAAGGAAGTAAGAGCTATAACGGACAAATTAGATGCTGTTGGTAATACTACAGCAGCTATAGGTAAAGGATTTGCTATAGGTTCTGCTGCATTAACAGCACTAGCATTATTTGCAACCTATACAGCAGCAGTAGACTTAGCAGTAATCGATCTAACTAGCCCAAGTGTTATTGTTGGTATGTTAATTGGTGGTATGCTACCATTCTTATTCTCAGCTTTAACCATGGAGGCTGTTGGTAAAGCTGCATTTGAAATGATTGAAGAAGTAAGAAGACAATTTAGAGAAATTCCAGGAATCATGGAAGGCAAAGCAAAACCTGAATATGCTAAGTGTGTTGATATCAGTACAGCAGCTGCATTAAGGGAAATGATTATTCCTGGAGTGTTAGCAGTGGCTGCACCTATCTTAACGGGTATACTATTAGGACCAGAAGCAGTAGGTGGATTATTAGCAGGAGCATTAGTAGCTGGTGTTTTAATGGCTATCATGATGGCAAATGCAGGTGGAGCTTGGGATAATGCTAAAAAATATATTGAAGAAGGAAATCATGGTGGTAAAGGAAGTGAGCCACATAAAGCAGCAGTTGTAGGTGATACTGTAGGGGATCCATTTAAAGATACATCTGGACCATCTATTAATATTTTAATTAAGCTTATGACAATAGTATCTGTTGTATTTGCACCATTGTTTGCACAAATGGGTGGAGTACTACTTAACTTCTTTCAATAAATATTACACTAGTGTTCAATAAATGTATATAATATCCATTTACAATTTATAAATACCAATAGGTTCATATACTACCATAAATTTAGACATGAAAATAGCCAGTACCTTTGCTAATATAATTACACCATTCACCATATTTGCAAGGG